>CANLSH010000005.1 GCA_947493705.1 uncultured Arachnia sp. | reverse complement strand
ATGAACCAGTAGGACAAGCAGCTGGTGGGGGCCAGTGGCCCCCACCAGCGTCACCCCCGGCACCCGACGGCAATACCGCTGGCTCCCGACGGCAATACCAGGTGGCCTTCACACCTTCGAATACTCAGTGGTCGAGTAGCAGCCGACGAGGAACGAGTCTGCTGCGTGTCGAGACCACGTTCGCACGAACGACGGTCTCGACACGGCCGCAGGCGGCCTACTCGACCACCGGTGAATGCTCATTTTCCCATCCGCGGCGGGGCGAAGCGACTTTGAAACTGGGCCGTTTTCCACCGGTAGGCTGTTCCATATGCGTATTGCTCGTTTCGCCGCCGCCGGTAAAGATCCGGCCTACGGCATCATCGAACTGGCCGTCGACGGGGGAGAGAACCCTGACACGATCGCCGTCCTCAACAACGATCCCCTCGCCGGGACAGCTGTCAACTACACCGGTGAGCGCCATCATCTGGAGGAGGTGCGGCTGCTGGCGCCCGTCATCCCCCGCAGCAAAATTGTGGCGGTGGGACGCAATTTCGCGGAGCACGCAGCCGAGATGGGCACGCAGGTCCCAGTCAATGCGCCGCTGATCTTCCTCAAGCCCAACACGAGCATCGTGGGTCCGACTGATCCCATCGTCGTGCCCACCGGGTGTGACACCGTGAGCTACGAGGGCGAGTTGGCCATCGTCATTGGCCGCATCTGCAAGGAAGTACCCCTGGAGCGTGTCCCCGACGTGATCTTCGGCTACACCATCGCCAATGACGTCACGCAGCGTGGATGGCAGAATTCCGACGACCAGTGGTCGCGGGCCAAGGGCTCCGACACCTTCTGCCCGCTGGGGCCTTGGATCAACACCCACCTCTCGATCGAGGAGGCCTCGAAGCTGAGAATCGAGACACGCCTCAACGGGGAAACACGCCAGGATGGCAACACCTCCGAGATGGTGCGGGGTGTCGCCGAACTCGTCAGTTTCGTCTCCTCATTCACCACGCTCCTGCCGGGCGACGTCATCCTGACGGGTACACCGAAGGGTGTCGGTGACATGGTCGACGGCGACGTCGTCGAGATCGATATCGAAGGCCTTGGAACCCTGAACAACCCGGTTGCCTCCGCGTGAAGCCTCCGGACCGTTTCCGGTCCCAGCCCCCGGGAGGGCTGACCTATCCGGTGTCGCTGCGGGGTCCCGGGCAGGAACCGTTCCGTCTCCTGTTCGGCGCAGCAATTGCTGTGTCCGCTTTCGTGCTGGTGGTGCCGCTGCTCGCCCAAGGGTTGATGGCACTGGGATGGTGGTCCCTCGGGGGTGGGCAGTCGTTCGAGGCTTACGCGGCTGCTGCGAGCGCCTACGAAATTCCTGAAGGGCTGGCGGCAACACATCTCGCTCTGGCCAGTCTGCTGCTGGTGGCCTGGCTGGTCTTCCGTTTCATGCACGGCCGCGAGAGCCAGTGGCTCGTATCGGTCCAACCGGGCTGGCGGACGCGCTATCTGGTGGTGTGTCTCGGCGTTGCCGTCGTGGTGTTGAACGCAGCGCTGTGGGCTTCGTTCGTGCTGGGCATGCCGAACTTCGGTCCAGCCCAGCCGGGATGGCCAGCATTCCTCGTAGTCCTTGTCGTGACCTCACCCCTGCAGGCCATTGCCGAAGAGGTCTTCTTTCGGGGCTACCTGCTGCAGGCCATTGGATCTGCGACGGGGAGGGCCTGGCTCGGGATCGTGGGCACTGCACTGCTGTTCGCGCTGTTTCACGGAACCCAGAATCCCGCGCTCTTCGTACATCGGTTCGCCTTCGGACTGGTGGCGGGTTGGTTGGTGCTGCGCACGGGCGGACTGGAGGCCGGGATCGCGGCACACATCGTGAACAACCTCTTTGCCTTCGGCTATGCGCTGTTCACGGGCGGGGTGGCAGCCACCAAAGCCATCTCCGAGATCACCTGGTCCAAGGCTGCTTTTGATATCGCTGGCTTTGCCTTGTTTGCCCTCGTGGCGGTGTGGCTGGGAAGCAGATTCAACCTCGCCACGACCACGCCACCAGCCCATCTGAGGTGACCAATCACGCGTGGAGCCGTTGGTCATTTCAATTTGTGCCGGGTCTCGCGAGTCATGTAGAGTCTCATCTCGTGTCCGGCAGAGTCGGGCGCCTAGGGGTATAGGGTAATTGGCAGCCCGACTGATTCTGGTTCAGTTAGTCTAGGTTCGAGTCCTAGTACCCCTGCGAAATGCGACAACACCTCTGCGGTGTGCGACCATTTCTCTTCGCCTGGCCCCGTTGTGTAGCGGCCTAGCACGCCGCCCTCTCAAGGCGGTAGCGCGGGTTCGAATCCCGTCGGGGCTACCAGGAATGAACACCCCGCGACCGTCACGGTCGTGGGGTGTTCTGTTGTGTTCCGGGCCTGCTGCAGTGATGTCGTCGTGGAGGACTGTTCGCCTTAACCGTTTGGTTGCGGCCCCCAGACCGACCTTTACTGAACGGTTAACGCGGCTCTTGGTGGTTCGTAGTGAAGCGGGGCACGCGCGTCGTTGACGTGTAGGGGCTCGTGGTCCTGCTGTGATGGGTGTTGTCAAGACATCCCCTCGAGAGGACCACGAGCCGTATGTGTCAGCCTACGGGCTTGCAGCGTGATGCTGCGAGCACGATCTTCAACCTGCCCAATTACCGTGTCATCAACGCCGTCGACCTGCCCGACGACGTTGGTCGCCGGGTTACGGTGGAATCCGTCGACGACCCGGCCTGCCCCGCCTGTGGGGTGATCGCCACCAAGGTCCATTCCCGACGCCTGCAGCGCATCCGGGATGTTCCGGTGGCCGGGGCCGTGAAGGTGTTCTGGGTGAAACGACGCTGGTTCTGCGCCGAGGAGTTGTGTAGCCGGGCAACTTTCGCCGAGTCAACAGAGCAGGTGCCGCGTTTCGCCCGCTCCACCACGAGGTTGAAGGAGCAGGTGGTGGCTACGGTGATTGGTTCTGGCCGGGCGGTCAGTGAGGTCGCCCGCGCCCACCATGTGTCGTGGTGGCTGGTTCAAACCGCTCTGACTAGGGCAGCGGTTGTGCTGCCCGGTGTCGACGACATCTCCACCATCCGGTTGGGTATTGATGAGCACCGCTACCGCTCAGTGCGTTGGTTCCGCAACCCCGCCGGTGGGTGGCGACGGTTTGAACCGTGGATGAGCACCCTGGTTGATCTCGATACCAGCCAAGTCCTCGGCGTGGTTGACGGCCGCGACTCCGCCGCCGTCGGCACCTGGCTGGCGCAACGCACGGCAGCATGGCGGGAACGCGTCGAGGTGGTCGCGATCGACCCCTCAGCCCCCTTCCGCAAAGCGCTGCGTCAGTGGCTACCCCGGGCGGCGGTATCAGTCGACAAATTCCATATGGTCAAGCTCGGCAACGACACCGTCACAGCCGTGCGGCAACGCCTCTTGAGGCAACATCACGGTCGTCGTGGCCGCCAAACCGACACCGTCTGGGCCCACCGATCGCTACTGCTTCGAGGCGCCGACAGCCTTACCCGAAGGGGTTGGGAGCGGCTCGATGAGATGTTCCGACGCGACGATCCAACCGACGAACTCGGCGCCGTCTGGGGCATCAAGGAACAACTCCGCCGGCTCTTGAACTCCGACACGCTGACCCAAGCGTGGGATCACCGGATGCGGATGGGCCACTACACCCAGATCGCCGACATGCCCGAGACCACCAAGCTCTACGACACCGTCGTGGCGTGGTGGGACGCCATCGAAGTCCTCATCGTCACCGGCGCCACCACCGCCAAGGTGGAGGCCGCGAACACCGGAATTAAGAACATCAAACGCAGCGGCCGCGGGTTTCGCAACAGCGCCAACTACACAACGCGCATCCTCCTCACCAGCGCCGCCCGGAACGCAGCGTGACCCCCAGGACATTCAGGACCGGCCGTTCACCACGAACCGCGAAGAATTAGTTTGACTCGGTATGTAGATACGACGCATACTTAGCTCCATGAGCGAACCCATGTGGCCCCTTCCGTGGATCCGGGCCAGCCTCGACCTCGCTGTGCTGGGCTGTGTTCTTGAGGCGCCACTGCACGGATATGGGATCGCCCAGCAACTGGAGGGACGAGGCTTCGGCCGGCTCAAGGGGGGTTCGTTGTACCCGGCCCTGAGTCGGCTTGAAAACGTGGGGTACGTCGAGACGACCTGGCAGCAAGGAGACTCGGGTCCGGGCCGCAAGTACTACACCCTCACCGACAGCGGCCGTCAATACCTCAGTCAAGCGCTCATGCAGTGGAAGGCCCTGACGCGGGCCCTCGATGTCACGAAGGGAATCTGAATCATGGCGACCAACAACCGTGTGAGCCTGAAAATGCTGCCCATCCTCTTCGAGGAAGCCCGCCAGCAGCCAGCGGATCGGGAGTGGGCCGAACATGTCATGGGGCGCTGGCTCTTGGGCGGTGTCAGCCACGATCTCATCACCAATGAGCTGACGCAGGTCTTGGAACTGGTGCACGAATCCGGTGAAGGCCCGGAACAACTCTTTGGAGGAGCTCTCGACTACGTTGAGATACAGCTCAAGCAGTGGCGCGCCGATGGTGCACCCATCCAGCCGCTGGAACCCGATACGAGGTGGAGGGACGTCCCCGTAGTGGCTGCGGGGACGGCAACGTTGATCACCGTGCTGTTCCTGATCCTCGAGATCGTCGCCGGTAACTGGAGCACCACTTACACCCTAGGAAAGGTGGTGACGCCTGCGCTGATGGGCACCACCGCTGTGGTGGCCATCACGACCTTCGAGACCTTGCTGATGCACACCCGCCGCATATGGTCAATCGCCGGCGCACTCATCGTGGTCGTCATCGGCGTATCCATCACCACAGCGACTTTCATCCTCGGCAACGACCACCCGCTGTACGACGGTTCGCTCTGGTGGTACACCGGGCTGGTCGCCATCCACGCACTCGGCACCACCGCTATCTCCCGGTTACTTGCCGACAGTGACGAGATCCGTACCCGAGCACAAGCCGCAGCCCCACAGGAGCACGACGACGGTACTTCCACCCAGGACACCCACTCCGTCACGAGCATGGATGTTTCAGATGAACAGTGGGCCGCCCAGCTGGCTGGCATCCTTCGCCTACGTATCGAGTCGCCCGAGACGGAGATTCGTTCAACCATTGCTGAGGCCCGTCAGCACGCCGCGATGCAGGACACCCGCCTGGTGGAGGAATTCGGCCCACCCAGCCACTACGCCTCCCGTCTGCCACGTTCCACAGCAGGCAGGCGCATACGGCGGCGGTGGCGTCGAACTCTATGGGTACTCGCGGTCATGATCCTTGGATACTTCGCCTTCGAGGGACTCCAGCATGGCTGGGAATTGGACAACGTACGCTGGCTCGCGGCAATCGCCTTCGTCGCTGCCTGCAGCACCACCGTCAGCATCTTCCGCAACCGGACGCCTGACCAGTAAGACTTCAAAACCGACATTGCCTGGCCCATCAAATACTGTTGCTGCGCGGGTGCCGACAGCCTTACCTCACGGGCTTGAGTCTCGCCAAAGTGGAAGCCGCCAACACCGGCATCCAAAACATCAAACGCAGCTGCCGAGGACTCCGCAACAGCGGCAACTAGGCAACGCGTATCATTCTCAACAGCGCCGCCCGGAGTGCAGCGTGAACATCCCAGACCTTCCGGACCGACCATTCACCACAAACCACGAAGAGCCGTTAACGCTGACAGTCAATGCGCTCAACGTGTGTCCCGCACGTCATCGACGACGTCAGAGTCCTGGGCGGCGCGTACGCAGCCGGCAACCAGCCGGGGGAGGCCGTCTGCGTCCACCAGTGCGGCCAGTTTGTTGCCGTCGCGCGGTAGTCCCAACGCCGCAGCGCCTTTGGCAGCCCGGTTGTCGACGTAGGGCGCAACCTCCTGCCAGATGCCCTGGACCTCGCGGCAGAAGATCGCCGCGCCAGTGGGGCCGATGCCCTTGAAGCGCTGCAGTGTCTTCTCCAGTGCGGCAACATCGTCGCAATCCTCCCGCATCCGGCGCAGGTCGCCGCCATACTCATCAAGCACCGCCTCGGCGAGTTCGCCGAGCATGGTTGCCGTCGACTCGTCATAGCGGCGATAGTGCCCGCGGCCCAGTGCGTCGACTCGGTCCTGCCAGGAGGCGTCCTTCATCTTCTCTGGCGTGCGATAACCGGCATCCCACAACTCCCGAGCGGCTGCGGTCGCGATGTCAGCGGAGATCCGGGCCGATAGCAGAAGCGTGAGCACGAGCAGTTGGAAGAGGGGGGATGGCTTGTCACGGAGTGTGATACCGGCTTCTTCGGCATAGGTGTCCCCGTGTCGTGCAATCACGGTCCGGGCAACAGCGCCTGCGTCCATGCGGTGACACTACTACCGGTCAATGTCCTTGTCCTTCAGTTTCAGCCGACTCGCAGATGCGAGATTGCGTACAACGTCGGAGGGGACCGATATACAGCAGATATGGCTCACTACTCGTCAGGCCGGAAGCTACCCAGCGCGAAGCCCGGAAAGAAACCGCCCCTCGTCGATGACTCCACTATCACTGACGCAGATAAGCGAGCGCGGCATGCCACACACCGGACACAGCGCGTGAAGATCCGCGGGCTCGTGCTGGATCCGCCCGGCGTTGATGGCCCGGTTCAGGCCTGCGTCAATGACCAAGCCGATTGGGAGTTGATCTACAAGAACCCCGCCATCCAGGTGAAGTGCCTCGTCGAGTCATGTGACACCCTGCTCACGGCCAAACGGATGAGCCGGAGCGGGTTGCGCTTCCTCGCGGCCCGTTCCGGAGGCTGCTCCCACAACCTGGTCGAGATGCGAGTGAAGCGAGGCGAAGACGAGCAGGATCCGTCCAAGCTCGCGAAGGGCGGCGGGCCGGAAGGCGACGAACACCTGTGGATGAAGGGTCGGCTGTTCAAAATTGCCCAGCGCCTGGGTGCCAAGGCCGTGGTCGAGCATTCGCTGACGCGCGCGGACGTCTTCCTGCCGGAGCACAACCTCGTCCTCGAATACCAGCGATGGGACGACGATTTTTCTCGGCGAACGGCTCAGCGCTCCTCAGCAGGGGCAGCACGCACGGTCTGGATGTTCCCATGGCAGCCGCCTGACGCACCGCGGACCAGCGCGCTCAAAGCGTTCAACAGGGAAGTCTTCGAGCACGGCGGTATCTACGTTGCCGTGAAGAACAAGGACGGCCGCCGTGAGGTGCAGAGCCCGTGGGAAGACTCCTCTCAGGAGCGGACCGCCCGCCTCTACGCGAGCGGGTCGATCGTGGTGTTCGACACTGACCGCGGAGCACTGATCCGCACACAGCTCTCCCTGGCGACGGTCATCGCCCAGATCATCAGCGACGAGCGGGTGCTGGCCCAGGCCGTCGTCCTGACGAAGAGCAAGGGACGTAAGTCACGGGCGTGGGTCTGGGCGCTGCGTGACGACCTAGCCCGCGCCGACGCGGCGCAGAAGGAACGGCGACGTGCTGTGTTGCCGACCACCGGCAACGTTTCGGCGCCCGCGGATCAGGCAGAGCCGCCGACCCCGTCGGAAAACCAGCCGGAGGCTGAGGCGCCCGCAGAGCACCACAGCTTGCCCCTGTCCGTTGATGTGCCCGCCTCTGCCGAATTCGTCCACAACCCGCCCCCGGCAGCGGCGACAGATCTCCACCCAGCGCCCGGAGAAACTGCTAGCGAGGCCTTCTCCGTGAACAACGCGGGCCCGACGGAACAACCGCTCAAGAACCAGCAGCCCACACCAAGCGGCTCCTGGTGGAAGGCGATCGCCCAGTGGTTCCGCCGGCCATGACGGTGGGATCGCCCACCACTTCGGCGACGAAGCCACGACGGTGAAGCTGACCGAACCCACTCGAGCCCGCTTTCTCCAGGACATGATCCCGCTGGGCTTTCTGTTCGAATGGTCGGAGCGACATCAGTCGCAACACCCAACTCCTCCGGCGAGACGTCGCACTGCACTACTGAGAGAATCAGTGGTTCCCCAGGTCTCGCTTTCCGAGGTGGTTTCACGCAATGCTGCTGGGACAGGGCTCATTGGGTCCACACTGGTTGCTGCACAATCACCACAGTGATATACATCGACGCTGAAGGAAGCCGCAATGCCGTCCACTCCCACGGGGCCCACGGGGCCAACGAACCAAGCCACTGACGCAACACCGGCAGGTGGCTCCGCCCCCACAGCCGAACAGGCAACCGTTGCCCGATCTCTGGTTGAGACCGCGGGAATCGAAATCATCAGTGAGTCAGAACGCACCGCGAAACCGAGCGACCTGTTCTGGCCCTGGTTCGCAGCCAACGTCTCCGTCTTCGGCATGAGCTATGGCAGCTACCTGTTGGGCTTCGGTATCTCGCTGTGGCAAGCCACCATCGTCGGTGTCATTGGCATCGTCATCAGCTTTGCCCTGTGCGGGCTGATCGCCATTGCCGGCAAGCGTGGCAGTACCCCCACGATGATCCTTTCCCGAGCCGCGTTCGGCGTGCAGGGCCAGAAGCTCCCCGGCGTCATCTCCTGGCTCACCTCCATTGGCTGGGAGACAGTTCTGGCGATCACCGCAGTGCTCGCCACCTCGACGGTGTTTCGCGCGCTCGGCTGGGGTACGGGCACAACCGTCACCCTGGTTGCGACGCTCTTCATCTCAGCCCTCATCGTGATCGCCTCCGTGCTCGGCTACCACACCATCATAAAACTGCAATCAGTGCTCACATGGGCCACGGGGATCATGACGATTGGCTTCATGGTGCTCACCGTCCCGCGGATTCAGTGGGACCAGATCGGGTCAACACCAGCTGGTTCAGCGCAGCAAATGCTCGGCGCGCTCGTTCTGGTCCTCACGGGGTTCGGCCTCGGCTGGATCAACATTGCCGCCGACTGGTCGCGCTATCAGAAGCGTTCCACACCTGATGGCACGATCGTGCTGTGGAACACTTTTGGCGCCTCCGTGGCCCCCGTCGTCCTCGTCGTGTTCGGACTGCTCCTGGCCGAATCCGATCCGGCGCTCGCCGAGGCCATCGGCAACGACCCCATCGGTGCCCTGATCACCATCCTGCCTCTGTGGGCGCTGATCCCCGTGTGGATCGTTGCGGTGCTCACGCAAGTGTCTGGGGCAATACTTGGCATCTACTCTTCCGGATTGACGTTGCTGAGCCTGGGTGTCCGCATCCCGCGTCCTGCCGCGGCCGCCGTGGACGGGCTCATCCTCACCGCTGGCACGATCTGGGTGGTGTTCTTCGCCACCAGCTTCATCGGTCCGTTCCAGAGCTTCCTGCTCACGCTCGGCGTACCCATGGCGTCCTGGGCCGGGATCCTGATTGCCGACATCATCACCCGACGCAGCGTCTACGACGAGGCGGCCCTGTTCGACTCCGCGGGCCGGTACGGCCGCTTCGACTGGGTCTCGATCATCACGATGATCGTCGCGTCCATACTCGGGTGGGGTCTGGTGGCCAACCAGTTCGTCCAGGAGGCGCAGTGGAACAACTGGCAGGGCTACCTGCTGGGCCTCGTCGGTGGCCGGGACAGCGCCTGGGCCGCCGCGAACGTTGGAGTGCTCGTCTCCCTCTTCTTCTCCTTCATCATCACCTTCGTCGTGCGCCGCGCCCGCATCCATCGGCAGGAGGAAGGCCTGGCGCGCCTCAGCTCGTGATGAACCACTCGGGAACCACGATCAGGGCTTCCGCCAGCCCCCACCAACGGGGAGTCGGGGCCCTGCTCGGCCTCGCGATCGGTGATGCCCTCGGCATGCCGACGCAGTCCTTCTCCCGTGGAGAGATCGCACGACGGTTCGGCCGCCTCGAAGGGTTACGGGACGCGCCCGCAGATCAGCCGGTCGCCCCGGGAATGGCTGCGGGGTCGATCACCGATGACACCGAACAGGCCCTGATGGTGGCGGACCTGCTCATTGCAGGCTCCGGGACCATCGACGCTGCCGAGTTCGCCGCCGCCCTGCGCGCATGGGAAGCGTCAATGATCGCCAAGGGATCGCTGGATCTGTTGGGACCCTCCACCCGGGCTGCCCTGGCCGCCTTGGATTCCAGCGTGAGCGCGGAGGAGGCAGGCCGGGCGGGGACGACGAACGGGGCAGCCATGCGTATCGCCCCTGTTGGTATCGCCTTCCCCAACGGTCCGGCACTGCTCGATGCGGTGGTCATGACCAGCCGGGTCACCCACAACACCAATCTGGGGCTGTCGTCGGCTGCAGCGGTCGCGGCCGCCGTCAGTGCCGGCGTTGATGGCGCAGACATGTCCACGGCGCTGGCGGCTGGCGTGGAAGCTGCAGCACGTGGAGCGTCCCGCGGTCACTGGGAGGCGGGTGCCTCGATCGCTCAGCGGTTCATGGCGCTGAGAGAGCAGGCGGGGGAGCGAACGGATGACGAATTCACCACCTACCTCGACGAGGTTGTCGGCACATCCGTGCAGTCCCAGGAATCGGTCGTCAGCGCACTGCTCATCGCCGACCGGTACCGCGAGCGGCCGTTCGAGGGGCTCTGTGTGGCCGCATCCATCGGCGGGGACACCGACACCATTGGTGCGATCGCGGGAGCTATCTTGGGCGCCACCCTCGGCGGGGATGCGTTCCCCGCATCGGTCCGAGAACACGTCGGGCATGTCAATGACCTCCACCTGGATGCACGAGTTGAGGCTTTGCTCACGCTGCGAAAGCGTTCAGGGGATCCGACATGACGCATGGGAGGGTCCTGCACGCGGGACAAGTCATCGTGGACATGGTGCTGGATGTACCGGCAGTCCCGGAAGTGGGCGGTGACATGTACGCCCGCTCCTTCGAACTCGTTGCCGGTGGCGGGTTCAACGTGATGGCCGCAGCTGCACGCGACGGTGCCGAGGTCCTGTACCTGGGCGGTCACGGTGCCGGCCCATTCGGCAACATCGCACGAGACGCCCTGCGACGGGAGGCCATCAACGCGCTGGCCCCGGTAGATGCACGGCAGGACACCGGTTTCTGCGTCGCTCTCATCGACGATGACGCCGAGCGCACCTTCGTCTCCACGAAAGGTGCAGAGTTCACATCGAGCCCCGATGTCTTCGCCGCGGCAGATCCACAGGGGGGCGACGTCATCTACGTCTCCGGATACTCTCTCCTGCCCAGCGAGCACCGCGATGTGCTGCTCGCATGGTTGCGAGGCATCCCCGCTGAGGGCGTGGTGGTCTTCGACCCCGGTCCGCTACTGGCCGAGTTCGAGGAGGAGGCACTCGATGCGGTGAGCGCTCGGATCGATGTGTGGAGTCTGAACGAGCGGGAGGCGCGAATTCTGGCGACGCGATTACGCTTCAACGACAACACACGAGGGACGCCCCCGGAGAGAGAGCAGACCGCGCGAGACCTCGCCGGCTGGACAGGCCGCGCCGTCGTACTGCGCTGTGGCGCCGAGGGTGCGGTCGTGGCCGACGGCAGCCGCACCGTAGCCGTCAGGGCGCCGGCCGTCGACGCCGTCGATACGAACGGGGCCGGCGACGCGCACTGTGGTGTGATGTGTGCGCAGCTGGCTTCGGGTACTTCACTCATCGAGGCCGCGGAGCGCGCCACTTACGCAGCTGCGATCGCCGTCACGCGGCGCGGGCCGGCCACGTCGCCCACCGCTGAGGAGATCAACGAGGCAATGGAAGAATCCCGCATCGTTGCCCACCACTGAGGTCCGGTGGGCAGCGTCACAGTCAGGCAGGGTCGCCAGAGCGACGCAGGACGTCACTGAGGCGCTCGGCTGCAGCCATCACGGCTGGCGCATGGAGCCGGCCGGGCTGACGGGTCAGCCGCTCGATGGGGCCGGAGACCGATACCGCGGCCAGGATGCGACCTGAGGGTCCCAGTACCGGTGCTGAGACGGAAGCCACGCCCGGTTCGCGCTCACCCACGGATTGTGCCCAGCCACGACGGCGAACGGTCTGCAGCCCGGTGGCCGTGAAGGCAGCGGTTTGGAGGAGCTTCGGTAGCCTGTCCGGTTCCTCCCAAGCCATCAGGACCTGTGCCGCTGAGCCAGCAGACATGGGCAGCTGGGCACCCAGTGGCACCGTGTCCCGCAAGCCGGACGGACGCTCCACTGCCGCGGAGCAGACCCGCACGTCGCCCTGACGACGAAACAGTTGTGCCGATTCTCCGGTGATGTCCCTGAGCCGTGTCAGGATGGGTGCGGCCGTCGCGATCAGTGGGTCCTCACTCGCGGAGTCGGCGAGTTCCAGGAGGCGGGGGCCCAATACGAAGCGTCCCTGCAGGTCCCGACCCACGAAGCGATGATGCTCCAGCGCTACCGCGAGCCGATGGGCTGTTGGCCGGGCGAGCCCCGTCGCCGTTACGAGCCCCGCAAGGGTCAGGGGATGCTGTTCGAGTGCAGACAGCACGGCGGCCGCCTTGTCGAGTACTCCGACACCACTGGTTTCGTCCATATGGCGAGATTATCATCTCGCATACTGGACACGCAATGGTGTGACGTCCACCTCGGGGATAGCGTGCAAGCTCACGCTACCGAGGAGTGAAATCACATGGGCAAGACCCTGGCGGAGAAGGTCTGGGATGCGCACGTTGTGCGTTCCGCCGCAGACGAACCCGACCTGCTCTACATCGATCTGCATCTGGTGCATGAGGTCACCAGCCCCCAGGCGTTCGAGGGGCTGCGGATGAATGGGCGTCCCGTACGTCGCCCGGACCTCACGTTGGCCACCGAGGACCACAACACCCCCACGCTGAACATCGACCGGCCCATCGCCGATCCCGTGTCGCGCATCCAGGTGGACACGCTCCGCAAGAACGCGGCCGATTTCGGCGTCCGCATCCACTCCCTGGGAGATCTGGACCAGGGGATCGTGCACATCATCGGGCCCCAGTTGGGCGTCACGCAGCCGGGCATGACCATTGTGTGTGGTGACTCCCACACCGCCACCCATGGCGCCTTCGGTGCCATCGCCTTCGGAATCGGCACCAGCGAAGTGGAGCATGTACTGGCGACGCAGACGCTGCCGCAACGCAAGCCGAAGATGATGGCAGTCAACGTCAACGGAGAACTTCCCGACGGGGTGAGCGCCAAGGACTTGGTGTTGACACTGATCGCACAGGTGGGCACCGGCGGTGGACAGGGGTACATCGTCGAATATCGCGGCTCCACCATCGAGGCCCTCTCAATGGAGGGACGCATGACGGTCTGCAACATGTCCATCGAGTGGGGAGCCAAAGCCGGCATGATGGCCCCGGATCAGAAGACCTTCGACTACCTGCGAGGCCGTCCCCACGCGCCGCAGGGCGAACAGTGGGACGCAGCGGTCGAGTACTGGAGCACACTCCACAGCGATGATGATGCCCACTTTGATGTTGAGGTGGATCTCGACGCCACCTCCATGACCCCGTTTGTCACCTGGGGCACCAACCCGGCCCAAGGCGTGCCGCTGGGCGGAACGGTGCCAGCTCCCGAGGACTTCGCCTCCGACGTCGAGCGTGCCACCGCCGCCCGCTCCCTGGAGTACATGGAACTGACTCCGGGAATGAGGATGCGTGACATTGCCGTCGACACCGTCTTCCTGGGCTCCTGCACCAATGGCCGCATCGAGGACCTACGGTTGGCAGCATCCGTCATCAAGGGCAAACGCATCGCAGACTCCCTGCGCATGCTGGTTGTGCCGGGGTCGGCGCGCGTGCGCCTGCAGGCGGAGACAGAGGGATTGGACAAGGTGTTCCTCGATGCGGGTGCCGAATGGCGCGCAGCCGGCTGTTCCATGTGCCTGGGGATGAACCCGGACCAGCTGGCCCCAGGGGAACGCGCTGCATCCACCTCCAACCGCAACTTCGAGGGCAGGCAGGGCAAGGGTGGCCTCACCCACCTCGTCTCACCGGCTGTCGCTGCGGCGACGGCCATCACCGGCCACCTGAGTACCCCTGCAGACCTGATCGGAGCCTGAGTCATGGAACCCTTCATCACACACACCGGCATCGGTGTCCCGCTGCGTCGGTCCAATGTGGACACGGATCAGATCATTCCCGCGGTCTACCTCAAACGCATCACCCGCACCGGTTTCGAGGACGGCCTGTTCTCCGCCTGGCGCAACGATCCCCAGTTCATTCTCAATCGCGAGCCATGGAAGCACGGCAGCATTTTGATTCCCGGTCCCGATTTCGGGACGGGCTCGTCGCGCGAGCACGCGGTCTGGGCCCTCCAGAACTATGGGTTCAAAGTTGTCATAGGGTCGCGATTCGGTGACATCTTCCGCTCCAATGCGGGAAAGGCCGGTCTTCTGGTGGCCGTGGTGGAGGAGGATGTGCTGGAGAAGCTGTGGGACGCCGTCGAGACGCGTCCCGAGGAGGAGCTGACCGCGAATCTGGAGGACTGCACCATCTCAGTGGGGGACGCTGTGTACCCGTTCACCATCGATGACCACACCCGTGGACGCCTGCTCCAAGGGCTCGACGACATCTCCTCGACGCTCCTGCATGCCGACGACATTGCTGACTACGAGGCCACACGCCCGGATTTCAAGCCCAGCACACTTCCCGCGCGCATTGCTGAGTGAGGACGCCTCGCCTTCTTTGCGTGTCTGACTTGCTGCGTGGCGTAGCCAGCCGCAAATGTAACGAGTTGGTAACCACCGCGCCGCGATGTGGCATCCAAGGCCCATCGCCTGTATAAACGACCTAATCCAGAGTGCCGCGCTCCGCGTGGCCGCGAACACGTAAGTAGGAGACTCATGCGAGCCCCACACAAATTCCTGGCAGTTGCAGCGGGTGCTGCATTGCTGGCCGTCACCGCCTGCGGTAGCGACAGCGACCCTGCCAACACCTCGGACCCAGATGAGACCGGCGATGCCACCTCGGCTGCTGGCGGAGAGATCAGCGTGCGCGGCTGCACGCCTGAGAACCCGCTCATCGGTTCCACCACCACGGAGGTCTGTGGCGGCAACGTCATCGATGCCTTCACCGCGAAGCTGATCCACTACAACACGGACACCGCAGAGCCCGAGATGGACATCGCCGAGTCCATTGAGACCGAGGACAACCAGACGTTCACGGTGACGCTCAAGCCCGGCTACATGTTCCACGACGGCACCGAGGTCATGGCGAAAAACTTCGTCGACGCCTGGAACTGGGCCGCCTACGGTCCCAACGGTCAGCAGGGAGCGTACTTCTTCGAGCCGATCGAAGGCTACGCCGATCTCCAGTGCCCCGACGAGGAGTGCGCGGAAACGCCTCCCTCTGAGGAGATGAGCGGTCTCGAAGTCGTCGATGACCACACGTTCACAATCAAGACCGAACAAGCCGTCTCGAACCTGCCGGTCCGTCTCGGCTACTCCACCTTCATCCCGCAGCCCGATGCGTTCCTCGAAGCCGAGGACAAGGACGAGTTCAGCAAGATGCCCATCGGCGCCGGACCCTTCCAGGTCGTCGAGAACACCGCCACTGACATCATTTTGGAGAAGTTCGCCGACTACGCAGGTGAGAACAAGCCGAATGTGGACAAGGTGACGTTCCGCATCTACAACGATCCGAACGCCGCCTACAACGACGTCGTGGCCAACAACCTCGACCTCACAGACCTGATTCCCCCGGACCAGCTCGTGGGTGACGCCTGGAAGACCGCACTGGAGGGCCGCAGCGACACTGCCGAGACCGGCATCATCCAGGTGCTGTCGTTCTCGGGCACGGACCCTCAGCTCGAGGACGTGAACATGCGCAAGGCCATTTCCATGGCCGTTGACAAGGAACTCATCACCAGCCAGATCTTCAACAACGCCCGTAAGCCCGCCTCCGGCTGGGTCTCCCCGGTCGTTGACGGCTACAAGGAGAACGTGTGTGGCGATGCCTGCGAGTTCAATCCTGAAGAAGCCAAGACGATGTACGACGAGGCGGGTGGCTACGACGGCATCTTCCAGCTCTCGATCAATGCCGACGGCGGACACAAGCTGTGGGCCGACGCATTCTGCAATCAGTTGAAGAACAACCTGGACATGGACTGCCAGGTCAACGCCACGCCGGACTTCAAGACCCTGCGTGAGCAGATCCATGGTCGCGAGCTCAATGGCGCCTTCCGCGGCGGATGGCAGATGGACTACCCCTCCATCGAGAACTTCCTCACGCCCATCTACGCCACGGGAGCCTCCTCCAACGACACCGACTACGCCAGCGAGGAGTTCATGACGCTGCTGGCCGAAGGTGACGCCGCAACGACGCCTGAGTTGGCGAACGAGAAGTACCAGGCGGCTGAGGCGCAGTTGGCCGAGGACTTCCCGACCATGCCGCTGTGGTATCAGGAAACGCAGTACGGTTACTCCGACAAGGTCGACAACGTGAAGATGAACCCGTTCAGTCAGTGGGATCTCACCTCAATCACCGTCAAGTGATCTAGCGTTTGATCGATACCGATCAAGGCGGCCCGTCGGAGATCCGACGGGCCGCCTCTTCGGGCCAAGCCAAGGACAGGTGAGTTCCATTGGGCAAGTACATAATCAGACGGCTGCTCCAGATGATCCCCGTGATCATCGGCACGTCATTTCTCATCTTCACGATGGTTTTCGTGCTGCCGGGCGATCCGGCGGAGGGCCGGTGTGGTGAGCGTCCCTGCTCGCCGGCCTACATCGCGGCATTCCGCGCCGAATACAACCTCGACGAGCCGCTGCTCGTCCGCTACTTCCTGTACCTGGGTAAGCTTCTGCAGGGAGACCTGGGGACCAACTTCTACGGCAACAGGGTCGTCGATGAGCTGCTGCTGCGCTACCCCACGACGCTGAAGCTCACCTTCATCGCCATCCTCGTGGTGATCATCGTCGGCATCACCGCTGGCGTACTTGCAGGGATTCGCAAGGGCAAGTTCATCGACAACCTCGTGACTGTCAGCACGCTCCTGGTCATTTCCGTTCCCGTCTTCGTGCTGGGTGCGGGCGCCCAATGGGTGTTCGGCCTTCAGCTGGAGGTTTTCCCCGTTACCGCAACCCAGGGCACGTGGTTCCAACTGCTGATGCCCGGCTTCGTGCTGGGTGCCTTGTCGGTGGCGTATGTCGCTCGACTGACGCGTACCAATCTCGTGGAGAACCTCCGCTCCGACTACGTGCGCACAGCCAAGTCCAAGGGCATGTCCCAGAGCCGAGCTGTCGGCGTCCATGCCCTCCGGAACTCGCTCATACCAGTGGTCACCTACATCGGCGCCAGCGTCGGCTCCCTCATGGGTGGGGCCATCATCACCGAGCGCATCTTCAACATCAATGGGGTTGGGTTCTTCATCTGGCGCTCCATCAATCAGCGCGACGGCGTATCAGTGGTGGGAGCCGTACTGGTACTGGTGCTGGTGTACCTGCTCGTCAACCTGCTCGTCGACCTCCTCTATGGCGTCCTGGATCCGAGGATCACACATGACTGATACACACGCCAACACCCCCGATGAGAAGAACGTCGACGGCGTCAACGCCACCGTCGATGATCCGGGAGAGGCCGGAGCGTCGCTGTGGAGCGACGCCTGGCGCATCATGCGGGGCCGTCCGCTGTTCTGGATCTCCGCAGGCCTGATCGTCCTCGTCGTCCTCATGGCACTGGTGCCACAGCTCTTCACGTCCGCCGACCCGGCGTACTGCCAGTTGAAGCTCGCACGTCAACCACCCAGCTCCGAGGCGTGGTTCGGCTACGACCTTCAGGGTTGCGACGTGTACTCGCGCACCATCTACGGCGCACGCTCCTCCATCCTTGTGGGCGTCCTGACGGTCACAGCAACAGTGGTCATCGGAGGGGCGCTGGGAATCATCGCCGGCTTCGCCGGAGGCTGGGTGGACGCCCTCCTTTCCCGCATAGCCGATGTGTTCTTCGCCATCCCGCTGCTGCTCGGCGGCATCATCATCATGTACACCTTCCGTTCCCCGCCGGGCACGCCGTACTCGCTGATCGTGGGCAAGGTCGTGTTCGCCATGGCGATCCTGTTCTGGCCGAACATCTTCCGTCTCATGCGCTCCAGCGTGCTGCAGGTCAAACCGAACGAGTACGTGCTGGCCGCACGTGCGCTCGGTGCCAGCCCGGCCCGCATCGTCTTGTCCCATGTGTTGCCCAACGCCGTGGCGCCTGTCATCGTCGTCGCCACCATCGATCTGGGAGTGTTCATCACGGTGGAAGCCTCCCTGTCGTTCCTTGGCATCGGTCTGCAGCCCCCGGCCATTTCGTGGGGTATCGCGATCTCGGAAGCCTCTGGCCTCGGCTACATTGCTGCAGCGCCACACATGTTGCTGTTCCCGTCCATTTTTCTGTCGCTCGCGGTGCTCGGCTTCATCATGCTGGGTGAAGTTGTCCGCGATGCCATGGATCCGAAGCTCCGGTGAGGACCCCACGTTGAGTACCACCACAACACCCATGAATCATCGCCAGGTCTCGAAATACGCTCGCACTTGGGAGCACGGCGCCGATGGTCTGCTGTTGGATGTCGACGACCTTCAAGTTGAGTTCCGCACATCCCAAGGCGTGGCGAAGGCCATCAATGGGGTGTCCTTCCAGCTGCATGAGGGTGAAACGCTTGCCATTCTTGGCGAGTCGGGTTCGGGCAAATCCGTCACCGCGCAGGCGATCATGGGAATCATCGATTCTCCGCCTGGTTTCGTCACCGGTGGCGCCATACGCTACTGCGACACCGATCTGTTGACGCTGCCGGAGAAGGTGCGGCGCACCGTACGCGGGCCGGAAGTGTCCATGATCTTCCAGGACGCACTGAGCTCGCTGAACCCCGTGTTCCCCGTCGGATGGCAGATCGCCGAGATGATGCGGATTCACTGGGGGATGAACCGCTCCGACGCGAAGACTCGTGCAATCAGCCTGATGGAGCGGGTCCACATTCCGGGTGCCAAGGAACGGGTGGATGCATACCCGCACCAGTTCTCCGGTGGCATGCGACAGCGCATCATGATTGCCATGGCGATTGCGCTGGACCCGACGGTGCTGATTGCCGATGAGCCCACCACGGCCCTGGACGTCACGGTCCAGGCGCAGATCATGCAGTTGTTGCAGGAGCTGCAGGACGAGTCCAAAATGGGACTCATCCTCATCACCCATGACCTCGGAGTTGTCGCCGACGTCGCGGACAAGGTGGCCATCATGTACACCGGCCGCATCGTGGAGACCGGTGAGATCAACGAAGTGTTCGCCGTGCCCGCGCACGGATACACGCGTGGCCTACTGGATTCCATTCCACGTATCGACCAGAAGGGTCAGAAGCTCTCCGCCATTGGTGGACTGCCTCCCAACCTGTTGAAGATCCCGTCCGGGTGTGCCTTCCATCCGCGCTGTCGGTTCGCCACCTCGCACTGCTCCGTGGGCGAACCACCCGCATTGGTCGAGCTCCCCACCGGTAGGTTGCATGCCTGCCTCAACGTCGAAGAGGTGATGAGCGATGCCCGGTGACGTCATCCTTTCGGCGCACGACCTGAAGAAGCACTACCCGATCAAGGCCGGGGTCATCAAACACACGGTTGGCCATGTGCGGGCCGTCGATGGGGTGTCTTTCGACCTGCACGCAGGCGAGACGCTCGGCGTGGTGGGGGAGTCCGGCTGTGGCAAGTCGACGCTCGGACGCATGCTCATGCGGCTCGAGGAGCCGACTGCTGGCCGACTCGAGTTCAACGGCCAGGACATGTACTCCCTCAAAGGTGCTGCGATGCGCAGGGCGCGTCGCGACATCCAGATCGTGTTCCAGGACCCCTACACGTCCCTGAATCCTCGCAAGACGGTGGGCGACATCGTTGGGGAGCCCTTCGAGGTTCATCCGGATGCCGTCGGCAAGAAGGGCCGCCGCGCGCGCGTCCAAGAATTACTCGACGTCGTGGGTCTCAACCCTGAGCACATCAATCGATATCCGCACCAGTTCTCCGGCGGTCAGCGGCAGCGCATCGGGATCGCCCGCGGCATTGCACTGAATCCCAAGGTGCTGATTTGTGATGAGCCGGTATCCGCGCTGGACGTGTCAGTGCAGGCACAGGTGGTGAACCTCCTGGAAGATCTTCAGAAGGAACTGGGCCTGGCCTACGTTTTCATCGCCCACGACTTGTCGGTGGTGCGCCACATTTCCAATCGCGTGGCGGTCATGTATCTGGGGCGAATCGTCGAGATCGGCGACGAGAAGCAAATCTACGAGAGCCCGACGCATCCCTACACGCAAGCCCTGCTTTCGGCCGTTCCGCTTCCGGACCCCACGCAGCGTGGAAAGAAGGAGCGGATTGTCCTGCAAGGTGATGTTCCCAGTCCGGCCAATCCGCCTCCAGGCTGTCACTTCCACACACGTTGCTGGAAAGCGGAGCCCAAGTGCTCCGTCGATGTTCCGGAGCTCACCGATCGCCCCGACGGCGTGAGTGCTCATCGCTCGGCCTGCCACTTTGCTGAACCGATGCGGATCGTCTGACGCGGTTGACCCGAGGGGGCGCGGGGCGCGGCTGGTTCCCTCTCCCACCGGACAGAGGGGACTGGCGTTACTCACCGGAGACGCCGCAACCAGTAGCCGCGGCGCTCGGAACGACCGGACACGCCACAACCAGTGGCCACGGCGCAAGGCATCGACCAGACTCACCGTGACCAGTGCCCACCGAGCCGTATATCACCTCGGTTCATAGTGAGTGCAGCATGTCTGGTCGACCGTCGCAGGCGACAACCACTGGCCGTCAATGGCCGTACGGATGCAAAATGCTCCCAGCCGAATCGATGATCATGGATGCACGAGGTGGGTTTCGTATGCCCAGATGACGACCTCCACGCGGTTGCGGGCACCGATCTTGTCCATGAGGCTACTGATGTGAAATTTGACAGTGCTGAGCGAGATGTACAGGCGTCCGGCTAGCTTCGAGCCCGGGTCAACCGTGTCGCCTCCATTGTCGTCGCCCTTGTGTACGCCCTCACCATCACTGCTTCTTGCATCGGTGAAACATGGATCTACTACCTGGCAGGAAGTCCTATTGAAGTGGTGCTTCTTCTCATCATCGTCCGCACGGCATGGACCTGGCCGGTCGATAACTCCTCAACCGCTCTGACCAATTGACTCCGGGAGCCAGTCGGGCTTTTCGGCGGACAGTGGAGATGTCTGCCGCTGGCTACGGACACGACACGCCGCACTCGCTCACCAGTCGCGCGATCTCCAAACCGGTCAGCCCTCGCTGCGCTGGACACATGCCGCGATCTGCACACGATTGGCGACCTGCAGCTTCTCCAGAATGCGGCCGACGTGGGTCTTGACCGTGGTGATACTGATGAAGAGCTCCGCTGCAATCTGCGCGTTGGAAAGGCCGCGTCCAATGGCGTGTGCGACTTCGAGTTCACGCTCCGACAACGTCGCGAGCCGGTGTGCGCCTTCGGACCGGCTTTCAGGGCTCGGCTGTTTCACGACTGCTTGGACCAGATGTCCGAGAGCAGCCTGGGACAAGATCGTGTCGCCATCAGCAACCCGGTGCACCGCTTCGATCAGTTCGCGTGGGGGAGCGTCCTTCAACAGATAGCCCGTGGCTCCCACACGGAGGGCACGCGGGACAAGGTCATCAACGTCGAAGGACGTCAGGACTATGATTCTGGTCCCTGGATGAGCAGCCAGGATGTGTTCTGTTGCTGCCAGGCCGTCCATCCGTGGCATCCGGATGTCCATGAGTACCACGTCGGGCTGCGTATCGGCGACGGCGGCCAGTGCAGCCTCACCGTCGATGGCTTCGCCGACGATCTGCACTCGACGATCTCCCTCCAAGATCAATCGCAGACCACTGCGCACCAGGGTCTCATCGTCCACCAACAGCACGCGGATCGGCATCGTTACGCCTTCCACGGGAACCATGCATCCATTACGAAGGTGCCCTCCACCACATCGGTACGGAGATCGCCACCCGCGATGCGCGCTCGCTCACGGAGCCCCATCAGACCAAAACCTGAGGAAGCCGGCTCGGTTGGGTGACTCGCCGCGAGGATGGGATTGGAGAGGGAAAGCATCAGCCGCTGTCCCGGTGCGCCATCGATCCGGACAGTAACTGCACTGCCGGGCGCATGTTTGCGCGCGTTGGTCAGTCCTTCCTGAATGATCCTGTTCGCGTGTTGGCGCAACGTGGTGGGGAGTTCCTCGATGTGATTCGCCACGGTGGAGGTCATGTCCAATGTGGCCGGGTTGCCCGCGTCGCGACTGTCAGCCAGGAGGGGGTTGATGGACTCCAGAGCCGACGGATCCGGCCTCACGATGCTGGATTCGTCAGGGTGTGCCGGTTCCCTCAGGAGGCCGAGGACTTCACGCAGGTGACTGGCAGCCAAGCGCGCATTTTCTCTCACCACGGAGGCGGTGTTTCTGGCTTCTTCCGGCGAGAGATCAGTGCGGTACTCGAGGGCACCGGCATGGAGTGAAACCAGCGAGAGGCGGTGCGCCAGGGAATCGTGCATGTCTCGGGCGATGCGGGAGCGCTCGCCCAAGCGAGCCGTCTCCAATCGCGCGTCCTGTTCGCGCTGCAGCTGTTCCGCGCGCTCCTGCAATGCCTGAAGGGATTGTCGTCGGGCACCGATGTACATGCCCAACAGAATGGGAATGACCACGACCACTCCGGCAGCAACAGCCAGGAGCCACAGTGGCTCCGAATCGTCGATTGGGTTGATGAGTGTATTCACATAGAGGCTGAAGAGCAGGAGACACGAGATCACAGTGATCTCCACGGTGCGGCGTCGAGTCGCCAGTGACACAACAGCGAACAGTGCAGCAGGCCCGGCGAAAGCCGAAAGGGTGGACAGAGCGACGATGAGGCTGACGACGAGCATTGGCCAACGGTGACGCAGTGGATAGAGCACCACGGCCGCGACGCCCAGCACCAGGTCAATCAACACCAGGGGCGCCACATCATCCAGCGATCCGCCTGCCGCTTGGAGCTCCTCATCTGTCACGCCCCAGAACACCGCGAAAATGATGATCCCCAGAATCGCCACGAGAGCGGTGCGCCACGTGGGCCCCCACAGGCGGGCCAAAACACCGCTGCGAGAGTTCAGTGGCGTCGAGTGCATGGTCCTGAGCGTACTGGCGCGTATATCGACCGGGTATCCGCCGTTGGAATGATTCCGGGTCGTCCTTGTGGCCAACGATGTCCGTGCCCCGGGGCGATGTGCTGCATGGACGTCGCGCGAAAGAGTGAATCTCATGACCAATGACATTGATATGAGCAGGCATGACGAGACGACCGAAGCGCTACCTCCTCCGATCCTGGAACAGCGGGTGGAGTTTCACCGACTCGCCAGATCGGCTCCGAATCACCGCTGGTGGAGACCGATCCTCGTGGGCCTTCTTGCCCTCGCCTTCTATGGAGTGGGGTTTCTTCTACTCATCGTTGTGATCGGTGTTGGAGCTGGCCTCTCCCCGCGCATTGAGAGCTCCTTGGACGTCTTTCTGGTGAATGTGGATCGCTTTGATCTCAACGATCCCGTCACATTCACAATCGCGATGCTCTCACTCATCCTTCTTATCCCGGGGCTGTTCTTTGCGACGAAGATTGCCGGGGCCAAGCCGTGGCGCATGCTGTTTTCCGTCGTCGGTCGGCTTCGCTGGGGCTGGCTTGCACGGGCTGGCATCGTAGCCATTTCCGTCTATGCCGTGGCCTACAGTGCTTCGATGCTCATCGCCGTGGCGCGGGGTGAGTCAGTCACACCGACCCCCGACATGCCGAGAACCGTCGTACTCCTTGCCCTGACCATCGCTTTGGTGCCACTGCAGTGTGCGGCCGAGGAGTTCGTCTTCCGGGGCTACCTCATGCAAGCTATCGGCACTTGGCTCCGCCTTCCGGCCTTCGCCATCGTGCTTCCAGTGCCGTTGTTCGTGATTGGGCATGAATACGGGCCGCTCGGCATGACCGATGTTGCCGTCTTCGCCATCGCGGCCGGCTACCTCACATGGCGCACTGGGGGGCTGGAGGCGGCCCTCGCGCTGCACATCGTGGGAAACGTGGGTGGATTCGCACTGGCCGCAGTGGGCATGGTGGATGTCAATACCACTGAGATCGGCTGGCCGGACCTGCTGATCTCCGTCCTCGTCACGCTCACCTTCACCGCCCTTGTCCTCCGGCGGGCGCACAGGCTCGACGTTCAGCGAACTTGGCGCCCGTCGGGTGTCGCTTCGTCCGGCGGTAGCGTTGACGGCCAGACGGCTGCATCATGAGTGCCTTCGCCGAATATGCCTGGGGATGGCCGGGATACGTCCTGATTGTTGTCCTACTTCTGGCCCATCGCTTTCTGCTCTCCACTCGCAGGCAGGCGTGGTGGGGGGCGCTCCTGCCCATCGGCTGGGTGGGTGTGGTGATTGTCTCGACAGCGCAGGGCCGCCTGCACAGTGTGGGTGACTGGATACGCGACGTTCTGGTCCTGCTGGCGCTCGCGGGCATGGCGGTCATGGGCCGCGAGACGAGGGCTGACCGTCACAAGCAGAGCGAGGCCCACCTCGACGTTGAATAGGAGGTGCACTGAACGCGGACGGCATCCCTTGGACTGATGCCGCCACCGTGCCCGGGGCGACCACGGGCACGGGCACGGAGGACTGCACTTGGCAGTGAGACGGTCAGCTCACTGGCTGACGGGAAACCCAATCCGATAGTTTCACGCGCGGGCCCGTGTAGAACGGCGTCTCCTCACGAACGTGCAGACGAGCTTCGACGGAGCGCTGGTGGCGCATGGCGTCGGTGAGGCGGTGGAGTTCATCGGCCTCGAAGGCCAGTACCCATTCGTAGTCGTTGAGGGCGAAGCTGGACAGCGTTGAGGCGATCACATCCGGGTACTCACGGCCAGCGATCCCGTGCTCGTAGAGCATCTTCGAGCGGTGCTCGTTGTCCAGGTAGTACCACTCGTAGCTGCGCACGAACGGGTACACGCACAGCCAGGGCCGTGGAGCGAAGCCGGCGAAACACGACGGCACATGCATCCGGTTGAACTCTGCGGGGCGATGCACGCCCATGACGGACCAGACGGGCTCCAGGAAGGCACCCAGCGCACTCTTCCGAATGGCGTGGTAGGCGGCCTGCAGCTGTGCGGGATCGTGCGCAGTGGTCCAGACCATGAGGTCGGCATCAGCTCGGAAGCCGCCGACGTCATAGAAGCCCCGCAGTGTCACGCCGGTGGCCTCGATGTCGGACTGCAGCCCGCTGAAGTCGCCGCCGGCTGGTAGCGGTGTGGACGTCCTGAACACCGAGTACAGGGCGTAGAGCGGCATCGCATTGATGGCTTCGATGTCGACGTTGGTCTCGTCGCGTGCGTCGCGACCCGGGTGGACGGTCATGCCGTGGCTCCTTCGGTGTCAGATGTTTCAGTGGCCGTGGCGTCAACGGGGCGGGCGTGCCTCATGGGTGGTTTGCAGCAGTCGACGGGGCAGCTCTGGACAGCAGCCGCGGCGTGATCCAGTTCACCGCGTGCAGCGGCGGCCTTCTCCAGCAACAGATCCACGAGCAGGGAGTGGAACTCCGGGTCCTGGTCCACCGTCGCGGCGCGCTGGTATACCAGCCCAAGCTCACCCGCCGTTGCGCGCGCCTCGGTGTCGAGATCGAAGAGCACCTCCATGTGGTCGCTGAGGAAGCCGATCGGAGCAGCAACCACACCTGCGACGCCTTCCTCCTTGACCTCGGCCATGCGGTCATTGATGTCCGGTTCCAACCAGGGGACGTGTGGCGGGCCGGAGCGGGAGCAGTACGTCAGCTCCCAGTTGACCTCATCGCCGAGCTCCTTCGACGCGATCTCGGCGACCCTGGTTGCGACGCGTTGATGTTGCTGCTCATAGGTGCCGCGCACGATGCCGGAAGTGGCGTTCATGGTGATGGGAATGGAGTGCGTGACAAACAGCACGCGCATCTCTGAATCGCCGATCCGTTCCCGCAGCTCCCCGACCGCCGCCACGAGGGCGCGGGCGTTGGAGTTCACGAACTCGTCACGGTCGGAGTAGGGGGTGACCTTGTCTATGGTCACGGCCCCGTCAGTGCTCGCCTCGGCAGCCTGCATGTCTTCTCGGTACTGCCTGCAGCCGGAGTAGGAGCCGTAGGCCGAGGTGGCCATACCCACGATGCGACTGTGACCCTCAGCCCGCAGCTCCTCAACGGTTTCGGCGTTGTAGGGCAGCCAGTTCCGGTTGCCGATGACCACCGGCACGTCCAACCCACGACGATCCAGCTCTGCCCGAATGCTGTCCAGGAGACGAGCGTTGAGTTCGTTGATGGGGGAGCGGCCACCAAACATCATGTAGTGCTCGGAGACCTCCAGGAGACGTTCGTCGGGGATCCCCCGACCAGCGGTGGCGTTGCGCATGAAAGGCAACACGTCCTCTGGCTCGTTGGGCCCGCCGTACGAGGAAATGAGGACGGCGGTATAGGGGGTGAGATCGGCGTTCACAGGGCCTCCAGTCTGGGAGCGGGGTTGAGATCACCGAGCGACAGCCCGGTCACCGGGCAGTGCTGGGTTTCGAGCTCATCAGGATTGAGCCCGATGGGCGGTACCACGGCAGTGATGCCGCACACCTCGTAGAGTGCGTTCAGATATTCGTCAGTACGGCCGGCCTCGGCGGCTTCCTTCGCGCGCATCGACGGTGTGTGCAGGAGACGGGTGGCCAGACGACGGAGTGCGTGGGCGCACTCGTCGCGATCCAGTGCTCGCCCCTGGGGAAGCCGCGTCACCTCGTCGGAGACGAGTTCCAGCACGGCCTGGCGAAGTTCGACGACGGCCGGGTCCACCAGCCTGGTTCGCAGCTTGGCCAACACCGCCTCCACGCCCTCGGTCACGAGTCTCGCAGCGAGTTCGGCGTCGTCATTCCAGCGCGGAGCGACATCGCGTTGAATGCGGGCAAGGTCGATGGCGGTGACGTGGGGCAGCTCGGAGACGTCAGGAGCGACGTCGCGGGACAACGACAGGTCCACCACGGCCACGGGGCGACGGCAGGCGAGCATGTCGGCGGTGATGGTGTGGCCGCCCTTGCCGCGGCAGGTGATGATGACATCAGCGTGATGCACGGCGCCGGGGAGGTCGTCGACCGGCATGAGTTGGTGTGACTCGGCGAAGGCCTGCCCGCGTCCTGAGGTGGAATGAACACTCAGATGGTGAGCGCCGCGAGAGCGTGCCGCGCTGATCACCGCTCCCGCGAAGGAGCCGGTTCCAACGATGAGAACGCGCTGGCGTGACCATTCGAGCGGGCCGAGCATGTCGAGGCCCTCGGAGACCACTGAACGACCGGCCGCATGGAGGGAGGTCTCCCGGGCGATGCGTCGGGACGTGCGCAGAGCCTCCTCGACGAGTGTGGTCAGGACAGGACTCGCGAGGCCAGTGTCCTGGGCGTCGTTGAGAGCCCGACGAAGCTGTCCCGCAATCTCACGCTCACCCACCACCATGGACTCAAGTCCAGCTGCCACGCGGAACACGTGGGTCAATGCCTCCTCACCCTCCAGAACATCCCAGGCGATGGGGACCGGACCGAGACGTGCGAGTCGCAGCTGTGCGTGGGCGGTGGAAAGATCGGGCGCGTCCACCAGCAGCTCAACCCGGTTGCAGGTTCGCAGCAGAACCACCCCCTTGACGTCTCGGGCGCCGCGGAGTTCAGCGGCGATCCTGGGAGCGGTGTCCGAAGCACGGGCCACCTCGGCGAGGCCATGGTGGTCGTGCTGAATGGAGAAGATTCGGAGGTTCACGATCAACCCAGTGTTGCACGGTTTTTTGGATAAGGCAGAATCGAATATGTGACTGCTCAAGATGTGCCCCTGCTGCTCCAAGCCCTAGCCGGAAACCGAACCGCACGACCGCCTGTGTGGTTCATGCGACAGGCCGGGAGGTCGCTGCCGGAGTATCGGGAACTGCGACGCGGCGTCGCCATGTTGGATGCGTGTTTACGCCCCGAAATGGCTGCTGAGATCACTCTGCAACCGGTGCGACGCCACAAGGTGGATGCGGCCATCTTCTTCTCCGACATCATGACCCCGCTGAAGCTCGCGGGCGTGGACGTGGACATCGTCGCCAATGTTGGGCCCGTTATAGAACATCCGGTCCGGTCAGTGGCCGACGTTGATGCTCTCGTGACCCATGAGATTGGGGACGCCAGCCCCATCTCGGAGGCAATCAAGCTCGTCGTTGCTGAGCTGGGGGCCCGGACGCCGCTCATCGGATTCGCGGGTGCCCCGTTCACATTGGCGGCATACCTGGTGGAGGGTCGCGGCACGCGTGACCACTTGGCCGCCCGCGCCATGATGCACGCAGACCCGGAGTCATGGCGGCGGCTTCTGCAATGGTGTGGCCGCATTTCCGGGGAGTTCCTGAACGTGCAGGTGGACGCCGGCGCCCGGGCCGTTCAACTCTTCGACTCCTGGGCCGGTTCGCTCTCCCGCGCCGACTACGTCGAGCATGTTGCACCCCACTCCGCGTCCGCCCTCGCTGCTGTCGAGGGACGCGTCCCCCGTATCCATTTCGGAACCGGCACCCGCCATCTGCTCACGGACATGGCGGCCTGTGGTGTGGAGGCCATGGGCATTGACTATCGCACGCCCCTCGATGAAGCGGCCGAAGTACTGCCCGGCCTGCCGTTGCAGGGCAATATCGATCCGGCGTTGCTGGATGCAGGCTGGAACGCGCTGGAAGCGCATGCCCGCGATGTCGTGGAGCGGGGACGGAGCGCCCCGGGCCACGTGGTCAATCTTGGTCACGGAGTTCCCCCCACCACTGATCCCGAGGTGCTGACCCGCCTCGTTGACTTGATCCACTCGCTGTGAGCGCCGTCGTCGTCGGAGGTGGTCTGGCGGGACTGGTTGCTGCCCGTGAGCTCCTCCGCAAGGGCGAGGTGGTGGATCTGTTCGAGGCCGCCGACCACCTGGGTGGATTGGTGGCGCCCATCACCGTGGGAGACGTCGTCGTCGACGGTGGTGCCGAGGCGTTTGCGCTGCGCACCAGCACAGTCACCGACCTCTGCAATCAACTGGGACTTGAGGTGGCCGAGCCGCAGGGGCAGCCGCACATCTGGTGGCCTGAAGCCCCTTACCGCTGGCCCATGGCAAACGGTGTGCTGGGCATCCCCGCAAGTCTGGATGATCCGTCGATGACGGCCGCCCTGACGCCGGATGAACTCGCTGTTGCTGTTCAGGATTTGCAGATGGGTGGCGACGCAGCTGCTGACGAGTCAAGGCTCGGGCCTCTAGTGCAGACAAGACTCGGCGCAGCAGTGGTGGAACGACTCGTTGCGCCGGTCACTCGAGGTGTCTACGGGCGCTCACCGGATGACATGGAGGTGGACCTCATGGCGCCCGGACTCCGGGAGGCGATGCGGGAGCACGGGTCGCTCGTGGCGGCCGTCTCCGCCCTCCGCAAACCCGGCGCCGCCGCAGTGGCGCAGCCTGTCGGAGGCCTGTTCCGACTGGTCGATGCACTTGCCGCCGACATCGAAAAGCGGGGTGGCAGAATCCACTTGGGCCATCCTCTGCGTGAATGGCATCACGACGGGCACGGCTGGGAGATCCGCACCAAGGCGGGCCCGCTGCGTGCAGATCGAGTGATTCTCGCCGTGGATGGGCGAGCCGCCGGGGAGCTGTTCGCCCTGCTGGGCGAGACGGTGGAGGTGCCGCCCACACACCCAAGTTTTCAGGCAGTTGTGGCGCTGACGCACCCGGACATCGCGACGGGGCCAGTGGGCTCAGGGGTCATCGTCGGACGACGCGACGATGCGTTGGTGGCGCGAGCCCTGACCCACTACTCACTGAAGTGGCCCTGGGCGGACCTGGGGTCCCAGCACATCCTCCGGCTCGCCTACGCTGCCGCTCCGTCGCAGACGCAGGTGCTGAAGGACGCATCTCTGTTGCTGGGAATCGACCTCGTCGACGACGATGTGCTCGGATATGAAGTCCTGCATTGGGAGATGCCGACGGCACTCGCACCCGACGCTCGGGCGCGGTTGCTGGAGAAGCTGTCGAAGTACGAGGGGCTCACGGTGACCGGGGCCTGGATGGCTGGCAACGGAATTGCCGCCGTCGTCACAGCAGCCACTGAGGCGGTGGCATGAAACTCCGGCTCGGCACCCGGGCCTCGACGCTGGCGGTGACGCAGTCCACACACGTTGCCGAGGCTTTGCGGGGCCTGGGTCACGAGGTGGAGTTGGTGCGGATCACGACGCGCGGAGACAGGATGCGCGGGTCACTGAAGGCGCTGGCGGGGTTGGGGGTGTTCGCCGCGGAGCTGCGCTCCGCCCTGCTGGATGGTGAATGTGACTTCGCCGTCCACTCGCTCAAGGACCTTCCGGTGGAGCGTGTCCCGGGACTGGTGATCGCTGCCATTCCAGAACGAGAGGATCCCAGGGACGCGCTGTGTGCTCGCGATGACCTGCGGCTCGCGAGCCTCCCCATGAACGCCAGGGTGGGCACCGGCTCGCCGCGTCGAGTTGCCCAGCTGCGCGGGATCCGTCCGGATCTGGAGTACGTCGACATTCGCGGAAATATTGAGACGCGACTGTCCCGGGTGGCGCCCGGTGATCTGGATGCCGTCGTCCTGGCCGCCGCAGGCCTCAACCGGTTGGGCCTGCACGGACGCATCACGGAGTTGCTGGACATTCTGCCCTCGCCGGGCCAGGGTGCCCTGGCGCTGGAGTGCCGCAACCAGGATAGCGAAGTACGGGAAGCGCTCGTCGCTCTGGAGGATGCTGACACTCGTGTGGCTGTCACTGCCGAGCGCGAACTGCTGCGCGCCCTGGGCGGTGGCTGCGCGGCGCCCATTGGGGCGTTGGGCGCCCCGGCGCTGTCGGCTGGCTCACGTGAATCGTCCTCGCGGACCGTCGGCGCCGGACAACCATCGTCGGATCTGAGCGCAGGACCCGCATCACCCAGAAGTGGGGACGACAGGACTCGCGACAAGCCGCATCTCACAGGAGGTGTCTACGCGATGGACGGCACCCGCCACCTGACGCTCTCGGTTGCAATCTCCACCCCCGAGGCGGCTGGTCAGTGGATTGCACAGGAAATGGTGATGCGGGGTGCAGAACAGATCTGTGACATCACTGCGGTTCGCGAATCCCGGCTGGCGGAGTTCCACGAAGACCAGCCCGAGACCACGCAGGAGAACATTTTTCGCGACATTCAACAGGATGTCTTCGCTGGCGGCGAGCTCTGGCCACGAGGACACGAACTTCGCGACACCCGCGTCTTCCTGCCCCGCGAAGAGGGCCCGCTGAGTGTCGCTATTGAGGCAGCGGGACCGCAGGTGCTCTGTGAGCCCGTGATCCGACGGCGCACGCTCTCACCGAAGGGCAATCTGGATGGAGCAGACTGGGTGGCGGTGACATCTGCGCGCACGGTGGAGACGCTCGCTGACCTTGGGTGGCGGATACCCGAGCAGGCACGCATCGCCGCCGTCGGGCCGGCGACGGCTCGTGCCCTGGTGGCCGCTGGCTACGCCGTCGACCTCGTGCCGAAGGGTCCCTCCAGTGCCGCTGATCTTCTGGATGCCTGGCCCGAGGGCAGCGGTCGTGTCATCATTCCGGGCTCTGCTCTCTCCTCGACGGAACTCGTCGATGGGCTGCGGGGCAAGGGCTACAACGCCGAGACGCTGCCGATCTACACCGTCGAGCCGGTTGATGCTCCCAGCCCTCAGTTGGCGAGGGCCTGGCGTGCCGGGCAGATTGACGCCGTGATCGTCACGTCCGGGTCCGTGGCGCGAGCCATCGACGATGTGCTCGGCTGGCCCCCCGGGATTCGGGTGCTTGCCTTTGGGCAGCCCACGGCTGCAGCGCTCGCCGATCTCGACGTGGCCGGTGCCGTCGCTCCAAGTCAGGATCCGAACTCGATTGTCCGCGCCCTCACTGACCTCCTCACGAAAGGCCAGGCATGACACCCCACATTCGTCCGCGCAGGCTCCGCACCACACCGGCCATGCGTCGGTTGGTCTCTGAAACGCGTCTGCACCCCGGCCAATTGGTGTGGCCACTGTTCGTTGGTGAGGATTCGGCACCCATCTCCTCCATGCCGGGCGTCATGCGGCATGACCTTGCCTCCGTTGAAGAGGCCGCGAGGAAGGCCGTTGATGCGGGGCTCGGAGGTGTCATGCTTTTCGGCGTCCCCGATGACGCTGACAAGGACGCGCAGGGAACTCACGGCTGGTTGCCGGATGGAATGGGCCAGCGGGCCGTTTCCGCCGTCAAGGGCATTGTTGGTGACGATCTGGTGGTGATGGTGGATACGTGTCTGGATGAGTTCACCAGCCATGGTCACTGCGGGGTGCTCGATGATCGTGGTGGCGTGGACAACGACGCCACCCTCGCGTTGTACGCCCGCATGGCCGTTGCGCAGGCCGAAGCCGGGGCGCATGTGGTGTCGCCGTCGGGAATGATGGACGGGCAGGTGGCGGTGATCCGGGAGGCGTTGGACGCCGCCGGTCACACGGATGTGGCCATCCTCGCTTACGCTGCCAAGTACGCCTCGGCGTTCTACGGGCCGTTTCGTGAAGCTGTCGCATCCACGTTGCAGGGTGATCGAAGGACCTATCAGCAGGATCCCGGGAACCGTCGCGAGGGAGTGCGTGAAACTCGCCTCGATCTGGTCGAGGGCGCGGACATGGTCATGGTCAAGCCTGCGAGTCACTATCTGGATGTGCTGGCCGATGTGGCCGCCCTTTCTGAAGTTCCGGTGGCGGCGTACCAGGTCTCGGGGGAGTACGTGATGATCGAGGCGGCCGCTGAGCGGGGCTGGATAGAGCGTCAACGCGCCGTCGAGGAGTCGGTGACGAGCATTGCCCGGGCTGGTGCTGACATCGTGTTGACCTATTGGGCGCTGGAACTGGCCGGATGGCTGAAGTGAGCTGGGCAGCGTGGAGTCCACGATGATCTGCGGAACGACAAGAACGGATGGTTGAGATGAACCAGGCAAGTGCGAACCAGCAGAGGCTCATGGCACGAGCGAAGGCCGTGATCCCCGGTGGCGTCTCTTCGCCAGTACGGGCATTCGGCTCAGTCGGTGGCACCCCGGTGTTCGTCGCCAGGGCCGAGGGCAACAGGGTTTTCGACATCGACGGCACCGACTATGTGGACCTCGTCTGCTCCTGGGGGCCAGCGTTGCTGGGTCATGCCCATCCAACGGTGGTCGGAGCCGTGCAGGCCGCTGCCGCCCAGGGCCTGTCGTTCGGGGCCCCCACCTCAGCCGAAGTGGACCTGGCCACACTGATTCGTGAACGCGTACCGGCGGCCGAGCGCGTCCGCTTCGTGTCGACGGGCACGGAGGCAACCATGACCGCCATCCGGCTGGCCCGTGGCGCCACGGATCGTCCCCTGATTGTGAAGTTCGCCGGGCTGTACCACGGTCACAGCGACGCACTGTTGGCCGCCGCCGGCTCGGGGCTCGCGACCGCCGGTCTGCCCGGCTCCGCCGGTGTCACCGAGGCCACGGCTGCTGAAACCATCGTCTTGCCCTACAACGACGTCGCCGCGCTCGAGGAGACGTTCGTCACGCACGGGGAGAGGGTAGCGGCCGTCATCACCGAGGCTGTCCCCGCCAATATGGGCGTCGTGCCCCCCGCACCCGGATTCAACGAGGCCATCCGACGCGTCACTACCGAGCATGGAGCACTGATGATCTTCGACGAGGTCATGACGGGCTTCCGCGTTGGGCCAGCGGGCTGGTGGGGTGTCGAGGCCGGCGTGGAGAATCCGACGTACACGCCGGACATCTTCACCTTCGGCAAGGTCGTCGGTGGCGGAATGCCCTTGGCCGCACTGGGTGGCCGGGCCGGCATCATGGAACTGCTCGCCCCCGTCGGTCCGGTCTACCAGGCAGGCACGCTGTCGGGCAATCCTCTGGCCACGGCCGCTGGTATCGCCACGCTCCAGCTTGCTGATGACCATGTCTACGACCTCGTGAATCGACGCTCCAAGGAGGTGCAGGACGCCGTCGGAGCAGCTTTGACGCAGGCAGGTGTGCCGCACGTTCTCCAGAACGCAGGAAACTTGTTCTCCGTCTTCTTCCGCGACGAGCCGGTCCGCAACTACGACGACGCCAAAGCCCAGGACACGGCGGCTTTCGCTGCGTTCTTCCATGCCATGCTGGATGGTGGAGTGGCGCTGCCGCCGTCTGCCTTCGAGGCGTGGTTCCTCTCGGCGGCCCACGACGACGAGGCAATGCAGAGGATCAGCGACGCACTCCCTGCGGCGGCCGCAGCCGCCGCAGCGGCACGGTGACTGTATAGATTGTTTCGACGCCTGGTACGAGGATGCGTTCAGCCGGTGGTCGAGTAGCGCTCGGCGACGAAGGAGCCCAGCGCGTGTCGAGGCCACTTGCAGCCTCCAGCGATCTCGACACGGCCGCAGGCGGCCTACTCGATCAGCGAGGAAGGGGTATTTTCTTTCCTCACGGCGCCACGCAGCGGCTGGGAAGCTGGTACGAAGATGCTCTCAGCCGGTGGTCAATCCCTACTCTCCCGTTGATGGCAGCCCCGGTGGTCTTGTCGTCGGCGGTGTCGTCGTACTTGTCGAGGTGGGGCTGGAAGTCGGCTGCCCGCTTGCGCTTGTTGTTGGCTGCACACTCGGGGTGGACGACGCCGTAGCCGACACCGACGGCGTGGGCGTCAGGGATGGTGCATCTCTGACGACCGCGAAGCCCTGGGGCTGCAGTGAGACGGAGCCACCGCCGCCGTTCTCCACCAGTTCTCCGAAACGATCATAGGAACTCCATACGGTTCCGGCGGGACCGCTCTGTTCGACTGTCCCGGTGCGGGCCACATCGGTGGCGTTGTGCAACAGCACGGTCTCATGACCTCCTCCACTCAGGACCAGACGGGACACCACTGGAATCAGCAACACGGCATCCAATTTCGCCGGAGCCCCTTCGCCCGTCGCGGTGACGGACAACTCCGTGACACCCGCCGGCAACTCGCCGTCGAGCGTCACAGGTAACAGCGACCCCGGGGCATCAGTTACGCCCTGCGCACCACCGGCTCCGGTATCAACGCGACCAAGGGACTCATCTCCCGCGGAGAAGTCCAGCTGCACCGAATCACCCTCCACGAGGTCAACTATCGGCAGCACGAGCCGCGGTTGCTCCGAAGCTTCGACCTCCCACGTGCCGCTCGAACCATCGGGCATGGACACGTACGCGCCACCGCTCCACGCCGACTCGCCGGTCCAGCCGGACTCGGGCGTCACCACCTCGGCAGGGTCGCCGACTGTGCCTGTCTCCGCTTCCGCGACGGCGACGCCATCCATGGACACGAGCGTCGTCATCGTCTGGGCAGCGGCAGCGACTTCGGGATGCGCATCCAGCGCCAGCATCGACAGCAGGCCGTGGATGGCCGACTCCGCCCCAGAGTTACGGTTGATGTCCCCATTGGCTTGAAGCCCGTCGTAGGTGACGCCAGTCTCCGGGTTGTACATCGGTTCCCCGGCGCGGTTTGCGCCGAAGTACCAGGCGCCGGTCATCGCGGCGAGTGACTCCAGCCCCGGCTTGTCGGTCACGTCTGCCAGCGTCAACAATGATTGCAATCGCGAATCGACGCCATAGGCGATCTGAGTCAGATCGGTCGGTGCCGGCTGCCAGCCATTGATCGGTCCGGTCGACGTGAGCAGGTAGGGCGTGAAAACTGCCGCGTCAGTCAATGCGGCCTGCAGGATTGTCTGGTCTTCCGCATCGAGAGCATCCGCAGCCTGCGCCAGAGCCGCCGGCATCTGCGAGGCCCAGGCGTGCCACAAAGAACGCGAGTGAGTCCACTGCACGACGGAGCCGAACGGCCAGTTGCCCGCCTGCCCGGACGACATGGCGGCAATGCCCTCGGCGTAGCGTTCCAGCGCTTCCTCCGCCCTGTCCGCCACGTTTGAATCCGATGGCGCACTTCTGACATAGGCTGCCAGCCCGAGTAGCGCCTCTGCAGTCGCGTCGGCGCCGTCGACGATCAACCACGCCGGAACTCGTACGCCGTCAGAGACGTCGTAGCTCCCGTAGCGGGACAGGGAACTCCGTTCCAGCGCGGTGAGCGACAGTTTGAGCCGGTCCTCCAGGAAGTCAGCGAATGCCGGATCCTCATCCACGAATGCTTCGTAACCCTCTCCAAGCGCCCACACGGTGCGGGCGAGCCAGTACGACTCCCCGGAGTCGCTCGGGTCGGGCAGTTCCACTGGTTCAGGACTCGGATTGAGGGCTCCGTCGGGCTGCATCCACAACACGACGTTCCCTGCGTTCTCGCCGATGGTCGTCTGCATATAGGCCACGCCACGCAACAACTGATACGCACTCTCCCGGCTGTCCTCGTCGCCAGTGTTCTGCCAGTGCCTCAGGTAGACGACCGCGGCCCGTGTGAGGTCGTCGGTATTGAAGGCGCCCTGACCCCACGTGTCGGTCGACTCGTCGTAGGGGCCACCACCCACGCGTTCGAAGGTGCCCCCGTCCCGTGCGTCGGCGTAGGTCCACAGCACACCAAAAGCAGGTTCCTCCGCCAACCGGTAGGTGGAGTGCCCATCCTGCTCCGGCGGGGCGACGGTGTCGCCCAAGAAATTCAAGTGGGTGAGGTTGGTCAGCGGGCTCACACCAGGGTCGGCGTCGTCAGCGGCCGTATCACCATGCGCGAAAACGGCGCCGAGTCCCGCAAATAGAAGCGCCGCCGACACACCCACGGAAGTGGCGAGGGACAACCGCCGTACAGTTTTTCTGGTCATCGTTGACTGCTTTCATCGGGCCTTGGGGGATTCGCCGCGATCCAGCGCTCATTCCCGGTCTGAGTTCCGATGCTACGAAGTTGAAAGCTCATTTGGTGCGGTTATCACTGATTTTTTTATTTTGGAGGCACTTTTCTGCATCGAGTTGGTCCGAGCCGGAGATATAATCCGAGCACTGAGCGTCTCAATGAGGAGTGTGCGATGAACAACCGAAAAGCAACGTCTGCAGTCATCGGCCTGGCCGTGATCGCCCTCCTCGTCGCCTGTGGCGGTGATAACAATGGGGACGAGAGCGGAAACGGGACGCCAGAAGATTCGGGCGCCACCGGCCCCATCACCGTCTGGTTCTCCAACAACGAACAAGAGGTTGCCTGGGGCAACGACGTCACTGATCAGTGGAATGCCGACAATCCCGATCAGCAGGTCACCGCCCAAGAGATTCCCGCCGGCTCCAGCTCCGAGGAAGCAATCACGGCGGCCATCACCGCAGGCACGGCACCGTGTCTGGTCTACAACATCTCACCGGCCGCCGCTCCCCAATGGGAACGACAGGGCGGGCTGGTTGACCTCGCCACCATGGAAGGCGGTGAGGACTACCTGACGGAGCGTGGCGGAGATCTCGTCGAGGGGTATCGCGGTCAGGATGGCGGCCTGTTCCAGGTTCCGTGGAAGTCCAACCCCGTCATGGTGATGTACAACAAGGAGATCTTCAGCGAGGCCGGCCTCGATCCCGAGAATCCGGACATGGACACCTACGAGAAGTTCACTGCGAATGCCCAAACGATTGTGGATTCTGGTGCTGCCAAGGCTGCGATCTGGCCAGCGCCCACCAGTGAGTTCTACCAGTCCTGGTTTGATTTCTACCCCACCTACCTTGCGCAGACCGGTGGCACCAATCTGGTGGAGGATGGGGCTGCGACGTTCAACGACGAGAACGGCGAGGCCGTGATGGAATTCTTCCGGGGACTTTATGAGAAGGGCCTGTCCCCGAAGGAGGCATCCAACGACGACGCCATGGGCACGGGTGCTTCCGCCATGCAGATGGCGGGACCGTGGGCCATCGCTTCGTACGAGGGTGAGATTGACTACGGCTTCATGCCCGTCCCGACGCAGGACGGCAAGGCCCCGGAGGACATCTACACCTTCGCCGACGCCAAGAACATCTCGATGTTCACGAGCTGCGAGAACACGGGCACCGCGTGGGAGTTCCTGAAGTTCACCACCAGTGAGGAGTCCGACGGTGCGCTCCTGGAGGCCACAGGCCAGATGCCCATGCGACCGGGCTTGGAAGAGAAGTACCCGGACTACTTCGAGGCCAACCCGAATTACGTCGATTTCGCAGACCAGGCGGCGCGGACCGTCGATGTGCCCAGCGTCCCGAACTCCGTGGAAATGTGGCAGGACTTCCGAGACGACTATTCGGGAGCGGTCATCTTCGGCACCACTCCCATCCCCGACGCCCTTTCAGCGGCTGAGGAGTCGGTGAACAGTCTCATCTCAGGCTGATGAGTACCGTCACCACTCCGCAATCCCCGGCCGGTGAGGCCGGGGATGTGGGGGAGAAAAGAACAGCTTCGCTCAGCGAACGGCTGCTGGGCAAGCAACCGCTCGGTATTTTGTTCAGCGCTCCGTACGTAATTTTCTTGGCTGTGGTGTTCGCGTACCCGTTCTTCCTGGCCATCTGGATCTCATTCCACGACTACATCTTCACGGCGCCCGGATCCAATGTGGATCATGAGTTTGTCGGTTTCGCGAACTACGTGACAGCCCTGACGGACCCGGCCGTTCTGCGATCGTTCCTGAACACGTTGATCTTCCTGGTGATCAATGTCCCCATCACAGTAGTGCTGGCCATGGTGCTCGCCACCGCCCTCAACGCGGGGGTGCGGTGGGCAGCGGTGTTCCGAGTCGCGTTCTACGTGCCGTACGTCACAGCCAGCGTGTCGCTCATCGGCGTGTGGCTGCTGCTCTTCGCGCAGGACGGACTCATCAACACGATCCTCGGACCACTCGCGCCCGAACCGTCGTGGCTCATCAACTCCAACCTGGCCATGCCGTCCATCGCGTTGTACGTGGCCTGGAAGCAGTTGGGGTTCTTCATCCTGCTGTACCTGGCCGCATTGCAAGCTATTCCCGGAGAACTGTACGAAGCTGCCTCGATCGACGGTGCCGGTACTCTCCACAGGTTCTGGAACGTCACTGTTCCGGGTGTGCGACCCGCCACCGTTCTGGTACTCATCCTCGCGATCATCATCGGGGCTAACCTCTTCACGGAGCCCTACTTGCTCACCAACGGAGGCGGACCCAACGGGGCCTCAGCCACGCCAGTGCTGCTCATATATCAGAAGGCACTGCAGCAGACGAATCCCGACGTGGCCTCGGCCATTGGTGTGGTGCTGGTCATCATCGTGGGACTGCTGTCAGCCATGGCCAATCGAGTGGGGGGAGGCAACGACGATGTCTGATAAAGCCAAGCGGATCCTGCTCTACGTGCTTCTCATCATCGGCGCGCTCGTCTTCATCTTTCCGTTCTACTTCATGGTGATCGGGGCCTTCCAGACAAGCCCCACCAACGACCCGTCCAGCCTTCTCCCCACGAGCGGATGGACCGTCCAAAACTTCACCGACATCAACTCCCGCATTCCGCTGCTCCAGGCGTTGCTCAACTCGGGGATTTTCACTGTCGGTGTGCTGCTGGGAACCCTGACCTTCGGGCTGCTCGCCGGCTACGCGTCGGCTCGTCTGCGGTTTCGCGGACGCAGTCTGATCTTCGTCCTGATGCTGCTGGTCCAGATGATTCCGTTCCAGTTGCTGATGGTGCCCCTGTACGTCCTTCTCACTCGTACATACGGGCTGGGGGACACGTACTTGGGGATTGTCCTGCCGTTCCTCATCAACACGACCGCGGTGTTCATCTTCCGTCAGTTCTTTCTCGGACTTCCGGAGTCGATCTTCGAGTCAGCACGTCTCGACGGTGCCAGTGAGCTCAGGACTCTGTGGTCAATCGCGCTGCCGTTAGTGCGTCCAGCTGTGGTGACTGTCATCCTGGTGACCTTCATCGGCCCATGGAACGAATTCCTGTGGCCGTTCCTCATTACGAAGGAGGCCAGCATGCAGCCCCTGGCGGTGGCGTTGGCGAACTACATCACCAACATCTCGCAGACCGCCTCCAATCCCAACGGCGCAATCCTCGCCGGGGCCTGCGTCCTTGCGTTCCCCGTGGTTCTGCTGTTCACCGCCTTCCAGAAGTACTTCACCTCAACCGACGTCGGCTCCGGCGTCAAGGGTTGAGCCCCGATAGGAGATCGTTGTCGTGACCGCCGTTTCCCTCTTCAAACACGCCGCGTTCCCGCTTGGGCCGTTCGAACCCTACGCCGGCAATCCGATCATGAGACCTCTCGGGGATTCGTGGGAGTCCACGAACCTGTACAACCCGGCTGCACTCGTCGTCGGTGATCACGTGGTGCTGCTGTATCGGGCCCACGCCGAGGACATCATTTCCCACATTGGGCTGGCCACCAGCGACGATGGCTTCCACTTCGAGCGGGAAGCCGAGCCCATCCTCTCCCCGGAGCACGACTACGAGTGTTTTGGGTGCGAGGATCCGCGCGTCGTCTTCATTGACGGAACGTATTACCTCACCTACACGGGCTGGGACCGGAGGATGGCGCAGCTTTGTCTGGCGACGTCGACGGATCTGCGGTCTTGGACCAAGTACGGCCCGCTTTTCGAGGACTTCGACACCTTCGCCACCATGGATCCGAGGGGTCACAACTGGAGCAAGGCTGGCGTCATCGTGCCGTTCCAGATGCAGGAGAAATGGTGGATGTACTTCGGCGAGGGTGGCATCTACTGGGCCACCAGTGACGACCTCATCCACTGGACTCCTGGAACCCGGGACACCGAACCGATGTATTCGCCGACGCCGGGAAGCTTCGATGCAGACCTCGTCGAGATCGGAACGTCCCCGGTTCTCAGCGACAATGGATTGCTGGTGATGCTCACCAATGGTGCCACCCGGCAGGTCTTCGACGACCACGTGGACGTGGACTACCGTTGTGGCCAGATCGCGATCGACCCGGCCAACCCCACTAAAGTGCTCGCGAGACTGCAGGAGCCATGGTTGCAGCCGCAGACGTTCGAGGACACCCACGGCCTGATCTCCAATGTGACATTCGTGGAGGGGTTGGTGTTCTTCAAGGGCCTATGGCTGGCCTACTACGGCCAGAGCGACACCACGCTCGCCGTCGCCGTCCATGACCCGGCCCGACCCTGGGGCACAGAACCCCGTACTGGTTAGAAGCCGAGTTCCCAGCCGAAGCCCGACGCGACGATCGCGCCGACGCCTGCGATCACCGCTCCGATCACGACTGCGAAACACAGACCCGCCAGCACCTTCCCAATGAGGTGCGGCTCGTGCGTTTCGATGTCCGCAGCACCGCCGACTCCGTAGGACAGTGCTCTGATCCCGAATGCGAAAATCATGGGGAGTCCCGCTCCCAGCAGGACGCCCACCAGTAGCACTTGGCCGGCACCCTCGAGGGCCAAAATGATGTTGTTCATACCTTGGCCTTCTTCCTCTTTTTCTTCTTTTTGGGTGCGCTTGCAGGAGCAATGTCCCTCTGTGGGAAAGCCGTCGCCCCGAACAGCTCTGGATCGCCGCGGAGATCTTCGGGCACCCAGTCGTCGTTGACATTCTTGGAGTCGACGGGGGTCCTGCGGGAGTACCAGTACATCAAACTGGCCGAAGCCACGAGCAGGCCGAAGACGACGAGGGCTCCGAAGAGTCCGCCGAGCGTGTGACCCAGGAGCCACATCAGCGCTCCGACGGCTCCGGCGGCCGGCAGCGTGATGGCCCACGCCAGCAACATGCGAGTGGCCACTTTCCAATTGACCTTCGCACCCCGCCTGCCGACGCCCGAGCCAAGAATGGAACCAGTGGCGACATGCGTCGTCGAGAGGGCAAATCCCATCTGGCTGGAAACCAGAATGACAGCGGCGGAGGAGGCTTCCGCGGCCATGCCCTGCGGAGCCGAAATCTCAACGAGACCCTTGCCCAGGGTCCGGATGATGCGCCAGCCGCCGATGTATGTGCCTGCCGCGATGGCGACGGCGCAGGCCGCCTTGACCCAGAATGGAACGGCGGTGAGGTCGCTCCAGTGACCGCTTGCGATGAGTGCAAGGGTGATCACTCCCATCGTTTTCTGCGCATCGTTGGTGCCATGCGCGAGGGAGACGAGCGAGGCGGAGCCGATCTGGCCCCAGCGGAAACCACTGTTGCGGTATTTTTCCGCCACGCCCTTGGTGATGCGGTACACCAAGGCCGTGCCGATGGCAGCGACGATGAGCGCGATCACTGGCGACATCAGGCCGGGCAGGATGACCTTTCCCACCACACCGTCGAGGGTGGTGCCGTCGCCCACCCACTTCACTCCTTGGATACCGAGCCCGGCGATCGCGGCGCCGATCAGACCCCCGAAGAGCGCGTGAGAGGAGCTGGAGGGAAGTCCGAAGAGCCATGTCAGGAGGTTCCACACGATGCCGCCAACGAGGCCGGCGAGCAGGATCAACAGGATCGCCTGACCCCCATCGGCAAGAAATTCCTCGCGGGGGGCGCCGCTGGCATCCTGGATGTTGATGACCCCGTTCGTGACTGTCAGCGCCACCTCAACCGAGAGGAATGCACCCACCAGGTTGAGGATCGCCGACAGACCCACGGCGGTGCGAGGGGGCAACGCCTTGGTGGCAATGGAGGTAGCCATGGCGTTGCCTGTGTCGTGGAAACCGTTGGTGAAATCAAACACCAGCGCAGTGATGACCACTAACGTGAGGGTCACGAGTTCAGGGCTCACAATGCAACTATGCACGTTGCCGGCCCAGACGAGGAATCGGGGTCCCAAATCAGCCGTAATTCAACGCCCCCGGACGAGCCAGCGCAGGCTCACCTAGGCTCAGGCCAAAGGAGAAGGGAGCCAACCATGCGAGTGCTGATCGCACCGGATTCACTCAAGGGCACGTGCACTGCCGTCGATGCTGCCCATGCGATCGCCGAAGGGTGGCGCACGGTCCGACCGGGCGATGAACTCACCCTCATTCCGCTCGCTGATGGCGGCGAAGGAACGCTTGACGCCGTCGAAGCAGCTCTCGACGCCACACGTCTCACGGCAGAAGTCACTGGACCTGACGGGCGACCGGTCAGCGCGGACTGGCTCATGCTCGGCACGGGGGAAGCCGTCATTGAACTGGCGCAGGCCGCCGGGCTTCCGATGATGAATCCGCTCGATCCCCTGAACGCCACTACCCGTGGCGTGGGAGAGTTGATCAGGCATGCTTTGGATGCAGGAGCAACATCCATCACCGTCGCACTCGGCGGCTCGGCCACCACCGACGGCGGCACGGGCGCCCTCGCCGCGCTCGGCCTGCAACTCTTCGACGACGGGGGCCTACCGCTGCCCGATGGTGGGGGAGCGCTTCGACGCCTCGCCAGCATCGATGTCCATGACTTGGCCTCACCTCCTGTCGACGGTGTCCACCTCCTCACCGACGTCACCAATCCCCTGCTGGGCCCCGACGGCGCCGCGGCGGTCTTCGGACCGCAGAAGGGTGCGGGAACGCAACAGGTTGATGAGTTGGACATGGGCTTGTCGCGACTGGCGGAAGTGGCGGGCGCTGATCCGACAGCTCCGGGCCTGGGAGCGGCGGGGGGAACGGCCTATGGGCTGACAACCCTGATGGGGGCGACGGTGGTGCCCGGAGCCGCAGAAGTGGCGAGGATTTGTGGATTCCCCGAAGCGCTGGAGATTGCCGATGTGGTCATCACGGCGGAAGGCCACTTCGATGAGACTTCGCTGGGAGGCAAGGTTGTGGGCAGCGTCCTCGTCGAAGCGAAGGAGCAAACGATCGTGGTCGCTGGCTCCTTCACCACGGAACCTCCCGCGCGGTTCATTTCGCTGGAAGATCTGGCTGGTTCACCTGAGGCTGCCCGGAGCGATGCCAAGCACTGGCTGCGGACAGCTGGCGCTGAAGCCGCCGGCCTTGTTCCGAACTGAGCCGGTCGAAAACGCCTCGCACTAGCCGTAGCGCGTGGCACCAGCTGGAGCGCGTGGCACCAGCCGTAACGCGTGGCACCAGCCGTAGCGCGTCGCACCGGCCGTAGCGCGTCGCAACTGCGGTGTAGCGCTGGTGCGGGGCAGACCACTGGTCCACCGTCAGAGTGTAGGCAACAACGCGTGGGCTTCAGGCCACCCGTTACCATGATCGAAGTAACTTTTCGCGTGCCAGTCCTGTTGTGGCGTGCCGCGCAGATTCGTGTCGTGCTGTCAGAAAGGCCCCTGTGAACCGCCTGCCCCTGCTGAGCCTGCAGAACCGCTCGTTCATCGCGCTCGTGTGCGTTGTCATCGCGGTCCTTGGGGTGGTGTCGATGAGCATCCTCCGCCAGGAACTCATCCCATCGGTTTCACTGCCCGCCGTCGCCGTGGTTGCCACCAACCCCGGCGCATCGTCGGAGCAAATGGCCGACGGTGTGGCAGACCCCATCGAGCGGCAGATGCGCACACTCGACAATGTCGAGGGCACCAGTGCCACCAGCAGGTCCAACTTCACCACCGTCAACGTCGAGCTGGAATATGGCTCGGACATCTACCGCGCGGCATCCCAGGCCGACGCTCTCATCTCTCGACTGGAGGCGGAGCTACCCGAGGGGACCACTACGCAGGTCCTGACCGGTGGCTCGGGTGACCTACCGGCCATGATCGTCTCGGTCGCTTCTGATCTCGACACCCCCGAACTGGCGCGTCGACTCGACCTGACCGCCCTGTCGGAGATCGGCTCGGTGCCAGGAGTCGCGACTGTGCAGTTGATCGGCACCGCAGACGAAATCGTGCGCATCACGCTCGATGAGGCGGCGATGGCAGGGAACGCGGTGACACAGGGCGACATCACTTCCGCCCTCGATGATGCGGGCCTGGTGCTGCCGGGGGGCAGCGTGACCGACGGTGCGGTGGAGCTGGACATCGCCGTGGGCAACGCTTTCACCACCGTCGACGAGCTGGCTGAGCTGATCGTCATCCCGGAGGCCACCGACGCCTCACCGGTGGCTCTCGACGATGTCGCCACCGTCGAGCTCACCACCGCGGAGGTGGAATCCGTGTCGCGCACCGACGGCCGCGAGTCCATCACCATGCTCATCACCCCGACGACGGGCGCCAACTTCGTCGAGCTCTCCGACGCCGTCAGCGTCATTCTGGACCAAGCCGCCACGTCGATCGGATCTGCCACCGAGTTCACCGTCGTCTTCGACCAGGCCCCCTTCATTCAGGAGTCCATCAGCGGGCTCGCCACGGAAGGGGCGTGGGGGCTCGGCTTCGCCGTCGTGGTGATCTTCCTGTTCCTCTGGGCGGTTCGGCCCACCCTCATCACAGCCATCTCCATCCCGCTGTCCCTGCTGTTTGCCTTCATCGGCATGCTGGCCACCAACACCACCATCAACATCATGGCCTTGGCAGGACTGACGCTCGCGATCGGCCGCATGGTTGACGATTCCATCGTCGTGATCGAGAACATCGTGCGTCATCTCGGTTTCTCCATCAAGAGTCGATTTGCCACGATCGTCGACGCCGTCACAGAGGTGGCCACCGCCGTCGTGTCCTCCACCGTGGTGGCGCTCCTGGTGTTCCTGCCGATCGCACTCGTCCCGGGGCTGGCCGGAGAACTTTTCCGGCCCTTCGCTCTGACCACCGTCCTGGCGCTGACCGGCTCACTGTTGGTGTCGCTGACCATCGTGCCGGTGCTGGCGTACTGGTTCATGCGCGGCAGGGCGGACAGGAGCGACGACACCCTCGAGGAGCCGAGTGAGGACCAGATGTTTGCCGGATCGAAGGGCTGGCTCGCACGGCTCTACCGGCCGGGTCTGGCGTGGGCGCTGACGCACCGTGCCGTGACAGTGATCCTGGCAGTGACCATCCTCGGCGGCAGCATCGCCATGTTCCCGCTGCTCAAGATCAATCTCCTCGGCGAATCGGGGATGAACAACATTCAAGCCTCCCAGACGCTGCCTGTCGGCACCGTGCTCGAGGAATCCGTCGCCGCGGCGGAGGAGACCGAAGAAGTCCTGCGGGACGTCGACGGCGTCGAGAGCATCCAGACCACCGTCGGCGGCAGCCAATTCGGATTCGGTGGCGGCGGCTCCCAGAATGAGATCAGCTACACGATCACCACTGACGTGGAGGCCGACCAATCGGCACTCGCCGGTGACATCACCGAAGCTCTGGATGCGCACGAGGAGGCAGACGACAGCCGCGGTGAGCTTGAGGTGGTCGACTCCGGCAGCCTGCTCGGCTCCGACACTGTTGACGTCACCATCACGGCTCTGGACGACGAAACCCAAGCCGCTGCGAGCCAGCAGACCGTGGAGGCTCTTTCCTCCTTGGATTCGGTCAGCGGCGCGACGTCGGACTTCGAAGCCACAGCCCCCAGCCTGGAGGTTTCGGTACGCGGCGGGGATGCCGCGGCACTGGGGCTCTCGGCCAGTGAGGCCGCCGGGCTCATTGCCGCCAACACCACTGACTTCCCGTTCGGCGCCGTCGAGCTCGACGGCTCGGATCTCGACCTCTACCTGGAAACCGGCAGTGCCGTCGAGACGGTCGAGGACGTTGAGAACCTTGATCTGGGAGGGTTTGCCCTGTCGGCCATCGCGGATGTTGAGCGGGTCAACATCGTGCCTGCCATTTCCACGGTCAATGCGGTCCGAACGGTCACTGTCTCCGCCATACCGGTCAGCAGCGACGACGTCGGCGCCGTCGGTGATGAAGTGCGCGCGGCAATGGAGGATCTTGACCTGCCGGACGGGGTCACATGGGAAATCGGTGGTGTGACCGCCGACGTTGATGAAGCATTCAATCAACTGGGGCTTGCGATGATCGCTGCCATCCTGCTGATCTATGTGGTGCTGGTGTGGCTGTTCAAGTCCTTGATCCAGCCCCTGATCCTGCTGGTGTCGATTCCCTTCGCGGCCACCGGCACCATCCTGGCGCTGTGGATCACCGGCACCCCGCTGGGTCTACCCAGCCTTGTGGGCGTCCTGATGCTGATCGGCATTGTGGTGACCAACGCCATCGTGTTGATCGATCTAGTCAATCAGTACCGGCGGCATGGCATGCGTTTGGATGAGGCGCTACTGAACGGTGGCCAGAACCGGGTGCGCCCGATCATCATCACCGCGGCTGCGACGATCATGGCCATGGTCCCGCCCGCACTGGGCCTTTCCAGCCAGTCCAGTTTTGTCTCCGGTCCGATGGCGATTTCCGTGATCGGCGGCCTTATTGCTTCGACGCTCATCACGCTGATCATCGTGCCCGTGCTGTACTCCATGATCGAGGGCGTCAAGGAGCGACACGGCCGCACACCACAGCCAGTTGACGTTGAGCCCGATCAGCCCACGCCGCGACGCGCGGAGCCAGATTCACTCGGCGCACCCGTATGAACCGGCCTGCCGGGACGCGCCGGGGGTATGTTGAAATCATGATCACCGAGACCGACTGATCGGGTGGACGGTCGCCCAATGCACTTTGCGCGCTGGCGCAGCGACTTTGCCAGCGGCGGCAATCGCTACGACGAGGAGCTGGCGGCCGCGCTCCGGGCGCTCGGCCTGGATCTGCGCGAACACGATGTGACGGGCCCGTGGCCGTACCCGGACCCCGAGGACAGGGAACGATTTGCCGGGATGCTTGCTGCCGGGGATGTCTGGTTGGTCGACAACATCGTCGGTTCCGCAGCGCCGGAGGTGATCAAGTCAGCGGTTTCCGCCGGGCGACGTGTTACGCTGCTGATGCACTATTTCCCCAGCGATGATCCAGCCCTGCCGGTCAGTGATCGAGAACGACTCGAGATATCAGAGGGAGAGGCGGTCCGGGCCGCGAGTAGCGTCGCGGTGACCAGCGCTTGGGCTGCTCGTGAAGTGGCATCCTGCTACGGCAGACACGACGCGGTGGTCGCGCACCCTGGGATCCAGCCAGCTGAGATTGCGCCGGGTTCGGTCCGGGACGGAGGCGCACCCAAGCTGCTGTGGCTTGCGAGACTGACCTCACAGAAGGATCCACTCACACTCCTGGATGCTTTGACTCTCCTGCGCGATCTCCAGTGGACGGCACAGGTGGTGGGGCCCGACGCCGTTGACAGTGCACTGTCCGAAGAGGTGCACCGCCGTATTGCGGAGGCTGACCTCGCTGATCGGGTCGAGGTGTCGGGCCCGCAGACCGGTGATGCACTGAACTCCACCTGGAAAAGCACCGATCTCCTCGTGCACACCTCCAGGAGTGAAACCTACGGCTTGGTTGTCAGCGAGGCGTTGGCTCGGGGAGTGCCGTCGGTGGTGGCCGCTGGCACCGGCGCCGTCGAAGCCCAGAAGGTGGGCGCCACGTTCCACCAGGGCGACGCCGCTGCGTTGGCAGACGAACTGCGCCGTTGGCTCACCGACCCACACCTTCAAAAGCGCTGGCGAGACGATGCAATACGACTACGAACACACCTGCCCACATGGTCCGATACCGCCAGGATCATTGCATCGACGCTCTCTGGCTGAGCCCTTTCGGCTACTGCCCGGATCACGGACATCGCGAAGGACCCAGGTCACCACCGCATCTGCTCCGGCGCCACCACCCTCAACACTCGTCTCTCCACGAATTCGACGATCGCGTGCCCCGTCAGCGCTATGACGGAGACCACCACGACCGTGGACCACAGGGACGTGTATCGACTCGTCGCCGCATCCACCGCCATCATGTTCCCCAAACCGGTGCCCGTGGCCAGCCATTCGGCGACGGTGGCGGCCAGCAGGGCAGTGGGCGCCGCTATCCGGGCGGAGGCGAAGAAGGCTGGCGCCATCGCGGGGAGGCGGCCGAGCAACAGGACCCGCGGCGTGGGCGTCGCGTAGGTGGAGAAGACGTCCGCCACCTGGCCGGGGAGCTGCGCCAACCCCGACAGGCAGGACACCAGGGTGGGAAAGAACGTGAGGATCGCCACGACCACGGCGGTTCCGAATGGTCCTCGACCGAGAGCTGCAACCAGCAGGGGAGCGATGGCGATGATGGGCACGCACCGCAGCGCAACGGCCACCGGTGTCAATGTGCGTCGTAGCCTGATTGACAGCTGGAACGCCGACGCCAGAGCCACGCCCAGTAGGAGGCCGACGAAGTATCCGGGAATGGCGACGGCCAGCGTCTGACCGACAGCGATGAGCAGTTCGCTGCGATGGGCAGGGGCTTCCGGGGAGGAGACCAACCAGTGCCACACGTCCCAGGGACGTTTGGCAAAGTAGGGATTGAAACCGAACACCGAGAACACTCCGATCCAGGCTCCCAGCACCAACATGCCCGCAACGAACACACCTCCGGCGCTCTTCAGCCAGCGCCGCCACGGTTGGCCGGTGTTTGTGGTTCCGAGGGGCGTGAGGAGAACCGTCGGCTGTTCTGTGGTCACCCGCCGTGCCACGTAGGACACGGCTGTGTATCCCGCCAGTGATACGGCTGTGCTGAGGAACATCAGCGCCCAGAGTCCGTTGGTGTCCAGGCTTCGCAGTGCGAGGATCGACAGCACACCCAGCCCGCGTTCGGCGCCAGTGAACTCGCCGACCAGCGCACCGAGAAAAGCGGCGGGAACCGAGGCCTGCAGGCCAGCCATCAAATATGGAAGAGATGCCCGGGCCCGGACGGTCACAAGCGTCGTCCATCGGCCACGGCCGTAGGAAGCGGTGAGTTCGAGCCACGATTGCGGCATGGCCCGCAGACCGACGAGGAGGGGCACCAGTGTCAGGTAGTAGACGGCCAGAGCGGCTAGCGTGATTTGTGGCCCGTCGCTGAATCCAAACACTAGGCGCAGCAGCGGGCCCAGTGCCACCAGAGGGAGGCAGTACACGACAAGGGCCAGCCGCAACACTGTGCCCTCCACCCATGGAAGCATCACCACCAGCAGCGCCAGCAGCACTGCGGCTGCGGAACCCAGAAGATAGCCGACGAACGCCTCACGGGTGGTGAACCAGAGGCCGCGCCCGTAGACCTCGAAATTCTCGACAATCTTCAGGATGATTCCGGAAGGGACACCAATGAGGTGTCGGCCAGCAAGAAGGGTGCGTCCCACCAGCTCCCAGACAGCGACGAACACCACCCACCCCAGTGCCGAACGAGCCCGGGCGAAAGGAGGTCTTCTCAATGCTCGGGGCGCGGCTGCCGAGGCGAGATGCGTGGGTGCGGCCTGCTGGCTCGGCACGGCCATGGATCAGGCTCCCTCGCTGAGGTACTCATCGACGCCCAGCAGCGCGCCGATGCGGGCGACGGGCCCATTGAACGCATCGCTGTGCAGTTGGTCGACCCGACGAGGACGCTCCAACTCCACGGGCAGGTTTGCCACGATCTTCCCGGGACGGGGCGACATCACCAGCACCCTGTCAGCCAGCAACACCGCTTCGGGGATCGAGTGGGTGACCAGGAGTGTGGTGGTTGTGGCGCTCGACCACAGGGGTGGAAGCTCAATGTTGAGCCGCCTCCGCGTGAGTTCGTCGACCGCCCCGAATGGTTCGTCCAGCAGCAGCAGCCGCGGCTCGGTGATCAGGCATCGCGCAATCGCCGCCCGCTGTCGCATCCCACCCGAGAGGGCCGCCGGACGGACCTTCTCGAAGCCGGCGAGTCCGACGGTTTCCAGCAACTCCGTGATCCGCTGGTGGTCGATGGGTTGCCGAGCGAGCTTCTGTGCGAGAGCCACATTGCCTGCCGTTGTCCGCCAGGGCAGCAGAGAAGCGTCCTGAAACGCGATCGACAGTTCCCCTCTCTGGCGCACTGCAAGCGGATCGTCACCATCGATGCTGACCGAGCCTCCGGGGTCGGGCTGCTCCAAGCCCGCGATGATCCGCAGCAGTGTGGATTTGCCGCACCCTGAAGGGCCCACCAGCGACGTGACGGACCCGGCTTGAAGGTGCAGATCATCGGGCTGGATGACCCTCAACGGGCCACCTGCGGTGGGGAAGGTCTTCGCTACTGCCGCGCAGATCACTTCCGGAGCGGTGCGCTCCGATTGCCCTGGCGTCACGCGGTTGGTCCGTCCTTGTACACCTCGTCCAGAATGGAGTGATCCCAGAGATCTGTTGTCATCCCGTCGATCCCCAACAGTGTGAACAACTCCAGATTCTGCTCCACCTGCTCGTCGGTGAACCACGCGAAGCCGTTCTGCTCCGTCGTCTCCGAGAACATGACATCGAGTTGTAGGTCGGCTTGTCTCCTCTGCGTCTCGAGGTCGAGACCGGCGTCCGGGTAGGCCTCCACCACCAGTTCGGCGGCGGCTTGTGGATCATCCTTGTAGAGCTGCCAACCCTGCGCGTCGCCGCGCATCAGGCGAACTATCTGATCGCGCTTTGTCTCGTCCTCGAGGCTGGAGCGCAGGACAGTGTAGGTCTGACTCATCGTGTTGTAGCCAAAATCGGCCAGCAGCATCGAGTAACCCTCAATACCCTGAACCGACAGCGCGACGGGAAGATCGTTGTAGAAGCAGTAGATACCGTCAACCTGCCCGGCCGTGAGGACTGCAGGATCGTACTGGCTCGGCACGAATTCCACCTGATCTTCGGACAGGTTGTTGATGAGCAGGAAAGCCGAAAGTCCCGGGGTATCGGTACCAGCGACGCCGATCTTCTTGCCGACGAGGTCCTGGGGCTCCTTCAGCGGGGCGTCCGCGAGGGACAAGATCGTAGTTGGAGCTTTCTGGTACTGCGCACCGATGATGACGAGGCCTGCACCTTCAGAGTTGGAGCGCGCAACACCATCAGCTGAAGAGATGTTCATGAGCGCGGCGCCGCTGACGGTGTTGGCATCACCCGCGACGTTGGGTCCGCCGGGCGCGAGATTCACCGTCAGTCCGAGGTCCTCCATGAGCCCACGGTCCTGGGCAAGGTAGGTGCCTCCGAATTGCACCGAATGCGTCCACGACAACTGATAGGTGATCTCATCCCGGCCGTCGGACGCGGAGGAATCGGAGGAACAGCCCACCATTCCACCGGCTGTCACGATGCCCAGTCCTCCAAGGAGGGTGCGACGAGTCAGAACTGGGGGAGCCATGCAATCTCCTATGGGGAATCGATTTGCGTTCTCGTGCAGAGCCTACGTGGTGAGTCTGGTCACGGTCGTGGGAAGAACTGTCCGCGACGTGGCTACCTCAGCATCGAGGCCGACGGCGACGTGAGTCATCAACGGCGCTGCACTCTGACCCCGACCGCCGCACTCAGTGCAACGTCACGATGGAGATGACCGGGATGCATTCACTCATAATGGGACTGAGTACCGCCGACAGCGGCCTCAACCGACTTTGCTTCCGCCTTGGCCTCACTCACCGCGGCCTCCGCGTTCTTTGCCACCTCGTCGGCCGCCTCGGCGGCGTCCATGGACTCGATGGCCATACGGCTCTCGTCGTGCCCGATGGCGCGGGCCCCGCCCTGCTCAAGCTGTGGAGTTTCATTGGGCTCGCCCTCTGCCTCTTTCTCAGCCGGATGATCCCCTGCGGGGCGCTTCGTTTCCGATTTGTCCCCGAAGGCCTCGGTGACGGTGCGGATCGCCTCGGTGAACTCGCCGGGGATCACCCAGAACGTGTTGTTCTCACCATTGGCCAGGGCTGGCAGGGTTTCGAGGTACTTGTACGCCAGCAGCTTGGGGTCCGCGTCGTTGGCGTGGACGGACTGGAAGACACGTTCGATCGCCTTGGCCTCGCCGTCGGCACGCAGGATACGCGCCTGCTGATCACCCTGGGCAACCAGGATGTCCTGCTGACGCGTGCCTTCTGCGGTGAGGATTCGCGACTGCCGCTCGCCCTCGGCATGCAGAATGGTGGCGCGCTTGTCCCGCTCGGCCCGCATCTGCTTCTCCATTGCCTCCTTGATGCTGTTCGGCGGATCAATGGCCTTGATTTCCACCCGGTTGACGCGGATGCCCCACTTGCCCGTCGCCTCGTCGAGCACAGTGCGCAGCTGAGCATTGATGGCTTCCCGAGAGGTGAGTGCTTGCTCCAGGTCCATGCTGCCGATCAGGTTGCGCAGCGTTGTGACGGTAAGCTGGTCGATGGCCTGAAGGTAGTCGGCCACCTCATAGGCAGCGGCGCGGGGATCTGTGATCTGGTAGTACAGGACGGTGTCGATGTTGACCACCAGGTTGTCCTCGGTGATCACCGGTTGGGGCGTCGACGGAAACACCTGCTCCCGGATATCGAGCTTGTCGCGCACCCGGTCTGCGATCGGGATGATGAAGTTCAAGCCGGGCTGCAGGGTGGTGCGGTAGCGGCCAAACCGTTCAATGTTGAAGCGGTGGGCCTGCGGCACGATCTTCACCGTCAGCATCACCAGGTAGACCACGATGAGTGCTGCGACGATGATCGGCACAAAAATGAATTCCATGACTCAACTTCCTTTCGCTCTTATGGCAGGAGCTCCCGCGGATAGACGATTGCGGTTGCCCCTTCGATCTCCATGACGTCGACGGCCGCCCCGGGCGGGATCACGAGATGCTCGTCCAAGGGACGAGCGGTCCAGTTCTCGCCGGAGAGCTTGATCAGTCCGTGTTCAGCCGTGATCTCTTCCAGCACCATGGCCGTCCTGCCCACGAGGGCGTCGGTGCCGTCGCGGGTCAGCGGCGGCCGCGTCATGTGGCGGCGGGCAATAGGACGGACGACGAGTAGCCCCGCCATCGACGCAGCGGAGAAGGTGATCAGTTGAAGGATCAGCGGCGCATCGAATCCTGCCACCACTGCAGCCAGAAGGGCTGCGGCGCTGAAGATGCCGAACGCCAACGTCAGCGAAAATGCTTCGGCCACGCCGAGAGCCACCGCCACGATCAACCAAGCGATCCACCACATCGAACCGGCCTCCAATCCGGAGATGGCCCAAGTCTACGTCGTGAGTGCAACGCATCAGTGTCCCGGTGCTGGCAGGTAAATGGCATCCCGGGCTACGGGTTATGCGTACACGAGGCCAGTGTCACCCTGAAGAGCTCGGATTCCAACATCGGCACGGCGGGCATCGCGATCGGCCGCTGCCCGGTTGCCACACCCCGGTAGCTCTCGTCGTGGACCACGGATGCTCTAGCGTCTGCGTATGGTGAGCAAGCAGAGTGCGGTCGAGCTTGAGGTGGGGGAACGCACGGTGCGGCTGAGCAGTCCAGATCGGGTGTACTTTCCCGAGCGCGGCTGGACGAAACTCGACGTCGTGAACTACTACATCGCCGTGGGTGAGGGCGTGCTGCTCGCGTTGCGGGAGCGGCCCACGATGCTGCACCGGTTCCCCAAGGGGCTGGCGGGTGAGAAAGTGCATCAGAAGCGGCTTCCGCAGGGCGCCCCGGACTGGATTGAGACTGTCGAGTTGTCCTTTCCCCGTTACGGACTGACGGCTGATGAGTTGTGCCCCACCGAGGTAGCCCAGATCGTGTGGGCGGTCCAGATGAGCACGGTGGAGTTCCACCCCTGGAATGTGCGGCGCGCTGACGTGGACCGTCCGGATGAGTGGCGCATCGACCTCGACCCCATGCCCGACGCCGACTTCGCCTGTGTCCGGCGCGTCGCCGAAGCGGCACACGAGGTGCTCGGCGAGTTGGGCATCACCGGGTACCCCAAGACTTCTGGCGGGAACGGGATGCACATCTACGTGCGGATCGTGCCCGAATGGTCGTTCGCCGACGTTCGTCGCGCCGCCTGGGGCTTCGCACGTGAGGTGGAACGGCGGCTGCCCGACGATGTCACCACCGCATGGTGGCGCAAGGACCGGGACCCACGGACTGTCTTTGTCGACTACAACCAGAACGCACGAGACCACACCATGGCGTGCGCGTACTCCCTGCGCGGCGTTCCGGAGGGCACCGTATCCACGCCGGTGACATGGGAGGAGGTGCCTGATGTGGAGCCCGCTGACTTCACTCTGGCCACTGTGCCGGACCGCTTCCAGCAACTCGGTGACCTGCATGCGGGCATCGACGACGAGGCTTTCCGGCTCGACAGCCTGCTGGAATGGGCGGCACGCGACGAGAAGGAAGACCCGCCCGCCGCCACTGACAGCGATGAACCCGACCACCATGGTGGCAACGAGTGACCGTGTCCCCCAGCGTGGAGAATCAAGCAGTTCGCGGCGCCCACAACCGCGAGCATCCCGAAACACCAGGCTGTGGGACAGCTGCGGGCGTGTGTGTGCTCAGCTCACTTTCGGGGAGACGAGTCGGCTCAGGGAGAAGCGTGCAACCGGCGCGTAGCCGAGGACCACGGGCCAAGGTGCTCTCATGACGAGCCACGCTTCGCTGACTTGATCGGACCCAGGTGCAGCCATGTTGACCCCGTGCTCGAAATGAACCCGTAGTGGGCCGAAGCGCACGCTCCATGACCACGTCCGAGCCGCTTCGTCAACTGCCTCGATACGAAAGGTTGCCACGACGCCACCCACTCCCTTGACGCGCCCGGTTGTCCCGGGCACCACGGTGGGTTCGGGGTAGTCCACCTCACGTAGGTGCGGCGCCCACCGGGGCCACCACACCGGCTGTGTGTAGCGCTCCCACACATCTTCGACCGGCAGCGGACCACTCGCGGAGAGGCGCAGTTCACCGTGGAGTACGGAGCTCATCTTCTCAGTCTCGCGCCAGTGTCGCTGAATACCAAGAGGGTCGAAGAGGTAGGAGAGGCCGGTGAGATATTTCAGGCTCAACCACTGGCTCGACGTCAAGCCGCGGTCAGCACCTCCGACTCCATGCGCACGTAACTGGCCTCCATGCCCTCGGCCATACCTGTTTCCAGGATCATGTCGCGTGTCTCGACATCCGGATAGGTGATCAGTTGGGACATCAGAGTGCCTTCTTTCACCGGCGTGAGCGTCATCTCGTTGACGTCGGTTGGGTCCATGCCGATCATCTTCTCCGTGGTCACCATCCGGTGCGGCGGCATCGACTCCAGCAGTTCGCCGGTGAAACCGAAGCCGTTCTCCCCGTTCGCGTCCTCCCACTCGTAGCGGTAGGTGTCGCCGACGGTGGTGGCGGCCTCGCACACCGGCATCCTCCAGCCTTCGGGGCCCAGCATCCAGCGTCGCATCAACTCAGGATCGTGATGGGCATCCCACACCCTCTCGATGGGTCCCCGAATGATACGGCTGACACGCACGTGGGTGTCGTCGAGGACCTGCAGCGTGGTGCCGCTTCCCGCGGCGAAGGAGGTGAGGTCAGCCACCACGTCGTCGATCTGTGCCATGGCGGTGCGCGTGCCCTCCTCCATGCCCATCTCGACGAGCATTTCGAGGTCTTCCACCGAGTTGAACCACGTGGTTGTGGTGAGCCGGGACCCGTTGTCGTTGTCCTCGAAGGCGAGAACCACGCGCATGGTGGGGGAGCTGTCGTCAGGGGTTCCGTCCTCCTGCGCGAAACCGTCGATGATCTCAAAGGAGTGAGGCGCGTCGACGTTGATCCACTTCCAGTAGCCATTCATCCGTTCACCGTCGGGACCGGTCATGTAATACGACGACCGGCCGCCGGGGACCATGTCGTGGCGGGGGAACGTGGCGGGCCATTCAGGTGGTCCCCAGAACTGTTCAATCTGTCGGGGATCGGAGTAGGCCTCCCAGAGGCGGCGTACGGGGACGGTGAATTCCGCCACCACAGTCATGGTGAGTGCTTCGACGTCTTTGTCAATGGATGTGACGGGCATGGTCTTGCCTTTCGTTGTTCTCAGTCGTCTGCCAGCAGTGCGTCGAGCCGTGAAATGCGGCCCCGCCAGATGTCTTCGTAGCGGCCCAAAAGCTCTTGGGCCCTTTTCACTTTCTCAGGGTTGCCTCGGACCCTGCGTTCGCGGCCGTGGGGATGCTTCGTCACCAGTCCGGCTCCTTCCAGGACGGCCACGTGCTTCTGCACGCCGGCGAAGGACATGTCGTAGAACGCCGCGAGGTGCGAGACCGACACCTCCCCGTCGAGTGTCCGGCGGAGGATGTCGCGACGGGTCGCGTCCGCGAGGGCGTGGAAGATCAGATCCACCTCGTCGTCGGTGAGCCGTGCGTCCGCATCATGTACAACCATTTGGTTGTATGTTAGCTGAGCTGATGTTCAAGCGCAAGGGTTTCGGTGTCACACTTGGGCACGGAAGAAAGGGGTGAGCGTGCGAGAGGTCGTCGGTGTGCGCAGAGTTGCTACGTTGCCCGGAGCAGGGGCGCGCCAGTGAGCACGACCCCCGTCCTGGCGACCCGCAACCTCAGCAAGGACTACGGCCCCATCCGGGTGGTCGCCAACGTCTCACTCAACTTTCACGCCGGCTCCATACACGCGCTGCTGGGGGAGAACGGGGCGGGCAAGTCCACACTCATCAAAATGATCGCCGGTGTGGTGCATCCCAGCGACGGCACCGTCGAGGTCGACGGCGAACCCGTACGGTTCCGCTCCGTGAAAGAAGGTCAGGCCGCGGGCATCGTCGCCCTGCCACAGGAACTGATGCTCGTCCCAACGCTCGGCGCCGCGGAGAACATCTACCTGGGCATGCGTCGACCCGGCGTGCCCGGACTGCTCCACCGAGGCCGCCTCAACGCTGACGCCACCGAGCAACTGGCCCGCCTCGGGCAGTCATTCGACGTCACTACCCCCGCGGTGGAGCTCTCGGCGATCCAGCAGACCATGGTCGCGCTCGCCCGGGCACTGGCGCGCGATGCCCGCGTGCTCGTGCTGGATGAACCCACCGCAGCGCTGACCGACACCGAGACGGAGGTGTTGTTCGCCGTATTGCGCTCACTGCGCGACCAGGGCACCGCCATCATGTATGTCTCACATCGTTTGGATGAGGTGTTCGCGCTCGCCGACACCGCCACCGTCCTGCGCAATGGCCAACACATCTGGACCAAACCGATGGGACAGACCCAGCACGACGAGGTGGTGGCCTCCATGATCGGCCGCGCACCGGAGACCGAGTTCCCCGAACGAGCCAGCACCGACGGCGAACCCATCCTTCGCATCACGGAACTGGTGGGATGGACCCTGCGCGGCGTCAGCCTCGAAGCACGATCAGGGCGGGTGCTGGGCATTGCCGGACTTGCTGGGGCCGGCCGGAGCGAACTGCTGCGCCTCATCGCTGGCGTCGAGCGCCCTCAAGCCGGCACCATCGAACTCGATGGCCGTGACATCACGCGCTCGTCGGTCGCGCACAGCATGGCAGCGGGTGTGGCGCTGGTGCCCGAGGAGCGTCGACGACAGGGGCTGGTCATGAACGCCACCATCGCCACCAACATCGGCCTCGGCAGCCTCACACATCTCAGCGACAGCGGCATCATGCGGCCAGGTCGCGAACAGAGATTGGCGCAACAGCAGGCCGACGAACTGCAGATTCGTGCGACCTCGGTGCGCCAGGACGTCGCCGAACTCTCCGGCGGCAACCAGCAGAAGGTGGTGCTGGCCAAATACTTGGCCCGTCAGCCCCGTGTGCTGTTGCTCGACGAACCCACCCGCGGCATCGATGTGGGCACCAAGGGCGAGATCTACCAGCTCATCCGCAGGCTGACCGCCGAGGGCGTCGCCGTCATCGTGGTCTCCAGTGAGATCTCCGAACTGCTGGGACTTGCCGACGAGGTGGCCGTGCTGCACCAAGGGCAACTCGCCGGCTTCGTGGACGCAGCCACCTCCGATCAACACACCATCCTCCACCTCTGCTACGGGAGACTTGACGCATGACCGCCACCACGACGACCGGGCCTCAACGTGCGCCACGCCGCCGCTCGGACCGGGCTGCGCGCCTCGCTTCCTATGGCACGTTGATGGGTCTCCTTCTGCTGCTTGTCCTGTTCACGGTGTTGGACGAGAAGGGCATCTTCCTCACGGCCGGCAACCTCACCAACATCCTCGAACAGGTGGCCGTGCTGGCCATGGTGGCGTCCGTGCAGACGGTGGTCATGGTGGTGGGTGATTTCGACCTGTCGGTGGGGGCTCTCGCCAGCCTCGTCGGCGTAGTCGTCGCACAACTGCTGGCTGGTGGGATGCCTGTGGTGCCCGCCATTGCACTGGGCCTGCTCGCCGGGCTCGTGGCTGGCGCCATCAACGGCTTCCTGGTCGCCTACCTGGGGCTGTCCGCGTTCATCGCGACACTGGCCGCCATGACCTCCTTCACAGGTCTGGCGCTGCTGTTGTCACAGGGCTCCACCATCTTCGGACTGCCTGGGCGTTTCGTCGCCATCGGCCAGGGACGGCTCGGTCCGGTCCCGATGCCGGTGGTCATCGCCATTGCCCTTGCAGTGGTGGTGTGGTTCGTCCTGTCACGCACCGTGCTGGGCCGCCAGTACTACGCCGTCGGCGGCAATGCGGAGGCCTCGCGCCTCTCGGGTGTCAACACCCGCGCCGTGCGCTTCACTGCATTCCTGATCTCCGGTGTCGGTGCTGCACTGGCCGGCATCGTGCTGACTGCCCGACTCGCTTCCGCACATCCGACGGCCGGCGATCCCCTCATGCTGTCCTCCATCGCCGCCGTGTTCCTCGGCGTCACCCTGTCCCGCGTGGGACAACCGAGCATCGGCGGCACGGCCGTTGGCATCGGCATCGTGGGAGTGCTGGGCAACGGACTCAACCTGCTCCAGGTCAACAGCTATGTGCAACAGGTGGTCACGGGGGTGATCATCGTGCTGGCTGTCAGCCTGTCGCAGATCGTCAGAGGGCGGCGCTGATGGCGCTCATCGCAGGGCTGGACCTGGGCACATCCAGCGCCAAACTCGTGGTGGTGGACCTTGACGGCACCCCGGTGGCAGAATTGTCCGAGCCGTACCCGACGCACACCGCGCCCGGTGGGATCGCGGAGCAGGATCCGGCCCAGTGGTGGGAGGCTGCGGCTGCGGTCCTTCGACGCTGCGGCATGGCCGAGAACATCGTGGCCATCGGCCTGACCGGTCACATGCAGAACCTGATTCCTGTCGCCGAGGAGAGGGCGCTGCGGCCCGCAATGCTCTACTCGGACACCAGAGCCACGACGCAGTACCGACGGCTCAGGCAGGTGATCCCCGAGTGGGAGCGACGCACCGGCAACCACCAGGACGTCTCCTCCGTCGCCACCAAGATCGCATGGCTCGCCGAACACGAACCCGAGAATCTGCAGGAAGCGGAACACCTGCTGCTGAGCCCCGCTGGATTCGTGGCGTGGCGCGCGGGGGCAGCGGCGGCATGCGATGTCACCACCGCCTCCACCACAGGCCTGCTCGATGTCACCACCCAGACGTGGCTGACCGACGCCGCCATCGCCGCCGGAGCCCAATCGGAACAACTACCGCGACTCGTCGGTGCCGTTCCAGGTGACTCCCTCATCGGCGTGGCCAGCGGGGCAGCCGCCGTCGAATTGGGCATCAGACCAGGCACTCCACTGGTGCTGGCGATGGGCGATGCAGGTGCCACGACCGACGGACTGGTGGGCTCCGAATCCGGCGACGCGTACCTCTACCTCGGCACCACCGGTTGGCTCGCGGGTATCACCCCTGCCAGGGACGCTGAGCCCTCGCCCATCCATTCGCTCGTCATGCCCGGCTGGGCTGAACGGCTGCGCATCGGCGCTGTCCAGTCCGCCGGATCCGCGTCCGCCTGGGCGCTGCACAACCTGTTGCCGGGCCACAGCTTCGCTGAGGCGGACGAGATGGTCGCGCCTCGCCTGCACCACGTGCGCGACCGTCCACTGGGTATGCCCGGGCTGGCGGGAGAGCGGACGCCGGTGCGCGACGGTGATCTTCGCGGCGCCTTCATCGGCGTCGAGGAGTCCACCACCGCCGGGGACCTGTACCTGGCTGTTCTCACCGGCGTCGCCATGGGGCTGCGTCATGCCGCCGATGCCATGGGTATTCACCAGGACCGCATTCCGCTTGTTGGCGGTGCATCCGGCAGCGGGGTCTGGCGACAGCTGCTGGCGGATGTCTTCGAAGCCACCATCGTCACCGGCCACTCTGATGCCCCCGGAGCGCATTCCGCCGCCCGTGAAGCCGCCGACGCGCTCGGCCACGAACACGCCATGCGTCCCGCCTTCCACCACGGCATCCACACTGAAACGACGCCGTCGGCTGTCCACGGCGACTACCAACCACTGTTGACCATCCACCGGGGCCTCTACGATGCCCTCACACCCGCATTCAGCCAGCTGGCGCACGTCCGCTCCGGCCGCACGCACGGAATCTAGAAGGGCAGCACACATGAAGACGAGGAAGTTCTGGAGCATGATCGCCGTAGGGATGGCTGCCAGCCTGTCCCTGATTGCTTGCGGCAGCGACGATGGCGCCGGTGACGCCAGCTCTGCCCCTGCCACCTCCTCCGCTGCAGAGGGGCAGGCTGTCACTGTCCAGGTTCTCACGCCTTACCTCGCCAGCGCCGCCACCAAAGAGGTCATCGATCTGTTCCAGGCGGAGGGAGAGGAGCGTGGCTGGGATGTCAGCGTCGTCGACACTGCCGGAGACATGAACAAGCTCAACAGCGCATTCCAGGACGCGGCAGCGCAGGAGCCGGATGCCATCGTGCTGGGCACCGGTGATCCGACGCAGATCTCGCTCGGACTCCAGGCCGCAGCCGACGCGGGTGTACCCGTCTTCGCCATCGATGCAGGTACGGCTGAGGGCATCGTCGCGAATGTCACCAGCGACAACGCTGACCTCGGTGAGCAGAGTGCGAATGCCCTCATCGACGCCATGGCGGGCACGAGTGCTGTGGTCATGCTGACCCACGATCCCCATCCCGGCGTGCGCGCCCGCGCCGAGGGTGCGAAGGCAACGTTCGAGGCGGCGGGCGTCGAGGTGCTCGAAGCCAAACACGTGGAGGTCCCGGGCCCTGTGGAAGATGCCCGCGCATCCATCCAGGACATCATGTCCGCCCGCGCCGACGAGGTGACCGGCATCTGGGGCGGCTGGGACGAGCCGGCGCTCGGCGCCGTGCAGGCACTGGAAGCCGCCAGCATCACCGATGTCCCTGTCGTGGGGGTGGACGGCCAGGACTTCGCGCTCGCGGAGATCGAGAAGGGCGGCCCGTTCGTGGCAACGGTGAAGCAGGACTGGCCCGCCATTGCGACCAAGGTCGCCGATCTGGTGGAGGCCAAGGTCGTCGCCGGCGAAGACCCGGAAACCGACAACTTCGAGCTCCCCGGCACGCTCATCACTGGGGAGTGAGTTCAACCGTCATCAGAGATGAATGAATGGATGATGCCGACGCCAGAACGTGCTGGCGGCCCGCAGATCGTTCCTCAGGAGCCTCGCAGGAGGAGTTTTCGCGTGAGCCAGCCGAAGGGCGGCCGTGCGAGAGCGAACGGATCCGGGCCGCGGAGTTTGCGGAGCACCGCTTTCTCATGGCTGAACGTCTGCATCCCGAACTCACCGTGGTAGCGGCCCATGCCGCTGCCTCCCACGCCACCGAACGGCAGTGTCGCAACGGCCAGTTGTGCCACCACCATGTTGAACGCGAGGCCACCTGATGATGTGCCCTCCTCAATCCGTTCCCGCACCTCGTTGTCCTCAGTGAATGCGTAGAGCGCCAATGGCTTGGGGCGGGCGTTGATGAACTCGATTGCCTCGTCGAGGTCGTCGATGGCCAGGATCGGCAGGATGGGGCCGAAGATTTCATCCTGCATGACGGGGGAGTCTGGCTCCACGTCCAACAGGATCGTGGGTGCGACGTAGCGTTTGTCAGGATCTGCGGTTCCGCCCGTGTATGCGCGACCACTGTCCAGCAACTCCGCAAGTCGCTCGGCATGTTTGGCGTTCACGATGCGGCCGTAGTTGCGGGACTTCCGCGGATCGGAGCCATACATCTGGCGCACTGCCCGCGCGATCTCCTTCGCCAGAGGCTTGACCAACTCGGGTGTGGTCAGCACGTAATCGGGTGCGACGCACGTTTGGCCCGCGTTGCTGAACTTCCCCCATGCAATCGAACGGGCGGCCGCCCCGAGGCGAGCCGAATCGTCCACCCACACCGGAGATTTTCCTCCCAGTTCCAACGTTACCGGCGTGAGATTCTTCGCGGCGGCCGTCATGACGATGGAGCCCACCTTGCCGTTGCCGGTGTAGAAGATGTGATCGAAGGGGCACTCCAGCAACTGCGTTGTCTCATCGACGGCGCCCTCGACAACATGGATGGCCTGGGCATCGAGATATTGCGGCACCAGTTCTGCGAGGAGTGCTGAGCATGCGGACGACACTTCGCTCGGTTTCAGCACGACGGCGTTGCCGGCGGCGAGGGCTCCGACCAGTGGCGCCAGAATGAGGTTGATGGGGTAGTTCCAGGGACCGATGATCAGTACCGTGCCGAGAGGTTCGCGGTGGATCGTTGCGCGGGCCGGTCCGACGAGGGCTGAGGTTGCGACTTTGCGATCCGTGGTCCACGTGTCGAGGTTCTTGAGAGCGAACTGCACCTCATTGGTGACCGAAACGATTTCGGTGACCTGCGTCTCCACCTCGTTCTTCCTGAGGTCTGTCCACAGGGCCTCGCGGATCTGTGGCGTGCACTCGGTAAGCATCCGCTCCAGGGCCTCCAGCTGTTCCCGCCGCCATGCCAGCGTCTTCGTTCGGCCCGAGGCGAAGGCTGCTCGCGCACCGTCCACGCGGGCATTCACCCATGCCATGTCGTCGCGCTGGGTGTCCGTCTGGTCTGCTTGTTCCGCGGCCATATCGAATCCAGTCCTCTTCGTTGCTTGGAATCCTGAGTTCGACTGTACCCGTGTGACTGAGTCAGCCGCCGGTGCGGCCCCTGAACTGGTCCATGGAGGAATAGACGTGAAAGACCTTGTCAGCGACGATGTCCCACGCCCGCGTCGGAAGCACTCCTCGAAAGGCCATACCGAGCTTCACCGTCCACGGCTTCAGGACCATGGGACGACCGGCGAGCATTCCCTGCCACGCGGCCTTCGCGGCTGTCACGGGAGTCATGATGGGTGTCAGCAATGGCCCGCGCGCGCCGTCGAACATGCCGGTGGAGACGAAGCTGGGGCAGAAGGTGGTCACCGCCACGTGAGCGTTGCCGCTGCGCACCAGCTCCAGCCGCAGGGACTCGCTCCACCCGATCAACGCCCACTTCGATGCCGCGTAGACGCTCATACCGGGGTTGGCCAGGGTTCCGGCGGCTGACGCGATGTTGAGGATGCGGTGCTCTCGTGAGCGATCAGCAGTCATGCCCGGCAGGAATTCCCTCGCCACCAGCATGGGGGCCAGGGCGTTGATCGACATTGTTGGCTTGATGTCGCGGGCAGCATCCTGATCGGCGAATTGCCCGCCGCGCACGATGCCAGCGTTGTTGATGACGACGTTCGGCTCGCCCAGCTCTGTGCGCGTCCGCGTTGCCGTCGCCACGATCTCCTCAGTAGAGGAAAGGTCCACACCGTATGCCCGAACGCTGCACCGAGGCCCGTCCAACTCCTCTGCCAGCGCAGTAGCCAGCGGGAGATCCACATCCCACAGGGCCACTGCGCGCGCTCCATCCCGCACGGCTCGGCGCGCGTACAGCGCGCCCATGCCTCGGGCCGCGCCGGTGATGACGACCGTCGCATCGTGGATGACGTTCTCTGACGCATGGGTCATGAGTGACTCCTTCTCCATTACAGGCTGGGCAACCCCGCCCTTTGCTGATGAATTCTGACGGCAACAGTATGTGGCGGATGTCTCCATACCGTCCCGGCCTCGTTTCACCCGTGCTGGCTTCGCGATTGATAACGATCTGGTAACGGTCTGGATTCTTAGCGTGAAATAGAGTCTCTGTTCGAAAACTGTCAGTGGTGGCTGGAAAAATTTGGATCATGGAGGACACCACGACCGGCTGGATCCCGACGAGCTCCGCAAGGTGGCCGAAAGAATGGCCGAGGTGGTTGATCCGGAGCGGGCCGAAGAGCGGGAGGCCGAGCGGATCGAGCGGGATGCCCGGATCGCGCATGCGCGGCGGTCGTTGGTGGTGCGGGACCATGGGGTGTGTGTTCCCGGGGGGCGATGCCCCACCCTCAGCGTGCGAGGCACACCACCGGCAGCCGTGGTGGGCCGACGGCGCCACCTACCTGTCGAATGGGGTGTTGCTGTGTCCTTACCATCACCGCATCGTGGAGCCGGATCCGAACAGGTCCGCGGCTGTGCAGTGGCAGATCCTCATTGACCCGGCAACAGGGTTGCCGTGGTTCATCCCGCCACGCCACATCGACCCCGACCGTGTGCCGCGGCTGCATCACCGGTTCCTGCTCAAAGGCACCAGTCCGCCCACAGCCGCCACCGCGCAGGTTGAGAAGTGCGCAACACCCGCCGACTTGGTGCCGTCCCCAGCCTGGCACAGCTGGGCCGCGACGAGGGTCTGATCCGCAGGCTGGTCTGGCTAGTGACGAATGGAGTCCGGGCCGTTTCGTGGACACACGATGTCGGTGTCTCGCAGGAGGAGCTTCATCATGTGTCAGCTTCTCAGGTACGCTTCGCTCCGCCGTGAGGGAGGAAATCAGCATTGCCCCGGTGATCGAGTAGGCCTGCCCGTCCTGAGTAGCGCGGTGAGGGACCAACCGCGCGTGCCGAAGGGCCCGCGGTCGTGTCGAGACCGCGTGCGGCCGAGAGCGGCCGGTTTCGACACGTCGCTGGCGCTCCTACTCAACCCCCGGATGGATCGACACGCGCCTGGCTGCCCTTCGACACGCTGGCTCCTTCGTCGCACAGCTACTCAGGGCAGGCATCCGTCGCCGGGCGCTACTCGACCACCGGGGCTATTTTCGTGTCAGTCGAAGGGTGAGCGGGCGAGCGAGTGCGACAAGTAGTCACCCCCCTACTCAGGGGCGAAAGGCACGTCGCGTAGGCTGAAGACATCTGGCTGGAGGTGGCAATGGCGTCGTCGAGTGTTGGCCACGGGTCGCAGTCGAAGATGGAATCGGGGGCACTCCCCGGAACCGACGAGGCCGCCCTGGCGCTTGGTCACGTCCGCTCGGGCAGGGTCCGCACGCAGCCGAAGGTTCCCAGCTGGGCGCTCAAGGTGATCATGGCGATCACGGGCGTGCTGTTCGCCCTGTTCGTGCTGGTGCACATGATCGGCAACCTCAAGGTTTTCGCCGGTGCCGAGTCCTTCAATGAGTACGCCCACTGGCTGCGGACCGTGCTTCAACCGTTCCTGCCCTACGAGGGGCTGCTGTGGATCCTGCGCGCCGTGCTCATAGTCGCTCTTGTGGCGCATGTCTGGTCGGCGGCGCTGATCTGGGGACGGTCGCGTATCTCGCGTGGTTGGCATCGTCGCCCCGGGATGTGGGTCAGGTCTTTCACGGCGCGAACGATGCCCGTCACGGGCATCGTGCTGCTGGGGTTCGTGGCGCTCCACGTCCTTGACCTCACCACGGGCACCCCCGGGGTGGCAGCAGAGGCCTTCCAACCGGCCACCTCCGAGACGGCACACGCCTATGAAAACCTCGTGGCCAGCCTGCAGCGCCCGTGGGCGGCAACTGTCTATGCGGTGTCGATGTTCGCGCTGTTCCTCCATCTGGCACACGGGCTGTGGACCGTCGTCACTGATCTCGGAGCAACAGGCCAGCGAATTCGAGCCGTCGGGTTCGTCGTTGCGGGGATCGTTGCGCTCGGTGTGATGCTCGGCAACATCATCATTCCCATTGCAGTGCTGGCCGGGGTGGTGTCGTGAGAAAGGGCTGGAGGGCCCCGAAGTCGGGTGTCGACGGCGTACGGGTGGGTGGCGTCCTGGACCCCCGCACACCAGAGGGTTCACCCGCGACCGCATGGGAGCGTCGCAAGCTCGACTACCAACTGGTCAATCCGTCGAACCGTCGCAGGTTCAAGGTCATCGTCGTCGGCACTGGTCTGGCGGGATCGGGTGTCGCCGCCTCACTGGCGGAGTTGGGCTACGAGGTGGAGTGCTTCACCTTCCACGACGCGCCCCGACGGGCACATTCGGTGGCCGCACAGGGTGGGGTGAACGCGGCCCGTGACAACACCGCCGACAATGACTCACTGAGCCGTTTCGTCATCGATACCGTCAAGGGCGGCGACTTCCGAGGACGGGAGGCCGACGCCTACCGCCTGGCTGAGGAATCGATGCGGGTGGTGGACCACCTCAATGCCATCGGTGCGCCGTTCGCCCGCGAGTACGGCGGCACCCTGGCCACCCGCTCCTTCGGTGGAGTCCAGGTGTCGCGCACGTTCTACGCTCGTGGCCAGACTGGCCAGCAACTGCAGGTGGCCAGCGCCCAGGCGCTGCAACGACAGATCGACGCGGGCACCGTGACGTTGCGCATCCGCCACGAGATGCTGGACCTCATCATGGACGGAGACCGCGTGGGCGGCGTCGTCATGCGCAACCTCATCTCCGGCGACATCACTGCGCATACCGCACACGCCGTCGTTCTGTGCACAGGCGGCTACGGCAACATCTTCTTCCACTCGACGTTGGCCAAGAACTCCAACGCCTCCGCGATCTGGCGGGCCGCCCAGCGCGGCGCGCACTTCGCGTCGCCGTCGTTCATCCAGTTCCATCCGACGGCGCTACCCATCAGCTCCGCGTGGCAGTCCAAGACCATCCTGATGAGTGAGTCGCTGCGCAACGACGGCCGCATCTGGGTGCCTCTCAAGCCGGGCGACGAGCGCGTCGCCAACGACATCCCCGAGGATGAGCGCGACTACTACCTGGAGCGCAAGTACCCAGCCTTCGGCAACCTCACGCCACGCGACGTCGCCTCCCGCGCTGCCACCGAGCAGATCCGCTCCGGCCACGGCGTCGGACCGTTGAGCAACGGTGTGTATCTCGACTTCCGCGACGCCATTGCCAGGCTCGGCAAGGACGCTATGGAGGAGCGCTACGGCAACCTCTTCCACATGTATCGCAACGCCACGAGCGAGGACCCGTATACCGTGCCAATGCGCATCGCACCCGGTGCGCACTTCACGATGGGCGGGTTGTGGAGCGACTACGACATGATGACGTCCCTGCCCGGTCTCTTCGTCGGAGGCGAGTGCGGTTGGGGCTACCACGGTGCCAACCGGCTGGGCGCCAACTCCCTGCTGTCGGCCTGCGTCGATGGCTGGTTCACACTGCCGCACACGGTGGCCAACTACCTTGCCCCTCACCTTGGACAGTTCCTACTGGCCGATGATTCCCCGGAAGTGCACAAAGCACTGGCCCGGACTCGTTCCCGCATTGACGCTCTGCTCGCGATTCAGGGCAGTCATGGCCCAGCCCACTTCCATCGTCGGCTGGGCGAGATCCTTTACGAGGGCTGCGGTGTGATTCGAACTCGCCAGACGTTGCAGAGCGCCACCCGGGCAATCCGGGAACTGCGCGAAGAGTTCTGGCGGGACCTGCGGGTCATCGGCACGGGCGAGCGACTCAACCAGGAACTGGAACACGCCGGCCGGGTGGCTGACTATCTGGAACTCGCTGAACTGATGTGTCTCGACGCACTGGACCGTGAGGAATCCTGTGGTGCCCACTTCCGGTCAGAACATCAGCGAGATGGTGAGGCTGTGCGGGACGACAAGAACTGGGCGTTTGCTTCCGCGTGGCAGATCGCGCCGGATGGCGGGTTCGTTCGGCATCACGAACCGCTGTCCTTCGACACCGTGTCACTCACGACCAGGGAGTACGCATGAGACTGATCATTGACGTATGGCGGCAGGACGACCCGGCTGATGCAGGGCGATACGAGACGCACGAGGTGGACGACGCCACCGCAGAGATGTCCCTGCTGGAACTCCTCGACAGACTGAATCATGACTTGATCGAGAGCGGACGGGAGCCGGTGGCCTTCGAGTCCGACTGCAGGGAAGGAATCTGTGGCGCCTGCGGCATCACCGTCGACGGCGACCCCCACGGCCCCCAGCTGAACACCCCGTCCTGCCATCAGCGGCTGGCCAGTTTCACGGACACTCAGCGTATTCGGTTGGAGCCCCTTCGCTCGGCCGCCTACCCGGTGATCCGCGATCTCGTTGTGGATCGAACCGCCCTGGATCGCATCATCGAGGCCGGGGGACACATCGGGGTCCCCGCTGGATCAGCCCCGGAGGCCGACGACCTGCTAGTGCCCCATGAACGCGCCGAAGAGGCACTGGACATGGCAGCCTGCATCGGCTGCGGAGCCTGCGTGGCCGCCTGCCCCAACGGAGCGGCGCACCTGTTCGTCGGATCGAAGCTGGCGCACCTGTCGCTGCTCCCCACAGGTAAGCAGGAGCGCGGCAAGCGGGCCCGTTCGATGCTCGCGGAGATGGAGCAGGACTTCGGCCCCTGCTCGCTGTACGGGGAGTGCGCCAAAGTCTGTCCCGCAGGCATCCCGCTCACCGCCATCGCGGCAGTCAACAAGGAGGGGCTGCGCAGCTTCCTGCGCCGCAGTCCCGACTGATCTCCGACGCCGTTGCTGGTTTCCGCTGATGATTGGACGGCCGGGCTTCTAGACTGCCGAGGGCAAGGCGTCGCATGCGGCGAGCATGCAACGACATCCATGCAACGACATCAGAGTGTGAGGGAGTACTTATGCAATTGGGAATGGTGGGCCTGGGGCGGATGGGCGCCAATATCGTCCGACGGTTGATGCGTGAAGGTCACGAGTGCGTTGTCCATGACATCGATCGGGAAGCGGTTGACACTCTCGCCTCGGAGGGGGCGGTAGCTGCGGACAGCTATGCAGACTTGGCGGCCAAGTTGGAGGCGCCACGCGCGGTGTGGCTGATGGTGCCGGCCGGGATCACGGGTTCGGTGGCGGAAAAGGTTGCGGAGGTGCTGGAGCCCGGTGACATCATCATCGATGGCGGCAACTCGAACTACCGCGACGACGTCCGCCGCAGCCATGCGATGAAGGACAAGGGCATCCACTACGTCGATGTCGGTACCAGCGGCGGTGTGTTCGGGCTGGAACGTGGCTACTGTCTCATGGTCGGCGGCGACGAGGAAGCGTTCGAGAGCATCGAGCCGGTACTCAAAACCATCGCCCCCGGCCAGATTGGTATCAAGCGAACCCCAGGTCGTGAAGGGGATCGCTCAACCGAGGAGCTGGGGTACCTGCACTGCGGCCCCTCAGGTGCCGGGCACTTCGTGAAGATGGTCCACAACGGTATTGAATACGGCATGATGGCGGCCCTTGCAGAGGGCTTCAACATCCTCGACCATGCCGACGCCGGGCTGGAGGAATCCAAGCACAGCGCCGAGGTGGCGCCGCTGGAGTTCCCGGAGTTCTACCAATTCAACATCGATGTGGGCAAAGTCGCCGAGGTGTGGCGCCGTGGTTCGGTCATTTCCTCGTGGCTCCTGGACCTGACCGCCGCCTCCATGGCGTCCAATCCCGAGTTGGACGGTCTGGCTGGCCGTGTCTCTGATTCCGGTGAGGGCCGATGGACAGTCAAGGCTGCGATCGACACCGGGACGCCGGTGCCGGTGCTCTCAGCCGCCCTGTTCGGTCGTTTCGCCTCGCGCGGTGAGGACCTGGTCGCCAATAAAGTCCTCTCCGCCATGCGTCTGGAATTCGGCGGGCACAAGGAACTTCCCGCTGGCGAGGTGCTTGAGGCGGGCGATGCCAAGGCCGAATAGGACGAAACCACCAAGGTGGATGACATGATGAATGTCGAAACACCACGAACGCGATCCGAGGAGAAACACACATGGCTGATCCCACAGACCAGGGCCGTAAACCGTATGTCACTGACATCGAGGCCGCGACGCTCGAAAATACCAACTTCCGCACCACCTTGTGGACTGGTGCGCACCTGCAGCTGACCGTCATGAGTATCCCGCCCGGTGGTGACATCGGCCTGGAGGTCCACGAGGAGAACGACCAGTTCCTCCGCGTCGAACAGGGCCGCGGCCGCTGCGAAATGGGGGCATCCGAGGGAAAGCTGGATTTCGTCGAGGACGTCGCTGATGATGACATCATCCTCGTTCCGGCAGGAACGTGGCACAACGTCACCAATACCGGTGACGATGATCTGAAGCTCTACGCGCTCTACGGCCCCCCGGACCATGCGCCCGGGACCATCCATCCCACCCAGGACGACGCGGAAGCGGATCCGCACGAACACTGACCCACGGAGACCCCCCATGCTTCGACTGATCATGACCGTCGCGACCGTCGTCACCCTGCTCCTGACTGGCGTCGCAATCCCCCCGCGGGCCACAGCGGACGTGCAGGGCGCCGCTGTGTACACCACCCCGGGTGTGCACCAGGTCAACGGTCGTTGGTGGAAGACCACCTGCGAGGCCTACTCGTCACAGGTGGAGCGTTGCCGGAGCGAACTGTGGGGTCAACGCGCCGTGAAGATCTCCAACCGGTGGACCGTTGAACAGGGATGGATCTTCAACAATCTCACCTACCGCCCCAGCGAGCGACGTATGTGGGCGGGCAACCCACTGGCAACACCGGGGGAACACAAGGTCAATGGTCGCCGATGGCTGACCCGGTGCGACGATGCCTGGACGGGCAGGGGCGGATGCCGCACCATGATCTGGTCCACCACGACCGGAGTGGTCAACGGGCGTGTGCGCAACGTCACGGGATGGGTGTTCAACAACATCGTGCAGTTCTCCAGCGCCAGTGTGCCAGTGGTGAAACCGTCAGACAGGGCCGCGAGCGGCACCACATTGGACTACGAGATCATCGGCCACTCCAGGCAGGGCCGCCCCATCGAGGCGTGGCTCGTGGGTGACCCGAAAGCCACGAAGGTGTCCATGGTGATCGGCCAGATGCACGGTGAAGAACGCTACAACAACCGCACCGCCTGGGAAATCATCAAGGATCCCCGCCAGATCAAGGGCATCCAGCTGTGGGTGATTCCCACCATCAACCCGGACGGCGAAGCCATCGGTCGTCGCCAGAACGCGGCGGGGGTGGATCTGAACGGCAACTTCGGCGTCGAGTGGATCCCGAAAGCGGGACACTACTACGCGGGCACGGGCGCATGGAGTGAACCCGAAACCCGGGCCGTTCGCGACTTCCTGACCAGGATCAAGCCCCACGAGCTGGTGTCCATGCACGCACCGCTGCTGGCCGTCGACAGTTACCAACTGAAGAGCCGCAGCCTGCATGACAGACTCGTGCGCCACCTGGGTCTACCGAGCAAGTACCTCAACTGCCGCCTGGGTGTCTGCAACGGAACCATGACGCAGTGGATCAACCAGAGCTTGCCCACCGCCGCCATCACCATCGAATACGGCTACACCCCCAGCCATGACTACTACACACGAGTGGCCCGCGACGGCCTAGTGAAGGCGCTCGGCGGGACCTTCACCATCGGGTGAGGACGGCTGATCCGCTCAACCTCAGGAGAACGAATGACATTACGCAATCAGGTTCAGCTGATCACCTATGCCGATCGCCTTGGAGGGGACCTGCCCGGGCTCGCCAGGATTCTGCGCTCACCGGGGCTCAAAGGAGCGTTCGGCGGTGTGCACATCCTGCCCTTCTTCACCCCGTTCGACGGGGCTGACGCCGGCTTCGATCCAACGGACCACACTGCCGTCGATCCGCGTCTCGGCAGCTGGGACGACGTCCGCGAGATCGCTGCAAGCCATGACGTGGTGGTGGATCTCATCGTCAACCACGTCTCTGCCGATTCCGCCGCCTTCCAGGACGTGAAGGACAAGGGGGAGGAATCGTCGTCGTATCCCATGTTCCTGACCATGTCGTCGGTATTCCCCGACGGTGCGACGGAGGAGGACCTCACTCGCATCTACCGCCCTCGGCCGGGGTTGCCGTTCACGCCGATGAAATTGGGTGACAGACTCCGCTACGTCTGGACCACGTTCACGCCGCAGCAGGTGGACATCGATGTGCGCTCCAGTCAGGGGAAGGCATACCTCACCTCCATTCTCGACGCCGTGGCATCGGCCGGGGTGTCGCTCATTCGGCTGGACGCCGTCGGATATGCGTTGAAGACACCCGGCACAACCAGTTTCATGACTCCGGAAACGTTCCAGTTCATTGAAGCGTTCACCGCACAGGCGCGCGAGCGTGGCGTCGATGTTCTGGTGGAGGTCCATTCCTACTACCAGCAGCAGATCGAGATCGGGCAGTCAGTGGATCTCGTCTATGACTTCGCCCTGCCGCCGCTGGTCCTGCATGCGCTCTACACCGGAGATGGCGCGGCGCTCGTGCGGTGGATGGATGTGCGGCCACCCAATGCGGTCACCGTGCTGGACACCCACGACGGCATAGGCGTGATCGACGTCGGCCCTGACCAGACAGCGCCTGATCGCCCCGGCCTGCTCACCCCTGTGCAGATCGATGAGCTCGTGGACGGCATTCACACCCACACGAACGGCACTTCAGCCCGAGCCACGGGCGCCGCCGCATCAAACCTGGACCTCTACCAGGTGAACTCCACCTTCTTCGACGCCCTGGGACGCGATGATGAGCGCTATCTGGCTGCACGCGCCATCCAGTTCTTCACCCCCGGCATCCCGCAGGTGTACTACGCTGGTGCACTCGCTGGCGGGAACGACGTGGACCTCCTGGCGCGTACGGGTGTCGGTCGCGACATCAACAGAGCCCACTTCACAGATGCCGAGATCACCGATGCCCTGGAGCGGCCAGTGGTGCAGGCTCTGCTGGGTCTGTGTCGCTTTCGCAATGAGGTGGCAGCCTTCGACGGAGAACTCGACGTGTTGCTGGAGGGTACGAAACTCACCATGCAGCGACGCGGCAAGCAGGTCCCCGAGTCGCATGCCAGCCTGAGGGTGGATCTGGTCACGGGGGAGTCGACCCTTGAATGGGCTCAGGCGGACTCAGGTGGCGAACATCGGGGGCTACTCTCCATGGCGGGGTGGCCGCACACGGGTGCCTGAGTCGCCTCCCTTCAATGGCCGACGAATCGAGGAGCAGTAGCTCACGTCGGCGATGTCAGGGCCGGTCTCCGGGTTGTGGTGAAAGGGCGATCCTCATCATTAGGGCGCATGCCATGGAGTTCGCCCAGCTGAACCATTCCCGGGTGAACTGCGTCGGGTCATCTGCGTGAAAGCCCTCGTGCATGCGGCCGGTGTCGCCGTCGGTGGCCAACAGAAGGTTCAGACATGACCGGGCCTCTTCCATGTTGCCGGTCAACCCCTGCACCGCCAGTGCGATGTGCCAGATGTAGCGGTCAGGCGTGTGGGGACTGCCAATGCCTCCCGCGGCGCTCCCCTCGAAGAAGAAGGGGTTGGCGGGGCTGAGAATCCACCGTCGAGTGGTGACGTAGCGTGGATCATCGTCTGTGATGTCGCTGGTGAGTGGCAGAGAGAGCAGCGAGGGCATGTTGGCGTCATCCATGCACAGGCGGTTTCCCAAACCATCCACCTCGTAGGCGTAGCGGCCCTCCACCATCCCGAACTCATCGATACCAGCCGTGATCTCGGTGCTCAGGGCTGTAGCCTCCGCCGCCAGGTCTGAGTCCTGCCAGACGTCGCAGAACTCAACAATCATCCGCAGAGCCATCACCGCCATCAGCTGAGCAGGAATGTTGTACCCGAAGGTGCACGCGTCGTCGGAGGGACGAAATCCGCTCCATGTCATCCCCGTGACGCCCACAGGAGAGCCCAGGCCGTTCCGGTCAAGGGTGTCCTGCGGATCCGCTGGGCGAACGTGACGATACGTTGAGCGATTCTCATGGTCCTGCTCACGACGCCATAGAGCGACGATGCTGCGACAACCCTCATGGACGGACGCGTCAAGATGAGAGGGATCATCGCTCGCCCGCCAGAGTTGGTGGGCCAGTTGCACCGGGAACGCCAGTGAGTCGATCTCATACTTGCGCTCCCAGACGCCGGGATGCAGCTCCAAGTCATCAGAGTCGAAGTGGGCGCCCGTGTTACCGGCATTGAAAGCATTCGCGTAGGGGTCCAGGGCTATGCAGCGCCATTGCTGCCGAACCAGACCCCGCAGCACGTCGGAGACTTCCCCGATGTCGGTGAACTGAAGGAAGGGCAGGACTTGGGCGGATGAGTCCCTCAACCACATGGCAGGGATGTCGCCGGTGATGACGAACGTGCGGTCCTCGATGCGCGACATGGTGGTGCACCAGGTGTCCAGCATCATGTCCGCGAACATCTCACCGGCGCGCGGACTGTGTGCTGCTTGAATGCGCTGGGCCCACGACTGGATGGCTTCGACGAGGTCATCTCCCGCCGGGTTGGTGGTGGTGCGCATCAGGCCTCCTGGTGGTGATTGGTGTGGTGGGGTCACTGGTCGTGTCGGCACCAATTGATACCTGCGGCAGTGAGCCGCTGCAGATGGTCTGTGAGGTCGGTGACCGAACCCACGCCCTCGGCGTTCCCGGTCCAGAGCTGCTGCGCCACGCTGGACCCGCGTGGCCAGGCGAAGAACTCGACGCGCTCCGGTGTGCGGAGGTACTCGCTCCACAGTTGGAACTGCCCGCCCAGCACGCGCTCAGCGAGGGTGGGGTCCAGGGCGTCGAAGACAGTGTGCAGGCCGCTGACTTCCTCCAGTGTCCTCGGTCCGCCTATCGCCAGCGGATGCTCTGGCGTGGAGAGTTGGGCGTAGTCGAAGTAGGTGTGCTCCGCCGGTGCCGCGATGACGTCATGCCCCAGCGTCGCCGCCCGCGCGATGGCGTCGGTCTCCCGCCAGACCATGACGGTGGTTCCCTCCGGTACGCCGCCATCCAGAACCTCATCCCAGGCAATGACCCGTCGGCCTGCGTCCAGGACGTGCTGGCAGATCCGTCGCTCGAACCACGCCTGCGCTGATGGCCCGTCGACGGCTCCGATTGCTTCCATGGTGGCCCGGGATGACTCGTCGGTCAGCCATTCACGGCTGGGACACTCGTCGCCGCCCACGTGGATGGGCGAGCCGGGGAACAACTCCATGGCTTGATCCAGGACAGTGGTGCAGAAGTCGACGGTGCGCTCGCTCAGTGCCAGGACGTGCTCGGAGACGCCGAAGCATGTCCTGGGATGTTGCACGTGGTCGCAGGCACCCAGCCAGGGGTAGGCGGCGATCGCGGCTTCCATGTGTCCGGGCATGTCGATCTCGGGGACCACGGTGATGCCCAACAGATCGGCGTGGGCCACGATGGTGTGGATGTCTTCGACCGTGTAGGAGCCGCCATGGGGGCGCCCGTCGTGCTCGGCGACGTCATCGCAATCGTTGTCATCCGGTGGCGGCTGGTGGCCGAGCACCGTTCCGGGACGCCATCCTCCCACCTCGGTCAGGAGGGGATAGGCGGCCACGGGCAGGCGCCAACCCTGGTCATCGGTCAGGTGCAGATGCAGGACGTTGAGCTTGTGCATCGCCATGGCATCAAGGTGGCGCAGCACTCCCTCGACGGGCATGAAGTGGCGGGCGACGTCGAGCATCGACCCTCGCCATGAGAACCGTGGGCCGTCAGCGATCAGAACACGAGGCACCCGGAGGCTCTCCAGTTCCATGGGTCCGGGTCCATGGACCTCCGGTGGCAGGAGTTGCAGCAGGGTCTGGACAGCCCAGCCGGCACCGCGTTCATCCCCGGCGGAGATGTGTATGCGCCGGTCGACATCGAGCCGGTAAGCCTCCGCCCCCAGCGTTGCATCGATGTCGAAGACCACCTCGGCCTCCGACGCCTCGGCGTACTCCACACGTATTCCGGAGCAGATCCCGAGGCGTTGCGTCAGTACTCGTGCGGCGTTCCCGCCGCCGCACACACGCAGCACGCGGGGAAGGGGAACGGCGCCATCGCGCCATTCGATGGTGAGGGGGGTGGGCAGGATTGTCATGTCCTGCGCTCCGGATTCCAGGCCAGGATCCGCGGATCCATCAGCGAGCCGATGTGGAGATCTCCATGGCCAGCACCCGCCGCCCCCACTGTGACGACGAACGCTCCTGCAGCCCGCCCAGCGGCAGCGCCCAGCGGCGAGTCCTCGATCACGACGCAGGCTTCCGGTTTGGCACGACAGGCCCGGGCCGCGGCCAGGTACAGATCGGGGGCGGGTTTGCCCTCGGCGACGTCCTCGGTGCCGATCGCAGCGTCGAACAGCGCATTCCACCCCATCCTCGACACCGTTTCACGAACGATTGAACTGGGTGAATTGGAGGCAATGGCGAGTGGAATCGCTGTAGTGAGCCGGGTCAGCAGGGCTCCGGCACCGGGCATGATCGTCACACCAGTTGCGAGGCGGTGGTGCAGGAACACCATGAACTCCTGCGTGAGTGGTTCGGGGTCCACGCCCGGGTGCGCCTCGACGAACTCGCGGATCACATCCGCGACGGTACCGCCCAGCACGCCGACGCCATCGGGGTGGCTGCCAGCCTGACGCCACAGATCCGCGGTGGCCTCGAACCAGGCGTGTTCGGAGTCAACCAGCGTGTTGTCCATGTCGAACAGCACAGCATCGACACTTCTCGGCAGAGCGGTCATCAGTTCACCTGCCCATGGTCTGGACGTGGATTCATACGTGAAGCACTTCCGTTCCTGCTTCGGCCAACCTCTTACGCAGAGGGGTTGACACGGGTGCGTTGGTCACCAGTCGAGAGAGGTCTTCAAGATGGGCAACGGTGTAAGTCCCCAACCCCGGGAATTTGGTGGCGTCTGCCAGCAGGATGGACTCATCGGCCGATTGAAGGATGGCTCGTTTGACGGGGACCTGGTCTGCAGTGTTGTCGCGGATCATGCCATTGAATGCAATACCGGTGCAGCCGAGGAAGGCGATGTCAGCACGCACCTCTCGCAGAGCGGCCACGGTCAAGTGCCCCGCCGTGCATTGGTAATCAGGGCGATACCCGCCACCGAGAAGGATGATACGGATTCGGCGCTCGTGGGCGAGCAGTCCGAAGACGGGCAGACTCGCAGTGATGACCGTCAGATCGCGTCCGCGGAGGCTTTCGGCGAGGGCCAGAGCAGTGCTCCCGATGTCGATGATGACCGTCGCTCCATCCCCCATGAGTCCGCTGGCTGCGGCACCGATCGCAACTTTTGCCTCAGTGTTGGTCAGATGGGTTTGTCCTATGGGATCGTCCCGCTCCACCAGCATGGCGCCTCCAAAACTCCGCCGCAGGAGGCCAGAGTCCTCCATGAGGGAGAGGTCACGCCTGATGGTCGAGGGACTCACCTTGAGCGAGGTCGCGAGATCCCCCACCGTCTGAGAGCCGCGTTGCTGCAAGCTGCGCACGATGCTCTGCTGGCGAACGGCGGGGATCATCCAGCGATTCTAGCGCACATGAGCATAGCCGGTCATTGTGCGGCAATGATGCGCAATGATGAGCCGACCGATAGGATTGCGCTGTCACGGATGATGTTGTGAGGACACATCTCCAAGGCCTTACCCGCCTATCGAAGGGTCGAGCATCAGTGAGCACAGCTGCGCACCATGTGGCGTGAACATCAACACGAGGAGGTTCTGTGACCATGACGGATCCGGCCACGAGCGCGCAGGTACTCACCGTGGGAATGACGTATCGGGATCTGGTGATCACCGGGATGCAGACCATGCCGCGGCTCGGTGAGGAAAGCTATGCGACTGCCCTGCACGAGACCTGGGGCGGGATTGGCAACATGACCAGGGTCTGCAGAGCCCTGGGGATGAGCACTGCGCTCGCGACCGCCATCGGCGACGACGATGCGAGCGACCACCTGCTGCGCGACATGGCAACGATCGGGGTGGACACGTCACTGACCGCGCGGCATCGCCACTGGCAACTGCCAGTGACGGTCGCCATGTCCCTACCAGAGGATCGTGCCATGGTGACGGTGGAAGAACCACCACCCACAGGCATCACAACCCACCTGAATCGCGCACAGTTCCTGGCCGATGCCATCATCGTGGACATGCGTGATCCCGCCATGGAATGGCTGACCAGCGCCCGCTCCCGGGGTTCAAAAGTCTATGCGTCCCGCGGTTTCGATCCCAGTGGTGCATGGGGTCAGGAAGCTCTCGCCGACAGTGACACCTGCGACATGTGGATGCTGAACGACATGGAGGCGTGCGCCTTCACGGGAGAAGCGGATGCCATCGCGGCTGCGCGGTCATTGACCTCCCACGTCCCGATTGTCGTGGTCACCCGTGGCGCTCGCGGAATGGTGGGGATCGATCTGGTCACGGGTGAACAAGCGGATGTGGCCGCCTTCCCGGTGGCCCCGAGCACAACCACGGGCGCGGGGGATTCTGCGTTGGCTGCCTTCGTGTACGCCAGCCACATCAACGGCCTCACCCTGGCCCAACGCCTCACCATGACTGCCTTCATCACCGCGACGATCCTGGAGCGTCCGGGAGGAGCCGCCGATCCGCCAGATCTCGCCGAGCTTGTGACCCTGAGTGAGAACAACCCCGATCCTCGCATCCGCAGCATGCACGAGGTGCTGTCTGCGACCCAGCACACATGACCGAGCCATTCTCCCTCCTTGTCATCGCGGACAGCCAGTACCTCTTCGACGGTTCACGACAGAGCCCGGAGCTGTTGGACGCAACGTTCGAGGAGGTGGCGAAGCTCCAGAGCAGCGGCGGCATCGCACCGCTTGCACACATCATTCACGTGGGTGACGTCACCGAGCATGGCTGGCCCGAGGAGTGCTCAGTGGCACTGGAGGCGTTGCGCGCTGGCGCGCATGTGGTGGGCACACGGGGAGATGGGGCGCCGGCGATGACCATTGCCACAGGTAATCACGATGTGGCACACCACTCGCGCGATGACCGCGGTCCCACTCCCTTCGTCGATGTCTTTGGTCCGGGCTGTGAGCTGCTCGACGGCGGCCACCTTGAGGGCATCGTCGAGCACGGGCCCGGTGGGTACTCCTCCTGGCGGTCCGTGCGTCTGCCCGGAGGATCGAGCCTCGGGGTGCTGGCCCTCGATTGGAGACCCAGCGAGGATGGTTGGCAATGGGCCAACCAGATGCTGGATCATCACGCTCAGATGCCGACGGTGGTCGTCAGCCACGAGGTTGCCTCACAGGAGGCGTTGACCCCCCATGGGCTGGTACTGCATGAGTGGCTGAGTCAACACCCCCAGGTGTTTCTGGTCCTGGGTGGCCACAACTGGCCGAGCACCCGTGTGCTGACGAGCGAGCGTGAGTTCCACACGATCAACTATCAAGAGCTTCCCTTCGGTGGAGCGGGGGCCGCGCGCATTTATGACGTGGATCCGGGGACGGGCTCCTGCCAGGTCATCTCCCTGTGTCCGGCGCTTCGGCATCCGAAGGTCCTGCGCAGCGTCGCTGCCCGTAGGCAACTTGCGTTGGCCCGGGAGGAGGACCAGTTTTCGTTCTCGCTGCCAACGGCCCTGGGTGGCCGTCCGAACGTCCCGTGGCAGGCAGAGGGCATGGACCTGTTGGCCAACATTGTGCCGGAGGGCGTCGTCGAGTTCGGTGCATCTCTGAGCGGTCGGTTCGCCCTGGAGCTGAGGTGTCGCCTGCCGGAGGCGATGAGCAGCGATTGGCAGGTCCTTTTGGCGCGCCTGGGCCCATCGCCCGGTGATTCCCCCGAACCACTCGCCGCGCTGAGCCTGTCGAGCGAGAACTTCCTTGGGTGGATGGCGTTCGTTGATGGCGGTGAGACCTGGGCAACCTCGCATGAGTACCCGTCGGGGGCCTCTGTCACGATCGTGGTGAGCAACGGGGACCGGGCAGGTGTGTGGGTTGACGGCGACCGCGTCGGACGGGTGGATGACAACTTGTCGGAATCGCTGCTTGATGGTCCTTGGCGTTGGCGCGTCGGCGCGGGGGAGTACAACGACAGCTACGCCGATGAATTCACCGGTTGTGTCCTGCAGGTGCGTTGTTGGGCGCAACACGACGAGTGAGAGTCACTCACCACTCAAACGCAGGATTCCTCGTTGGCCCAACCGGTGTGATGTCGCGGACCTCACCGAGGCCCGGGAATTCGAAATGGCCCTGATGTACGCCGATCGCATCCAGCAGCACATTCATCACCTCGTGGCTTTGCAGGCTGGTGAGCTGACGGAGCGGTTCCGGCAGACTTCCTCCGATGCGATGCGTGATGAGGAAGCTGCGACGGACCTCCACCTCGTCCTCGCCGTGACCACCCTCGGGCTTGTGCCCGTGATCGGTGGTGACTGCCACCAACCAGTTCTCTCCCAATTGCTCATGCCTTTCAGCCACAGCCTTGACCAGGTAGCGGGTGAACTCATCCGCCCGCGAGATCGCGGCGCGGTATTCAGGCGAGTCGGCACCATGGGCATGCCCTGTGGCGTCGACGCCCTCGAAGTAGACCACCGACGCATCCGGCCCCTCGTGTGACAGCCGCCAGCTCGCCCACTGACACACCTCCGCGTCTGCCGGATCAATACCGTTGCTGATGTCCGGGTGGAACGACTGGTGCTGCCCGGTGTGCTGCTGATCGATCCGTTGTTGAATGATGGGGCCCGGACCGGTCGTGAACGCGTCCCATGTCGCTGCGGCCAGGGTACGGGCGGCGGTATTGGCGAAGAAGACCCGAGAGAGGACATCGGGGCGCTTGGCCAACTGGTGCCCGACGAATTCGTTCCACCACACGTTGCACTGCTCATGCGTGGAACCCGTCAGGATCGAGGACCAGCCCGGCCCGGAGTCAGTGGGTGGTGTCATCCACACTGGGGTGAGGGCCCCACCAGAGGTGTCGTCACCCGCCGCCAACCGAGCCAGAGTTGGCGCGAGGACGCCAAAGTCTTTTGCCTCCTCGGACGTCAGGGTGTGGTCCGGAGCACCGACGCTGAACCGGGGATCCGAGTCATGATCGGGAGCGGCAAAGCGCGGGTTCGCGGCCATTGCCTCAGGCAACGCCACGTCGATGCGCACCCCATCAATACAGATCAGCAACAGCTTCATTGTTCACTTCCTCCATCTCAGGGTCAGGATCTGGAACGGGCGCAGCACGAGACGCACTGCCTTCCCGGCGGGCAGGGGGCCCGCAGGCAGGTCCTGGGTGGCCTCGTCGATGTCATCCTCCAGCAGGTCCACCTCAGTGACGAGACCCGCGTCGACGCCCATACGGAGATCCACCCGGCTGCTGGCACCAGCAGCCTCGTGCAGCCGCACGATCAGGTCACCTGAGCCGTCGAAGGCCACTTTCACGGCATCCACCACCGCCAGGTCCACACCGCCGACCGGAGTCAGTTCTGTGAAGGACGAGTGCTCGGCGCTGCCTGACATCAGCCGCAAGGGCTGGTTGATCCGTAGTCCGGCATGGTTGGCGGCCGCGAGGTCGGCGCCCATCGTGAGGCTGTAGCGCAGTGAGTGCTCTCCCTGGTCGGCCAGAGGATCGGGCGACTGCGGCGCACGCAGCAGAGTGAGCCCTGCGGTGACGCCGCTCCTGGGGGAGGTGGCTGATCCGCCGGCTGGGACAACATCGTGACCGTGGCTCGAATCGTTGGCCAGCGCGACGCCGTAGCCCGGCTCCGCCAGCAGCAACCAACGGTGCCCACTGACCTCGAAGCGGGCTTCGTCCCAGGACGTGTTGGTGGCGACTGGGCGTTCGATGTGACCGAACTGGATCTCGGCAGTGCTGCGGGTGGCGCGGACCGCGAGGGGGAACCCCACCTTCAGGACGTGTTCGCGTTCCTGCCAGTCGACCCACAGCTCAAAGTCGACCGTGGCGGAATCGGCGTCGAGACTGATGCTCTGCACAGCCCGTGAGGAGCCGAACTCACGGGTGACCTCCACCCGAGCACGGAGTGGGTCGTCGGTGCTGACCACCAACTGGGTTGCCGCATCGAGGTCGGTGCCCCGGTTGCGGTAGTGGGACTCCAACTCCCATGCGTCGAAGCAACTCGGGTGGTCCGGGTGGAGTCGCAGTACGTTGGCGCGTGTGCCGGGCAGGAGCACGTCGCGCTCAGCCGCCAGATCGCGCAGTGCGGTGATGCAGCCGTCGGCATCAACCTCGAGCCGTACGAGGCCGTTCTCCAGCACGATGGTGTTGCCGTGGTGACTGACTGTTACAGGGTGGGTGGGCTCGACGTCCGCCGACTGCGCCGGAACGACGGCGTGGGCCGGCACGCTCACCAGCCGCAACTGATCGTCGTGCTCGATGACCTCCCGACGCTCCATCGGGGCAGCGTTCAGTACCGAGTATCTGCCATCGTCGCTGCGCAGCGCATTCCATGCCCGCTCAAGAAGTGCTTCGAACTCTTCCATGAGGATGCGGTACTCCGCCGCCGCCTCCCGGTTCACCCACGAAGTGCTGCTCCCGGGCAGGATGTCATGGAACTGCAGCAGCAGCATCCGCTGCCACAACACCTCCAACTCCTCGGTGGGAAAGGTGTAGTCGGGGCATGAACGATCTGCGATGCTGGCGAGGAGCTCGATGGCGTGCAGTGCATGTTCGCTGCGTCGGTTGCCCTGTTTGAGTGCCATCTGGGTGGTGTAGACGCCGCGGTGGAATTCGAGGTAGAGCTCACCGGCCCAGGTGGGCAGATCCGAGTACTCATCGCGGGCGGCTTCGAAGAAGGCGTCCGGTGATGCGGGCGTGACGACCGGCGCGTCCTCCAGGTCGGCGAAGCGACGGGCCCTCTCCATCATCAGATCAGTGGGACCACCACCACCGTCCCCGTATCCGAAGGGCAGCAGCGAATGACGGGCGCGGCCCTTCTCCTTGAAGTTGCGTTCCGCCTCCTTCACTTCTTCAGCGCTGACGATGCTGTCGTAGCAGTCAACGGGCGGGAAGTGCGTCCAGAGGCGGGTGCCGTCAATGCCCTCCCACCAGAAGGTGTGGTGGGGGAGGGTGTTGGTCCTGTTCCACGACAGCTTCTGCGTGAAGAACCACTCCATGCCGGCCAGGCGTGCGATCTGGGGGAGCGCGCCGGTATAGCCGAATGAGTCGGGCAGCCAGAGGCAGTTCGGCCGGGTCCCCAACTCGTCTCGCATCCACCGCAGGCCGGCCGTGAACTGACGTACCAGCGCCTCGCCACCCGGAAGGTTGGTGTCGGATTCCACCCACATGCCACCGACGACGTGCCACTGGCCGCGGTCAATGGCGTCGCGAACCCGTCCGAAGACCTCGGGGGACACCTCCTTCAACCACTGGTAGTGCTGGGCAGAGGTGCAGGCGAAATGGAAGTCGGGATACTCAGCCGCCAGGGCGGTGACGTTGGAGAACGTACGAAGCACCTTCCGTTTGGTTTCGCGGATTGGCCACAGCCAGGCGGAATCAATGTGCGCATGTCCCACGGCAGTCATCTGCTGTGCCGAGGAGTTGGCCCCGCTGGTGAGGAGCGGTCTGAGAATCTCTCGAGCCTCTGGCGCCATCTCGACGATGTCGCCGGAGTCGATGATGTCGGTGGCATCCTCCATGCCCCGTAGCAACACGGCACGGTGGGTGGAGTCTTCCGGGAGCTGACGCATGAGTCCGCCAAGCACATCCAGGTCGCAGGAGAGTCCCCACACGCCGTCGTTGCGCGTCACCAGCTCCGCCCCCTGGAATCGCCACACTGGCTCGTCGGAACGAGTGAGGCAGTCGCCCTGCTGGGTGACCTGACCGATGACCTTGGACATGTCGGGATTGCAGGCCGCCTCCAGGTAGAGATGAAAGGAACCGTCAGCCTCCACCAGCGGATGCCGCTGCGCCGCGAAGGAGTCGGCGAGCGGACCGAAATTGAGAGCAACGCTGCGGTTCATGGGGTTGATCGCCTTCAGGGGCCGCCCGTGGGCGGTGAACGCCATGGCCTCGGACTGGTTGCCGGCCCAGTCCCCGACGAAGCCCAGGTCCACGCGCAGTTCCAGTGGCAGATGGCTGGCGCCCTCGGGTACGTGCCCTTCCACCGACAGCCACCACGTGCTCCAGGCTGGTCCCCACCACGTCCCCACCGGGAAGTCCTCGTAGGTCGCTTGCTGTGCCACGTCGAAGGCAACCGGTTCTCCGGGTGCGTGCCATGCCTTCACAGTCAGTGGGGCCACCACGGTGTGGACGCGGGGCGCGAGTCGCTCCCGGAGCCTTTCGAGCCGCTCCTCCACGAGGGCGCGGTTGTCATGCATGGGTGGCTTCCTTGAGGTAGCTGAGCTCGTCGAAGGAGTCCACCAGATCGTCAAGAAGTTCCCCGGCCACCGCGAACGAGTCCACCAACGGGTGATGGGTCAGCGCCAGGAGGGCATCGTCGCGGGAATGGTTGATGGCCGCATCCATGGTGCGTCGTTCGACGTACTTGGCGTTGACGACCATCCCGCGTCCGTGATTGGGGAGGGTGGCGTCCCGTAGTGGAGTGACACCCCGCCCATCCACACGACACGGCACCTCGATGACTGCGGCGTCATCCAGGTCCGGCAGTAGGCCGCGGTTGGCGACGTTCAGAATCAGTTCCGCCGGGACGTCGTTGGCGATGGCGTGCATGATGGCCAGCGCCACCTTGTCGTAGCCACCGGTCTCCAGGTCAGTCGCGTCGCGATCGAAATTGCCGGCCGCTTCGCGGTTCGTGGCCATGTAGGTCTCCTCGCGCTCGAGCCGGGTACGCTCCCACAACTGGAGGGCTCCTGATGCCGTCTCGGAAATGCCCTCGTAGAAGGTGCGTTGTTGTGCCTGGAGGAAGACCCCTCGGGTCTGCGGGGCGGCGTCATCGATGGCCAGGTCCTCCCGGGCGAAGTAGTAGTAGTGCAGGTACTCATTCGGTACTGCACCAAGAGCCTGGACTAGTGGTGCACCGAAGAGACGCCCCTCCTCAAAACTCTCAATGAGGTCTGGCCGCTCCAGGAGCAGCGGCAGCACATCCTCACCATCAACATGGAGTCCCGTGAGCCATCCCAGGTGGTTCAGGCCAGCGTATTTGAGGTGAACCCTGTCCGTACCGCTACCTGGGGCGGGTAGATCCAGCTCGACAAGTCCGGCACCCTTGAGCGTGTCCATGATGCGACGTGCCAGCCCCACGGGGGAATCGCAGATTCCGATGACTCTGTCTCCGAGGTGGCGCTGCATGACCTCGGTGATGACGCCCGCCGGATTGGTGAAGTTGATCACCCAGGCCTCGGGCGCGTGAAGCTTGATCTGCTCCACGAGGTCCAGCGCCACGGGGATGCCGCGCAGAGCGTATGAAATGCCACCAGCGCCCACGGTCTCCTGCCCGATGACTCCGTGCCGCAGGGACACCTGTTCGTCGAGGGCGCGCCCCCGGGTGCCTCCCACTCGAATGGCAGCGAAGACGAAGTCCGTTCCGTGCAGGGCTGTGGCGATGTCCTGGGTCACCACAAGCCGCGGTGGTTGAATCGCCTCCAGGCCCAGTTCGTCGAGCACGGCGGAGATGGCGTGCAGACGTGTGGCGTCGGTGTCGAAGAGCCGCAACTCCGTGACGCGCTTGGCCGAGGTGTCTGCCAGGAGAGCCTTGAACACGAGGGGGACGCGAAATCCGCCACCGCCGATCAACGTGAGTTTCATACGATCCTGATTTCTGTGTTGTGGTCCCGGCACTTGTCCACGAGTGACGCTGCCATGTCGGTTGTGTCGGTGATGATGCCGTCAAGTTGATCCACTTCGAGCGGTGAGATGCCGCCATGACCGGGGAACTTTCGCTTGTCGGCGAGCAGGTACGTTCGTGTGGAGGCCTGTTGAATGGCGCGCTTGATCTCGCTCTGGGCGTAGGAGGTGTCCCGGACACGGCCGGTGTCCGAGATGCCAGAGCATCCCAGGAAGGCGACGTCTGCCTGTTGGTGCTGTAGGGCGTCGATCACCGGGGTTCCGGTGAAGCATTGATACTGCTCGGACCAGTGGCCGCCGAGCAGGATGATGGTGGCGCGACCTCTGCTGCGCAGGACGTCGAAGGCCGGCAATGATGCCGTCAGAACTGTGATGTCACGATCAGCCACTTCCATCGCTACATGGTGAACCGTAGTGCCGATGTCCAGGATCACGGTTGAGCCCTCCGGAATGAGATGGGCTGCCGCGCTGCCGATTCGACGTTTGTGCACCCCTCCGTCGGCCAGCGCCTCCTGAAACGGGTCATCAACCTCCGTTGCAAGACGCACGCCTCCCCACGTCCTCTCCACGAGAGACTGGTGTTGCAACTCGGCCAGGTCGCGGCGCGCGGTCGCAGGACTGATCTGGAGGTGCTCCGCGATCTCATGGACGCCCGCTGAGCCCTGGGCATGCAGCAGCTGCAGGACGGCCTCGTGCCGGACTACCTTCATCACCTGCTCACCATAGCCTGCACCACTGCCATTTTGCGCACTTTTGATCATATCAATCTTTTGTTGTCATACGTCGGAGTCTTTTGCTACATTGCTGTGCACGGACATCGATCAAGGAAGATCAGCAGTGATGAAACACCTCGGCAGGGCCCGGACAACATCTCCCTGGCTCTCCTGTCAGCGATCTGCAGCGATCAAACACGTCCCAGTAAGTGGCTGGGCCAGGGGTGGGGCGAGATTTCTTGCCTGCCTCCAGCTGAGCAACTTTGATCAATTCGTCCCGGGTGGCGCTGAGCTGGTCAGTGGCCTCCATGATCCCGAACAAGGAGCTTGACATGACTGTTTCTCGACGATCACTCCTCCTGGGAGGTGCTACCGGTCTTGGCCTGCTGGGCGTGGGTGGACTGTCCGCCTGCTCAAGCGCAGCCCCTGGTACGGCCCCCGCATCCAATGCCTCAGGTGATGCCACCTCAATGATTCTGTGGACCTGGCCCGAGGGTTTCGGTCAGAAAGTTCTCGATGGCGTCGCGTCTGAGTTCCCGCAGTACTCACTGCGCCAGGACGTCGTCGGCGGTGATTTCAAGCAGAAGCTCACCACTACGTTGACCGCGGGTTCCGGGCTTCCGGACATCACCGGCGTCAAGGGCGAGGACATCGCCTACTTCAAGACGCAGTCCCAGTACTTCGTCGACCTGAACACGGTTGGCGCGGGGGACATCAAGGACACCTACCTCGACTGGAAGTGGGAGCAGGCAAGCACCACCGACGGTGAGCAGCTCGGTATTCCGATTGATATCGGGCCCACCGCCCTCTTCTACCGCTTTGACGTGTTCGAGGAGGCTGGTCTGCCCTCTGAACCCGAGGAGCTTGCGGCCGCCATCCGTACGTGGGACGAGTACTTCGAGCTGGGCAAGGAGTTGTTGGCCAAGAAGCCCGAGACCTACCTGATCCGCAATACCGGTGGTTTGTTCGACATCATCTGGAAGCAGTCCGGCAAGGGCTTCATCAATGAGGATGACGTGTTCATCGGCGACCAGGACCACATCCGCAATGCGTGGGATACCGCGGTGAAGGCGCTCAATGCTGGCATTGTCGCCTCGCTTGAATCCAATACCGCTGACACTGCGGCCGCTGTCAACGAGGGTAAGCTCCCCGCCGACTTCGGGGCGTCGTGGCACTTGGCGGACCTGATGGTCGATGCCCCTGAGACTGCAGGTAAGTGGCACGTGTGCGAGCATCCCGGCGACGCCATCAACAACGGTGGGTCCTTCCTCACCATCCCTGAAGGAGCCAAGGACCCGGCGGCTTCGTTCGAGTTGATCAAGTTCATTCTCAATCCGCAGAACCAGGCCTACGAGTACGAGGACAAGGGCAATTTCCCTGCCACGCCGGAGGCCTTCGACATGCCTGAGGTCGCCGGGCCCGTCGAATTCCTCAATGGTCAGGTGGCAGCAGAAGTCTTCGGCCACGCCGCCGAGACCGTCCGGCCGTTGTACGAGAACCCCAATGAGAACACCATCAATGCCCCCTTCTATGCGGAAATTGATCTCGTTGAGGCATCCGGCAAGGACCCGGACCAGGCGTTCGAGGACGCCGTGAAGGCTGCCGAACGGTTGGCCGAGCAGGTGGGCCTCACGGTGAAATGAGCGCCCTGACGAAGCAGGGCGAGCGAGCCCAACCCCCGGTCGACGGCTATCGCACGTTGTCGACCGGGCAGCGAATGAAGAGATCTCTTCCGCTGTATGGCGCCGTGTCGCCCTACTTCTTCTTCTTCATCACCTTCGGTGCCATGCCGTTGCTCTTCACCCTGGGTCTTGCATTCACCAACTGGTCTGGCCTGGGTGACATCGAATTCATTGGTGGCGAGAACTTCGGTTATCTCGTCACGGACCCGCTGTTCTACAAGTCCTTGCTCAACACACTGATTCTCTGGGTGATGGGCACCGTTCCGACGTTGACGCTGGCAACGATCGTCGCGTTGATGTTGAACTCCACGATGCGGTTCTCCACGACGTATCGCGTGATCTACCTCATTCCCAACGTGACCTCATTGGTGGCGATGGGGATCTTGTTCAGCTCACTGTTCTCCAGTCAATTCGGTATAGCCAACGCATTCATCAACCTGCTGGGTTTCGACAACATTGCGTGGCTGCAGAACGAGTGGGGCATCAAAATCGCGATCTCCGCCCTCACCACCTGGTCTTTCGTCGGCTACAACTCGCTGCTGATCCTCGCCGGGCTGCAGGCCATCGACAAGGGACAGTACGAGTCGGCCGCCCTGGACGGGGCCAACGGCTGGCAGACGTTCTTCCGCATCACTCTGCCGCAGTTGCGGCCCATCGTCTTCTTCATCACGTTGCTGTCAACCATCGGTTCGCTGCAGAGCTTCACAGAGGCCCAGGTGCTCACCTCGTCGCTGTCCTCCGGTGCCGCCTCAGCCGGCGGTGTCGGCAACTCAGGACTCACCATGGTGCTGTACTTCTACTCGGTTGCGTTCCAGGAGAACCGCTACGGCTACGGTGCCACGATCGCCTGGGGCGTGTTCGTCATCGTGATGTTCTTCTCCGCCATCAACTGGCTCGCTACCCGCGAACGCAAGGAAAGGACGCCGAGATGACCATGTCACCACGCACGGTACCGGCCGCCCTCGCTGGTGCATCGCTCGAAACCAGTCGTCGTCCGCCCAACGCGCCAAGACGCCGTCGGCTGCGAGGGAAGGACTATGTTCGCCATGGCCTCCTGATCCTCGGCGCTCTCGTCTCGCTGTTCCCCTTCTACTGGATGTTCGTACTGTCCACACGGCCCTCCGAAGTAATCTTCCAGTACCCCCCGGCCCTGACCCCGGGTAGCCGTCTGGGCGAGAACGTCGACTCCATTCTGCAGAGAACCAACATCTGGGGGTCGATGGCGAACACCCTGGTAGTGGCGGTGAGTGTCACATTCCTCGTTCTGGTGATCTCATCGCTGGCGGCGTTCGCGTTTGCGAAGTTCGAATTTCCCGGCAGGACGGTGTTGTTCGGTGTCGTGCTCGCCACCTTCCTGTTGCCGTCCCAGCTGGCCACGATTCCGCAGTTCCTCCTCATGAGCGAGCTGGGGTGGGTGGGGGAGTTGAAGGCGCTGATCTTCCCCATGCTGGCGAGCGCGTTCGGGGTTTTCTGGCTGCGGCAGTACACCACCTCCGCCATTCCCAAGGAACTGCTCGAAGCCGCCACGATTGACGGTTGCGGTTTCCTACGGCAGTACTTCCACGTGTGCCTGCCCACCATCCGACCCGCACTGGCGTTCCTGGGGATGTTCACCTTCATCGGCTCCTGGAACGACTTCATGTGGCCGCTCATCGTGCTGAACGATCCCAGCAAGCTGACGCTCCAGGTGGCGCTCAGTCAGTTGAAGGCCGCCCATGGCACCGATTACGGAATGCTGATGGCATCGTCGCTGATCGCTGTGTTGCCGCTGCTGTTGATTTTCATGATCGGAGCCAAGCAGTTCATGGCCGGCATCACAGAGGGCGCGGTGAAGGGCTGAGAACTGTGCACGGGCAAAGGCTGCACGTGAGGATGGGCGAGCTGACAATGCCGCCCACTGCGCGCCGGTACGGGAATCCTCCGCGATGCCCGGCCGTTAGCGTCTCAAGTGCCTTCAGGAATGCAAAGTCGCCACGGCTGCTGCCACCTCGCGGTGAACAGCGGCGTCGAACGCGACGATGAGGACGTCCTCCACTCGTGTCCCGCTCTGACCGATGGTCTCCACCGCAGCCGCGATGGCATCCTGCTTCGGCCAGCCGTAGATCCCGGCACTGATGAGCGGAAATGCAACGCTCATGGCGCCCAGTTCGTCGGCCACCTCCAGGGACCGTCGGTAGCAGGACTCCAGGAGTGCACGGTCACGCTGCCCGGCGGTGTAGTTGGGTCCGACGGTGTGGATCACCCACCGTGCGGGCAGATCGCCGGCGGTCGTCCAGCCTGCATCGCCGGTGGACAGCCCATGGGGGAATCGGGCGATGCAGTCATCGAGGATCGCGGGCCCGCCAGCGCGATGAATCGCACCGTCGACGCCCCCGCCGCCTCGCATGGCGCTGTTCGCCGCGTTGACGATGGCGTCAACCTCCTGGGTGGTGATGTCGCCCTGAACTGCAGTGATGGAGACCATGCACCCAGTCTGCCCAAGGATCGAGGTCACGGGGCGTCTCCGCAGCTGCCTGATTCTGATCCGCAACTCGGGTATCCGCGCTGCTTCTGAGCCTTTGGTGCCGAATTGAGAACCAAATCCAGGCTCATCCACTGACAGGTGCGACGATGGCGTCATGAAAGAGTTTGTGAAGACAACAGTTGGCCGCCTCGCGCACCGGGTGGTCAACGGCCTGACCCAACAGAGTACAAAGATCGTCAATACCGACGCATCGGTGGAGCCCGCGCTGGTGGATCTCTGTCGGCAGGCGGCCACGGAGGGCATCGTCCTGCTGAGCAACGACGGGACGCTTCCCCTGACCGCCGAGACTCGCGTGGCGCTGTTCGGACGAGTCCAGAATGACTGGTTCACAGTGGGCTACGGATCCGGAGGCGATGTGAAGCCTCCGTATCGCCGTTCGTTGGCCGAGGCGCTCGGCGAGGCCCCGTCCATCACGCTCGACGAGAAACTGGCCGCTGCCTATTCCTCGTGGAGCAGCGCCAATGTCCCGGATGAAGGTCACTGGGGCAACTGGCCACGTCACTTCGAAGAGATGCCGCTCAGCTCCCAACTGGTGGACGGCGCTGCTGAGCGCTGTGACGTCGCGGTCATCGTCATCGGTCGAGCTGCTGGCGAGGATCGTGAAAACGTGCTTGAGCCCGGCAGCTACTACTTCACCGACGATGAGCGTCACATGTGTGACGCAGTCATGGCCCGCTTCGAGCGCACCGTCGTAGTGGTCAACACGGGCAACGTGATGGACATGTCGTGGACGCAGGCCTATGGGGATCGGTTGTCGGCGCTGGTCCTGGCCTGGCAGTCAGGCATGGAGAGCGCGCAAGCCCTGGCCGATGTCCTGGTGGGTGCGAGCACGCCCTCTGGTCGGCTCACCTCCACCATCGCCCGGAGATATGAGGACTATCCCTCGGCCGGAAACTTCGGTGACAGCCACCACAGCAACTACGTGGAGGACGTCTACGTCGGCTACCGCTACTTCGAGACCTTCGCCCAGGATGCCGTCTTGTTCCCGTTCGGCCATGGCCTGTCCTACACGTCGTTCTCCCACACAGACGTCGAATGCAACATCGTGGAATCAGAGGTGCGCGTCGGAGTCGACGTCACCAACACGGGATCCCGAGACAGCGCCAAGGACGTGGCGCAGGTGTATTTCCACGGTCCCGATGGTGCACTCGGCACCCCGGAGCGGTCCTTGGCAGCCTTTGCGAAGACCGATGCGCTTGCACCCGGTGATACCCAGCGCCTTGAGCTGCGGTTCCGCGTTGCGGACATGGCGTCCTACGACGACGGGGGCGTGACGGGTCACGGGTCTGCCTGGGTGCTGCAGCCCGGGCGCTACGACTTCTACCTGGGACGCGATGTCCGGTCTGCCTACGTGATCGGCTCGCATGAGGTGGAGCAACTCGAGGTGGTGGCGCAGTTGGAGGAGGCATGCGCGGTCGAACCAGGGAGCCGCTTCCAGCGCATGGTCCGTTCCCACGGTGGGGAAGGGGCATCGGAACTCCGCTGGGAGGACGTACCGGTTCGCTCCGTCGATCTCCGATGTCGCATCCTGGACTCTCTCCCCGAGGCGCTCTCAGGGATCCCCACACACTCTCTGACCCTCGATGACGTCGCCCGCGGAGCAGCCCCGCTGGAGGACTTCGTCGCGCAGCTCACGCCGGACGAGCTTGAGGCCCTCAGCCGGGGGGACATCCGCATGAACAGCCCTTTGGGGGCGCCCGGCAATGCCGGAGTTCTGGGGGGAGTCTCACAGGCCCTACGAGCGCAAGGTGTGCCTCCGGTCACCTGTACTGACGGCCCCTCCGGTATCCGGCTCAGCGCCTATGCGGCACTGCTTCCATGCGGAACCGCCCTTGCATCAAGTTGGAACATGGATCTTGTGCGCAACCTCGCTGCTGAGCACGGCCGCGAAATGGTGAAGAAGGGATCCGATGTCCTGCTGAGCCCCGGCATAAACATCCAGCGCGACCCATTGTGCGGTCGCAATTTCGAATACTTTTCCGAGGATCCATTGATCACGGGGCGCACGGGCGCAGCTGTGGTCTCCGGAGTGCAGTCCCAGGGAGTGTCCGCATGTCCCAAGCACTTCGCCGCGAACAATCAGGAAACCAATCGCAGCCGGAGTGATTCCCGCGTCTCGGAGAGGGCGTTGCGGGAAATCTATCTGAAAGGTTTCGAAATCTGCATCCGCGAGGCCAACCCCCACACCATCATGACGTCCTACAACAAGATCAATGGTGTGTGGGCGCATTACAACCACGAACTGGCCACCACCATTCTTCGCGAACAGTGGGGCTGGGATGGCATGGTCATGACCGACTGGTGGATGCAGCCATCACGGGATCCCGACTTTCCGCAGCTCTGGGACAGTGGCTATCGTGTGCGCGCGCAAGTGGACGTTCTCATGCCCGGCAGCACCCTGGCGGGGCTGCGGAGGGGACGGGACCATTCATTGCTGTCGTCGCTGAAGCAGCCTGAGGGTGTCACGCTAGCAGAGCTTCAGCGCACGGCCGTCAATGTCCTACGGTTCGTCCTGCGGTCACAACCCTTCACGCGCCGCAGTCAGGGCTGAGGGCTCCTCGCCGGCACAGTGGCATTCAAGTTTGATCGGGAGGATGTTCGTTTGGTCTCAAGTCCCGCCGAAGTGAGCAGCAGGAGAGCCGGGGGAGCGAACGCGAGGCCGACGCTGAGCGCAAGGATTGCAGACCATATGAGCAACGAAACTGCAGCCACCACACTCACGAGCCGCACGTCGCGCTGTGACATGTCGGTGATCATGACAGCCATGATGAGCACGACGGGGACGCCCAGGAAGACGCCAGCCGCGGCGCCGGCGTCTTCGAATGTCCACGGGACGAGGGCCAGGGTGGACGCGAGAGTCAAGCCGCAAGCGGTGCGGCGAAGCAGCGGCGCAATCGAGAACTTGCCGCTGACACCTAGGACGACGAGAAGCGCGGCAGTGAGCAGCAGCAGAGCCGCCAGTGACGTGATCATTGTCCCACAGTAATTGACTTTGGGTGATTGTCAGTCATCCGTAGGCAATATTGCGCTAATTGTGGGTGATTGGACCCGTGGAAGAGTGTGAAGATGTCCAGGAAATATACACATCTCTGTGGCTCAGCTCAGCGATGTATTGGTGTCGGATAATCCTGCGCAAAGGATTGGCGGCGTTGATCAGGACTGCGGTGCTGGCGGGCTGATCATGGGAAGACCGGTGCCCTCCGCGTCCTCAAAATCGCCATCAATGGCAACCGGTGTCCGGCCGGAGGCGTCGATGAGTGACGCGGCAATCGATGCCCGGTAGCCACTCTCGCAGTGCACCCAGACTTCGCCGGAGGGAACCTCCTCCAGCCGTGTGGGCAGCGCGTGGATGGGGATGTTGAGAGCTCCCCTGATGTGGGATTCCTGGTGCTCCTCGGTGCGACGCACGTCAAGGATCTCCACCCTGCGGTGGTGACGCACCTGTTCCAGCTCGGCGAAACTGGCGGTCGGGAAACTCGACAGCGGCCGCTCCGACCACAATTCCGGCGAGCCCGTCGCATGGGCGGCGGGACGATCGATACCGATGCGGGACAACTCCAGTTGCGCCTCCGCGACATCCTCGGCCGTCTCGCCGAGCAGCGTGATGGGGGTGCCCCAGGTGATGAGCCAGCCGATGTAGGTGGAGTAGTTGCCATCCAGGCCGAAGTTGAACGTGCCTGGCGCATGTCCTGCAGCAAATGCGGTCCGGTGACGCAGGTCCACCACCCATTCACCATCCTCGATGCGTCGGCGCAGTTCGACGGCGTCAGCGATGGCCGGTGCCGAGAGGTCCGGCTCGGTGGGGCCCGCGGCGTTGGCTGGCATCATGTGGACGTAATAGGCGGGCCAGTCCCCGAGACCTTTCAGTAGCTCGCGGACATAGGTTTCCTCATCCTGCGTCAGGACGGGATTGCTCTTCTTCTCCTCTCCGATGGTCGACTCGTCCGCCGCTGACTGCGTCGCCGCGCAGAAGGACCCGAAACCGTGAGTGGGAAACAACTCGGTGGGGTCGGGAAGACGCTCGGCCAGCTTGTGTGCCGAGGCGTGCTGATGGGATGCCAGTGTCTCGGTGTTGTCCTCACCGAGAAGATCGGGGCGTCCCGTGGCTCCGAACAGCAGAGAACCGCCGGAGAAAATGCCCACCGTGAGGGGATCTCCATCGTTCGGGGAGCCTTCATCCACCTCGATGAGCTCGTAGGACAGGTGTGTGAAAGTGTGACCGGGCGTGGCAATGGCCGTGACCCGCATCCGGGGGCCCACCTCGACGGTGTCGCCGTCGTGGATCGGGGTCCTGTCGAAGGATACCTCGTCCTCGGCATTCACGTGATAGCTGGCGCCGGTGCGTCGTGCAAGTGCGAGGCCACCGGTGACATAGTCATTGTGAATGTGGGTTTCGAAGACGTGTTGCAGCTCCAGCGAGTTCTCACGCAGGACATCCAGGACCCTGTCGATGTCTCGCTGCGGATCGACCACGAAGGCAACCTCGCCATCGTGGACCACGTAGCTGCGATCACCCAGGGAGAGAGTTTCGATCCGGAGGATGGTCAGGTTGCTAGCGATCACGGCACACTCCTTCTGTTGATTGGCAAGTACTCCAAAAAAAGCTCTGAGGTCCCATTCAACACCCCCAGGGGTATACTTTCCATGTTCCGGCAAAGCAGGAGTCCCCCAGCAGAGGAGTATTGAGATGAGTAGCTACACCATTGCCACCACCCTGAACCGCCCGTATGACGAGGCTGTACAGGCCGTCCGCGAGGCACTTGATCACCAGGGGTTCGGAATCCTCACGGAGATCGACCTCAAGGACGCTCTGAAGAAGAAACTCGACGTGGACATCGAGCCCCAGATCATCCTGGGTGCCTGCCGACCCCCGCTGGCCCATGAGGCGATTCAGGCGGAGCCATCCATCGCCGCCGTGCTGCCGTGCAATGTCGTTGTCCGATCCGTGGGGGAGATGAGCACCGTCGTCGAAGCCTTCGATCCCGATGCCATGATGGGTCTCGCGGACAACGAAGCGCTCCACACGGTCGCTGCAGATGCCAAACAACGCATCACAGCAGCCTTTGCCGCTCTCGACGGCCAAAGCTGAGGTCTGCGGAATTCCGCGACAATCCCGAGGGCCTGAGCCATCGGCCCACGGGCCGATGCAGTACACAACAACTGCCACGTCGTTCAATCGACGCGGCAGTTGTTCGGCTCAGTTCACGGGTTCGGCGGCCTTCGCTCGACGTGCGCCAACGGCTTCGGCGTGACGCGGCTCGGGTTCGCCCGCCCGGCCCTCACCCTCGATGTCGACCGTCGGTAGCATTCGATCCAGCCAGCGTGGGATCCACCACGCCTTCTCGCCGAGCAGGCTCATCACAGCAGGTACCAGGGTCATGCGCACGAGGAAGGCGTCGATGAGCACCCCCACGGCCAGTGTGAATCCGAACTGTTTGATCATCGGTTCATCAGTGAAGATGAAGCTGGCGAAGACCGAAACCATGATGACTGCTGCGGCCACGACAACCCGGCTCGAATGGTCGAAGCCATGGATGATGGAACGCCGGGCCGTCTTTCCGTGAGTTTGGGCCTCTCGCATGGAGCTGACAAGGAACACCTGATAATCCATGGCGAGCCCATAGAGGATGCCTGTGACCACGATGGGCATGAAGCTCAACAACGGCCCGCCCTTGTCAAGGCCCACTATCTCAATGAACCACCCCCACTGGAACACCGCGGTCGTGATGCCAAAGGTGGCGGCGATGCTGAGCAGGAAGCCGACCGTGGCTTTGATGGGGACCAGGACGGAGCGGAACACCAGGAGCAGCAACAGCAGCGACAGTCCCACGATGATCGTGATGTAGGTGGGCAGTGCCTCGGAGAGACGATCGGTGATGTCGAGATTGATCGCGGTGAGGCCGGTGACGCCAAGGTCCACGTTGGCGTCAGTGCCCGGCAGTGCGTCGGGGCCGCGGAGGATCTCAACCAAGTCGTGAGTCTGCTGGTCGTCCGGACCCTGTTCGGGGATGACATTGAAGAGGGCGACAGACCTGTCGGGGTCGGCTCCCATCAGGCTTGCCCAGGCGATGCCCTCATTCTGTTGCAGACCGGAGGTCACGGCGCCGAGGTCCTGTGGGTTGAGGGTGTCCGCTTCCGTGGGATGAACTACCACGACCAACGGTGCGTTGAACCCTTCACCGAAGCCGCGAGTAATGGCGTCGTAGCTCTGCCGGGACGTGCTCTCGCGTACTTCATTGGCCCCGGTCGGCATACCGAGTTCCATACCCAGGGCAGGCACGGCAGCCAATCCGAGAATGACGACGACGCTGGCAACCGCCCTCCTCGGGCGTCTGACGAGGAACCTCACCCATTTGTTGGCGAAGCGGTGCTCTTTGGTGAAGACCATCTGCTGGCCGGTCGTCCGGGCCTTGTCCGAGACAATGCGTTCGCCGACGAGACCCAACAGGGCAGGCAGCAGAGTGATGGCGATGAGGACGGCCAGTGCAACGGTGGAGGCAGCCACCAACGCCATGGTGCTCAGGAAGCCGATCCCTATGACGGTCATGCCGGTCAGCGCGATGACGACAGTGGCGCCGGCGAACACGACCGCGCTGCCGGCCGTCGCCAATGCGCGGGCGGTAGCTTTGGGGGCGCTCAGGCCGTCGACCATGATGAGCCGCCGCTGTCGGTTGACGACGAACAGTGCGTAGTCGATTCCGACGGCGAGTCCCACCATCAGGGCCAGAGCTGGGGTGGAACTCGTCAGGGTGATCGACGTCGAGAGGGCGAAGGCTCCGCCGATTCCGATCGCCACCCCGATGAGGGCGGTGAGGATGGGTAGCCCAGCGGCACGCAACGACCCGAGGGTGATCAACAACACCACCAGGGCGATGGCCAGACCTATGACCTCGTGGCCCCCAATCGGTGGGTGCATGGGATCGAGGGAGTCACTCTGCAGAGCCGTGACATCGGTGCCTGCGACGGCGTCCTTGGCGATGGTGACAACCTCATCGGTGGTCCCATCCGGTAGTTCGTCCACCTGCGACGTGAACTGCATCTGGAGCATCGCGACGCGGCCGTCGAGGGAAACCAGTACGCCCGCAACTGGGCCGTCATCAGCGATGAGCGGAGTGTAGGGCGGGGTGGGACCGGCGGGTTCCTGCATGCCCTGGTTGGGGTTCGGTGGGGGTTGGTTGCCTTGATCGGTGCTGGCTGGGGGCTGTGCGCCCTGGTCCGGAGTGTTCGGAATGTTTGGCTGTCCCGTGGCACTTTGTGCCGGGCGCTGGACCACCTCGTCCATGGCCGAGATCCGGCTTGCGGCATCCGCGATGGCGGCAGCCGACTCTCCGGTGTCGAGACGCTCCCCCTCAGGCACTGTGAAGACGATCGTGCCCTGACCGCCACTGGCTTGCGGGAGTTCCTCCTGGAGCTGGTCAATGACTTCCTGGCTCGGGGTTCCGTCGATTGTCATGCTGGAGGAAATACTGCCTCCGCTCGTGGCTGCCAGGCCAAGGACGCCACCCAACAGAAGAATCCAGATCACGATGAAGGGCCAGGGACGTCGATGGGCGAGCCCGCCCAGGCGTTGCAGGAGTGTGGACATGGTTGAGATGGCCCTTTCGGGGTGCGTTGGAACTCGCGGGGCCCGATTGAGCACCGCGTGGGACGAACTGTGGGGGGAGTGAGTCAGAAACCGTCGCGCAGGTGCGCGAACGTGAGGTTCAGAAAGCTGTCCAGTGTCATGCTTGGCGCACCCTCGTGAGAGGAGCGCTCGGGGGCTTCTGCTGGGCGGATGGTGATGTGGCCTTCGAGCACAGAGGTGAGCGCCCCGTAGGCCGCGCCCACCAGTAGGTGGGCGTTGATGGGACTGACGTCACGTCGCATCAGAATGGCATCCAGAGCGCTCTGGCGAATGAGCCGTTGTACTTGGAGTAGGTGAGGGCGCAGTGGTGGATGTCCCTCGGACAGAGAGCGCAGTTGCTGAAGGATGTCGAGCAGTCCGCCGCTCAACTGTTGTCTGGCCACGGCATGCAACCACTCGACGAGGGGGAGGTCATCGTCGGGTGTGGTATCGAGGGCATGGACCACTCGCTCCACGGCAACGGCGACGATCGCATCCTCCTTGCCGGTGTAGTAGTTGGCGAACGTGCGCCGGGAATAGCCAGCGCGAGCAGCGACCTCGTCGAGTGTGAAGCCATCCACGCCGCGCTCCTGAGCAAGGTCGAAGGCTGATTGGGCGAGGGCTGTGCCCGTCGCTTGACGCTTCGACTCCCGCAGGGTTGGTTCGCTCATGGTGCAACTATTGCACAACATTGCCCAATGGGAAAGTTTGCCGATTGAGAAGAAGTCTTGTTCTTGCCCTGTGAACAAGATACCCTGGGGGTATGGCTGTTCCATCGGCGACACAATCATCGGACTCCGCAGGCCACGCTGTGCCCGGAGGGGTGCCGCCATGGAAATCAGTGCTGGCGGTAGTCGCCCACCCTGACGATGAGTCCTTTGGTTTGGGCGCCGTCCTCGATGCTTTCGCACGCCAGGGTACGACCGTGACGGTGCTGTGTCTCACCAAGGGTGAAGCTTCCACGCTGGGCAACAGTGCTGATCTGAGTCAGCTGCGGGCGGAGGAATTGCGCAACGCCGCACACGCGTTGGGTATCTCCTCGGCGGTACTGCTCGACTACAGGGACGGATTGCTCTCGGACGTGGTGGAGAGGATTCTGACGTCGGAGGTTCTTCGCGAGGTGAGGGAGCGCCCGGTGGATGGACTGGTGGTTTTTGACCCGTCGGGGATCACGGGACATCCTGACCACACGGCAGCGACAGAGGCTGCAATGGAGGCGGCTCGCCAACTGGATCTTCCAGTGCTCGGCTGGACGCTGCCCATCAGCGTGGCGGAGACACTCAATGAAGAATTCCACGCCGGATTCGTCGGACATCGTGATGATGAGGTGGACATTGTTCTCGATGTTGATCGTGACCGACAGCGATCCGCAAGCCTGTGCCACGAGAGCCAGGCGGTACCGGGCAGCGTGTTGTGGCGGCGGCTCGAGCTTCTGGGGGGACAGGAACATCTGCGACGGCTCCGCTGAATGTCCATATCCAGGTGTAGGGGCGCCAGATCGCCCGATCCGGTGCGCCGCAGCCAGGACATGATTGATCAGTGGTTCCTAAAGTCTGTTGAAGTGGAAACGCAGTTACCGTTGGGGCATGAGTGACCCGAAGCAGGAGTTCATGTCACGTGTCGCCGAGGCAACGGAATCGAGCCCCTACACCGTTACCCCCACGGCTGAGGGCTTCGACCTGCGTACTGACATCGGGAATAAGCAATGGCTGGATCGTCTCCGAAGTCAGGGCGTTGCGCAGGCTCATCTTCACCGCGTCGCGGTGGAGGTGAATACCTACGGGATCACGAGCGATTCGCGGGACCTGTCGTGGGGAGCGGGTGTGCCCGTCCTGGCGACGCCCAGGGATGTCCGAAAAGCCGCTCGCGGACGCAGGGCAGAGATGGCCACCGATGGACCGGCTGCTGGCTCCCCGGTCGCTGATGATGCGCTGGCTTTCGACGCCGGCCGTCGCACCATTGTCGCTGTCGGTGAAGAGATGGGGCTGATACACAGGCAGAGCGGTAGGCGCCTCGAAATCGTGCTGACAGCCGTAGCGATCATCGCCACCGTGGCCATCTCCTTCGCCGTCGCGGTCTGGGTGCTGTTCCTCCGCTGAGCTCGCGACATCCTTCCATTCATTCAGAGGGCAGGCCCGTGACGCGCATGGTGATGTTGATGCGTCCCTGTGCCAGTCCACATCCTGCGGGGGCAGTGCCGGGGTGAATTTTCGTGACGCCATGGAACGCAAGCCGGGCTGGGCCGCCGAAGACGAACAGATCACCTGACGCAAGGAGAATGTCCTCGTAGGGCTTGGTGCGTGTCTCAGCGTTGCCGAAACGAAACGTGCAGCTGTCGCCAATGGACAGCGAGACCACAGGTTCCAGTGACGATTCATCCTTGTCCTGGTGCATTCCCATGCGGGCATCAGCGTCGTAGAAATTGATGAGCGCGGTATCCGGAGAGTAGTCATCGCCGGCACTGGGATCACCCGTGGCTTCGATGAGCGCTCGGCGGCCGAGCCTGAGCATCCACTCAGGGAATGCCAGCACGCGGTTGCCGTTCACGTCGACTGCCTCACGGCTGTATCGGTATGGGCGCCAGTGCCATCCCAGGCAGAGCGTCTTCACACTCATCTCATGCCCCCGCACCTTGGCGCTTCGAACGGGGACGGGGCCATCGACCCACTCATGGAAGCGATCAACGATCCATGCTTGTTGGGGCAAGGTCAGAAAGTTGGGTATCCAGTGTGCGCCGGGAGTGAGTTCGCGCGTCCGGCGACGGGGATCGTCGTCAAAGAGTGGATCGATCACGGCCCTCCTCACGATGTGGGGCACAACCCCGGCTCACGTTCTGTAGCAAGGATAGGAGGCGATTCACTCGGCTGTCGTCCAGTTCCGCGATGGACCGGCGAACATTCAGGTGGGACTGCCAGCCGATATGTTGTTCGATCTTTTCGGCAACTGCTGACCTCACCTCCCAAGCGGGTCACTGCCTGAGTAGGGTGAGCAGTGGCACTTCGCGAGGGCGTCCACATCGACGCCGACCAGCATGCGAGTGCCGGGAAGGGAATACATGAAGATCAGGGTGGGTGCCAAAGAATCGGACGTCTCCGTGGCGAGAGCCGAACACCTGGCTGAGCAATTGCGCGGCCAGGATCACAGCGTTGAGATCGTGTGGTTGCCTGACACCCGGGACAGGGAGAGCATCGGTCAACTGCGGCTCGGTTTGCTGCGGGATGATTTCGACGTGGCCATCCACCGCATGAATCGGGTTCCCACCACACCCGTTCCCGGACTCGTGCTGGCTGCCATCCCACTTCGAGATGACGCTCGCGACGCGTTCTGCGGGAGGGATGGGACGATGCTGTCCAGCCTGCCTGATGACTCGCGCATCGCCACTCAAGGTCCGTTGCGGCGGGCCAACATCCGCCGCGTGCGCTCGCAGATGCAGTTCGTGGATTTGAGGCCCAGCCTGACGCGCTGCCTGGACCAGGTGGCGGCCGGTGAACTCGACGCCGTCGTCGCCAGCGCTGCGGACATCGCTGCCATAGGTCGCCAGGATTCGATCACCGACTACGTGGGATCGGTGTCTGCGCCCGGAGCCGGAGCGGTTGGGTTCGAGTGCCGTGAGGCGGACACTGAGCTGATTGAGGTGCTGTCGCAGTTCGACGATCCGGACACGCGCATCTGCGTCATCACGGAGCGGGCCGCACGAGCTGCGTTGAATGTTTCTGAGGTGGTCTCCGTCGGGGCCTTCGCCCGGCGCAGTGGGCTTCTCACCCTGAGGGTGGACATCATCCCCCATGATGGATCCGACGTGATGACAGCTCAGATCGGTATGCCCACCTCCGAGTTCCATGCCGTCCGATGTGGTCACCGGGCCGCCGAGTCACTGAAGCTCCGAGGAGCCGAGAAGATTGGTCGTGCGCCCGAGCCGGAGCCGGAACCGGAGGATCAGGAGCGCCCCCGGACGACAGATCTGAGCAAGGCGCGAATCCTGATTCCTCGTGAAGAGGGACGTCTGGCGCAAGGGTTGCGGGACGCTGGTATGAGCGTCGATTCCGTTCCGCTGCAACGACGCGACGTTCTGTCAGTCAGCAGCACTCTGGAGGATGCGGACTGGGTGGCGTTCACGTCACGTAGGGCCGTTGACAGTGTTCGCGAGCTGGGTTGGACGCTGCCGCGCGAGACAAAAGTGGCGGCCATCGGCCCCGGTACGGCTGACGCGCTGGTGGACTTGGGGTACACGGTCGATCTTCAACCAACCGAAGGATGGGGCATCAATGCCCTGTTGAGGATGTGGCCCGAAGGCACAGGTAAAGTGCTGGTTCCGGGCTCCGCACTGCTCGCCCCCACATTCGTGGCGGGACTACAGGCGAAGGGGTACGCGGCTCAGCTCATCCCGATTTACACGATGAAGGCCATCGATGCAGCGCCACCTGAACTCGTGGAGGCCTGGAACGATGGCCGCTACGACGCTGTGGTCATCGCTTCGGGATCCAGCGCGTTGGCCGTCAGTCAGCTGCTCGGGTGGAGGCGCGATGTTGACGTCATCTCCGTCGGCGAATCAGCTGCGGCCGTGCTGAAGCGCGTGCACGTCGAAGTCGCTGGTGAAGCAGCCACCTATGAGCCCAGCGAAACTGTGGAACTGTTGCGCAAGGTGGTCGAGGGACGCGCAGAACAGGCGTAGTCCTCGGCGGCGGATGAAAGAGGGCGACTCGGCTATTGCCGAGCCGCCCTCTTTGCATGTCTCAAGGTCTCGCGGTGAGGGAGCGATGCGCTGGATGAGAATGGCGCAGTATGAGCTTGCGCACCTCTTCGGCCCACAGAACCGACGAGGACATTGCCAACGCAATCAACCAGTGCTTCCAGTCCAGGGCTGCCGTTCCGAAAGCCACTTGCAGGAACGGCACATGCACGACGGCGATCTGCATGACGGCGCCGAACGCCACCGCAACAAGTAGCCACTTGTTCGTAGCGATTCCATGGAAGGCGCTGGTGACGGGAGATCGGGCAGAAAACACGTTGAAGAGCTGCGCAAAGACGAGCGTGGTGAACCCTGCTGTCCGAGCCACTTCCAAGGTGTCGTCGCCGGGTATGAGACCGCCCACGAGGAACATGTCCATCGTCAGCAACGTTGCAGCCGCCATGATGATCCCGACGAAGGCGATGATGCCCCACATGTTGCGATCGATGACGCGCTCATCCAGGCGTCGAGGTCTACGTGCCATGACGTCGTCGATCTCGGGGTCCAGCCCCAGCGCGAAGGCCGGTCCTGAATCGGTGACGAGATTGATCCACAGGATCTGGACGGCGAGCAGGGGCACCACGATTCCAGCCGTGGAGGCCTCCGTCAGGCCGATGATGCCCGCCAGAACAACTCCGAAGAAGACGGTCAGCACCTCACCCATGTTGGAGGACAGGAGGTATCTGAGAAACTTCTTGATGTTGTCGAAGATGACGCGGCCCTGCTCGACGGCGACGATGATTGTGGCGAAGTTGTCATCGCCCAGGATCATTGATGCCGCCTCCTTGGTGACCTCCGTTCCTGTGATCCCCATCGCCACACCGATGTCCGCGGACTTCAGCGCCGGAGCGTCGTTGACGCCATCCCCGGTCATCGCGACGATCTGCCCATCAGCCTGCAGGGCGTCCACGATCCGGAGCTTGTGCTCCGGCGCAACGCGAGCGAAGACATCGATTGTCCGGATCGCAGATGCGAAACCGTCCTCTTCCAGTTCATCCAGCTGCACACCCGTCATCGCCTGCTTACCCTGCTCAGTGATGCCAAGGTCCTGTGCGATTCGCAGCGCCGTCGAGGGATGGTCGCCGGTGATCATGATCACGCGGATGCCAGCCCGATGAGCCTTTGCGACGGCGTCCCGCGCCTCGTCACGCGCAGGGTCGATCATCCCGACGACACCCACCCACGTCAGGTCGGTCTCCAGCGGTTCCGCCTCTTCTGCGGTGATTTCCGGGCGCTGTCGCGCGGCGGCGGAGAGGTCATCATCATGCAAGTCTCGGAAGGCCACACCCATGGTGCGCATTGCTTTGCCGGAGAGCTCCTCCACGTCGACGAGAATCCGTGCTCGCGCTTCGTCGTCCAGGAGTTCGACGTTGCCGCCTCTCATCATGTGGCTGCAGCGATCCAGCAGGACATCGGGTGCGCCCTTGCTGATGAGCGCGAGCCGATCATTGCCGTCGTGGTCAACCTGCACCGTCGACATGCGTTTGCGCTCCGAGGTGAAAGGCACCTCACCGATGCGGCTGAACCGTTGCACTCGGGTGTTGGTGGCGCCCAGTTTGCGCTCGGCCACGAGGAACGCCGCCTCGGTGGGATCTCCCACGATGTGCCACTGGCCATCCTCCTCCCGCAGGTCAGCATTCGACGCCAGGGAGCCACCCACCAGCACACTGCGTCCTTCAAAGAGCTGATCCTCATCATCTGTCTGCACTTCGCCTTCGGGTCGGTAACCGATGCCCGTCACGTCCATGCTGCCGGAACTCGTGCGGATTTCCTGCACGGTCATCTCGTTCTGGGTCAGCGTTCCAGTCTTGTCAGAACAGATCACTGAGGCAGAACCCAGGGTTTCCACCGAGTTGAGGTTCTTCACGATCGCATTGCGCCTTGACATCTTCTGCACGCCCAACGACAGCACCACAGACAGGATCGCCGGTAATCCTTCTGGGACCGCCGCGACCGCCAGCGAGACACCCAACAGCAGGATGGCGACGGCGTCGGCGGCCGTCTCCACGTCGCTGACGAGCCATACCGTGACCATGACAACCACGGCAATCACCACGACGATGATGCCGAGCATTTTTCCCACGAACGCAATTTCACGCTCCAGCGGAGTCGGTTCCTGTGTCGTGGATTCCAACATCTCGGCAACAGAACCCATTTCTGTGTCCATGCCTGTGTCGGTCACCACTGCCAAGCCCGTGCCCTGCGTGACAGCAGTTCCCCGGAACACCATGTTGGTGCGGTCTCCCAGCGGGACCTTGCTCTCCATCTGTCCGGGCTTCTTGTTGACGGCGGTGGACTCACCGGTGAGTGCCGCCTCAGCGACGCGCAACGCGCTGGCACGCACAAGTCTTGCATCAGCCCCGACGCTGTCGCCCTCGCCCAGCACCAGCAGGTCTCCGCGCACAAGATCGCGGGAGGCGATGACCTGCTGCCTGCCGTCCCGCATCACAGTGGCCCCGGACTGACTCATCTTCTGAAGTTCGGCCACGGCCTGTTCGGCTTTCGCCTCCTGTGCGAAACCGAGGACTGCATTGGCCACGACGATGATGAGGATCACCACCGCGTCGATGGGCACGCCCTCTGCTCCCTCCACGGCCCAGGCGATGACCGAGATCACGACGGCGGCCATCAAGAGGTATACAAGGGGGTCCGTGAACTGGGCAGCGATCCTGCGCCACAGGGGGACGGGTGGGCTACCACGCAGCTCGTTGGGACCGTCGGTGGACAAGCGTTGTTGCGCTTCGCTCTCACTGAGACCAACATCCGTGTCTGCGTTGAGTTTGACCACCAGATCTTCCAGCTGCGTCACCGATACCTGCACCCCGTGCGAACCACTCATCCGATCACAGTACCCATCGGCTGAAACATGTCCTGGCTACGTTCGGACGACAGGTTCCGCACCCACCCCTCCGGGTCACAATGGTTCTGTCAGAGGTTCCTGCCTATCATCGTCGGCATGGGTGCTTGGACGTATGACAGCCAGTGGTTGGTGATGGACGGCTATGACGCCCGCATCACGTACAAAAACATGAAGAGCCTGAGAATGCGCATCAAGCCACCCCATGGTGAGGTCGTGGTATCCGCTCCGCTTTCCACCCCTGATCACGTCATCATGGACTTCTTGCGTGAGAGGCATGAATGGATACTCAAGCACCGTGCGGAGGTCCGTTCTCGTGCAGCCGCGCCCGAATCGTTCGTCACCGGTGGCCGGGTACCGCTGTGGGGTTGGTGGCGAGAGCTGGTCGTGGAGGATGCGTCGCGAACGTCGGCCAGGATCGTCGGGGGGCAGGTACATGTGCGGCGCCCCGCCAACGACCACGAGGCTGCCCGCCGCGCAGTGGATGCCCTCTACGAGCGGGAAATGGGGCCCGCCGTCGTGGAGGAGCTGGAAAGATGGGAGCCGCGCATCGGACGTCAGCCCACTCAGATCCGACTGAAGCGCATGACATCGCGTTGGGGCAGTTGCCATCCCGTCACCGGAGCCATGAGCTTCAACGTCATGCTCGCGAAATTCCGTCCAGAAGCACTTGAATATGTGGTGGTCCACGAACTGGTGCATCTGGTGGAACGTGGACACGGACCGGCCTTCAGGGCATGCATGAGTGCCCATCTGCCCGACTGGCCGGAGCGTCGAAAACTGCTGAGGGAGGCCCCGTGTTGATACTCCCTGCCCACGAGTGGCGTCGGCGCGCAGCTGAACATGAGCAACGCGTCGACGCTGAACTCGCGACAGTCGAGGACCGTCGGCGACGTGGGATCAAACACCCCGTCGATGATTTCCTGTTCCATTACTACAACGTGCGTCCTGCGCAGCTGCGGACGTGGCACCCGGGCGCAGGTGTTGGACTGGTGGACGCGCAGGAATTTGAGGATCGCCGATTCCATCACGTCGTCGACGGCATCGCGACGCTTGATGTCGATGCTTTTGTCAAGCAACGCGGCACCACCATTGATACGGCGCATCGGGACCTCACCGCGGCGCTTGGGAGGGCTCCCCGGTTCGGCTGCTTCAGGATGCACGAGTGGGCCATGGTGCACGGACTGAAACAGGAGGAAACCCGCCATCCCCCCTACCGCTGAGATTTCCGCCGGAGGGGCCACGAAACAGAAACGAAGCCCCGGCACAGGAACCGAGGCCTCGTCAACCACTAAGCTAAAGGCGCGCCAGCGCACCCACAACTGACTAGCGCGCTGGGTACGCTGCAGCGCGGTCAGCGCGGTAGGTGAAACAGACCCCTCCGATGGCCTTGTAGGAAGGTCAGAATCGGCAAGCAAGTCCCAGCCCTATCCCCGGGCTACCCGCTTACGTGTGGCAGCATGTTGCCATGGCTCATCGGAAATGCTGGAACTGCAAAGTCTCGTCTCACCAGACGCCTGTCCAAGGGTCTGGCAGCAGCATCACCATTGGGGTCTCCGAGTCGGGGTGGCAACCGCGGGCGGAACGAATTCTGCACCAAGCAGCCTTCGAATGTGACGAGTGCCTGCATTACTCAATCGGATTCACAGAATCGCTGCACTATGGCGCTGCCCCACCGAGGAGCATCAATGAGATTGAAGAGGCCTCGCAGGTGTCCTGGCTTCCACTTCAGGCCGCCGGAAAAGACTTCCCTGACGTTCCCGAACATATTGGAGCAGCGGCTGATGAAGTGCACCGGTGCTTTTCTGTCGGTGCCTACCGCGCCGCGGGAGCATTGGCGCGCGCTGTGGTGGAGGCCGCTGCCAAGGACAAAGGCATCAAAAAGGGCGTTCTAGAGGCGAAGATCGACAAGATGCTAGAGGAGAAACTAGTGGCGCCCCACGTCGCCGAAGTGGCGCACGAGCTCCGACACTTTGGCAACGATATGGCTCACGGCGACTTCATTGACCCCGTCGCAGAGGACGACGCGGAGGAGGTGCTCAGCCTGATGGACGAAGTACTTGACAATGTCTACCAGTCGCCGGCGCGGGTTCGATCGCGAGCTGAGAGGCGGGCTGAGCGAAAGGCGGATACAGGTTCCTGACCATGGATGTCATCGAGCTTATACAGGTAGCGGGTCCGATCCTGCTCGGCGTAGCGGGCATGCTCAGCGGCTGGGGGATTGCGCGTCACCAGTCTCAGCGAGCTGTGGAAGCGGAGGCCCGGCAGCGTCTCTACGATGCTTCCTCGAAACTCCTTGGTGCCAGTGTGCAGGCAGAGAACCTACTAGCTGTCGGCCACTATGATCTGTGGGAGTCGTCAGGGGTGGCCTTGGCTGACGTGGCCGCCGTCAGAGCGCAAGCTGAGGCAGCACTTGCCGACTGCGAGCTGCTGGCTGGCGGAAGGCTGGCACCCTTGGCTACCGATGTTGTCCTACAGGTTCGTCAAGCAACTATGTATGCGGCCTCGCCTTCCAATGACAACGAGAGACTGCGCGTCGAGAGCGAGGGCTTACTACACTCCCAGACGAAGTTTGCCAAAGCGGCGCGCTTTGAGCTGGGTGCTGATAAAAAAGAGTCTCGGAAACGGCGCAACGAGCACGAGCGACACGCCACGATGGTGGCTAATACGCAACTGCCGAATATGCATCGGTGGTGGGAAGGGGATAAAGAGCCAGCCGGGTGGGACGGTGGCGATGGGCAATCAGATAACCATCCTGCAAAACAGAAAAGCACCCCCACCAGCGGTGAAGGTGCTTCCTGATTCTGGTCGTCAGCGCCAGCCACCGGCCACGTCGAAGGCAGCGCGCGGCGCGTAGGGCATGCCTGGCGCGTCGCCGGCTACAAGCCAAACGACCCCGGCCTCCAACCCTTTCTTCCTCGCCCTCCACCTCTCCCAGAACCGGCTCGTGGTCATCATCCTTGGCCGGGCTCAGGTGGTGGGCCTCGTCGCCCTCCAGGTGGACGCTGGCTCCGCAGTGCTGACACGGGTGATTCACGACGTCGCTGGTCCGGGTAGCCAGCCCTGCCACGTGAGCGGCGAGCGGCCACGACGGCTGGTAGGCGATCCGGAGCTCGTCGCCGGCGTCCATGTCCTCCAGCAGGTCCCGCAGTTCTTGAACGATCATGGTGACTCCTTGGTTGGGGCTTGGCTCATCAGGCGGTGGGGTGCCATCCCTGCCGCGACGGGAGTCCTGCCACCTACAGCAGAACCCCCCGTTTCGCCGGTTCCGGTGGGTCAGGACGAGGTGAACTTCAGGACCTCGTAGGCGGCTGTGCTGAACTCGATACGGAACGCTGCGCTCTGGCCCACCGTATCCATCTTCAGCGCTGAGGCGTCCTCGATGGGGCCCTTCGCGAGTTCGCGGGCCAGGAGGGCGAAGTATTCTCGACGGCCCGACAGGTTTTCTATCCTGAGGGCGAGCTCGAGGATCAGGCCGCTACTGATAGTCGCAGCGCCGCGCGTCAGCCACCGACGGTTCTGCCGGATGTCGAACTCGTCGAATTGGCCCTCGTTGGCGATTGAGACGAGCTGGTCGTGAAGGACGGAAATTGTTGCTGTGGACATCTTGACTCCTTGAGTAGAACGGTGGGTGCGGCGGTTTCGTCACGTGGTGATCTCTACCCATGAACCGCAAGGGCCGCCGTGAGCTGGCATGAACCCGCAGTGAGCACTGCGGCCACCGTCGGTGATTTCGACATGGCGGTGGGCCTAGGCTTCGTTCATGGTGACTCTTTGAGTAGAACAGCTGTGCGAATAACTCGAACGCTATTTTCACAGCAACAGGAAGTAAGTGCCGTAGATAACTATTTCTAACGAATGGTGCTCTACAAATGGGCCGGAAAGCTCTCACCAGCGGTCGCTGCTGAGTTGCTGTTCGAGACGTTCCTGCTGGCGCGCGACATCCGCGTCGTCGACATGCGGGCGAGCGCCTATGACCTGACGGACTGGAGTTTGGCACCAATCCGAGTGGAAACACCAGAAGGTCGGAGTGAGTATGTGCGTCGGCAGAGGACATTCACCCAGCAAGCACATCCCCTCCGGAAAAGACTGATAGAGGTCAGTGATGATCTCCAAGGTCGTGCCCGTACCACTGCAGGATTGCTCGTGGAGAGCACCTGAGACCAACGCCGGAGTATCCGGGTCGCATCATTGATGAAGACCCGGATGGAGCACGAGCTTGTCCACGGGTGCCGCGGCGAAGGCGTCCCTGCGTCATACTGAGGACGCCAACCAATGGAGGTGGAGATGGACCTGCTGACTCTCGGCGTTCTGGGAACGTCAAGCAAAGAGAACGAATCGCGACTGCCGATACACCCGCAGCACTTCAAGAACATCGAGGAAGACCTCCGCGCGCGCATCCTGTTGGAGCGTGGCTACGGCGGCCGCTTCGGTATTTCGGATGAGCATCTTGCCGAGGATGTGGGAGCTGTCGTCAGCCGCGAAGAGGTCTTGCAGAAAGCTGACATCGTCCTTCTCCCCAAACCACTGTTGAGTGATCTCGAAGACATGCGTCCTGGTCAGGTGCTCTGGGGGTGGCCCCACTCCGTGCAGGATGCCGAGCTCACACAGATCGCAATCGACAAGAAACTCACGCTCATCGCGTGGGAGGCGATGAACCACTGGAATGACGACGGTGATTTTCAGATGCACGTGTTTGCCCGCAACAACGAGCTGGCTGGCTACTGTTCCGTACTGCACGCGCTGACGCTCCGGGGCAGCACGGGACATTACGGTCAGCGGCTCCGAGCAGTCGTCATGGGGTTCGGCAGCACCGCCCGCGGAGCCGTGACGGCACTGCAGGCCTTCGGGATAGCCGAGGTCACGGTCCTGACCTCCCGTGTGGTCACTGCGGTGGCTGATCCGATGTCCGGGATGGTACTGCAACGCATCGAGCCATCGGGACAGGATTCGAGCCGCACCGTTGTGCAGTTGGCCAACGGTCCAGTTCCCACCCACGAGGTGCTTGCAGGCTACGACATCGTTGTCAATTGTGTACTCCAGGACACCGACCAGCCACAGATGTATGTCACCAACGAGGATCTGACGCAGTTCGACCCTGGTTCGCTGCTCGTGGACGTGTCCTGTGACGAGGGAATGGGGTTCGAATTCGCCCGGCCCACATCTTTCGAGGACCCCACGTTCATGGTGGGGGATGGAGTGACGTACTACGGAGTGGACCACAGCCCCTCTTACCTGTGGAACAGCGCGACCTGGGACATCAGTGAGGCACTCCTTCCTCATCTGCGTACTGTTCTGAACGGTAGGTGGGATGACAGCGACACCATCGCCCGCGCCATCGAGATCCGCGACGGCGTCATCCAGAACCCGAAAATTCTGTCGTTCCAGGGACGGCGAGAGCGGTACCCGCACCCCATGTCCTGACGACGGCTGCGGCAGGACCCACGAGTGGAGGGGAGGGTAGGCCGCACATTCGTTCTGACCAGTCGGGGCACCGAGTCCATTATTCAGAACATGCTCTGATTCCGGGGGGAGGGCGAGATATCGTCATCGGTGTTCCGACCGAATGATTCTGATTGCTACCACGTCACCCCCCCCGGACCTCACGGCCCCTCAACGACGAAGGACTCCAACAGTGTTCAAGCAACTACAGAAAATCGGTAAGGCGTTCATGCTGCCGATCGCGATCCTTCCGGCGGCAGGATTGCTGCTGGGTATCGGTGGGGCACTGTCGAACCCGACGACAGTCGAGACGTATCCGATTCTGGACCAGCGATTCCTCCAAGGTGTCTTCGGTGTCATGTCGGCCGCAGGAGCCATCGTGTTCTCCAACTTGGCCCTGCTCCTCTCGGTGGGGCTCTGCATCGGTCTCGCAAAGCGCGACAAGGGGACGGCAGCTCTTGCCGGCGTGGTGGGCTACCTGGTGATGAATGCCACCATCGCCCAACTGCTCAACTTCTTCAACCCGGAAGGCGAAGCGATCGACACGGGCGTGATCGGTTCCCTGGTGATCGGCGCCACCGCCGTGTGGTTGCACAATCGGTACTACAACATCCAGCTGCCGCAGGTTCTGGGGTTCTTCGGAGGATCGCGATTCGTACCGATCGTCACGTCCTTTGCTGGCATCCTCGTCGGTGGTCTGTTCTATCTGACGTGGCCGCCCATTCAGAACCTCCTGCTCAGCGCGGGCGAAGGTATTGCAGGAATGGGCGCCATCGGCACGTTCTTCTACGGCTTCCTCCTGAGGCTCTCGGGAGCCGTTGGGCTGCACCACATGATCTATCCGCTGTTCTGGTACACACCCCTTGGGGGCGCGGAGATGGTGGCTGGTGAGGAGGTGATTGGTGCTCAGAGGATCTTCTTCGCCCAGCTTGCCGATCCGAACCACACCGGCCTGTACACGGAGGGCACCAAGTACTTTGCCGGCCGCTTTGCCACAATGATGTTTGGGTTACCCGGTGCAGCGTTGGCAATGTGGCACTGCATCGCCAAGGACCGACGGGCGAAGTACACCGGACTATTTCTCGGCGTCGCCCTGACCTCGTTCATCACCGGTATCACGGAGCCCCTTGAATTCATGTTCCTGTTCGTCGCCCCGTGGTTGTACCTCATTCACGCATTCTTCGACGGCGTCTCCTTCTACCTGGCGGATCTGTTCAATATCAGCATCGGCAACACTTTCTCGGGGGGAGTCATTGACTTCACGCTGTTCGGTATTCTGCAGGGCAATGAGAAAACCAATTGGTTGATTGTTCTTCCGATCGGACTTGCATGGTTCGCCCTCTACTACGTGTCGTTCCGCTTTCTGATCACCAAATTCAACGTCCCCACTCCCGGACGCGGTGAAGTGGAGGATGAAGCACCTGAGGGCGACGTTCAGGTGCCAGCCCCGACCGTCGGTGGCGATACTGCGCTCATGACCGAATCCCGGGAGATCGTGGATGCGCTCGGAGGACGCGGAAACCTCGAGGAGGTGGATGCCTGCATCACGCGCCTGCGGGTTTCTGTGAAAGATGCCAGCACCGTTGACAAGGACAGGCTGAGAAAACTGGGTGCCGCCGATGTCTTTGAGGTCTCCGGCGGAGTGCAGGCTGTCTATGGAGCCAAGGCCATCCTCTACAAGAACACGATCATCGAAATGTACGACCTCGAGGACTGAGAGATCACACCCGTGGTCGTCAATGAAGAAGGAGAATAGTCATGGCTTTGTTCGGACGGAAGAAGAAGGCGGGAATCGAGGTGTTCGCCCCCGTGGCAGGTCGTTTGATGCGTATGGAGGATGTGCCGGATCCTGTATTTGCCCAAAAAATCCTGGGAGATGGGTTTGCCGTCGATCCGGCAGACGGGAAGTTCGTCGCACCCATTGCCGGAGAGCTGGTCCTGATCGCAGACACACTGCACGCCTATGCCATCCGGTCGGAGGAGGGGCTCGAAGTGCTGGTCCACGTCGGGATCGACACGGTGAAGTTGAAGGGGGAGGGCTTCAGCTCGGAGATGTCGGCGGGGGCCAATGTGGCCGTTGGCGACCTCATCATCACGGTGGATCTGGAGACCGTCACACCCCAGGTGCCGTCGATGATGACGCCGGTCGTCCTCACCAACGGCGCTGAGTTCAAGCCATCACAAGCAGATCTCGACTCATCGGGAGGACCTGTCCTCACGGTGATGAAGTAGTGCAGGCAACCCCCCGGAGAGAGGTGACTCGCTCCGATTTCCCGGCTCACCGCTTGCGATAAAGGTTTTTGGTCGAGTACAGCGGTTCGCTCGTGACGAGAACACCCAGGTTGCGGAGGATGGCCCGGTCCACAGGGCCGAGAATCACGGCGGAGTGGGCGTCGCAGCCGCGAAGGTGCTGCAGCTCGGCCAGAGCTCGCCGTGCGTGCGGATCAGCATTGGCGCTGACGGCGAGAGCGATGAGCACCTCGTCGGTGTGGAGGCGAGGGTTTTTGCTCCCCAGATGCTGCGTCTTGAGTTCCTGAATGGGTTCGATCGCTTCGGGCGAGAGCAACTTGGTGTCGTCGTCGATACCGGCCAGCGCCTTGAGAGCATCGAGGAGCATGGCTGAACAAGCCCCCAGTAGCGGTGAGGTTTTTCCCGTGATGATGCGACCGTCCGGCAGCTCGATCGCTGCAGCTGGCGCCTGGGTGGTTCGAGCCACCCGCAGAGCGGGAGCCACCACAGGACGATCCTTGCCGCTGATGCCCAGCGAACTCATCAGCAGCGCAATCTGGTCTGACTCGGTCGGCTCCAGTTGGTCCTGCTTCTCACTGACCGCGGCCGCGTACCAGCGGCGGATGACCTCCTGTTCGGAGGCTCGACGGCACACCTCATCGTCGGAGATGCAATACCCCGCCATGTTCACGCCCATATCGGTGGGCGATTTGTAGGGGGACTCACCCAGGATCCGCTCAAACAGAAGATTCAGCACGGGGAAGATCTCGACGTCGCGGTTGTAGCTGACCACCTGTTCGCCGTGAGCCGCCAGATGAAATGGGTCAATCATGTTGACATCATCGAGGTCCGCCGTGGCGGCTTCGTAAGCGACGTTCACGGGGTGATCGAGCGGCAGGTTCCAGATGGGGAAGGTCTCGAACTTCGCATAGCCGGAGCGAATGCCCCGGGCATGATCGTGATACATCTGCGACAGGCAGGTGGCCATCTTGCCGCTGCCGGGGCCCGGGCCCGTGACAACGACGACGTCCCGGGCGGTCTCGACGTAGTCGTTCTTGCCATACCCATGCTCGCTCACGATACGGGGGATGTCGTTCGGGTACCCCTTGATGGGGTAGTGGCGATAGACCTTCAGCCCGAGTTTCTCCAGCTTTCGTTTGAAAGCGCGGGCATGGCCATTGTCCTCGGCCATCCGTGAGATGACCACACTGCCCACATACAGTCCTCGGGATCTGAATCCGTCGACGAGGCGAAGGACGTCCTCGTCGTAGGAGATTCCATGATCCGCCCGAATTTTGTTGCGTGCAAGATCGCGGGCGCTGACCACCACGATGATTTCGAGGTCATCCTTGAGCTTGGCCAGCATCTCCACCTTGTTGTCGGGGGTGAAACCGGGCAACACGCGGGAGGCATGCAAATCGTCGAACAGTTTGCCGCCAAGTTCGAGGTAGAGCTTGCCGCCGAACTGCTTCCGACGCACATCAATCCAGTGGGACTGCAACTCAAGATACTTCTCGCGGTCGAATCCGTTCGTGTGCATACTTGTCGCCCACCTCCGAGCGGAGCATACCGAGATGAGATTGCACGACGCGAAGTCAGAGGGTCTTCGGATGCGGGAACTGATGGCCAGGAGTCGCGACACGGTTCTCTGGCAGTGTGAGGTGATGGACTGGGTTTGTGCTCAGCCGCTAGATTGGCGTCGGTCAACCAGCTCCCCCGCATCCCGAGGTGAATACGTGACGATGTTGCGACGAGTGACGCTCGCGCTGACCCTGCTGTTCGGAGTGAGCGCCTGCGCACCGGCGCCGATGTCCGCCACGGTGGACAGTGAGCTCACCACAAGCGCCGTTGTTCCCATCGAGAGCGCCCCCGCTGACATCGCGTCGACGGAAACCTCGATCCCGGAGGAGACAGCAACTCAGCAGGAGAGTGAGTCTGGCACGGCTGGATCGCCGGGCATGACCGCGACGCCGAGCGAACCCGCACCCACCCCCACGGAGCCTGTGACCACCAGCACTCCCTCGGAGACCGCGCTGCCGGAGGCTCTGATCGAACCCGGTGACACCGGGGATACCGTGCGCGAGTTGCAGCATCGCTTGCTGCAGCTGGACTGGTTCGAGGGCAAGATCACCGACTCCTTCGGCGAGCAGACGCAGCTTGCCGTGGAGGGGTTCCAGACCAAGCGGGGGTTGCCTGCACTCGGTTTCGTGGACGAAACGACATGGGCGCGACTGCTTGAGATGTCCAGGTCACCCAGCCGTGACGAGATGTACAACATCCTCACTCCCGGGCCAGCGTTGCTGGGGCCCGACAGTGCGGGGGATGACGTCAAGGACCTGCAGGCACGCTTGAAGCAGATCGCCTGGTTCGACGCATCGATCACGGGCAACTACGGTCCGGTGACGGTGGCGGCTGTCGAAGGGTTTCAGGCCAAGCGAGAGATTCCCGTGACGGGTGAGGTGGATCAATTGACAATGGATCGGCTGAAGGCGATGACGCGCAAGCCCACGACGGATGAACTGAACAACGTTGTGAAGAAGCCCAAGTCCAGTGCCATGACGCTGGACGACAGATGTCTGAGCGGTCGTGTGGTGTGCATCTCAAAGTCGCAGCGCAGGCTCGCATGGGTGGTGGATGGCGAGATTCGTCTGTCCATGGATGTGCGCTTCGGCTCAGAACTCACGCCGACGCGCAACGGGGCATTCGCTGTGAACTGGAAATCCAAGAACCACGTTTCCAGTCTGTATGACACGGCGATGCCCTACGCGCTCTTCTTCTCCGGCGGCCAGGCTGTTCACTTCTCGGCCGACTTCAAGGCCCGCGGCTACAACGGTTCGTCGCACGGCTGCGTCAACGTCCGCGACAAGGACGCAGTCTCGTCCCTGTTCGACGCAACCAGGACCGGCGACAAGGTCATCGTCTACCAGGGATAATCCTCACACCACCAAGGAGACCCCCGATTGACTGATGGCCGGCAGCCTTCGGCTATCGTCGAACTCGCGCACCCCTGTCCAGCGGAAGGCAACTTTTGTGAACATCGCCATCGCGATTGGCCTGCAGGTCATCGGATCGTTCCTTTTCGCCAGCGGCGCGACGTTGCAACACCTGGGTGTGAAGGGGACTTTTGATCCGTCGGGGAAGACATCGTCGAACCGGCTCAGCCTGGGCGGAATGCTCCGTCTCTTCCTCATCCGCAAATGGCTGCTTGGGCTGTTGCTCGTCTTCAGCGGTGCAGCCTTCCACCTGATCGCGCTCAGCATGGCGCCCGTGACGGTCGTCCAGCCCGTCGGGATCCTGGCTGTGCCGTGGTCGGTCCTTCTGGCCGCCAAGATTCACGGGCATCAGATCCCGCGGCGCATCTGGTCGGCCGTGTCGGTCACCGTCGTCGGTGTTGTTGGCTTCACCATCTTCTCCTCCCTGTTTGCGACGGGGGAGAAGGAATTCGAGTTCAACCCCATCCTGATCTCCTTCGTCGTCGTCTGTGCGCTGTGCGCGATTCTCTCCTTCGTCGCCACCAAAGCTGCCTCGTGGGCCAAAGCCATGCTGTGGTCCTCCGTCGGCGCCATCTTCTACGGGCTGGCTTCCGGGATGATGAAGGCTGCCATCAACCTGGTCCAGAGCGACGGTTTCTCCCTCCTTGACTGGCGTGTCCTCACGGTGATTGCGTTCATGCTTGCCTGCTACGGCCTCGGCGTGTGGATGATTCAGCAGGGCTACGCGTCGGGTCCGGCTGAGATCACCGTGGGTACCATGACGACGGTGGATCCCTTCGTTGCCGTGGTTTTCGGACTCGTGGTGCTGGGGGAGGGCTCCGGCATGAGTTTTGGTCCCAGCATCGGCATGGTTGTCTCCGGAGCGGTCGCGGTCTACGGAGTGGTTCTGCTGTCTCGCGACCACCCCGATGCGGTGGAGGAACGTCGACAAGCGGCAGAAGAAGCGGCCGAGGCGCTCGCTACCGCGCATGCACTGCAGATGGTGGACCCGCAGGGCTCCGGTGAGGCCGCGGACTCACCCCGTGATGTCAAGAGCCGCCAGCGCGGTACTGAAGCTTGAGAGCACCAACGTGCCCCTGCCGCGCTCCACAGCGAACTGAACGGTGCCGGTGAACGCTTCTCCGGATCTGACGGTGACCAGTTCGTAATTGAGTGGATCTGCCACCGCCAGCGTCGCATTGGTGAACATGTAGAGCGAGAAGCTCCGTTCTCCCTGTCCCTCGTCGAGGCTGATGCGATAGTCGATGAACAACCCCTCGGCTGTCCACTCCTGCGAAAGGATTTCGAAGAGACCAGTTCCGTTGCCCTCAAAGGGGATGGCGGTGCCTCCAGCGATCGCCGGTGACAGCGAGGGCTCCGGAGACGGCTGCGTGCTCGGGGTGGGGCTGATGGTTGGTTCGGGAGATGAGAAACCGCCCGTGAACTGCAGGACGAGCACGATAGCCAGGATGGCAGCAACGATGGAGATACCCAGCCACAGTGTCTTTTTGTCGGTGCGCGGTGGGGGCTCGAACTGACGCATGTCCGGGGCCTGTGCCGGCTCAGTGCCCTGGCCGAAAGGAAGCCTGGGATCTCTGCCCGCCGTGTCCTTGTAGTTCTGTGGGGACCAGCGGGTGTCGGGTCGTGACCACGGTGAACGGTTGTCGGGACTCGGCGGCGGGCCATTCCCACCCGGTGGCGGCCACTGCTGATTGCTCATGATGCTGACAACGATACCCACGCGGCTCCTTTCGACGTGACACAGGAGTTTTCCACTGGAGGCTCTGCAGTGTGGTCAGTGATGTGGCCAACCGACGAAACAAGGGGATATGAGCACTGAAACAATACGACTGCGCGGCTCCACGAGCGCTGACCTACTGGCCATCCCCGTCATCATGCTGGGCTTCCACCCGCGAGAATCCTGCGTGGTGCTGGGTGTGCGTGGATCCCGGGTGGAATTCTGCGCCCGCATGGATCTTGACTGGTTCGCTTCTGGATTCACCTTCGGCGATGTCGCGGAACAGCTGGAACATGCCATCAGTCGCTGTGAGGGGTGCTCTGTGGCTGTTCTCGCGTACAGCGCTGACACGGAGGCCGCCGCCATCGCCGTCGAGGAGCTCGTGGGTGTGATCGGGGAGGACATTGTGGCCGAGGCGTTGGTGACGGATGGTGATCGATTCTGGTACGCCCACCCGGGGCTCCTGCTCCCACCCGAAGGCTTCTCCTATTCCTACGCCTCCAGCAACTTTGCTGCCCAAGCCGTGTATTCCGGGCTGAACGTCACGGCGTCCAGGGAGGACGCCGTCGCAGAAGTGCAACCGGCAGAGGAGGCTGCCATGGCAGGGATCGAGAAGGCAGTTGTGTCCTCAGCAGGGAAGCTTGAAGCGTTGACCGGGGAACAACGTTGGGCGATGTTGGCGCGTCACATGGACAATCCAGACCCTCTGGGGACCGATGCGGTCGATTTCGCCGTGCTGTTGCAGGAGGAGGAACACTTCGCCGAGGTGCTGGCACGATTGACCAGGGAGGCGGCCCCGCGGCTGCGGCTGCGGCTGGCTGAAGCACGACGGGCAAGCAGTCCCGCCATCGCCGCGAATGTGGTGTCACTCCTCGCTCTGGCGTGCTGGCTCGACGGCGAGGGCGCGCAACAGAGCGACTGTGTGGGTCAACTCGAAGCTCTTGACCCCCAGCATCCACTGATGGGAGTGCTCACAGAGATGCACAAGCAAGCCGTTCCTCCGAAGAAATGGGATGGGTGACTCAAGTGGCTGTGGGGAACGCTCACCCACAGCCGTAGAGTGGTGACATGCGATTCGTGGTGTGTGGTGAGGCGTTGATTGACATACTGCCTGCGGAGGAGGTCTCCCCTGCGGAGACCCTGTGGACTGCACTGGCGGGTGGCGGCCCCATGAACACTGCTGTGGCACTCCAGCGGCTGGACGAGGAAGTTCAGTTTTTGGGACGGCTCGGTGGAGATGCCTTCGGTGATCAGATCGAGAATTATCTTGAGACCAATGACGTCGGCCTTGATCTGGCGGTCCGGACGACAGATCCCACATCACTGGCTGTCGTCTCGCTGGATGATGACGGCAAGGCCCAGTACGCGTTCCACTTCGATGGCACATCCAACTTCGGGTGGCAGCCACACGAGTTTCCCACACTGGGGGACGAGGATTGGCTGCACTTCGGCTCCATCGCTGCCGTCGTCGGCAAGGGCGTCAAACCCCTGCTTGATTTCGTCACATCCACACCGGCGGCGGTCAGCTACGACATCAACATCAGACCCACTGTCCAACCGGACCGCGCCGCGTACTTCGCCACCGTCACTGACCTGATGGCGGCGGTGGGTTCCGGTGGCGGCATAGTCAAGGCCAGCGACGATGACATCAACTGGCTCGTGGATGATGACGATCCACTGTCCTACGCCGAGGCCTGGGTGATCGAACACGAATTGAGCATGTTCATCGTGACGCTTGGCCCCGACGGCGCAGTGGCCATCAAGCCTGACGGTCGACAGGTTCGCGTCCCGGGGCACCACGTGAATCTTGTTGACACCGTCGGTGCCGGTGACACCTTCATGGCGGGCTTCCTCTCCGCCTACGCCGTCGATCCCATGGATCTGGAAGCTGCTCTGCGAAGGGGCGCAGCCTCAGCAGCCCTGGTTTGTGGGCGCAAAGGCGCCAACCCGCCCACCACCGCGGAGCTGGAGACCTTTCTCTCCGAGTGAACGAGCGCACACGTTGAGGGACGCACGCTGGCGCGACGGTATATTGATCGATCACGCGGCGCGAGGAGATTCCGGAATCCGGGAATGCGCCGCAGACATGTGATGCAAGATTTCCAGAGGAGCAGTTCGTGAGCCAGGACGTGGATCAGAGAACCTACGACAGGGTGCAGGCCCAGGAGAAGTGGCAGGCATTCTGGGAGGAGGACGAGACCTTCCGGCCCCGGGATGACGGAACCAGTGAGCGCCGCTACGTGCTCGACATGTTCCCCTACCCCTCCGGAGACCTCCATATGGGTCACGCTGAGGCCTACGCGATGGGCGACGTGCTGTCGCGCTTCTGGCGCCTGCAGGGCTTTGATGTGATGCATCCCATTGGCTGGGACTCCTTCGGGTTGCCGGCGGAGAACGCGGCCATTCGTGCCAACACCCATCCGGCCACGTGGACCTACAACAACATTGAGACCCAGGCGCGCTCCTTCCGTCGCTACGGTCTGTCTCTCGACTGGTCGCGCAGGCTGCACACATCCGACGAGGAGTACTATCGCTGGACGCAATGGCTCTTCCTGCAATTCAGGGAGCGGGGGCTGGCGTACCGCAAGGATTCACCCGTCAACTGGTGCCCCTCCGATCAGACGGTGTTGGCCAACGAGCAGGTGATTGCCGGGCACTGTGAGCGCTGCGGCGCCGAAGTCACCAAGCGCAAGCTGAACCAGTGGTATTTCAGGATCACGGACTACGCCGACCAGCTGCTGGATGACATGGCGCAACTGGAGGGTGGTTGGCCGGATCACGTCCTGGCCATGCAGCGAAACTGGATAGGCCGATCTGAGGGCGCACACGTGCAGTTCCGGGTGGAGGGTCGCGACGAGCCCATCACGGTGTTCACCACACGGCCCGACACTCTCTACGGGGCCACATACATGGCCGTTGCGCCGGATGCTCCACTGGCGACGGAACTGGTGAGCGATGAGCAGCGGCCAGCCTTGGAGGCTTACGCGGAGCAGACCAGGAAGCGGAGCGAGATCCTGCGCCAATCCACAGAGGGGCCCAAGACCGGTGTCTTCCTCGGAGCGTGGGCCACCAACCCCGTGAACGGCGAGAAAGTACCCATCTGGGCGGCCGACTACGTGTTGGCGGACTATGGCACAGGCGCCATCATGGCGGTACCTGCCCATGATCAACGAGACCTCGATTTCGCCCGCACGCATGACCTGCCGGTCCGCACGGTACTCGATGTGGATGGCACGGATCCTGCGCGCACAGGCGTGGCCACCATCGGTGATGGCGCCTACCTGAACTCGGGCAAGCTCAACGGATTGACCGACAAGGCCACCGGCGTCTCGAAGATCATCGCGCAATTGGAGGCCGACGGCGCCGGCACAGGCAGCATCCAGTACCGGCTGCGCGACTGGCTGTTGTCCCGCCAGCGTTTCTGGGGATGCCCCATCCCGATCATCCACTGCCCGCAGTGCGGGGAGGTGCCTGTCCCCGAGGACCAACTGCCCGTCCGGCTCCCGGACCTGCGCGGGGCCGCCCTGTCCCCGAAGGGCACCTCCCCGCTTGCATCAGCAACCGAGTGGGTCAACGTCGAATGTCCCTCGTGCAACGCTCCGGCGACGCGGGACACCGACACCATGGATACTTTCGTGGACTCGTCGTGGTACTTCTTCCGTTACTGCTCACCGCACTACACGAAGGGACCCTTCGACCCCGAGGCCGTGGCCAACTGGATGCCGGTGGCCCAGTATGTGGGCGGTGTCGAGCATGCCATCCTGCACCTTCTCTACATGCGGTTCTTCACCAAAGTGCTGCGGGACATGGGGCTTGTGTCTTTTGACGAACCCATGCAGCGGTTGCTGAATCAGGGCCAGGTCATCAACCATGGCCGGGCCATGAGCAAATCGCTCGGCAACGGCGTCGATCTGGGCGAGGTGATTGATGAATACGGCGTGGATGCGGTGCGTCTGACAGTCATCTTCGCCGGCCCGCCGGAGGATGACATTGATTGGGCCACCATGTCGCCGGCCTCCTCGCTGAAGTTCCTGCAGCGTGCCTACCGGATCGCTGCCGACGTGACCAGCGCCCCGGGTATTGACTTCTCCACTGGCGATCCGGCGCTGAGGCGAGCCACACACAAAGCGATCACCGAGATCAGCCAGCTGGTGGAGTCCGGGCGTTTCAACGTGGCCGTGGCTCGTACCATGGAGTTGGTCAATGCTGCGCGCAAGGCCATCGACGGCGATGCCGGCGGGAGTGACCCGGCTGTGCGTGAAGCAGCTGCCTTTGTGGCTCAGTCGCTGAGTTTGGTGGCTCCTTATGTTGCCGAAGAGATGTGGGAGACCCTGGGCCTTCCCCCGTCGATCGCCAACAGCGAGTGGCCCTCGGCTGATCCCTCGCTGATGGTGGAGGACTCGGTCACGATGGTGGTGCAGATCCAGGGCAAGATCCGTGGCAAGATCGACGTTCCCGCCGACATTGACGAGGAGCGTGCCCTGAAGCTGGCTCTGGCCGATGCAGGTGTCCAACGGTCCCTGGATGGGCGCGACGTGGCCAAGGTCATCGCCCGCCTGCCCAAGATGCTGAGTTTGGTGCCCGGTAAGTAGATGGTGCTCTCCATGTGAACCTGACGGGTGGCCGTCCTGGGAATACAGAGGGCTGGCTTTTCCACACCTGCCAGCATTTCTGGTGACGTCGATCCGCAGCCGCCCAAGGTGGGGGGTATGAGTCCCTCCGCGAAAGCTGCTCTGGATGACGAACTGGCGCGAGCTCGCCTGGCCTTCATCAGCGCTGGTCAGCCCGCTCTGGGTGCCCCGCGTCGGGCGGTCATGGAATCCACCGATCCGCCGGCAGATGAAGAACTACAAAGTCCCGGGAAACTCGACTCCCCGCTGGCCACAACTGGATCGCCGGGAGTGCGGATTTTTGATCGTTTCTCATTGACCACCCGCCAAGCGGTGGCGGTTCTGGTCTTACTGCTCTGCGGCGTGGTGGTCACCCTGACGGCTCTGGGAAGGAGTTCGGCGTCGCAGGTGCCGATTGAGCCGACGCCAGTAGTGGCGCTCTCTTCCGCGATGGCTGCCCCGTCGGCCAGCCCTTCCCCCACCTCGGTGCGTGTTCACGTTCTCGGTGCAGTCGTCTCACCCGGGGTGGTGACAGTGGCACAAGGAGCCATCGTTCAGGATGCGGTGCTGGCTGCTGGAGGTCTCCTGACCGATGCGGATCCTGCTGAGCTGAATCTTGCCGCCACCGTGGGTGAGGGGCAGCAGGTGATCGTGGGCACATTGACAGACCCGCGGGGTGAGGTGGTGCAGCAACCGGGTGCAGCATCCTCGGGAGACAGTGGAGCGCCGGTGAACCTCAACACCGCCACGACCACCCAGTTGGAAGAACTTCCGGGGGTGGGGCCGGTGACGGCCGCCGCCATCGTTGCGTGGCGCGATGACAATGATGGTTTCAGTTCCGTGGCAGATCTGCAGGAGGTCAGCGGCATCGGACCGAAGGGATTTGCAAAGCTGGAGCCGTTGGTGGCCGTGTGACGCTCCAGGACTGGCGTCTGGTTCCGCTCGCAGTGGCAGCCTGGCTGGGGTCATGGCTGGGATCGGCTGGACACGCGCCCGGGTGGGCGCTCGGTATCGGGATTACTGTGGCAGCCGTGGCGGTGGCCACCTGGGCGGTTGCGACCCGGCGCATCTGGATCGCGATGGTTGTCGTGGTCCTCGTGCTGACGACGTCGTCCACCATGGCGCGTGCCACTACGGTGAAAACGGCCGTCCCCGCCGAGCTTGCATCCGAAGGTGCCGCCGCCACAGTTCTCGTCATCATGAAGGGGGAGCCCTACATACGGGAAGGACGCAGCCCGCCCCTCGTGGTGGCGCGTGCCGAGCTGAGGGAGGTTGAGGCAAGAGGATTGCGCTCGATCACACGCCAGCCCGTCGTGATCTTCGCGAGCGGGCCATTGACCGAGGAATTCGCGGAAGCAGAGTCCGGAGGCGCCTATGAGGTCCGGGGCCTTCTGGCGCCGGCTGAGGTGTCCTCTCCTGAATCCCTCGTCATCAGGGCCCGTGCCCTCTCGGAGCAGAAAAAGGCTCCGGGACCCGTGGACGCTCTGGTGAACTCCTTGCGAGCGGGGCTGCGTGACAGCACAGCGCTGTCGCCTCCTCTTCAAGCGGCTCTTGTGCCCTCTCTTGTGGTGGGGGACACCGTTGGCATCACCGATGAGATGGACGAACAGTTCAAGGCGACCTCACTGTCCCACCTCATGGCGGTGAGTGGTTCCAACCTGTCCTTGATGCTGGTGGTACTCCTTGCGCTGGCCCGAGCCGTTGGGGTCAGGGGATGGTGGGTCAGGCTTGTCGGGTTGTGTGGGGTGGCACTGTTTGTGCTCGTGTGCCGGGGCGAACCCTCGGTCGTACGAGCAGCCGCCATGGGTCTGGTGGCCGTCTCCGCCGTCGGAGTCGGCAGGGGACGGCGTAGCGTCCGCAACCTCGCGCTGGCCGTGTTGGCTCTGATGCTCATCGACCCGTGGCTCTCACGCTCCTGGGGCTTCTCACTGTCGGTGGCAGCATGCTCAGGGATAGCTCTGTGGTCTCCCTCGTGGGTGGAGGCCATCTCCGCATGGGCTCCCAGATGGGTGGCTGAGGCTCTTGCCATTCCGCTCGCCGCGCAGCTGGCCACGCAACCCCTGATCACCGCTCTCTCCGGGAGAGTCTCGGTCGTCGGCGTGCTGGCCAACGCATTCGCTGGTCCCTTCGTGGGTCCGGCCACTGTTCTCGGACTGGCCGCCATGTGCACGGCATTCCTGCCTCTGCTACCCGTTGCGCTGGGCTGGTTGGCTGGCTGGTGTGTTCAACCCATTCTCTGGATCGCCCAATGGGGTTCAGCACTGCCGTCGGCCGCACTGGAATGGCCCGCCACCCCTGTTGGAATCGGGCTGTCCGCCATCCTGTGCCTGGTGCTCGGATCGCTCCTGATCCATGCCCTGCGTCGCCGGGTGCTGACGCTGTTGTTGGTGACAGTGCTCATGGCCGCCACGCTGGTGCGACCCATTGCATGGGGATGGCCCGGAGACTGGCAGGCAGTGTTTTGTGACGTCGGACAGGGGGACGCCACGGTTCTCAATGCTGGTGGAGGCAGAGCTGTCCTCATTGACGCCGGTCCCGATTCTGGTGCCGTTGTGGAGTGTTTGATCTCCTTGGGGGTGAAAGCCGTTCCACTGGTCGTGTTGACCCATTTCCATGCTGATCACATGGGCGGGTTGGCAGCGGTGCTGCGTCGATATGAGCCAGAGGTAGTTGTGCTCAGTCCTCTCGAATCCCCCATCCAGGGAGTAGCCGACGTCAAAGGACAGGCCAGCGCGATGGGTCTTGAGCTGATCACGGCCCAGCCGGGTGAGGTGATGGAGGTGGGGGATGTGTCCTGGCGAATCGTTTCAGCCTTTGATGCCGGAGAAACGACTGCGGGCGGTGAGGGGCAGAGCCGGGCGGAGAATGACTCCTCGGTGGTGGGAGTGGCTCAGGTGAACGAACTACGGCTTTTGCTGCCTGGTGATGCCGAGCCGCTGGGTCAGCGACGGGCCCTGGCCGAAGCAGATCGTTTGAATCTCAGCCTGGAGGCGCATGTGTTCAAGCTGCCCCATCATGGCTCGGCCCGGCAGGAGCCCCTCTTCTTTGCAGCCACCATGGCCAGCTTGGCAGTGGTGAGTGCTGGCCGGGACAACGATTACGGTCACCCCTCTCGCGTTGCGCTGGACCTTGCTGTCCAGGACGGCATGGCCGTTGCGCGCACGGATCTCGAGGGCTCCATCGCCGTCAACCTGGCAGATGGTCAGCTCACGGTGCGTCGTACGGGGTGATGGTGTGTGCGTGTAGCCATGTGCAACGAAGCCACTGCTTGGGGAACCACTGATCAGTCGTGTCCTGGCTGTGGCGCACCGGATCGGGCGATCTGGCGCCCCACATCTGGATATGGACATCCAGTACACGCACCAGATGCAGTGACACCATCTCATCGCGCCCGGCCAAGTCCTCGCCGAGAACAGCATTGATCAGCACTTCCTCAGGACACGTCAGCCGGCCTGGGCTTCAGACCGGCGGCCCGGTACATGGCGTCGATGACCTCCATGTTCGCCACGGAGTCACTGGGTCCGGTGCTGACACCCACACCGTCGCGCACTGCTGCCACGAACGCTGCCAGCTGGGCGGCGTAACTGGAGGGTTGTTGTGGCACCTCTTCAGTCACGATGCCGCTCTCAAGACTCACTGTAATGCGATTGCCCTTCTGGGGATGAACAAAGTTCTCGACGTCCAGGGTGCCCAGCGTGCCGGTGATGCGTGCGGTCTGCTGCTGCTGTCGCTCCAACAGAGAGCTGCGAATGGTGGCGCTCACCCCGCCATGGAATTGCAGTGTGGCCTCCAGAGCTTCGTCCACCTCACCGCCTTCGACGACGCGGGCAGATGCCGTGAGCACTTCCGGTTCGGAGCCAATCAGGGTCCGCGCCAGGTGGACGGGATAGCACCCCAGGTCCATGGTCGCACCGCCGCCCAATGGCAGCTGGTAGCGGATATCACTTCTGTCTGGAATGCTGACGTCGAATGTGGCGCTGATGTCTGTGACCTCTCCGATGAGACGCATCGTCAGCATCTCCTGCAGACGCAGCATGAGTGCGTGGTAACGATAGTGAAAAGCCTCCATGAGGACCTGCCCGCTCGTGGCGGCCACCTGTGCCACCTGCCGTGCCTCGGAGGCGTTGGCAGCGAACGGCTTCTCCACCAGGACGTGCTTCCCGGCTTCCAGGGCTCGGATGCTCCATGGCGCGTGGTGGGAGGCGGGCAGCGGGATGTAGACCGCGTCCACATCCGGGGAATTGACGACGTCGTCGTAGCTGTTCATGACCTGTGGGATGCCGTGCACGTCGGCGTACTGATCGGCGCGGTCCCGGTCCCGGGCGGCCACTGCGACGAGTTGCACATCCTCACGTCCCGCTGCTGGCTCGATGAGCGCCTGTTGCGTGATGTTCGCGGCGCCTAGGATTCCTATGCGGAGTGTGGCAGACATCATGGTTCCTTCGTTGCGGCGGTGAGAGATCAACACTAGGGCCCCTTGGCCAGGCGCGGGACGCGTGTGTCACCGGCAGGTGGCAAGCTATGTCTCGTGAATGCCTTTGGATCCTCCCTGCTGGTCACAGGTGGTGAGCAACTTCTTGCCTCCCGTGCGGTCGACGCCCGCCGGGATGCCGCAGTTCGGGAACAACCGGCTGCCGATGTGAATCGCATCAATGCCCTGGAGCTGGCCAGCTCGATGTTGTCCGAGGTGGTGGGTGGGTCACTGTTCTCCAGCCACATCATCGCCATCGTCGACGACGTGGGTGCCACGCCGCCGGAGGTGGTGGACCAACTGGTGTCGGTCGCACGGGATCCCGGCGAGGAGCTGTGTCTGATACTGGTCCACGAGGGCGGTAACAAGGGCAAGGGGCTCATTGACAAGTTGAAGAAGGCCGGGATCGAAACGGAGTCCGTCGCGGCTCCGAAGGCGTGGGAGCTTCCCAAGTTCTGTGCCCGTGAAGCCAAGCGTTTGAAGGTCGGTTTGGGACAAGAAGCCGCCGAAGCTCTGATTGCCGCCGTGGGAACGGATCTTCGCAGCCTCACCTCCGCGCTGTCACAACTGGCTGACGACGCTGGCGGGGATGAGATCGACGCCAAGTTCGTGACGCGCTATTTCGCGGGCCGGGCAGAGGTGACGTCCTTCGCCGTCGCAGATGCGGTTCTTGCGGGCAACACGTCCTTGGCCATGGAACGGCTGCGCTGGGCCCTCCACTCCGGTACCGCGCCGGTTCTGGTGACCAGCGCCATGGCTGGCGCATTTCGGGGGATGGGCAAGTACCTCGACGCGCAGGGCAGCCGCATGAACGAATATGATCTTGCGCGCCAGATCGGGGTGCCGTCGTTCAAGATGAAGAACTACGCCACCGCCTCTCGAAACTGGCAACAGGCGGGCATCTCCGCAGCCATCAAACTGATCGCCCTTGCCGATGCCGACGTGAAGGGCGCGGCCACGAACGCCGACTACGCGCTGGAGAAGATGGTGCTGGGGGTCCTGTCCAACCGTCGTCACTGACTATCCGGAGACGTCAAACAGCGCCCCGACCACCGAGTGTCAGGGCGCTGGAGGCGCTCAGCGCTGGATCAGTTCCCGTACTGGATCAGGTGAGAGCGGCGGCGGTTGAGGAGATCGCCGATTTGCGGTTTGCAGCCTGGTTGCTGTGGATGACGCCCTTGCTGACGGCGCGGTCAAGGCTGCGGTTGGCGACGGCGGCCAGCTCAACAGCTTTGTCGTTGTTGCCATCGGCAACGGCGGTGCGGAACGCTCGCACGTGGGTGCGCAGCTCAGCCTTGACGGCCTTGTTGCGCTGACGCGCGATCTCGTTGGTCTTGTTCCGCTTCTTCTGGGACTTGATGTTCGCCACTTGGCAAGCCTCACTCGGTGCTGTTGTGAAAGGTTGAACGCGCACTTCACGCGACGTTCAGACTACCTGAGCGCAGTTGCCCCAACCAAATTGCGGGACTCCTTCTCAGGAGGCCCTGAACAATGTCGTTCTTGTCATGCCGACAATGTCGTTCTTGTCAGGCCAGCCCCGTCGCACAGCGGTCTGGTCCACTGAGCCCGTGAACCCCTACGAAGCCAGCCATTTCGGCTTCATGTTTTCGGCGACGCCGCCCGAACATGAGAAGATGGCTCGTCACCCACGAACCACGAGGATCTTGAATGCCCACACCCCGTCCCGGCAGGACTGATCCAGCGATCATCCGCAACTTCTGCATCATCGCGCACATCGACCACGGAAAGTCGACGCTCGCTGACCGGATGCTGCAGTTGACCGGTGTCGTCGACGGCCGGAGCATGCGTGCGCAGTACCTCGATCGCATGGACATCGAGCGTGAACGTGGCATCACCATCAAGAGCCAGGCCGTGCGCATGCCGTGGACAGTCGATGATGAGATTCATGTGCTCAACATGATTGACACACCTGGGCACGTCGATTTCACCTACGAGGTGTCGCGCTCCCTTGCGGCTTGCGAGGGCGCTCTGCTTCTCGTCGATGCGGCACAGGGCATTGAGGCGCAGACGTTGGCAAATCTCTACCTGGCGCTTGAGGCGGACCTGCAAATCATCCCGGTCCTCAACAAGATTGATCTTCCGGGCGCCCAACCGGAGAAGTACGCCGCGGAACTTGCGGGCATCATCGGCTGCGAGGTGGACGACGTCCTCCTGGTATCGGCCAAGACGGGCATGGGTGTGGCGACCCTGCTCGACGAAATCGTACGCCTGATCCCCCCGCCCGTCGGCAATGCTGATGCTCCTGCTCGTGCATTGATCTTCGACTCCGTCTACGACACGTATCGCGGCGTGGTCACCTACGTCCGTGTCATCGACGGCGAACTCAGCGGCCGTGAACGCATCCTCATGATGTCCAGCAAGACCGAACACGAACTCCTCGAGGTGGGCGTGATCTCACCTGAACCAGCGAAGTCGCCGTCAGTCGGCGTCGGTGAGGTGGGCTATCTCATCACGGGCGTCAAGGACGTGCGCCAGTCACGCGTCGGTGACACTGTCACGGCGGCCCACAAGCCGGCGGCCAAGGCTCTCGGCGGTTACCGCGACCCCAACCCCATGGTCTATTCCGGGCTCTATCCGATCGACGGCGACGAATTCAACATGCTGCGCGAGGCGCTGGAGAAGTTGCAGCTCAACGACGCCGCGCTGGTCTGGGAACCTGAGACCTCCGGCGCGCTGGGCTTCGGCTTTCGCATCGGATTCCTGGGCCTTCTCCACATGGAGATCGTGCGCGAACGGTTGGAACGTGAGTTCAACCTGTCGCTGATCTCCACCGCCCCCAACGTCGTCTATGACCTGACGATGGAGGACGGCACGGAGCACAACGTCACGAATCCCTCGGAGTACCCGGAGGGCAAGATCGCCGAGGTCCGTGAGCCGGTGGTCAATGCCACCATCCTGGCCCCAGCGGTCTACATCGGAGTCATCCTGGAGCTGTGCCAGACTCGACGCGGTGTTCAGAGGGGTCTCGACTACATCAGCGAGGACCGCGTCGAAATCCGCTACACACTCCCGCTGGCTGAGATCGTGTTCGACTTCTTCGACGCTCTGAAGTCCCGCACCAAGGGCTACGCATCGCTGGACTATGAACCAGCCGGCCAACAAGCCGCCGATCTGGTCAAGGTGGACATCCTGCTGCAGGGTGAGACGGTGGATGCCTTCAGCTCGATCGTCCACCGCGACAAGTCATACGCCTACGGCCTGATGATGGCTGGCAAGCTCAAGGATCTCATTCCCAGGCAACAGTTCGAAGTGCCCATTCAAGCCGCCATCGGCAATCGTGTGATTGCCCGCGAGACCATCCGCGCGATGCGCAAAGACGTTCTGGCCAAGTGCTACGGCGGAGACATCTCCCGCAAGCGCAAGCTCCTTGAGAAGCAGAAGGAAGGCAAGAAGCGGATGAAGATGGTGGGGCGCGTCGAGGTGCCGCAGGAAGCGTTCGTGGCTGCCCTGTCCACCACGGAGCCCACCAAGAAGTAGCAGCTCTTCAAGGCCAGGGTCTAGACTTCCGCAACCTATGCGCCATTCTCCCTTCGACACCGTTTCGCCCGTCTATCCGGGACGCGCCGCATGGGGCACAGCCTCCAGCCTGCGCGCCTGGCAGGCCGAGGCCTTCACCCAGTACGAGCAGGCCCAGCCACGGGACTTCCTCTGTGTGGCAACGCCCGGCGCTGGCAAGACGACGTTTGCCCTGCGCGTGGCGCACCAACTGCTGGCGACGCGCACCATCAAGCGCATCGTCGTCGTCACACCCACCGAACACCTGAAGGTGCAGTGGGCCGACGCCGCTGCAAAGGTGGGCATCCACCTGGATCCCGGCCTGAATCGCTCCACCAAACGTGGCCGCGCCAAGGAGTTCGACGGCTCCGTGGTCACCTACGCGGGTGTCTCGATGAGGGCCTGGTCCTACGAGGCACTGTGTCACGCACTGGACACCCTCGTGATCTTCGACGAGATCCACCACGCCGGCGACGCACTGAGCTGGGGCGAGGGCATCGAACAGGCGTTCGGCCATGCCACCCGTCGTCTCGCGTTGACGGGTACGCCGTTTCGCTCCGATGACAACCCCATCCCCTTTGTGGACTACGAGGAGATCGGCCCGGGCGTCAAGATCTCGCGACCCGATTACACGTATGGCTATGCCGAGGCACTGGCGGACCATGTGGTACGTCCCGTGCTTTTCATGAACTACGGCGGACCCATGCGGTGGCGGACCAAAGCAGGTGATGAGCTGGACGTCGATCTGGGGACGGCGCTCACCAAGGACCTGACGGCCCAAGCCTGGCGCACCGCTCTGGCGCCGACGGGGGAGTGGATCAGCGCAGTGCTGCAGGCCGCGGACACACGACTGTCGGAGGTCAGGCGGCACGTTCCCGATGCCGGCGGTTTGGTCATCGCGTCCAATCAGAACCAGGCGCGGGCATACGCGAAGCTGCTGATATCCATCAGCGGTGAGGAACCGAGCGTTGTGCTGTCCGACAGCACCCGGTCCTCGGCGCGCATCGACGAGTTCGCGAGTTCAACAAGCCGCTGGATGGTGGCCGTGCGCATGGTGTCGGAGGGTGTTGACGTGCCGCGGCTCGCCGTGGGCGTGTACGCGACGGCCACTTCCACGCCGCTGTTCTTCGCCCAGGCCGTGGGACGTTTCGTGCGTTCCCGGCGGCGTGGGGAAGTGGCCACCGTTTTCCTCCCCACCGTCCCGATTCTGCTCGCGCACGCGGGGGCGTTGGAACGACAGCGCGATCATGTTCTCGGCAAGCCCAAGAATGACGACGACCTGTGGAGCGAATCGGATGCGCTCATGGAGCAGGCCAACCAGGGGGACACTGTCCAGGATGACCTGCTGGGCAGCTTCGAAGCATTGGAGTCCAGAGCCACCTTCGATCACGTGCTCTTCGACTCCCAGGCTTTCGGCATGCATGCTGAGCCATTGTCCAGCGATGAGGAGGACTATCTGGGGCTTCCCGGACTGCTGGAGCCCGACCAGGTGAGTACACTCCTGCAGGAACGCCAGTCGAAGCAGATGCGCCGCCGTGACCAGCAGGATCGCAAGCAGCGAGCCGAACCGGGAGTGGCCCTGCATCGCGCGTTGGCGAGCAAGCGCAAAGAACTGAACTCGCTGGTTGCCCAGTTCGCCCGCACCTCCGGCGTGCCGCACAGCCACGTGCACGCCGATCTCCGCCGCGAGTGCGGTGGACCGAGCCTGGCAGAGGCCTCCCAGGAACAGGTGGATCAACGAGTGTTGGCGGTCCGAGGTTGGCTGCGAGCCAGCTGAACCGCAACTGAAATCGTCCTTCGGTCAGTGTGGTCCGCCCCGTCTGCCTCTCTTCTGGTCGTTGAGCGGGTCGCCGCGTCCGTTATTTCTCCGGTCGTCGAGTAGGCCGTCTGCGGCTCACGCCATTTTCTCCGGTCGTCGAGTAGGCCGTGTGCGGCTCACGCCATTTTCTCCGGTCGTCGAGTAGGCCGTGTGCGGCTCACGCCATTTTCTCCGGTCGTCGAGTAGG
>CANLSH010000004.1 GCA_947493705.1 uncultured Arachnia sp. | reverse complement strand
TCCCCGCCCAAACCCAGCCGTTGATCGTATGGTTGCCAATACGACAAGGCGAGGTCCCACCCGTCGGCGGCAAGCCCATCGGCGATCCCTGCTGCAATGCCAAGGCGTCGACCGACTCCTGTTACAAGAACGTTGGGCACTCGAGTTCCTTCGTGTAGTTCGACAGCAGACGTCGCACCGTGGCCCATGCACCAAGGCACCCCACAACTCTCCCACCTGATCGCGTGTCGTGAACACTGTCCATGGCACAAGATCTGTGCTCACGCCATGTTGAGACCTCGGGTCTCCGGATAAAGGTCGATATTGCGAGGGTGCGCAAGGATGAGTTTGCGCATGGAGACTTCGGAGAGGTAGCGGCGTTCGCCGTAGGAGCAATGGCGGACGAGTCAGCTCTTTGGACGAGCACTTGGCTTGGTTGGAGAGGAATGCGCGCGCTTGGCACGACAACGAGCCGGTTGTGGACCTCGCGATTGAGCGTTGCGACAATGGTGAGCACGTCGGGGTCGTCGGTATCCAGCGTGAGTTGCCTTACTTGGCTCCCGGCGAGGTGAACCTGACATATGCACTCTACGGCGGGCAACGTGGCCAGGGGTTTGTTACAGCAGCCGTGAAACTAGCCATGCGCATCGTGATTGAGCAGGGATCTGTGACCGCTTTCCTCATCCGGTGTTCGCAAGAGAACCGCAAATCGGCCGCCGTCGCGCACCGCCTCGGCTTCTCGTACGTGGGTTGCCTGATGGAGGATTCAGAACCGCTCGAGCGCTATCTCCTCAGCCCCGCGGCGCTCACCGTGAAGGCGTAAAAACGCACGACCATCTTGCAGATGGAATGTAAGTCCCGTCCCGATAATGTCTCGATGGGCAGGTGCAATCTCTCATCGGTGTCAGCTGCTCGATCAGGTGAAAGTATCACCTCTCCATGCAGCAGACACCAGTCACAAGCCTCTCAACCTCGCCTCTCGGGAGTGCCTTCACGCCCACTACAGTGAGTGCACAATCACGACGCCAAGGAGGGACGCCATGCGCGCAGCCCGATTGCATGCCCCATCGGACCTGCGGGTCGCGGAGGAGGCGGATCCCACCCCTGCTGACGGATTCACGCTCGTACAAGTGGGCGCTGTTGGGCTGTGCGGATCGGATTTGCACTGGTTCCTCGACGCGGGGATCGGGGATGCGCGAATCGGGCAGCCGACCATTCCGGGGCATGAAATCGGTGGCGTCGCCCTCGACGGGCCGTTCGCCGGCCGGACCGTGGCTGTGGACCCGGCAATCCCGTGCTTCGACTGCGAGCACTGTCATCAGGGCTGGACCAATCTGTGTCCGCGCGTGAAGTTCGCGGGCCACGGTGACACCGACGGCGGTCTCGCAGAGACGATCAGATGGCCGACCAGCCGGCTCGTACCGCTGCCACAGGGTATGGATGCCGAGGACGCCTCCATCCTCGAGCCACTGGGTGTTGCCATCCACGCCTGGGATTTGAGTCACGTGCGGCTCGGTGACCGCGTCGCGATCGTGGGTGTTGGACCGATCGGTCTGCTGCTCGTCCAACTTGCACGTCACTCACTGGCCACACACGTTGCCGTCGTTGAGCCCCTGCCCCACCGTCGGGACGCCGCCCTGGCTCAGGGCGCAGATGCGGTCCACACTCCCGAGGACCTCCCTCCGTCTGATTTCGACGTGGTTTTCGAGGTCTGCGGCAACCCCGAGCCCGTCCGGGAGGCCATGACGCTGGCGCGTCCAGGTGCTCGCGTGGTGCTGGTCGGCATCCCCGACCAGGACGAGACCACGTTCCCCGCATCACTCGCCCGTCGCAAGGGATTGACCATCGCCCTGGTCCGACGCATGCCGGAGGTCTATGAGCGAGCGGTCGTGTTGGTGGAGAGGGGAATTGTCGACGTGAAAGCCGTCGTCAGCCACCGCTTCGGGCTGGACTCTGCCAGTGCTGCTTTCGAATTCGCAGCGGCGCGCAAGGGCCTGAAAGTTCTGATCACTCCGTAGCAATCCTCCCGCGATAAGCCGCGTGGGTCTGGGCTTCGATTCTCCCATTTACCGACCGCTCAGGTGAGACGGGGAAAGAGGTCAACGAGGCGGCCATAGAGCTCGCCCTGCAACGCACCAATGTCGCTGTAGCGCTCGACGAGGGCGGGATCCGGCTCGGTCAACTCTCCCGGCCGCGCCATCGCCCGGGAGCAGGTGCCGACATCCGTGCCCGTCACGGCCGCCATCGCCATCATCGCAGCGCCGAGCGCGGACACCTCCTCGCTGGCGCACGTCTCCAGCGGCACCCCGACGCACGCAGCCAGAATGCTCCGCCACACCGCGGAGCGTTGGCCCCCGCCCATGATGCGCACTATCGTCAGCGGCGTTTCAGTGTCCTTCACGAGGGCTCGGAGGTTGCGGCCCGTCTCCATGCTGATCCCCTCAAGCACCGACCGATACAGCGTCGCTCGGGTGTGTGAGCCGGAGAATCCGATCATGGCACCGCGTGCGTGCGGATCCCAGTGCGGCGACTGCACCGCATTCCAATACGGCAATGTCAACAACCCGTCGCTCCCTGCGGGCACTCTGGACGCTGCACGCTCAAGTTCCGGGTCAGGTGCGCCGTGGAGTGCAGAATCCCCGAGCTCCGTCCGGAACCAGTCCGTCAGGTATGCCCCGGAGTTCTGCACCACCTCCAGCACGAACTGTCCGGGTAGACCGGCGGCGTCCGTCCGGTAGGAGCGCCCCCACCGGTACTCGGGCACATGTACCCCGGCGACCACGGCCGTCCCCAGGTTGAGGTAACCCTCGTCGGGCCGGGTGACACCCGCGCCGAGCCCAGCAGCCTGCCCATCGCCGCAACCCGCCACCAGCGGGATGGGGCCCGAAAGCCCCCACCCGTGGGCCACGTCGGCGCGCACCTCACCCAACACTTTGGCCGGGTCACCCAGTTCAGGAAGTTGGTCCAGCCGGAGACCAGCCAACTCCACCAGCTTGTCGGCCCAGGTGAGCCTGGCCATGTCGAAGAGCCCAAGGCTGTCGGCTGTGGCACGCGAGTCGACCCACTCGCCAGTGAATGCGTGCGCCAAGTACGCGTGTACGCCGACGACCCGCGCGGCCGAGCCAAGGACATCGGGCTCATGTTCGGAGAGCCACGCCAACTTGTACAGCGACGGCGTGACATCCGGCACCATTCCGGAGGTGGCGTGGACCCAGTCGCTTCCCAGGCTGGCCACCTGGTCGCCGGCCCGGCCGTCGAGCCACAGGATGGCCGGGCGGAGTGGGTGTCCGTCGATGTCGCAGAGCACGAACGATTGACGCTGCGGTGTGATGCAGATCCCCTTCACCCGCCCGCGATCTGCCGGTGACAGCTGGCCGACGGCCTCACCGATTGCGCTGTGGGCGGCGGCCATCCAGTGTGTCGCATCCTGCTCGTAGCGGTCCCTGCCGGGGGTCGCCATCGGGTACGTCGCGCGGCCCTGCGCCAGCACCGCGCCCCCGGCGTCCACGACGAGAGCCTTGGTGGCCGTCGTCGAGGAATCCAGGGCCAGGACCAGTGGACCGCTCATCGCGAAACCAACCCGGAAACAGGCGTCAAGGACCCAACAACCCACATCACGTTGTCGACCCCGTCAGTCGGATCGATGGGCATGCTGATCATCTCTGGTGGGACCTCTTCTTGAAGGAAACGAGCAGGCACTTCCATGATCCCAGTGATGTCACAGCGTCGTCGACGCCTTCCCGGACGAGAGCGAGGAGAGCGGTCCGGCGGGGTACCGCTGACCCTCGCTCTTGCGGTGACCGACGACGTCGAGGTTGAGCAGCAGATCCGCTCCGGAGGCATCCTCGAAGTCCGCATCGACGAATCGGACTCGCCCCAGGCTCGATCCCCGCACCACATCCACCTGGGAGTCACTGAACCCGGACGGCAGGTCACTCTCAACGATGACGCAGCCATCTTCGAACCTCACGTCGATGGAGCCCTCGGGTAGCACAATCGCAGCCTCCTCTGCTGCAAAGGAGGCTGCACCACCAATGTAGACGTTGGCGGCGATCGTGACAGCTTGCTTGACACCGTGGAAGCGTCGGTGATCGCCCGACCGATCCTCCACGAGGGAGAGGTAAGCATCGAAGTTTGCCGGAAAGCCGTCGTAGACCGCTGTCCCGTACCCGGTGACCGCCTCGGGAGGCGGTTCACTCCGGTAGGCCTCCTGCCCCAAACCGTCCGCGAAGATGTTGCCGATGATTCGATCGTCGCCGCCGAAGATCAGGGCGTAACCCGCGACTTTGGTGCTGTGGGGGAGGTGGTAGGGAGTTGCACGATCCTCGACTGGTTCAAGCCTGACCGAGCCCAGGAACAGATTCGCGACGTAGGCGCCACCTTGGCTGAAGTTCTCAAGTGACACAGGAGAAGCGAGCACATTGTGATCAACCACGTAGGGTCCATGGCTGACTTCGACGAAGAGGTCTCTGCTGTTGCCATTGAGGATGTTGCGGGAGATCCTGGTTCCCTGGGTCTGCCAATCGAGCCACAACCCGAGTGAACAGTCGTGGATGTGGTTGCCGGTGAGCAGGACGTCAATGGGGGCGTGCAGCTTGATGCCCGCAATCTCATGGCCGTAGAACTGGCGACCGGTTCCGATGTTGTAGACGTGGTTATCAGCGATTTCGGAAAAGACGCATCCCAGGTGTCCGACGATCGCATTCTGGCCACAGTCATGGATGGTGTTGCGACGCACCACGTGGGAGCCGATGCGTTCCTTCGACCATCCCAGGTCTTGCGCCACGAACACCGACTCCAGTTGGTACTGGTAGCCGGGTTTGTCCCTCCTGATGGTGGCGAAATTGTGACCGGTGCTGATCTCCTTGCCCAGCGACACGGCGGAGCACTTGGCGTCGTGGATGGTGTTGTCCTCGATGATCCAGCCCTTGGCCCAGTTCGGCCCAATCAATCCGGGCTGGTCTGCCGTCGGGGGCGCCCACGGCGTCGCGGCGTGAGCCATCTCGAACCCGCGGACCGTGATCCAGTCGATGTGGTTGTCTGTTGGATAGAAGACGGAGCGCCTGACATTGAACTCCACCAGGTGCTTGGCGGGATCCACGTTGCCGAAGTTGGCATAAAGCGTGGTCTCGCGATCGTTCACCTCCGCGAACCACACGAGGTTCGCAGGGGTGGAGGGCATCGACTGTGGTATCTGAGTCCAGTCATCAATGAGTTCCGGAGCGGGGGGTGGCTCTACCACGTCATTGAGTGAGGTGACCTCGCGGAGGCTCACGCCATCTAGGTAGACCTCTCCCAGGTGCACGCCAGGGTCGCCACTGGCGGGACGAATCAGCCAGTCGCCCTCGACCACCTCTGTGTAGGGATTGAACTCCCCGAAGACAGCGTTCGGGACACTGGTCTTCCAGGCGCCTCCTGCGATCGGCTCCCACGATGGGGCGACTTCTGATCCCTTGATGCATACCCGTTCCCCTGGCGCCGCCGCGTACACGATCCGACGGTTGTTGCTGAGCCCACCTCGGGGAGGCTTCACCCACTCCCGGTAGGTGCCTTCGTGAACGAGCACAGTGTCGCTTGGCATCGCGAGTTGTCCCGCCCGGTTGATCGTTCTGACTGGTTGGTCCAGTGAGCCGTCTTGGCAGTCATTGCCTTGTTGAGAGACGTGAATCTCCACGGTGTCATCCGTTCCTTGTCCCGGGGTTCTGGTGAACCATCGACGTGGGGGAGTGCTTCACGACGCTGACAGCACCCGTGTAGTGATCAACTCTTTGTACCAGTGTGCACTGCGCTTCGGGATGCGTTCCATGCGTTGCCGGGCAGAGTGGTCCTGACTTCTTTGGTGCGAACATCAAAATCGCGTCACGGTGTAGTTTTGATCCAAGCTCGCTTCCCTGGTCCGCGTCCGGCAGGATCTGTTTCATGACCGGCGCCACGCGTGAGCTAGCGATGTTTCCCCTCGGATCTGTGCTGTTTCCAGGCATGCCGTTGCCGCTGCGAGTTTTTGAGCCGCGCTACGTCGCGATGCTGTCAGCTGTGCTCGCAGATACTGACCACGAGTTTGGGGTGGTGTTGATCGAGCGTGGCTCCGAGGTTGGAGGCGGCGACGTGCGGTTCGGCGTCGGCACTGTGGCACGCATCGTGTCTGTGGAGCAGAACGATGACTCCATCGAGCTGCTCGCAACCGGTGTTGCCCGGTTCGAGGTGGAGCGCTGGCTGCAGGATGACCCATTCCCGCGGGCACGGGTGCGCGAACTCCCCGCACTGAAGTTCGACCAATCCACTCCCTCGGAGCTCGGCAATGCCGAGGCCGTGGTGCGTGCGACCATCTCCAGAGCGAGCGAGTTCGTCGACCTCCTGTGGCCGGCCACCGTTGGACTATCGCCCGAGCCAGCCGAACGCATCTGGCAGGTCGCTGGCATTGCACCACTGAACTCGATGGACCAGTACGCACTTCTGCGCTCAAACACGGCCTCCGAACTACTGACGCGGCTCGTGGACGATACGCAAGGAGCCGAGATGCTCCTGACAGCTGGATGGGGCGCCGATCCGTCAGATCCATCTGAATGAGGGGTTGAGTACGGGCAATGGAGATGCCCGTCCATGCGGGGTGGCCCCATCCTGCCCCTAGCATCTGGGGTGCTGGGTTCTGAATGTCAGGTAAAAAGGGGTGGAAGTTGACGAGGAGTGCTCGTGACCTGTGGGTCATGCCAACAAGGTTTCCTGAGAGACGCGTGACGTTGGGTGATGCGCCGCTCCGCAGTCACGAGGAGAGCGGTCTCGTGGACTATTTCGACGTCTTGAGTGAGCTTCGGTGAGGATCGCGGTGCTCGGGCCCTCCCGCAACGCAGTGGCCGACCCTTTCGCCGGGGGCCAGGAGTCCTACGTCGCCTCGCTGTGTGGCGCCCTTCGTGACAGTGGACATCACGTCACGCTGTATGCCGCACACGGCTCCGATGCCGCCCTTGCCGACGAATTGGTCACCTATCCCCAACTGCCGCGGCTGTCCGAGGTGGCGGCCCTTGACTTCCAGATCCCCGAACCGGGATTTCTGCGCGATCAGCACGCCTTCCTGGGCGCCCTCGACAAACTGCTGCTCCACCGCGATGACATCGACGTCGTGCACAACAATTCGCTGCACCATCTTCCTCTCGTTGCAAGCCGGGCCATCGGACTTCCGTTGGTCACCACGCTGCACACTCCACCCTTCCCCTGGATGGAACTGGGCGTTGCCCTCTGCGATCCCAGAGCCAGCTTCGTTGCCGTCAGCTCCGCCCTCGCCGGTCAGTGGACCACTCTTTCCCAGCCAGCGACAGTCATACCCAATGGAGTCACAACCAGCGCATTCGCCGCCGGGCCGGGTGGAACCGACGCGGTATGGGCGGGACGACTGGTTCCCGAGAAGGGCACCGATCTGGCCATACGAGCCGCCCGTCAGGCAGGAAGACATCTGCGGCTTGTGGGTCCGCTCGGTGATCGGGACTGGTTCGAGAGCTGTGTCCAACCCCTGCTCGGCCCAGATGTGACCTACGAAGGTCACCTGACCCAGACCGAGCTGGCGCTTGCGTTCGGGACGGCGGCCGTGACATTGATGACGCCACGCTGGGAAGAGCCATTCGGGCTCGTCGCCGTCGAATCCGCACTGACCGGCACCCGTGTGCTCGCACTTGAACGGGGAGGCGTGGGTGAGGTCGTCGATCAGCACATGGGTGTCCTGGTCCAGCCGCAGCACAACGACGAAGAGACGGTCAATGCGCTCGCCGGGGCACTGGACGGCGCCGCCGCCCTGCCCAGAGCTGCGGTGCGGGCACGCGCCATCGCCCGATTCAGTATTGATCGGATGGTTGCCGACTACGAGCACGTCTACGACCAGGCGATGAGCCGATGGTGATCGGCTACTACGTGCACCACCACGGGGCCGGGCACCTGACCCGCGCCCGCGTCATCGCTTCAGTTCTGAGGGCTCGAGGCCATGAGGTGGTGCTGCTGGGCTCTGATCTCCGCGGGACGGCTGGGATCACGCTGTCACGCGACAATGATGGGCCGCAGTCCTTCACTGACACGGACGCTTCCGGCGCGTTGCACTGGGCGCCATTGCGGCATCCTGGCTTTTCGGCGCGGATGGAGACCATCGCAGCGTGGGTGAAACAGCACAGGCCGAGCGTTGTCGTCGTCGATGTTTCGGTGGAGGTTGTGGCGTTGCTGCGCCTTCTGGGGATCCCCACCGTGGTGGTCGCTCAACCGGGCGATCGCTCCGACGAACCGCACACTCTGGCCTATCGGTGCGCCACAGCAATTCTGGCTCCATGGCCCGCGGAAGCTGATCCGTGCCCCGCATTGCTTCCATTTGTCCACAAGGTGAGGCATACCGGCGGGATTTCAGGACTCCAGGTACACAAGCGCACACCCCGAGTGGGGGTGGTCCTCGACGGCCGGGGAGACGAGAGTAACGGCTTACGCGTGAGAGCCAAGCCGCTAGTTTCAGACCTGAGCGAACAGGTTCCGCACATGCGGTGGGTGGAGGCCGGCGCGCAACGCTGGGTGAAGGAGATTGGTCCACTTCTGGCAGAGGCTCACGTGGTGGTCAGTCACTGCGGGCAGAACGCCGTGGCCGACATTGCCGCCACTGATGTGCCGGCAGTATTTGCTCCGAGCCCCCGCCCGCACGCCGAACAGGTCCACCTGGGCGCTGAATTGGCCCGATTGGAACTTGCCACCGTCGCATTCCCTCGGCCGGAGCTTCCGTCTGGGTGGTCTTCTCTGGTGGAGGACGCGATGCATCGCACTTCCGAATGGGCTCGCTGGGGCACCGATTCAGCACCGTCCCGAGCCGCAGACCTGATCGAAGGAATTGCCCTTGCCTGATGTCTGCATAGTCACCGTTGCGCACGGTCGGCACACTCATCTGGGCCACCAGCTCCGCCTGCTCGCGCTTTCCGATCCCGACAGCGCTCACGTGGTGGTGGCGATATCTGACGACCACATTGAGGCCGTTGTCGCCAAGCACCGGGGCGTTCGCAAGGTGGATGTGCTCCCCATCGGTTCAGACGGGGGTGGGCTGCCGCTGGCGCGGGCCCGCAACCTCGGAGTCGCTCACGCGGTGGCCCGGGGCGCTGATGTGATCCTGCTGCTCGACGTTGATTGTGTTCTCGCCCCGGAAACCCTTCAACGATATGTCCGGGCTTCTGCCGCGTGCCCGTCCGCTCTCCTGTGCGGGCCTGTGACTTATTTGGCCGAAGGCGTCCCCGTGCCTGAGCGGCCCGAGCTCCTGCTCCCGTTGCGAAGCCCACATTCGGCTCGTCCTGATCCGGAAGCAGGGCGGATCATGAAACAGGGCAATCACAATCTCTTCTGGTCTCTCAGCGCGGCTCTGACTCCTGCAACGTGGTCGCAGGTGGGGGGTTTCTGCGAGGAGTACGTGGGCTACGGAGGTGAGGACACCGATTTTGCGTGGCTTGCGCGCTCGCGCGGCGTCGAGCTGGCGTGGGTTGGTGGGGCCGACGCCTACCATCAGCATCACCCGGTGTCCTCACCACCTGTCGAGCATGTGGAAGCGATTGTGCGCAACGCCCACCTGTTTCACAAGCGCTGGAATGAGTGGCCGATGCGCGGATGGCTCGAGGCTTTCGCGGAGCGCGGGCTCGTCACTTTCGACGGTGTCACGCTCACCGTCGCAAGCCGCGCCGTCACTCCTTCTCCTCCGAAGCAGGGCGGCCGGGACGACCCCGATCGTGATCGGAGCTCTGCTGTTCCTGGTGGTCAACGGGTCTTGTAGAGAACGTGATCTTCTTCGTCGAGGCACTCGTGACAGCGGAAGACGGCTTGACCCGTTGGGTTGCCCAGATCGCGATTGTTGCGGGCTTTTGCCGTCAAGCGTTGTTCGCATACCGGCCGAAGGAGACCGCGGGCTGTTGAACGGGAGTGCGGGAAGTGTCAGTTTGCCATTGCCTGTGTGATCCAGTTCTGGATGTCGGGCTGCGCTTTGGAAGGCAGGGTGTAATGATTCGTCCCCTCATAGTTGCGGTAGGTGACCCTTGTGTCGTGGGTGAGAAAGACGTTGGCTAGTTCGGCGACCTGCTGGTGGGGGACGCGCTCGTCGCTGTCGCCGGAGAGGAGCAACAGTTTACCGGTGGGATGAGCATTCGCCGCGTCGGTTGTGCGGTCCCGTTGTTCGATCAGGTGCAGGGCTCGTGTTCCGTCGAAGAAGTCTCGCGGGGCGAGTCCGGCCGTCCCTGCTGGGTCGCTCTCCAACTCCCGAATGCACATCTCGTCTAGTTGCTGGTAGTGGCTCCACCCCTGTTGCGTCAGGAGCGGTCGTACCGCGAGGGAAGGGTCATCGGCGACAGCACCGCTGAGGATCATCGCCAGATAGGTCGAAGATAGGGCCGACGCCGACTTAGTCACATACGTATCGGTATCAGTAGCTTTGGTGAGGTGCGGCGGTGCGATTGCGATGGTGCCACGCAGTTGCAGTCCGTCACCATACTGAGGGGCCATGTCTGCGGCCCAAAGCACCGCCTTGGCACCTTGTGAATAGCCGAGGGCTATCCAGTTGGTAGAGATGCGTTCGTCCAGAGCGCTTGCTGCCCGAACGATGTCAATCACCCCCCGCGCTTCAGAGTGACCGTTGAGGTAGGGATGTCCTCCCGGTGTCCCGAGCCCTTCATAGTCGCTCTGTGCCACGACGAATTCTTCGTTGATGAAGTTATGGAGAGAATGCGGAACCGTACTGGTACGGGAGGGAGCGCATTTGTCCGCGACGCCGACGGTGCCATGACCGTAGGAAAGTACTGGCCACCCCTCTTTTGGTGCTGGTCCTCCGGGAAGGCTCACCGTGCCCGAAACAGCAATGGGAACCCCAGCACCGTTGCGGGAGATGTATAGAACACGCCAGGTGGTGGCGCCCTGGATTGGTTCGGGGACGACTCGTTGCGCCTGCAGTAACTCGCCCGGGGGACCAGTGACAGAGTCCTGATCAACGGCGTAGAAGCCTTCACCTTCTTCGCCTGGTGGCACCCGAGAGAGATCGTTGGGTGACTCCCCGGCGCACGCAGAAACCAACATGGTGGCTAGGGCAGCGAGCACCAGCAATACGGTTGTAGCTGCGCCTCGGAGAGTCCCGAGCTTTGTGAAGATACTCACATCGTCCACCGTACGTGAAGGTGTCCGTTGTCGACTCTGAGGACCTTCGGAAGCAGATCACCGACGAGGGTGGCCGGAAATCTTCAGTCCAGACTCCTGTAGCCCGTCTTTCCACCTCATGCACAGGTTCTTCGACCGGACTTCTGCACGTCTTCGTGATCGGGTAGGTGAGGCCATCCCTTCACGCCGATGGGTGTGGCACGCTCAGCCCACACTCAAATCTGATTAGCCCCTTTTTGGGCGTTCCGTCTACAGGTATCTGGCAACGGTCGTCCGCAATGACTCAGCATGGTGGTAGAGGTCTTCAACCCTTTCTATTGGCTCCCTATGTTCTACCTTGTCCTCATCGAAGAGGCCGACATACTTCTGTTTGCGGTTGAAGTGAAGGCGGCAGACTGGTTTACGGTTGTTGTCGTCGACGAGTACACCGAAGTAGGACTTGGTGTCGCGGGAGACGATGCGGTCAAACGGCACCTCACTCGCCACGATTGCGCGGACAATGTGGAACCCTTCCAATTCCTGCAATGTAGTCTCAATGTCGCTTTTCGTGTCCTCATCAGTACCCTCAGCGTCGTCAACCGTCGATTCGGTGTCGGAGACCTCAGGAGCTGCAGAGATCACCGGAGCTGAGCCGCGAAGCGCCGACTTCAACCGTCCGTTCACCTGATCGTTGATGAATTGCTGTAGCGCTGTTTCAGTCAGTCTGGAGAACAGGTCGCGCACTTTGGCAGTGAAGGCGCCGCTGTAGACGGTGCCGGCGAGCAGACGCACAAAGTCATCGGTCGGCGCTTCAAACTGTTCTCGCAGTGCACTCTTGAGGGCACTCACGTACTTCAACTCCTCTGCGGCCAACAGGACAGAGTCGAGATCGAAAGCGGCTTTGGTCAGTTTTTTCAGTTCAGGCAGCGTGTAGGGGTCAACGTCCAGTAGGTCCAGACGGAGGAATGGTTTGTCATCCATCCTGTTTGGCTTGTCCAGATCAGTGAAGAAATGCCAGTGCTGACCGTTGGTCAACACTGCGACACGTGCGCTCGACACGTGGAAGTACCGAACGAGTTGGTTCGCATTCTCCAAGGTCAGGGGGGCTCCAATGGTCTTCACCTCTATGAGGATTTGAATTTCGCCCTCCCGCATGATGGCGAAGTCGACCTTCTCGCCCTTCTTCATGCCCACGTCCGCAACGAACTCCGGGATGACTTCGGACGGATTGAAGACGTCATATCCCAGCACGCGGTTGATGAAGGGCATCACGACGGCCGTCTTCGTGGCCTCTTCTGTCTTCAGCTCGGCCCTGTACTGATCCACTGCGGCCGCTACGCTGGCCAACGCCTCTTCAAAAGCCATATTCGCCATCCTCTTTGATTGGTCCTGAGCCGAGTATTGCAGGATGCCCCTGACAAGTGAATTAGGCCCCTCAACTTAGAGCTCCGGCTCGGCGCAGCCGATGTTAGCCGCCCGCCGTGTGCCGGACCACGGTTCGCGCTAAGTTGTGTGATCCGTCGAACAAGGAGTGACACATGGCCACCTACTCGGAGAACTACGAGTACCACATTCATCTCAGCGAGGGCGACATCGGTCGCTACGTCTTCCTGCCGGGCGACCCAGGACGGTGCGAGGTCATCGCACAGCACTTCGACGCCCCGAAGTTCCTCGCCTCCCACCGCGAGCACACCACGTGGGTGGGGGAACTCGACGGCGAACGCGTCGCGGTGACATCGACGGGTATGGGTGGGCCGAGCACGGCGATTGCCGTCGAAGAGTTGATCCACGTGGGTGCCGACACCTTCATGCGCGTGGGGACGGCCGGGGCAATGCAGCCCGAGACCCAGCCCGGCGATATCGCCATCATCAACGCCGCAATTCGCGACGAGGGCACCGGTCTGCACTACCTGCCCATGGAGTTCCCAGCCGTGGCGAACCAGGACGTGATCAACGGCTTGGTCACGGCTGCCCAGAGCATGGACCGACGCCACCACGTGGGTGTCTCGCAGTCGAAGGACTCCTTCTACGGCCAGCACAGCCCGGAATCCATGCCTGTGGCGCAGCACTTGAAGGACAGGTGGGACGCCTGGGTGAAGGGCGGTTGCCTGGTCTCCGAAATGGAGTGCGCCACCCTCTTCCTCGTGGGCTCCACTCGCCGCGTCCGCACGGGCGGCGTGATGATGACCATGGGCCACCATGACTTCGCACCCATGACGGACGAGGAGAAGGACGCCTCACAGGTGGGCAACCTCATCCCCGTCGCCATCGAGGGCATGCGTCAGGTCATCGCCGCTGACAAGGCCCACACGGCCTGACATCAGGATGAGAGCTCGGCCTCCAATTGGAGCACGCGGGGGAACAAGACGTTGTTCTCCTTGTGGATGTGCTCGTGGAGGTCGAGCTCCATTTCTTCCAGGCCGCTCAGCATGGCGCGGTATGAGTTGCAGGCCCCCTCCGGAACGACATAGCCGTCAGTCAGGCCACGTATCCGCTTGAACAGGGTTCCGACCACCTCATGTTCGGCCCGCAACTGCTGGATCGGATCGCCGAGGGAACCGGTCGGGACCGGCGCACCGGTCTTCTCCATGCGGCTGATGGCTGGGAAAACGACGCGCTCCTCCTGCGTCATGTGAGGCTCAAGAGCGGCAAGGGCCTGGACGTAGGTGGCCTGAACGTCGGCGAGCTCGGGGTGCTGATCGCCGTGGACGCCAGCCACTTTGTCAACCAGCGCCTGCAACCTCGGCATCTCCCCCCACATGTAGGCGTGATGGGAATCGACGATGTCATGCGCAAGAGCGGAGTTCGCGCGTTCACCGCCGCTCGTCTCCACCGGAGCAGGTCCCGGCAGATCCAGCGCGATCGCGACCTCCGTGAGGTCCAAACCGGCCACGGTTGCCGCCTCGTGTAGAGAACGGTGACCGTTGCAGCAGTAGTCCAGGCCGTATCCCTCGAGGATGCGTGAGCGTCGCGGGTCGGCGGTGACGAGGTCACCCAGAGGCATGTTCACATCGACAGTCATGGAAGACACCATAACTACGGACGAATATGGATAAATTGGCTGCGGCGCGCACGGGCGATCGGCTGATATGGTTCGCAAAGGTTCAGCTCGCTCACTTTCCCGGGAGAACGATGACAGCGGAAAATCACGAGAACGACCTTGCCCCTGTGGCGGCGGTCATTGTCCTTGCAGCCGGCGGCGGCTCCCGCATGAAATCCTCAAAGTCCAAGTTGTTGCACGAAGTCTCGGGCAAAACAATGCTGCACTACGCAGTGTCCGCCGGGGCAGCATTGGATCCGGATCATCTCGTGGTGGTGGTGGGCAAGTACCGCGACGAGGTTGTGGACCAGTTGGGTCAGATGTCGGCAGCGGTCACCACCGCTCTCCAGGAGGAGCAGCTGGGCACCGGCCATGCAGTGTCCTGCGGTCTCGCGGAGCTGGGCGATCTCAGCGGCGAAGTGGTTGTCACCTACGGTGACGTGCCGATGCTCACGGGAGACACCCTGCGCCAGCTCGTGGCCGTCCACCGCGCACACTCCAACACGATGACCGTTCTCACCGCGCATGTCGATGAGCCCAGCGGCTATGGCCGCATCCTGCGTGATGGCGACCGGGTGGTCGGCATCGTGGAACATCGCGATGCCACCGATGAACAGCGGCGGATCACCGAGATCAACTCTGGCATCTACGTCTTCGACGCCGAGACCCTGCGTGATGGACTTGCCCAGCTCGGTACGGACAATGCGCAGGGCGAGCAGTACCTCACGGATGTCCTGACGTTCGCCCACGAACGCAACGACCGCGTGGGCGCTGTCATCACCGACGACATCTGGCAGACCGAAGGCGTCAATGACCGCGTCCAGCTGGCCCGCATCAACGCCGAGATGAATCGTCGCATCCTGGATGCCCACATGCTCGCGGGGGTCACCATCATGGATCCTCAGTCCACTTTCATCGACGTCGACGTCGATCTCGCGCGTGATGTGGTGCTCATGCCGGGAACAATCCTGCAGGGTGCCACCACCATCGGTGAGGGTGCCGTCATCGGCCCTGACACGTCCCTGATGGACGTGGAAGTGGGTGCAGGCGCCGAAGTGGTGCGCACGCACGGCTCGTTCGCCATCGTCGGTGAGGGTGCCCATGTGGGACCGTTCTCGTATCTGAGGCCCGGAACACAACTCGGCCGCGACGGCAAGATCGGCGCTTTCGTCGAGACAAAGAACGCTGTGATCGGCGACGGTTCCAAGGTGCCCCACCTGGCCTACTGCGGCGACGCCATCCTCGATGAAGGCGTCAACATCGGCGCTGGCACCATCTTCGCCAACTACGACGGTGTCAACAAGTCTCCGACACACGTGGGCAAGGACGCCTTCGTCGGATCGAACTCGGTCCTGGTTGCGCCCGTCGACATCGCGGCTGGAGGCTTTGTGGCAGCCGGATCCGCAGTCACCGAGGACGTCCCCGCTGGTGGCCTTGCCATCGCCCGCGGCAGGCAGCACACCGCGGAGGGATGGGTGCAGAAGCGGCGTCCGGACTCCAAGGCCGCGCAGGCAGCCGCGGGGCACGACGGCAGCATCCATAGCTCAATCACGGAATCGCGTTCCCAACAGAAGGGCTGAACCCACACATGACCAACAGCACCGCGAACAACAAGCACCTGATGCTCTTCGCGGGCCGTGCGTTCCCCCAGCTGGCCGAAGAAGTGGCTGATCTCATGGGCACCGAACTCGTCCCCACCAAGTCTTTGGCCTATGCCAACTCCGAGATCTACGTGCGCTTCGAGGAGTCAGTTCGGGGTTGCGACGCATTCGTCATCCAATCCCACACGGCGCCGGTCAATGAGTGGATCATGGAGCAGCTCATCATGGTGGACGCGTTGAAGCGTGCCTCAGCCAAGCGCATCACGGTGGTGGCGCCGTTCTACCCCTACGCCCGGCAGGACAAGAAGCACCTGGGACGGGAGCCCATCTCAGCCCGTCTGGTGGCCGATCTGTTCAAGGCAGCCGGTGCCGATCGCATCATGTCAGTGGATCTGCACGCAGCCCAGATCCAGGGCTTTTTCGACGGCCCCGTCGACCACCTGTGGGGACTGCCCGTCCTCAGCGATTACGTCAAGGACAAGTACGACCATGACGAGATGTGCGTCGTCTCCCCGGATGCCGGCCGGGTGCGCCTGGCGGACATGTGGACCGATCAGCTGAACTGTCCGTTGGCCATCGTGCACAAGCGTCGGGACCCGGAGCTCGCCAATACGGTGGCGGTCCATGAAGTGGTGGGGGAGGTGCAGGGCAAAACGTGCATTCTGGTGGATGACATGATCGACACCGCAGGTACCATCTCGCAGGCGGCGACGGCACTACGCGAGCGAGGTGCCAAACGTGTCATTGCCGCGGCGACGCACGCCGTCTTCTCCGGTCCTGCCTCGGAGCGCCTCAACGCCTCCGACCTCGAGGAGATCATCGTCACCAACACACTGCCCATCAAAACCCCGGAGCCCATCGAGAACCTGACCGTCCTGTCCATCGCGCCGCTCCTGGCCAAGGCCATCCACGCAGTGTTCATGGACGGCTCCGTCACGTCCCTGTTCAACGGCAAGGCATGAGATGGAGACACGACGCCGCAACAAGCTTGCGATCATCGGTGCGGGTGCTGTTGGTTCCTCACTCGCCTACGCTTGCCTGATCAAGGGTGTCGCCCGCCACGTGGTGCTCTACGACGTCAATGGCGTCAAAGCACGGGCGGAAGCTCTTGACCTGGAACACGGCACGCAATTCATGCCGACGGCGCGCGTGGAGGGCTCCGACGATCCGGACATCACGCTCAACAGCGACATCGTCGTCATCACGGCTGGTGCCAAGCAGAAGCCCGGGGAGTCCCGGATGGATCTGGCTGCATCCACGGTGGCGTTGATGAAGAAAGTCATCCCGCCCATCGTGGAACGCTCCCCCCACGCCCTCTTCCTGATGGTCACGAACCCAGTGGACGTCACGACGTATGCGTCGCTGAAGATCAGTGGGCTGCCTCCCAATCAGATGTTCGGCTCCGGAACAGTGCTTGACTCCTCACGTCTGCGCGTTCTCGTGGCGCAGCACTGCGGCGTGGCCATCGAGAATGTGCACGCCTACATCTGTGGGGAGCACGGGGACACGGCCATTCCCATATGGTCCAGCGCCACCATCGCCGGGGTACCGCTGCCGGAGTGGGAGATTCAGACCGGAAAACTGGGAGAGTCCGTGCGTGACGAGATCGCGGAAAGCGTCGTCAACGCTGCCTACAAGGTGATTGAAGGCAAAGGAGCCACCAACTACGCCATCGGCGTCGCTGGTGCCCGCATCATTGAGGCGATGTTCTGGGACGAGCACCGTGTCCTGCCGGTCTCCAGCATGTTGGAGGGCTGGCACGGCATCTCCGACGTGTGCATGTCCGTCCCCACGATTGTGGATCGTCGAGGGGTGGGCATGAACGTGGACATTCCCCTGGTGGACGGCGAGTTGGGTGCGATGCACGACTCATCCGAAGCCATCAAGGCGACGCTACGACGAATCGGTTTCTGAGTCCCGCACCAGGTGTGGGAAGCGTTCGGCGATGACCGCGCTGACCTTGTCCATCACCGGGCGACGCGCGCCGACGTTCAAGACCGTGGCGCCATCCTCGGAGTCCGTCAGCGCTTCGAGCGTGTCCAGCTGCGAATCCAGCATTCGTCTTTCCATGTAGTGGTCTTCTCGCGACGCGAGGCGATCTGCATTGATCTCTTCCGGGAGCTGCAAATGCACGAAATAGACTGTTCCGTCCGCTTCGCGCAGGATGTCCCGGTAGGTCTCACGCAGCGCAGAGCATGCGACGACAGAGGAATGACCCGCTTCCGCCTGCTTCGACATCCAGTCACGCAGGGATCGCAACCACGGCCAGCGATCCTCATCGGTCAGGGGGTGACCCTCGCTCATCTTGATTCTGTTGGCTTCGCTGTGGAAGGCATCACCTTCAGCATAAGTGAGCCCGAAGTGCTCGGCCACGCCCTCTCCAATGGTGGTTTTCCCCGTACCGGCGACCCCCATGATCACCAGATGGACCGGACTCTCATTCATGCGGCCACCCTGTCACGCCGCGGGGGTCGCGGCAAGAAGGTCCTCTCTTTCGTTGCTGCCTCCCTCGCCTGGAGCCTGCCGGGTCGTCGCGCCGCCACTGCGACACCGACGGAAGCGTCGGGCGTCGAATGAGGATGCGATCGCAATCCTTTTCGACGGATGACCCGGCGAGTTCTCCTTATACGATGGAGCGGTGCCCGCCGCCAAAATCACCGATGCCTCCCTGAAGACGTTCACGCTCAAACTTGGTGACAAGCATCCACCCATTTCGCTTGGGTCGGCCGACAGAACAATTCGTGATGCGGAGGCGGTGAAGAACCGTTTCGCCGGAACAATCGATTACCTTGCGCGCGTCGAGTTGGAAGTGGATCGCAATGTTTTGGAGCTCCTGACCCTGCTGCCGAATGTCAGTGAGGTGGACAGGATTTTCTATCAGGATGTCTGGTACGACCAGGAAATGGCCCACGGTTATCTTCTGGACCAATTGCAGGTGGATCTGGGAATGGAGCCCGCTGATCCATTCATGACCATTCCGTTGCGCATGAAGCTGCTCGGGGCGCTGGCTCACTGGGAACCGATCCACGACATCTCCCGCATGCTCTACTACCTGACCGGCGCATCCACCGAGCGCCAGGCCGTCGTCGCCTACAGCATCCTGATCAAGGAATTGAAGCTGATGGGGGAGGACGCCATCGCAGAGACGATCATTCATCCCATCAAGCAGCAGGAGCCCGGGCACTACACCTTCTACAAGATGTCCGCGGAGAAAATGGTGCAGGACGAGGTGCTCAAACCGTGGCAGCTGTACGTGACTCAGCTGTTGCGTTCGCAGGCGTTCACCTTGGTGGGGGTGGACTACGTCAAGAAGTACCAGCAGGACCTGGGCGGGGTGCTGACGGAGCTTGGTATGGACCAGGAGATGGAGGTCTACGCCAAGGAGATCGGTCGTCTGGAAGCCAAGTTGCTCTGGGCCAAGGACAAGGGCATGGATTTCCCGCCGTACTTCTTGAAGGCTCTTCGTGAGTCGGTGGAGATGTATCGGGGACAAGGAACCTTCGACGCACCTGTGAACAATCAGTTCATGCTGTGACGGTGCATTTGACCCTTACGTAGCGTCAGGCCGTAGCTTCCTGTGTCATGAAGACCGACCAGACTGATGCCACCAATTTCGACGCCTTGATCACCCACCCCGAGCGTGATGTTCGCCTGCGAGCAGCGATGGATGCCGGGATTCTTCCTGATCCGCAGGTCACCGCGACGCTGGTTTCACGCGTCGGCGTGGAGGAGGACTTCCACGTGCGCGAGAGCATCACGTGGGCACTCGTCCAGCATGGGGAGCTCGCCATACCCGCTGTACTTGAGTTACTGACCTCGGACGATGCTCTGCAGCGTCGGCAGGCGGCCCACATCCTCTCCAAGGTGGGGGACCCCGCCCATGTGGCGGCGATCCTGCCCGTAGTGGCCGACGATGATCCAGATGTCGCCATCAAGGCCTATCGGGCTGCCGCCAGCACCGGCAGCGCCGAGGTGGTGCAGCCGCTGCTGTCACGCCTCGGCGACGGTGAGGGCGAGCAGAGGGACGCCCTGAGCAATGCGCTGCAACAGCTGGGGCCGCTGACCGTCGACGCCCTGGTTCCGGCACTCCAGCACGAGGACCCTTCAGTGCGTATGCACGCAGCCGAGGCACTTGCGCAGATTGGTGAGGACGCCCGTCCCGCCGCGCCCGCGCTGTCGGCCATCATCACGGATGAGGATCCGGAGGTTGCCCTGACCGCGGTCATGGCGCTCGGGGCCGTGGGTGGTGATGCGGCCGAGGCTGCGTTGCGGAACACGGAAGAGGCGGGCCGTCAGCCGCTGGATGCCGTCGCGCGTCGTTTGCTGAGCAGGCGAGTGGCGACCTGAGCGACGCGCTCGTCCAGGGAGGTCTCTCCCTGGGCGATCGCCGCGGTGGCGGTGTCCCCATCGAGTTGCCCCAGGGCCACGATTGCTTCAAACCGGACTGCGGCATCGGGATCCTGCAGTAGCGGGGCAAGCTCAGGCGCGGCGGCGGGGTCGCCAATGAGCCCCAGCGCTTCGGCGGCACCAGAGCGCGTACGAGATGATGTCGCGGTAAGCCTTTCCAGCAACGCTTCGACGGCCTCGCTCCCGATGTCCTCCAGGGCGGTCATGACGGCGTCGTCGAATTCTCTCGGCCCCGAGCCCACCCGCTCGACCAGAGCCTGCACGGCATCCGGGCCACCAAGACGTCCGAGAACCTGCGCCGCCTTGGTTGCCACCACGGCATCCCCATCCTGCAGAAGCGGCACCACGGCTTCCGCGGCTGCACGATCGCCGACCTTGGACAAGGTGTGGGCGGCCTGGGTGCGCACCGCCGGATCGGCGTGACGAAGCAGAGGGAGCAGATGTGGGAGAGCCTCGGATCCGTGCCGGGCGATGGCCCACGTCAGCGCCTCGCGCACTCCCGAAACGGGATCGGCAACGAGCTGCTGGACGAGTTCCGCCAGCGGCACACCGTCGGTTGTTTCGAGGGCGGCCCGGAATCGCACGTGGGGTTCCGGGTGGCGCAGTCGCTCCGTCTGTTCCACGGCGGAGAGCACCTCACGCCACCCTGTTTGCGCCGCCTTACGCAGGGCGTGCAGGGTACGGAGCAGTCGCTGCTCGTCGGCGATGCGCCGTTCGACGGCGGTGATGTGGTCCTCCAGAACACTCGCCGCGTCGAACTCCTCGACATCGAGAGCTGCGCCCACCTCGTCGAGGTTCAGTCCGAGGGATTTCAAGTGCTGGATCTGCAACAGCCGGGCCAGATCACCGGGTGCGTAGAGACGGTATCCGCTGGCGGAACGTCCGCTGGGGTGGAGGAGACCGAGCTGGTCATAGTGGTGCAGTGTTCTGACCGACAGCCCTGCATGCCTGGCAACCTCGCCCACGGTCAGCCACGTCTCATCAGCCTCCCCTTCGCCTCCGGCGTCAGCGTTGCTCATTGCGCAACCGTAGCGAACGTGGGTTAGACTCGTCGGGCTGCCTGGCGAGGGACTGAGAGATTCCAGTCCGTTATCGACAAGCCCTCTCCTGCAGTGAACCGCGCGATCACTACACCAGGAGACACACAATGGCTGACAAGCTGACAGCAACCCCCCGCACAGAGTTTGGCAAAGGTGCCTCACGCCGCCTTCGTCGCAACGACAAGACCCCCGCGGTCATCTACGGCCACGGCACCGATCCCGTGCACGTTTCCCTGCCCGGCAAGGAGACCTTCCTCCTCCTTCGCCAGTCCAACGTGCTGCTGACCATCTCCATCGAAGGTGAGAAGAAGTCCATCACCGCGCTTCCCAAGCAGGTCCAGCGCGATCCCATCACCGGCTTCCTGGAGCACATTGACCTGCTCATCGTGAAGAAGGGCGAAAAGGTCAGCGTGGACGTGGCACTCACGGTCGTGGGCGAGGCCGAGCGCGGCTCCCTGGTCAACCAGGACCTCACCTCCCTGCCAGTTCTTGCTCCCGCCACCGACATTCCCCAGGAAATCGAGGTTTCCATCGAGGGTCTCGTCGTGGGCGACCAGATCCTGGCCGGCGACGTCGTTCTCCCCGAGGGCGTTGTCAGCGAGCAGGACCCCGAGTCCATGGTCCTCAATGTTGCTCCGCAGCCCGTTGCCGAGCCCGAGCCTGAGCTCGAGGACGCCGAGGGTGACCTGGTGGATTCGGATGAGGGCGGCGACGAGGACGACGACGAAGACTCCGAGTGACCTCTGGTCCATGGCTTGTTGTGGGGCTCGGTAACCCGGGCCCCACATACGCCCACACCCGGCACAACGTCGGGTTCTGGGCGGTGGATGACCTCGCTGATCGGCTCGGCGCCAGCTTTGCGCTGGCGTCGCGCCACAGCGCGGCGGTCACCACGGCCACGGTGCCGCCCGCGCCGGGCGTGGATGCCATCAAACTCGTTCTCGTCAAGCCCACGACGTATATGAATGAGTCGGGCCGGGCAGTGCGTTCGGTGGCGGCGTTCCACAAGATTGATCCGTCGCGCGTCATCGCCATCCACGATGAAATCGATCTGGAACCCGGGCGTCTTCGAGTCAAGTTCGGCGGCGGCGACAATGGCCACAACGGCCTGAAATCGATGCGGGCCCATCTTGGCACCGGCGAGTTCACGCGGGTACGTGTTGGCATCGGGCGGCCAGCTGGCCGTCAATCCGCAGCGGACTGGGTGCTGGCGAAACTGAAGCCGGCTGACGCCGACGCCATGCGGGTGGATGCAGCAGTTGCTGCGGACGCTGTGGAGAGTTTTGTGCGCAGCGGTCTGGACATCACCCAGAACCGCTACAACAAATGAGTACCAAGTGAGCCGTCAGCGAATCGACGAGGCTTCGTCGGACCTGCCGGGTAGGTTTACCCGGTGAAGTTTCCCGGCCTCCTCAGCGCACTCGAAGCAGACCCCGCATTCCGGACCACCACCTCCGATGCACGCTCCGCGGGCGTTGACGCACTCGATGTGACCGTGGTCCCGGCTTTCTTCCCGACGGCGGCCGCCAGCATCGCGGCCAGTTCTGGCCGCGCCGTCCTGCTCATCACCTCCACCTATCGCGAGGCGGAACAACTCACCATTGAGCTGGGCAGCCTGCTGGGCGATGAGGCCGTCAGTTACTACCCGGCATGGGAGACCCTTCCGCACGAGCGACTCTCGCCGCGCCCCGACACTGTGGGGCGTCGTCTGGCGGTTCTGCGTCGCCTGCGCGGGGACGCATCCCAGGTGCCGCAAGTGGTGGTGGCACCTGTGCGATCCGTGCTGCAGCCACAGGTCCGCGGGCTCTCGGAGATGCAACCGGTGACGGTCACTGCCGGTCAGGAATATGAGCTCTCCACGCTGCTGTCGGATCTCGTGGGAGCCGCCTACAACCGGGTGGACCTCGTGGAACGGCGCGGCGAGTTCGCCGTGCGCGGTGGGATCGTCGACGTCTTTGCGCCCACCATGGAACATCCCGTGCGCATTGATTTCTTCGGCGACGAGGTGGAGGAGATCCGCCCATTCTCGGTGGCGGATCAGCGTTCCACGGTCGAGACGCTCGCCGAGATAACGGCGATTCCCTGCCGCGAACTGTTGCTGACCGATGCCGTACGGCAACGTGCCCGCACACTCATGATGCAGCACCCCGAACTCTCCGACATGCTGGAGCGCATCGCCCAGGGCCAGGCCATTGAAGGCATGGAGGCGCTCATCCCCGCCCTCGTCGACGGTCTTGAACTCCTCGTCGACGTCCTTCCTGAGCACTCCATCATCCTGAGCACCTCACCCGAGCTGGTCCGCACCCGCGCCGCCGAATTGGTGAGAACCAGCAATGAGTTCCTCGAGGCAAGCTGGGCAGCGGCAGCGGGGGGTGGGCAATCCCCGATCGATCTGGGAGCTTCGTCCTACTGGAGCCTGGCCGATGTGCGTGCCCATGCCATGGAACAGGGCCACAAGTGGTGGAGCCTCTCCCCGTTCGCGGCGGGGGACGAGGATCAGCCCTACGATGCCTCCTCCGTGCACTCGCGCACTCTGGCGGTGATGCATCCCGACGGCTTCCGCGGTGATTTCGATGCGGCCAGGGAACACATTCATGCCGCCGTCAAGGATGGCTGGCGTGTCCTCATCGGCGTCGAGGGCCGGGGGCTCGCCACACGCATGGTGGAGCTGTTGGCCGAGGAGGGGTTGACGGCGGAGGTCACTGATCTGGAGGAGGAACCCCGCCTGGGCGTGGTGGGCATCGTGCTCGGCTGCTTCAACCAGGGCTGGCGGGCAGAACCCAGCCGGATCGATTTCATCACGGCCACCGAACTCACCGGCCAGCAGGCCACAGACCGCAGTCAGCAGAAGCTTCCCACCCGACGTCGCAACACGATCGAGCCGCTGGAGCTTAAGGCGGGGGATCCCGTCGTCCACGAGACGCACGGCGTGGGGCGTTTCGTTGAGATGATGCAGCGCACGGTGCAGGGCGCCGTCCGGGACTACCTCGTGCTGGAGTATGCGCCGAGCAAGCGTGGCCAACCCGGCGACAGGTTGTTCGTGCCCATGGATCAGCTGGACCAATTGACGCGCTACGTCGGCAATGAGTCGCCCGCCCTGGACAAAATGGGTGGCGCCGAATGGAGCAAACGCAAGTCAAGGGCACGCAAGGCCGTCCGCGAGATCTCGGCTGAGCTGATCAAGCTCTATGCCGCCCGACAGGCGACCAAGGGCCACGCCTTCGGCCCGGACACGACGTGGCAACGGGAACTGGAGGATGCGTTCAGCTTCGTGGAGACACCTGACCAGTTGAGCGCCATCAACGAGGTGAAGGCGGACATGGAGAAGCTCGTCCCGATGGACCGGCTGATCTGTGGCGACGTGGGTTACGGCAAGACCGAGATCGCGGTGCGCGCCGCGTTCAAGGCGGTGCAGGACGGAAAACAGGTGGCCGTGCTGGTGCCCACCACGCTGCTCGTCACACAGCACCACGCAACGTTTTCAGCCCGATTTGCAGGTTTCCCCGTGCGGCTGGAGCAACTCTCACGCTTCCAGAGTGACTCCGAGGCACGCAAAGTCATCGCGGACCTCGCAGACGGAAAGGTGGACGTTGTCATCGGCACCCACCGCCTGCTCAGCAAGGAGATCAAGTTCCGCGATCTCGGGCTCGTGATCGTCGATGAGGAACAGCGCTTCGGCGTCGAGCACAAGGAACGGCTGAAAGAGCTCCGGGTCAACGTGGATGTGTTGTCCATGAGCGCCACCCCGATTCCACGGACGCTGGAAACAGCCATCACTGGCATCCGTGAGATGAGTGTCATTGCCACGCCGCCGGAGGAACGCCATCCGGTACTCACGTTCGCAGGTCCCTACGACACGGCCCAGGTCAAGGCTGCCGTGCGACGGGAACTGGCCCGCGAGGGGCAGGTGTTCGTCGTCCACAATCGGGTCAACACCATCGAGAAGTCCGCGGCGGCGCTGCGCGAGTTGGTGCCGGAGGCGCGCATCGTCACTGCTCACGGTCAGATGGGGGAGGCCAGGCTCGAGTCCGTCATGCAGGACTTCTTCGAGCGTCGGGCCGACGTCCTGGTCTGCACCACGATCGTCGAAGCTGGCATCGACATCTCCACCGCCAACACCCTCATCATCGAGCGCTCCGACCAACTCGGGCTCTCACAGCTGCACCAGCTCCGCGGCCGCGTCGGACGCTCTCGCGAACGCGGATATGCCTACCTTTTGTACCCGCGTGACAAGCCACTCACCGAGGCGTCGCATGAACGACTGGCCACCATGGCCTCCCACACGGACCTGGGCGCCGGCATGTCCATCGCGATGAAGGACCTGGAGCTGCGTGGGGCCGGCAACCTGTTGGGGGGTGAACAGTCAGGACACATTGCGGACGTGGGATTCGACATGTATCTGCGGCTCGTCGGCGAGGCCGTCGCCAACTATCGCGGCGAGGACACCACCCCGGAACCCGTGATGCGCATCGAGCTTCCCATTGAGGCGCACCTGCCTTCGGACTACATCACCTCCGAGCGGTTGCGGTTGCAGATGTACAAGCAGATCGCGGAGATACGCACCGCCGAGGACATCGACGCTGTGCGCGCAGAGCTGGTGGACCGCTACGGCGAGCCCCCCGCCCCGGTTGCGGATCTGCTTGGCGTGGCACACTTGCGCAATCTCTGCCGGGAGCACGGCATCGAAGAAATCGTGTCCCAGGGCAAGAATGTGCGGTTCTCGCCAGCCAATTTGCCCGAGTCGCGACAACTACGCCTGCAACGTCTCTACCCGGGTGCCGCCGTCAAGCACGCCACCGAACTGATCCTCGTGCCGAAGCCCGACGGCGACGCCCTCGCGTGGGCCACCACCCTGGTGCAGCAGGTCTTCGGGTAGGCGCGGTAGGATCAGGCTCGCGTCGAAGTCGAAGAAGGATGTTTTCCATGAAGCTCGCTCGTCTTGCCCCTCTGACGGTGCTCGCGCTCGTCGCGTGCAGCCCCAGCCCAACGACGGCTGCGGTGGTGGGTGACACGACCATCCCGCAGCAGCGCGTCGAGGCTCTGATGGAGACGTGCCCAACGTTTGGGGAGACTCCCGTCTCTGAGGGGGCCGCACTGACCATCATCGTGCGTCTGGAACTTTTCCGCGCAGTGGGGGAGGCCAGTGGCGTCGACATGTCGGAGGAGCGTCTGGACACTTTCCTGCGCGAGAACGAGGAAGCGCTGGCAATCATTCGGGAACGGCCGCAGTGCATCGACGTACTGAAGCCCCAGGCTGCCCAGATCCTGCTCCAGGAGGAGGCCAACCCTGAACAGGCGCAGGCCGCCCTCGCCGCCACCGAGGTGACCGTGAATCCTCGTCGCTTCCAGTGGGATGAGCAGCAGGGTGCGGTGGTGGAGGGCTCAGGATCGGTGTCCGTGCCTGGCGACCTGAGCTGAACCAAAAACCCATGACCTCCGAGCTTGAGCGCCTGCGCGGCGTGATGGCAGAGCTGCGCGTGCGGTGCCCGTGGGACGCGCAGCAGACGCATGCGTCACTGCTGACCCACCTCGTGGAGGAGACGTGCGAGGTGGTGGACGCCGTCGAACTGGGAGATGACGAGGAACTGGCCGAGGAACTGGGCGACCTGCTCCTGCAGGTGTACTTCCACGCTCGGATCGCCGAGGACGACGGCCGATTCACCCTTGATGATGTTGCTCGCGGCATCAGTGACAAACTCGTGCGCAGACATCCCCACGTCTTCGCTGACGAGGATGCGCCCGTGGACATCCGGCGGGGGTGGGAGGCAGCCAAGCGCGTGGAGAAGGGCAGAACCTCAGCACTTGAGGGCATCGCGCACTCCATGAGCGCCGTGGCGCGGGCTCAGAAGGTCATCTCACGAACCCGCTCGCACTCCGTCCCCATTGAGTTGCCCCTGGAGCCAATCACTGCCGAGGAGGTGGGCGAACAGGCTCTGGAACTCGTGGCCCGGGCCCAGTCCAGTGGCGTCGATGCCGACGCCGCCATCCGCCATGCTCTGTGTGCTCTGGAGGCAAGCATCGTGACTGCTGAGGAGCACTCGCACGCCTGAGACGGTGGCAAAGGAGGGTTGCCGCAGCGGTGCGGCCCAGCCCCCGATAAGCTGGTTGATCGCAAGGACCCTCCTGGAAAGGCATTTTTATGGCAGCCATTGAATTCATTGACGCTCGCGAGATCCTCGATTCGCGCGGCAACCCCACCGTCGAGGTCGAGGTTCAACTCGACTCCGGCTCCGGGGGTCGCGCAGCGGTTCCCTCCGGCGCCTCCACCGGTGCCTTCGAGGCCGCTGAACTCCGCGACGGAGACAAGAAGCGCTACGGCGGCAAGGGCGTCCAGACGGCAGTCAAGAACGTCGTCGACGCCATCAGCGAGGAGATTCTCGGCTTCGAGGCCTCCGAGCAGCGACTCGTTGACCAGGCGATGATCGAGCTCGACGGCACGGCGAACAAGTCCAAGCTCGGCGCCAACGCCATCCTCGGCGTATCGCTCGCCGTCGCACATGCTGCTGCGGAAGAGGCCGGCCTGCCGTTGTACCGCTACGTCGGTGGCCCCAACGCGCACCTGCTGCCCGTTCCCATGATGAACATCCTCAACGGTGGGTCGCACGCCGACAGCAACGTCGACATCCAGGAGTTCATGATCGCCCCCATCGGCGCGGAGACCTTCGCGGAAGCCGTCGAGATGGGCGCTGCCGTGTACCACGCGCTGAAGAAGGTGCTGCAGGACCGCGGTCTGTCCACCGGTCTGGGCGACGAGGGTGGCTTTGCTCCCAACCTTGAGAGCAACCGCGCTGCGCTGGACCTGATCCTCGAGGCCATCAAGGCCGCGGGTTACAAGCCGGGCAAGGACGTGGGGCTGGCCCTCGACGTCGCCGCCACCGAGTTCTTCGAGAAGGGTCACTACAACTTCGAGGGCGCCAAGAAGTCCGCTGACGAGATGGTGGAGTACTACGCAGGTCTCGTGGCCGACTACCCGCTGGTCTCCATCGAGGACCCCCTTAACGAAGAGGACTGGGACGGCTGGCAGACCATGACCGAGCGCATGGGCGCAGAAGTCCAGATTGTGGGCGATGACCTGTTCGTCACCAACGTTGAGCGCATCCAGCGCGGCATCGATTCGAAGAATGCGAACTCGCTGCTCGTGAAGGTGAACCAGATCGGCTCGCTCAGCGAAACCATCGACGCCGTGGACCTGGCCCACCGCAATGGCTTCACCACCATGATGAGCCACCGCTCCGGCGAGACCGAGGACGTCACGATTGCTGATCTGGCAGTGGCTCTCGGTTGTGGGCAGATCAAGTCCGGTGCGCCGGCCCGTACGGACCGCGTCGCCAAGTACAACCAGCTTCTGCGCATCGAGCAGGACCTCGATGATGCAGCTGTTTACGCAGGACGTTCGGCTTTCCCGCGTTTCAAGGGCTGAGTTTCTTGACTGACCCGTCACACTGGGTGAGTGGGTAGGCCAGGAAGCAAGCCAGCAAGAAGTGGTCCGGGTCGCGGTTCGCCGCGAACCCGGACCGCTGCACGTCCGGGGGAGCGCGCAACGCGCGAGAAGGCGGCCGCTCGACAGGTCTCCGTGGAGGAGACCGACACCGCCGTTCAGGAGGGACCTCCTCGGCGCGTGATGGGAGCGCGGGTGCTGGGTGTCACGTGGCGTCTCCTGATTCTGGCAGTCGTCATGGCACTCATCGCGATCACGCTGGCACAGAGCCTGCGGGTGTACTTTGCGCAGCGCCAGGAAATTGCGGAGTTCCGCGCCGAGATCCAGAGTTCCACAGACGAGATCGCAGATCTGGAAGATCGGCTTGCACGGTGGGAGGATCCCGACTTTGTTCGGGCCGAAGCGCGTTCGCGGCTCGGCTGGGTCATGCCGGGCGAAGTGGGGTACCGGGTGATCGGGGTGGACGGTGAAGCGATTGGCGGTGATTCTGACGTGCTGGCCGCAGACCTGGCCCCGACGGGGCTGTGGTGGGAACGTGTCTGGGGTTCCGTCGAGGCAGCTGATCAACCCGTACCGGAACCGTCACCGGAACCCAGCGCCATCCCTGGTCCGAACGAGGAGCCATCACCCACACCGACGCCCAGCGAGACACCGTAGCCGGCACCGGTCCACGGTCTGACACAGCACTGAGATATGACACAGCACTGAGATAAATGGAACCCATGAACATTGAACCAACACCTGAGGACCTCGCCGTTGTCGAGGCCCAACTCGGTCGTGCCCCGCGCGGGGTGGCAGCCGTCGCCTGGCGATGCCCCTGCGGCCGCCCCGGCGTGGTGAAGACCCGCCCACGGTTGGACAACGGCACACCTTTTCCCACCACGTACTACCTGACGTGTCAGCGCGCCATCATGGGATGCTCCACTCTGGAGGCCAACGGCGTCATGGCCGAAATGACCCAGCGGCTCGGTGAGGATGACGAGCTGGCCTCCCGCTACGTCGAGGCCCATGAGGCCTACTTGGCGGATCGTGCGGAACTCGGCGACGTGCCGGAAATTGAGGGCATCTCCGCAGGCGGGATGCCCACCCGGGTCAAGTGTCTGCATGTTCTTGTGGGGCACGCGTTGGCCGCCGGGCGGGGCGTCAATCCGTTGGGGGACGAGGCCCTCGATGCGATGGGTGAATTCTGGAAGGACCCCTGCCAGCTCGACGACGTGGCTGGCGGTGCGACGCCGTGACCACGGTGGCGGCCGTGGATTGCGGCACCAATTCCATCCGGCTCCTGATTCTACGGGCAACCGAGGACGGTGCACCTGAGGAGTTGTGCCGCCAGGTGCGCCTTGCCCGCCTTGGTCAGGGCGTGGACGCCACCGGCGAGTTCCACCCCGATGCCCTGGAGCGGGCGTTCGCGATCTGTGAGGAGTTCGCCACCATCATTGACGAGCTGGGTGCGGAGCGGGTGCGGTTCGTCGCCACCTCAGCCGCCCGGGATGTCTCCAACCGGCACCTGTTCTTCGGCGGCGTGCGCCAGCGACTCGGCGTGGACGTTGATGTCATCACAGGCGACGAGGAAGCTCGACTGTCCGCCGCTGGTGTGCGCGGTGGGGTGGAGGCTCCTCAACCTGTGCTCGTCATCGACATCGGCGGGGGCTCCACGGAACTCGTTGTGGTGGAAGGTGATGAAGTTCAACTCGCCACCAGCCTCAACATCGGTGCGGTGCGGGTGCACGAACGCTATCTGCACAACGATCCGCCCACCGACGCCCAGCAGGAGGCCGCCCGTGCTTTCATCGGCGGCCTGCTCGATGGATCGGACGTCGACTTCGATCGCATTGAGACCGCCGTCGGCGTCGCCGGCACGGTCACCTCCGTTGCCGCCCGCGTCCTGGGGCTCCAGGAGTACTCCCGGGACGCCATCCATGGCGCAGCCCTCAGCCGTGAGGACGTCATGGGGGCCAACGCGCACTGGATGGCGACACCGGTGGCGAGCATCGAGACCGAGCCGTGCATGCATCCGCTGCGCGCCGGTGTCATCGGAGCGGGTTCCCTGATCCTCGATGAAATATCGGCACGCGTTCCCGGGGGCGAGATCATCGTGAGCGAAACTGACATCCTCGACGGCATCGCGTTGGGGCTGCTGGGCTGAACAGCTCGTCAACACCTAGACTGCTGCGCGAAGCCCTCGTAGCCCAATTGGCAGAGGCAGGCGGCTTAAACCCGCCACAGTGCGGGTTCGAATCCCGTCGGGGGCACCCGGGCTGAACCCCCGACGCGTCGTCAGCTCGGGGTGTGACTGCTTTCGCGGCAGGAGCAGTACAATGGAATGCAGTACTTCAACCAGAAAGTTGGATCATGGCAAACCCCATCTTCCGCAACAGCGAGACATTCAATCGACGGCCGGCGCCGCCGCAGGGTCAGTTCCAGCAGGGACAGTCCCCTTGGGGACAGCAGGCCGGATTCCAGGGCCAGCCCCCGCAGGGCTATCAGCCGCCGCAGGCGTACCAGCAACAGGCACCCGCCGGCGGTGTCATGACCCTTGATGACGTGATCGCGAAGACCGCCGCAACACTGCTGCTCGTCTTCGTGGCGGCGGCTGCCACGTTCATGCTTCTGCCGCCCCAGTTCCTCTTCCCAGCGCTCATTGGCTCGGCCATCGTCGGGTTCGTGACCGTGCTGTTCGTGGCCCGCCGTCACACCATCCCTGTCGGCGGTGTGATGTTCTACGCAGCCATCGAGGGGGTGTTCGTCGGTGCAATCTCGAAGTTTTTCGAGACGATGTTCGAAGGCATCGTCGTCTCCGCCGTGCTCGCCACCTTTGTGGCGGCAGGCGCCACGCTCGCCGCGTACAAGTTCTTCAACATCCGCGTCACACCCAAGTTCCGCAAGATGGTCTACATCGGAACAGCGGCCATGGCGGGAGTCTTCCTCCTCAACCTGGTGCTGGCGCTGTTCGGTATCGATACCGGCATCCGTGACGTCGGTGGCGGCGCCGGACTTCTGTCCATCGCTATTTCCGTGCTGGCGGTAGGGCTTGCGGTGTTCAACCTCATCGTTGACTTCGACTTCGTTGAGCGGGGCATCGCTTCACGGGCCCCGGCCACCGAGTCGTGGCGTGCGGCGTTCGGCATCACCGTCACCATGGTGTGGCTCTACGTCGAGATCCTCAGGATTCTGTCCTACTTCCGAAATTGATTCCCGCTCAGCGAGCGGAGGTGGCGCGCAAGCAGCGACCGTGAGCTGATTGTCCAGTGCAGTGTGCGCCACGTGCGCAGAGACACCCAGTCGGCCCGCTCCGTCGATCCACCGAGATCGTGGACAACCGGGTCGCTGGGTGTTTCGCATGTGGCCCCGTAGACGATGCGCAGCGCATGAAAATCCTCCAGCACACCCGTGGTGGAGCGGCCGATCCAATGATCCGATTCCAACGACAGGATGCGCGTGAGGCGGACTTGTTGGCCGGCCTCCTCAAACACCTCTCGTAGAACTGCCTCAGAGGGTGCCTCGCCGGGATCAATGCCACCGCCCGGAAGGGTCCAGGTGCCGGGAGCTCCCGTCAACGTCGAATTGACGGTTCCCAGCACTCCTCTGCCCGAAACAACGACGGCATAGGCGCCAATGCGTTGATGAACGACAGGTTGCTGATCTGCGCTGGGTTCCTCATGGACCACGTGGCGCCGTCGGGGTCTGCGATCCCCGGAGGTGGCTTCCCGTACCAAATAGGTGAACACGATCTCGCCGTCGAGCAACGCCGTCGACAGGGGGCGCAGGGGTACGAAGCCATGGGTGAACAGCGCCTCAGCCGGGTGTTGTCCGTGTTGGATGGTGACGTTGACCTTCTGGGAGCCCACTGGTGAGAGGACTCCGACGACACGCATTGCGCCATTCTATCGAGTGGTTTTCAGCCCAGTTGGGCTGTGAGATCCCTGCCCTCAAGGTCTGAGTGGAACGTCTCTGAGTCGCACAGGTAGGTGATGACGGGTTGCACACGCTCGAACCTGTTGTCGATCTCGACATCACATCCCTGGCCGCTGTTGTGGGAGGCAATGGTCTGGGCAAGCGTGACGGCGTCGATCAGATCGGGATTGAACGGTTCCAGCGGGGACGTGCCCGAGCGTCGGGAGACGTACGTGGGGCGATTGCCCATGCGTGAGCGGCGCTCGGTCATGTCCTCGCCCACTGGGAGCTCAGCCCAGTAGCCAAGCCGAGCGTTGAATCCGAGAGAATACACTCGGCTGGTGCTGCGCGTCACCGCAGCGATCCCCTCGCGAATATCTGCCACAGAGGTGGTGTTGAGGCTCCGAAACACTGATCCGTCCGGTTGGAAGAAGATGGTGGCCGATTCCGGGGTGGTGGTGACGCTCATCAGCACCTGCCCTGGGCGGTATTCCACCACCTGCAGGTTCTGTCCGCTCGATGAGGTCCCCAGGAGTGCAGCATTGTCGAAGATGAGTTCCACGTTGTCCAGGGCGAAGTCAGTGGGCCAGAAGATGGTCTGACCGAGGTACTCCACGTCGGTCACGGCCGATTCGATGATGCCCTCGCGCCACCGGTAACCACGCGCCTGCTTTTCCCGGTCCAGGACGATCAGCGTGACCTCATCCGCGGTGACATCCAGCTTCAGCGCAGGTCGAAGTCCGGATATCTCGTGCAGCTTTTGCACCACCGTGGCGGCCCCACCCTCAAGAAGTGGTGAAGTGATCGCAAAGGTCACCGGGAGCGAGGGGGTGGGTTCCGGGGATCGCGTAGCGCTTCTGCTGGGTTGGGTGCCCGTGCGCGTGGGTTCTGCCGATGCGGACTGCGAGTTCATGTTGCTCACAGGTGAGGGGGAGACAGGATCAGCGGGGGCATTTCCTGCAGGTACGCAGCCCACAACCAGTAGCGCCAGGACGGCAGCAACTGTCAAACGGGCGATGATCACTCAGCAAGGCTACTTGCCGCGTGGCGTCGATGATGGCCGACCAGGCAACAATGGTTCGATGATCAATTCTTCGGTCAGCCCAATTGCTCACCGAGGTAACGGTTGAGCAACAGCGCCAATCCGGTTCTGTCACGCTGCTCAAGCTTGCGCAGCAGGCTGGAGACGTGGTTCTTGACGGTGCCTTCTGCCAGGCTCAGTTGCTGTGCAATCTCGCGGTTGTTTGCCCCCGTGGCGAGTCTCTCCGCCACCTCCCGCTCAGCGCGGGTCAGCACAGCCAAGGGTGATGATGTCTCGGGTGCCGCCGGTCGTTTCATGGCCAATCGTGCGACGCGTGGGTCGATCACCAGGCCACCGTCCACCACCGACATGATGGCTCGCACCAGCTCGTCAACGGAGGCATCCTTCATCAGGAAGCCTGCTGCTCCAGCGTCGAGGGCGGCACGCACCAGTGCGTCGTCATCGAAGGTGGTGAGCATGATGGCCGACGGCCTCTGCGGTTGGGCGGCGAGCTCGGTGATCAGTGCGACGCCATCCATGCGGGGCATCCTGGCGTCCGTCAGCACCACGTCGGGCGAGGTGCTCCTGATGACTTCGAGTCCTTCCAGTCCGTCAACGGCTTCACCCACTACCTCGATGTTGTCGCTGATCTCAAGCAGCAGTCGCATTCCGCGTCGGATGAGTTCTTGGTCATCTACGAGTACGACGCGCACCGGTGCCATGTCAGAGCTCCTGCGTGAGTGGGACGACGGCGGAAAGCTCGAATCCACCGAGCGGCGATGTGCCGGCGGTCATCACACCACTCAGAATCTCTACGCGCTCCCGCAGTGATCGGCGACCGAAGCCCTCCGCGGGTGAGTCTGCGCCGGTGCCGTCATCGCTGATGGAGAAACGAACCTGATGCGGGCTCTGAAGCACTTCGATGTCGACGCGGCTGGCGTCAGCGTGTCGCAGCACGTTCGTGAGCCCTTCTTGGATGAAGCGAGTCGCGAACAGGGCAACATCGTGGCCCAGGGGCGGCCCCTCTCCACGGTAGGCAACCCGGACGTCGAGCCCCGTACCGCGAAAAGCGTCAGCGATGGCATCGAAGGCGGCGGCGCCTGCAATAGCTTCGTCCGCGACTGGCGGATCCAGCGCACGCACCCACAGACGCATCTCGGCCAGTGCGCCGCGATTGGTTTCAGCCGCCGTCTCCACCTCCGCCACGGCCTTCTCGGGGTCGCGTTTCCATGTCTGCTGGGCGTACTCCAGAGACAACGCCACGAGGGTGAGCCGGTGTCCCAGGCCGTCGTGCAGTTCGCGAGCCGATCGGGCCCTCTCTTCAGCGAGGACCAGATCCCGTTCCAGCAACAGTGAGCGCCGCAGCGCGACGTTCGCCTGCGCCAAGTCGGCGCCAACTGCAGCCGCCTCCGCGCGAGCCTTCTCCGCCGTTCGCATCAATGACCCCACTCCTGCCGCCACCAGCAGAAGCAAAGCGATGAAAGCGTTCTCGATGATCGCACCGTCAACGGGTCCGTCGAAGATCAGGACAGCGCTGAAGCTGAATGCCACCGCGTAGATGACGCTCATCGCAGCTGCGACGGCGAATCCGACGTCGAACGCAATGACCACCTGTGTCACGAGAATCAACAGCACTGAGGTTGATGCTTCGGCCGGCAACAGCGCGAGCACCAGGACCGTCATCCCGAGGCCCAGAGCCAAGACCATTGTCCGCCGTGTCCGGAAGCGAAGCAGATACAACACCACCGCGAGCCCGAGGGGCAGGAAGTTCACCAGCGGCGCTAACGATGCGCCCGCCACGAGCGTGTACACGATGCTCGCTGCTTCAACCATGACCGCCGTGCCGAACGCAAGACTCAGCCCGCTTTCGGTGCGCCGATCAGTGGCTGTGGGGCGCTCGCACATGGCCGAAGACTAGGCCATTAGGGGCGCCAACGGTTGGTCAGCATCGCTCACATCGTAGGTGAGCGTCAGATCGTGACCGGGGTCATGGGTTCTATGTCGTCACGCCATGTCGAAGGTCACAACGGAGCGGGAGAAGTCGTGACCGTAGCGCGATGTCCACGGAGTCAGTCATTCCTAGCCTTGAAGACATGATCACAACGCACAGCTGGACCCGCCTCACCGTCCACTGCGAGGACACCACCGCCGATTCGCCCGGATATGTTCCCGCACTGATCTCCGCCTCGAACGTCACGAAGTCCTACAAGGCGGGCTCACGATCGATCGAGATTCTGCATGGCATCTCCCTGTCGGTCCGCGCCGGCGAGATGTGCGCCGTGATGGGGCCTTCGGGCTCGGGTAAGTCCACCTTGCTCTACTGCCTGAGTGGCTTGGAGCAACCGAGCACCGGCGAGGTGAGGCTGCTGGAGCAGGCCACCGATAAACTCTCACGGACCGCGCTCGCCAAGATGCGACGCAGCGATGTCGGATTCGTTTTCCAGTCCTACAACCTCGTGCCATCACTGACGGCTTGGGAGAACGTCGCCCTGCCCATTCGTCTCCGCGGGAAGCGGCCGGAACGCTTCGTCATCGACCAGGCCCTCGAATCCGTGGGATTGACCAAGCTCGCCGCATCCCGCCCGGCGGTCATGTCGGGTGGCGAGCAGCAGCGCATTGCCCTTGCCCGGGTGCTGGCGCAGCAGCCCCGCATCATCTTTGCCGATGAGCCGACGGGAGCACTCGACACCCGCAGTGGGGACATGGTGCTGCAGCAGCTTCGCAGCATCGCCCACCATCCTGAGCGATGCGTGCTCACAGTGACGCACGATCCACAAGTTGCTGCCCGATGTGATCGGGTGCTGTTCCTCCGCGACGGATATCTGGTCCGTGAACTCGCGGCACCGTCCGCCGACCAGGTTGCCTCCACGCTCACCGAACTCGCCGTCGATACTGACATGGCGGACCGGTCATGATGGCTCTACGGATGGCGGTGGCTGATCTGCGCGACTCCTGGTCGGCATGGGCGTGTGTGAGCTTTACCTTTCTTGTGACCGGTGCCACCCTCGGACTGTCAGCGTTGGTGCTCCACTCTGCAGCCATAAACACCGGGCTCGATGACAACTATCGGTTCCTCCTGATCAGCATCGGCGCGACGAACGTCCTGTTCTGCTCCATGGTGGCGCTCGCTGTGGTGGGGACATCCACGGCTCTGGTGGTGACCTCTCGTCGCGGAGCCATCGCGCGGCTCCTGCTGGCTGGTGCTGCCCCGGGTCAAGTGGTGCGGATGCTGTTGCTCCAGCTCATCGTGGTGACACTCGTCTGCTCCGTGGCCGGCAATGCTGTGGCGCTGTCATCCCAGGGGTGGGTGCTGCGCATCATTGCTGAGGATCGTGGGTATGCTCCGGTTCCGGCGGTCTTCTCGCCGCCGGTGCTGCTGGCGAGCAGCCTGTACTGCGCTGCGGTGGCGATGATGGGGGGCCTGCGCCAGGCCCGACGCGCCACTGCGATACCGCCGGTGGAAGCGCTTCGTGCATCCAGTGGTGCTGCAGTCGCGTCGACAACACGCGTGGGCATGGTCATGCGGTGGACCGGGTTCGTCATGATATGTGCCCTGATCGTGGGCGCCGCTGCGTTCTTCCGGAGCGCCGCTGAGGACTTCGGGCCGGACGCCTTCCAGAACCTTATGCAGATGGCTGCGTTCAGCCTGCCGGTGTTCGGTCTCGGGCTCAGTCTCATCGCCCCCAGTGTTGTAGGGCCTCTGACCCGCCTGTGGACTCGTCTGGTCCCCATACCGGGAGCGACGTGGCACCTGGCCCGGCACACGGTCATCTCGCGTTCGGACCGGCTCGTGAAGTCTGTGATCCCTGTCATGTTCGCGGTGGGTCTCCTCTTCGGGATGATGGCAATCGGTGACTCCGTCTCGGCCACGCTGCTCGCCAACGGTTTCGGTTTCGAGCTGGATGGGAGTTCGCTCGTTGCGCTGCTGGCCCTCATGGGGCTTTCCATCGCCATCGCCTTCGCTGGCTCGGTCAGCAATCTGATGATGATGACCCGTCAGCGCGATGCAGAACTCGCATTGGACGGGGTCATCGGTGCCACACCCTTGCAACAGGCGTCGCTTCCCGCGCTGGAGGCGACCATGGTGACCGGTACGGCAGCGCTGCTGGGACTGACCATGGCCGGCGTCAGCATCGGCGTGCTGGCCTACGGCCTGCCCTACGCGGTGGATGTGTACGCCATTTCCCTGCCCTTGATGATGTTGCTGGGCATCCTGCTTGTGTCCTGGGTCATCACCCTCCTGGCAACGGTGCTCCCCAGCATTCCCTCACTGCGCCGCCCAGCTCCACGCGTCATCGCACAACTCGTGGCGAGCTGAGACCTCTCCGTTCTGTCTGTCCTCGTTAAGATGTCATCGTCGATGGCAATCTTCAGAGGGGTGTCGATCATGGCAGCACGGTTCCTCGTGTCGTATCCCTGTGAGGACGCGTGCTGCGAAGTCATGACCGATGGCACCGTCGAGGGAGCCCCCGTCTACCGCTGTCCCGGGTGTGACTCCGAGTGGATCGAACTGAGCGAGCGGAGAGGCTCGGATGAAGTCGATGAGAAATCCGATTGAGTGCTCTCTGTCGATCGGTGGTGTCAGGGAGGCTACTGGCATCAAGGCGATGGGCGGTCATGACCAAGCATCAGTCATGAGTCCGTCGTCCGCCAGATCGGCAAACTTGGCCAACTGGCTGATGGACAGCTGCTCTGACCCACGCCCCGCATCCTTGGCGATCTGCCGCCGAAGGTGCTCTCCCCGAGACAGTCCGAGGCGTGCTGCTCGTTCGTCGATGCGCGCCAGTTCAGAGTCCGGCACGTTGCGGATCAGTACATCAGTCATTTCCATCGCCGGGCCTGCAGGAGAATGAGATCGTCGCCACGGACCACGTACACCAGTCGGTGCTCGTCAGTGACTCGTCTGGACCAGGCGTTTGCGAGGCCGTACTTGAGAGGTTCGGGCTTGCCAATCCCGTCAAAGGGATCGCGTGCAGCGTCGTCGATCAGTCGGTTGATGCGCTTGATGAGCGTGCGGTCCAAATGGTACCAGATTCACATTGGGGGTCGAGGGGCGACGAAGAGGAAGACGGAGACTTTGGTGGCCAAGCCGGCCCGGTCTTCCTACGGTCAGTCGCAGGCCACACCTGTGGCATGGACAGGGCAGTAGCCGCCCGGGTTCTTGTCCAAGTATTGCTGGTGTTCCTTCTCCGCGTAGTAGAAGGGGACGTCCGGCGTGATCTCCGTGGTGATCTCTCCGTACCCAGCCTCCGTCATGCGCTCCTGGTAGCGATCGCGGGACCGCTCGGCCGCCTCCAGTTGGGCGCCGTTGGTGGGGAAGATCGCTGAGCGGTACTCGGTCCCCACGTCATTGCCCTGCCGAGCCCCCTGCGTCGGATCGTGGTTCTCCCAGAAGACGGCGAGCAGATCGTCATAGCTGACCTTGGACGGATCGAAGACCACGCGCACCGTCTCAGCGTGTCCGGTCCGGCCCCCACAGGATTCACGGTAGGTGGGGTTGGGCGTGAAGCCACCCATGAAGCCGACAGCGGTGTTGACCACACCGTCGGTGCGCCAGAAGAGACGCTCCTCACCCCAGTAACAACCCATGGCGAAGTAGGCCACCTCGCAGCCCTCCGGTACCTCATCCAGAGGCAGCCCAAGAACGGTGTGACGGGGGATGGGGTTGAGGATGGGGGTGTCCCTGCCCGGAAGGGCGTTCTCCTTGTCCACCATCTGCGGCTTGAGTGACTTCTTGATCCATCCCATGACGTCGATATCCATGGTTCCAAGTCTAGGCAGCCACCCAACAACTCCTTGGCGCTCAGTGCACCCGCCAATCGATGGGCTCTGCTCCCTGCTCCTGAAGGGCTGCATTAGCGCGACTGAATGGCCGGCTGCCGAAGAATCCGTAGCGCGCGGACAGAGGTGAGGGGTGGGGACTACAGATGGCAGGGATGTCCCCGAGCAGGGGCTGGCAGGACTGGGCGTCGCGACCCCACAAGATAGCGACCAGCGGACCCCCCCGTGCGGTGAGGGCGGTGATCGCTGCGGCGGTCACGTCCTCCCACCCTTTGCGACGGTGAGAGCCCGTGACACCGGGCTGGACCGTGAGGACGCGGTTCAGCGACAGCACACCTTGATCGAACCAGGGGGTGAGGTCGCCATGCCCAGTCGGTGGAATCCCGAGGTCTGATTCGAGCTCCGCATAGATGTTTTTCAGACTGCGCGGGAGTGGGGAGACATCGCGGGAGACGGAGAAGGCCAGACCCACGGAGTGCCCCGGCGTTGGATAGGGGTCCTGTCCCACGATGAGCACTCTCACGTCAGCCATGGGTTTGGTGAATGCCCGCAGGACGTTTTCCGGGGCCGGTAGGTAGCCGCGCCCAGCAGCGATCTCCTCGCGCAGAAAATCGCCGATCCGATGAATGGTGGGCTCCACGCTGGCGAGGGCGTCGGCCCAGTCCGGGGCAATGAGTTCAGAGAGCGGCTTGGGCATTCCCACAGCGTGCCACAACCACGTCCCAACTCTCAGATGTGAAAACTTGCTTGCCATAATAGGAACACAGGTTCACAATGATGCAATGAGTTCTGTTGACCTGAAGCCGATTCTGGACGACCTCGCTGCCGGGCGGATCGATGCTGACGAGGCCAACCGCCGAATTGAACAAGCGAAAGCTCAAGCAGCCGAGGACGGTTCGCGTGCTGCAACTGACAAACCCAAGCAGCCTCGCACCGCCAAACACGATGAGGCTCGTCCGGGAGGACTGACGAAAGTGTCGATCACCTCCGTCGGCCGACGGGTGCGAGTGGAGGGCGACTCAAGTGTGGCGACTCTCGTCGTTGAGGGGCGTCATGTCCTGCGCCGCAACGGCACCGTGATGGAGGTCAGCAGCACGGGCGAGTTCGGGCCGAGCTTCCAGGGGTTCTCCCTGATTCGACCGCCCCGCAGCCTCGACGACTTCCGCGACATCGGGCTCGGGAAGGAGTTACTCGTGCGGGTGAACCCGAATCTCCAGGTGGACGTTGAGGTCACGACAGGGGGGCTCAAGACCACAGGTGTACCGCGACTGGGCCGCGTTCGCGTTACCGCCGGCGGCTGCTCCATCGAGGGTGTCGACGAAGTGGGCGACCTGCTCACCCAGGCCGGCGGAGTGAGCGTGGAGGGCCCCATCAGTACGGGACGTTCCCGGCTGAAGGTGGAGTCGGGGAGTCTGAACATCACGCTCACCGAAGGTGCCAACGTCACTATCCGCGGTGAGGCAAGGCTTGGCCGCATCGCGTGGCCGGACGGCAACTCGGAAGTGGATGAAGTGATCATTGGCAATGGTTCAGCCCGCCTCGACGTCTCCGTCGTCATGGGTATGGCCACTATCAAGGTGGAGGACTGACATGGCGCACCTGTATCACGCCCCGGCCGACTGCCCTGTCTGTGGTGACGATCTGATTGTGACGCGCAAGGGCTGCCGCACCTGCGGCTCGGAGTTGGCCGGCGAATTCGAGAGCTGTGCCTACTGTGGTCTCACGAGCAGTGAATTGGATCTGCTACGAGTGTTCTTGTCCTCGCGCGGAAATCTCCGCGAGGTGGAGAAACACTTGGGAGTGTCATATCCGACGGCGCGCGCCAGGCTTGATGCGGTGGTGGACAAGCTGGGTTTCACAGCCTCCGTCGAGAATCCTGCGGACGAGGTGCCGAGTGGCGAACAGGGGGAGCCAATGACTCCTCAGGAGCAGGTTCTGGCGCGCGTTGCGACCGGTGAAATCAGTGCCGAAACAGCAGCTACCCTGCTGGCCAGCCTCTGAAAGTGGGCAGCGCCGTCAGAGCGGACGGGCTGCGGTGATCTTCACGTGCATGGTCTTGCCGTTGGGTGCCTCATAGGACACGTCGTCACCCACTTTCTTGCCAGTCACAGCCGCGCCCAGCGGTGATTGCGGGGAGACCGCCTGCTCGATGGATTCGTCCGTGCCAAGCACTTCTCGGCTGCCGAGCAGGAAAGTTTCCGTATCATCCTCATCGCCGTCGAAGGCAACGGTCACGACTTTTCCGGGGGTTGCTTCATCGTCGGCGCCCTCGGTCTCACCCAGATGGGCCGTCCGCAACAGATGCTCCAGCTGAACAATCCGCCCCTCCATCTGGCCCTGTTCCTCCTTGGCCGCGTGGTAACCGCCGTTCTCGCTGAGGTCACCTTCTTCGCGAGCGGCGGCGATGCGCGCCGTCACTTCTGGCCGGCCGGTGTTCTTGAGGTGGTTCAGTTCGGCTTCAAGCTTGTTGAAGGCGTCCTGGGTCAACCACACGACGTCGGGAGAGTTCTCAGGCATTGCGCAACCCTATCCGGTGAGGGTGCACCTTTCCACCGACACAGCCGTGGCCTCTTTGAGTGTCTTCATGGTCAACTCCACGCGCGTGAGTTCTTCGCTGCCGGGAGGGATGTCCACGTCGAGCTCCCCAACACGCTCATAGCTGACTGCCTGGGCGAACATGGAACATGTGGCGGCCTGAGCAGGATCGGATCTCTGAACCACGATGGTGACGGCGATTTCCTGGGGTGAGACGACATCGAACTGTCTGACCATGGCCTCCACTGGTGGGTCGGCTCGTTCCAGACCCGCGAGGATCACCACGTAGATGGCCCCCACAACAGCGAGCGTGGCCACGATGGTCACGATCACGTCAAGGGGGCCCCGTTTGGGATAGCGGGCAGCGATCCGCGCGCGGTCCGCCTCACTCAAGGGTTTGCTCACGTCACCCATTGTGCCGCGTCTGCAAGTGCGCTCGCCTTTCGGGCACCGTTTGGAGCGCCCGGCGGCGGCGCGACACAATGGCGCGCATGACATCCACTGGCGGTTCCGGGCTGCGGCTCCTCCATGTCCATGCCCATCCCGACGACGAGTCGAGCAAGGGTGCGGCCACCACGGCGAAGTACGTGGCCCAAGGTGTGGAGGTCATGGTGGCCACCTGCACGGGTGGGGAGCGCGGTTCCATCCTGAATCCAAAGCTGGCCCACGATGAGAACGTGTTGCACAACATCACGGAGGTTCGACGCGCAGAGATGGCGGCAGCCCGCGAGATCCTGGGAGTTGAGCAGCGGTGGCTGGGGTTCGTGGACTCCGGTTTTCCGGAAGGTGATCCGTTGCCGCCATTACCGGAGGGCTGCTTTGCCCTGCAGGATCCTGTCGAGGCGGCTGGGCCGCTGGTGCAGGTCATGCGGGAGTTCAAGCCCCACGTCGTGACCACCTACGATGAGATAGGCGGCTACCCCCACCCGGATCACGTCCAGTGCCACAACATCACCATGGAGGCCTTCGCAGCGGCGGCCGACCCCGGTCAATGGCCGGAATTCGGGCCCGCCTGGCAGGCCGCCAAGCTGTACTACCACATGAGTTTTCACCGTCGGCGCTACGCAGCGCTGGAGGAACTGATGCACCAGCACGGCATCCCGTCCAAGCAAAACGTGCCCATCCGCGACGACGATCCCTACTCCGATGGGCGTCTGACCACCTTCATCAACTGTGCCGACTGGTTCGAGGTGCGCAACGCCGCCCTGATGGCCCACGCCACCCAGGTGGACCCGGATGGACCATGGTTCGCGGTGCCGCTGGCGATTCAGCAGGCGGGATGGCCCACGGAGGACTACCAACTCAAGATCTCCAAGGTGCCCACCATCATTCCCGAGGATGATCTCTTCGCCGGACTGCGCGAACCGCTGGTGTCGGACTACGTCATCTGATCAGGAGCAAGAGGTTGCACGGGTAGGGGCGCCGGTAAAGCGAGCGGGTCATCCGCGCCCGTTCGGCGAGGCGGAGGAGGGAGTCCCACCTTGCCGTTCGGCGACTGACAACAACGATGCTGAACGGGATGCGGGGGCACGTGAGTCAGGCGGTTCCCTACCCGTGCAACCTCTCGGACAACCGCTGGGAGCGAGCGTCCCGTCCGTGCTGCAACCAGGCCGCCAACCCACCACCAACGGCGCCGCCCAGATGCCCCTGCCACGAGACACCGGATGCTGTGGGGAGTACACCCACCAGGACGCTGCCGTACACCAACAGCACCACCACGGCCACAGCGATTTGCGCGGGCCGTCGCGTGAAGAAGCCACGGATGAGCAGGTACGCGAGATAGCCGAAGACCAGCCCTGAGGCTCCGGCGGTGATGGACCCGGCGGGGGCCGTGAGCCACACCGTCACGCCGGAGACGATGATGGTGCTGATCGTCGTGACGAGCCACCGAATGAATCCCGCAATGTAGGTGAGCACACCCAGCACCAGAAACGGCCCGGAATTGGCAATGAGGTGGCCCCAGCCGAAGTGCAACCACGGCGCCAGCAGAATGTGACCCGCAGTATCGGTGTCTCGCGGCACGATACCGAACTGATCAAGGCTGTTCATAGTGCTCTGGTCCACGATCTCCAGAACCCACATCAACAACAGCAACCCGCCAACAACGGTGAGAGCGCGCAGCAGGGGATGGGTTCGAGTGACTGGAACCTCATGGGACATGCTTCCAGTGTGGCACTCCCATGCAAGGACGGTGTCAGGAACATCGGTAGCCTTGCGGCCATGCCCAACCGTCTCGCCGCCTCCGCCAGCGACTACCTCCTGCAACACGCACACCAGCACGTGGACTGGTGGGAATGGGGTGAGGATGCCCTGGGACATGCCGCAGAAACAGACAAGCCGATCATGCTGTCAGTGGGCTACGCCTCCTGCCACTGGTGCCACGTCATGAGTCATGAATCTTTTGACGACGCCGAGATCGCAGCGCTGATCAACGAGCACTTCGTCCCCATCAAGGTGGACCGCCAGCAACATCCCGACGTCGACGCCCTCTACATGGCTGCGACACAGGTCATGAACCGCGGCTCCGGTGGCTGGCCCATGACGGCATTTCTGACGCCGACGGGGGCGCCCTTCTTCACCGGCACCTACTTTCCGCCGGAGCCACGCCATGGCATGCCATCCTTCCGCCAGGTGTTGGAAGCGATGGCTGAGGCATGGGCCGAGCGTCGCGGTGACCTGGTGGAATCCGCCGCTCACATCGTTGACCATCTCACCCGGGCCTCGGAGCCGGAGACGGTGGATGAGCGGCCGGACCTTCGAGCAGCACTGGATGCGATTGAAGCGGACTTCGACATGATCCACGGCGGGTTCGGGCGGTCGCCCAAGTTCCCGCCAGCCACCGTGCTGGACGCGCTGCTCATCAAGGGTGAGCCGCGCGCAATGGAAATGGCGCAGCGCACGCTGGAGGCCATGGCACGCGGAGGCATCTGCGACCAAGTAGGTGGCGGTTTCCACCGCTACAGCGTCGATGCAGGCTGGGTGGTTCCCCACTTCGAGAAAATGCTCTACGACAATGCGCTGCTGCTGGGGTCCTACATACGCGGGTGGCGTCGGACCGCAGACCACGATGCTGGGCTCCGAGCCTTGCTGGAGCGGACCGCGTACAGGACCGTCGCCTGGCTGGAGCGTGAGATGCGCACCGAGAGCGGCGCGTTCGTGTCTGCGCTGGATGCGGACTCCTGCGACATCCGGGGTGCGGTGTTCGAAGGGATCTTCTATGCCTGGAATCCCGAACTGCTCGTCGACACATTGGGCGAAACCGATGGCGAGTGGGCGGCCGAGGTCTTCCACGTCACCGCCGGTGGAACATTCGAGGACGGGCTCTCGGTGCTGCAACTGCGGGGCCGGCCTGACTTCGACCGGCTCGACGACGTGTGCGCGCGTCTCCTGCAGGCCCGGGAAACACGGTTCCGCCCAGCTACTGATCGGATGGTGGTAGCGGCCTGGAACGGTCTGACGATCTCCTCGCTGACGGCGGGTGCGTTGGTGTTCAACGAGCCGGGATGGCTGCAGCTCGCCCTGGACGCGGGCCGGTACCTCGTGGAGACCCACGTCGTTGAAGGTGACCTGCGTCGCAGCTCGCTGGAGGGTGTGGTGGGGGACTCCATGGGGGCGGCTGAGGACTTCGGGGCGGTTGCCGAGGCCTTCGTTGCGCTGGCCGGGGCCACAGGCGATGCGTCGTGGCTGCGGCACGCAGAGATGCTGGTTGACCGTGCCGTGGAACTGTTCGCGCACGACGATGGTGGATTCTTCGATGCTGCCGACACCGGGCTCTTTGACCGTCCACGCTCGGTGACGGACCATGTCACGCCCAGCGGGACCTCTGCGCTGATCGCGGCGCTACGAGCCGTCGGGCTGATGGCGGAACGGAGTGATCTGTTGGACCGGGCCGACGCTGCCGCGCGCACCACGTGGGGGGCGGTGGAAATATCACCACGTTTCGCGGGAGCGGCCCTGACAGATCTGCTCGTCTCCGACGAGGCGCGTCGTGGGTTGAAGCCAGCGACGGTGGTCGTGACCACTGATGATCCCTTCGATGAGTTGGTTCGCGCCTCGTGGCGCCTGGCACCGGCGGGCTCGGTGGTGGTGGCCGCGAAGCCGGATGCGGAAGGATTCGGCACACTGTTGGAGGGGCGGGGTGAGCGAGCCGCCTACGTGTGTCGAGGCACTGTCTGCTTCGACCCGGTCACGGACTACAACGACCTCAAAACCCCACTGTGGAGCCGTGTCTGAGAAGACGAATACTGGAGGGCGGGGTCACCCGAGGCTTGGCCCCACGAGGTGGTGTGGGCTGACCCCCACCCCTGTCTAGCCTGAGTGCATGGTGACGTTCAGCAGCGATTGCAGGGCCACTCCGCGTCCGCTGGGCTGGGACGATCTGTGCCGGGATGCGCATCACGCAGCCGGCGATCCGTCGGAAGCCCTGAAGCTTGCACCCCGGTTGGGTTCCCTCCTCCCACATCCGGGTTCCGGCAGGACCGGTGAGCTGTGGGAGTGCATGGCCGAGCTGGGTGCGATCGATCTCACCGTCGCCCGTACCGTGGAGCCTCATCTTGACGCTTTCGCCATCCTGTCACAGGCCCCCGAACCGGCGTCCGAAATCGTGGAAGGTGCTGCTGGCGCTGCGTGGGGTGTCTTTGCGGCAGAGGGACCGGATGCACGGTTGGAAGCGAGTGGTCCGGACACCGATGTCCGATTGACCGGACGCAAGCCGTGGTGTTCATTGGCCGGAATCCTCGACAGGGCTCTCGTCACAGCATGGACATCGAACGGTTCACGTCGGTTGTTCGCCGTCAACCTGCATGGGGACGGTGTTCGTGTCGTCGATGCGCCCTGGGTTTCGCGAGGTCTTGCGTCCGTGGTCTCCACCCCTGTTGACTTCGACGGCGCGCCAGCCATCGTTGTGGGCCCCGAGGACTGGTACCTCAGGCGTCCCGGTTTTGCGTGGGGCGGGCTGGGCGTCGCTGCGGTGTGGTGGGGTGGTGCCGCCGGTGTGGTGCGTACGATGCTGGAATCGGCGAAGCAACGCAAGCCCGATGACGTCGCGAGGATGCTCCTCGGGCAGGCGGATGCGGCGCTTCATGCGGCAGCGTCGGTGCTGCACAACGCCGCGTACGCCATTGATGCAGGCGGTCTCCGGGATAAGCACGCGTGGCCCGCAACACTGCGGATCCGCCACATCGTCCACGACGCCTGCGAGGTGGTGCTGAGATCAGCGGCGCACGGACTGGGCCCCGGCCCGTTGACGCACAACGAGGAGCACGCCCGCCGCGTCAGTGATCTGGAGTTGTACCTTCGACAGCACAAGGCGGAACGTGACGCAGTCGCGATCGGGGACGGGGTGCTGACAGGAATGGGCGCCACATGGTCGTGAGCCAGGAGCCGGCATTCCACCATGCCGATGTCAGCACTGCCGAGCACCAATGGCGGCAAACTCTTGCGTCGGAAAGCCGCCCGCTGATTGATCTCGGGCTCGTGGAGCATCTGGTGGTGGTGGCCGCCCACCCTGGGGATGAGACCCTGATGTCCGGTGGGCTCATCGCGACGGCGCACGGACGAGGCATGTCGGTGGATGTCGTCGTCGCCACCGACGGGGAAAGGTCGCATCCCAACTCTCCCACGCGCCGGCCAGCAGAGCTTGGGGCCCTTCGACGGGCGGAAGTTGCCAGCGCCCTCAGCAGTCTCGCTCCCACAGCCACCCTGCACACTCTTGGCTTCGCAGACGGGAACCTCACGGCACACCATGAGCAGTTGGCGTGCGCACTCGTGGACCTCATCGGCGCGTCCGGATCCAGAACCCTACTCGTTTCAACGTGGCGCGGGGACGGGCACACCGATCATGAGGCAGCTGCACGGGCCGGGGCCAGTGCTGCCTGGCGAACTGATGCTCATTTCCTTGAGGCGCCGATCTGGTGGTGGCACTGGGGTTCTCCCACTGACCCGATGCCTACGGGGCCTCGTCTTCAGTTGCCTGACAGTGTGCTGTGTGCCAAGCGCGCTGCCATGCGAAGCCACCGCTCGCAGACGGAAGAACTCAGTACCCTCGCTGGCGATGAAGCCATCCTCAGCCCCGAAATCCTGTCCCACTTCGAGCGTGACGTGGAAGTGTTCTTCGACGGTAGGGCCGCCGAGGAAAGCCCCTTCGAGGAACTTCACGCGGAGCACCCCGATCCGTGGCGAGTTCACACGAGCTTCTACGAGGCGCGAAAGCGAGCGCTCACAATGTCAGCGCTACCCCACCCCACCTATCGGCGGGTACTGGAGCTGGGTTGCTCGGTGGGGGCGTTGACCGCAGAACTCGCGGCCCGCGGTGAAGAGGTGCTGGCACTGGATGAGAGCCGCTCGGCATTGCACCGCGCCGCCGAAACACTGACCCACCTCCCCAACGTCTCGCTGGCCAATGTGCAAGTCCCTGAAGGACTCGGGATCATCGAGGCGGACCTGGTGATCATCTCCGAAGTGGGATATTTTCTCAGCCCCGCGAGACTGCGGGACCTGGCGAACCGACTCCGGACCTCAGGCTGCGTAACCATCCTCGCCTGCCACTGGCGCCACGACATCAGGGGTTGGCCGCTGGACGGAGCTAGTGTGCATGCGATCCTGGCGGAAGGTCTCGGCGTGGACGCAGCCGTCTCGTTGAGCGACCCCGACTTCGTGCTTGACGTCTTTGTCCTCGAATAGCTTGAGCGAGGGAGTTCAGACACTCCAGTTGAGACGAGGGGTGTCCGGGCCCTGATAGGGCTCGTCGCCGTAGACGTTCTGCAAGCGTAGGAGTTCGTTCTCCAGATCCTCGCGGACTGCCTTATATGCGGGATCGTCCACAACGTTGGTGAGTTCCGCCGGGTCATTGACCAGATCGTAGAGTTCGTACTCCGTCGGCAGGACACGATCCGACGAGCCGGGGGAGCCCAGGCCGTCGTTGTAATAGACGATGTATTTGTGTGTCTGGGTGCGCACGCCGTAGTGTGCCGGCGCGTGGTGCTCGGGGTCGTCGTGCTCCCAGTAGCGGTAATACATCGAAGTGGGCCAGTCCTGCACCTCCTCGCCGCGCAGCAGTGGGCGGAAGCTACGGCCCTGGTTCTCGGGAAGCGCCTCGTCCGGGTCGAGCCCGCACATGTCGAGGAAGGTCGCGGCGAAATCCACGTTGGTGATGATCGCTTCACAGCGTGAGCGCGGCGAGATTTCGGCGGGCCACCGTATGACCACCGGCATGCTGAGGGATTCCTCGAACATCAGCCGTTTGTCGAACCATCCATGGTCCCCCAGGAAGAACCCCTGATCAGAGGTGTACACGACGATGGTGTTCTCCGTGAGGCCCTCGTCATCGAGCCAATCCAGCACGCGTCCGACGTTGTCATCGACCGACTGGATGGTCTGGAGGTAATCGCGCATGTAGCGTTGGTACTTCCAACTCGCGCGGGCCTGCGTGTTCTCCTCCCCGAGCAACTCATCGGGCGTGGGCTCTTTGACGTCGGTCTCGATGAGATGATCTGCAATGGTCATGCCCACGTCCTGGACCACGTGGCTGCGAGATGCGTGGTCGTCCCACATGGTTTCGGGCTCGGGGATGGAGCCGACGGGATACAGATCCCTGTGCTTTTCATCGGGCACCCACGGCCGGTGTGGTGCTTTGTGGTGCACCATCAGGCAGAAGGGGCGTGTCGTATCACGGGCCCCGAGCCATTCCAGGCCCAGGTCCGTGATGATGTTCGACGCGTACCCCTCGACAACACCTTCTCCCGCAGGGCCGTACATCAACGGGTCGATGTAGTCACCCTGCCCAGGGAAGATGCGCCAGTCGTCAAAGCCCCGGGGATTCGCCTTCTGTGTGGTACCGAGGTGCCACTTCCCAAAGATCGCGGTCTGGTAGCCCGAATCCTGCAGGACCTGCGAGTACGTCGGTACACGGTAGTCCAGTTCCGAATAGATGGAACAGGCGCCGTTGACGTGGCTGTAGGTGCCGGTCAGGATTGAAGCCCGCGACGGGGTGCAGATGGAGTTGGTGCAGAACACCTTGTCCAGCCGTACTCCCTCGTCGGCGATGCGATCAATGTGTGGTGTCTCGTTGAGCCTGCTGCCGTACGCGCTGATGGCGTGGGCGGCGTGATCATCCGACATCATGAAGACGATGTTGGGGCGCGACATCATGCCTCCTTGTATTCCTCACTGAGCCAGTAGGTGGAGACATCAGAGACGGAATCGACCTTCCCCGCCTGCACGAACTGCTCATTGAGTGCGGTCATCCACTGCTCGACTCTGCCATCCTCGCTCGCAGCGATGACGTCATCGGCGGAGAGTATCTCCACGTACTGCATCTCGGAGTTCACAGCATCTTCGGGGGCATCGAGGAAACCTGAGATCAGTGCGGGGATCTCGTCCTTGTTCTCGGCGGCCCAGCTGAAGGCCTCTTTGCACACGGCCTGGTACTTGGCCAAGATTTCTGGACGATCAACGATGTCCGGACTGGCCACCTGGCAGGCGGGAAAGGCAAAGTCCGGGAAGTCGTCGGACTCCGCCACCTCGACCAGGTCTGGCACCTGTTCCCGGATGGTGTCCACGTGTGGATACCAGAGACCTGCGGCGTCGATCTGGCCGGAGGCAAAGGCGCTGATGGCCGTGGGAGGATCCATGGGGATGCGGTCGATGTCATCGACGGTCATGCCCGCCTGTTCGAGGGCCAGGCTGAGGATGGTGTCACCGGAGGTGCCCTCGGGTACACCGACCTTCTTGCCCTTCAGATCCTCCATGGAGGTGATGCCGGGCTGGGCGATGACGCGGTCTGCCTTGCCGAGTGACTGGATGGCGACCACCTTGGCCTTGCCGGACATGGGCAACCAGAGGGCGCCAAAGCCGATGTAGCCGAAGTCGAGATCGCCGGTGCCGAGCGCTTGGATCTGCAGCGGGCCGTTGGTGAATGTCTGGGTGTTCACGTTCAGTCCGTGCTTCTCCCAGAGGCCTTCTTGCTCGGCGACGGTCATCAGAATGCTGCCATTGCTGTCGGGAATATAGCCCACGACGATGTCGTCCATCGTCATGGGCTCCTCAGCTGCGCTGGGATCAGTGCCGGCTTCGGTGTCAGCAGGATCAGTCGCGGGCTCTGTTGCGGGATCGTCGCCGCCACATGCAGTGAGGGTGGCCAGACCGGCGAGGCCGGCAGTGCCCAGTAGGAGTTGACGGCGGTGGATACGAGGGCTCATGGTGTGTCCTTCTTCTCGATGGGAGTTGCCTTGATGGATGTGATCATTGAGCGGTTGGGTCTTCGTCCAGCTGGTGATAGACCGCGTTCCACACTTCATTGCGCAGGGCTGTGAACTCGGGCGACGTGCGCATGTCGTCGGTCCGAGGGTAGGGAAGATCGATGTGCACGATCTGGTGGATGCGTCCAGGACGGGCAGCCATCACGATGACTCGGTTGGCCAGGAACACGGCTTCGTCCACGTCATGCGTGATGAACATGACAGTGCGTTTCTCGCGGCTCCAGGTCTCGAGGAGCTGGGATTGCATGTGAACACGGGTCAGGGCATCGAGAGCGCCGAAGGGTTCGTCCATGAGAAGGATGGATGGATCGACGGCGTAGGCCCGGGCGATGGCGCACCGTTGCTTCATGCCGCCTGACAGGGTTTTGGGCAGTGCGTCGGCGAACTGCGTGAGATTGGTGAACTCCAATTGACGGTCAGCGATCTCTCGGCGTTTCGCCTTGGGGATCTTCTGCAACTCCAGGCCAAACTCAACGTTCTCTCTGACTGTCAGCCACGGAAACAATGCGTATTGCTGGAAGATGACCCCGCGTTCAGGACCCGGGCCGCTCACCGACGTGCCATCGACGTGGACCTCGCCTGAGGACGGTTCGAGCAGGCCGGCGGCCATGTTCATGATGGTGGACTTGCCGCATCCTGACGGGCCAACGACGGTGACGAACTCGTTGTCTGCCACCGTGAGCGAGAGCTTCTCCACAGCAGTGAAGGGCTTGCCGCTGACCTCGAAGACCGCTTCGACTTCGTCGAAGACGATTTTGTCCTCGGTGTGGGAGGTGGTGCTCATCGTCGCTCCTGCCAGCTCGTGAGTTTGCCATCGATCCACAGCAGGGTCCGATCCATGATGAGGCCGAAGACGCCAATGGTGACGAGTCCCACGAAGATTGTTGGAATGTCGTAATAGATCTGTGCAGCCTGCATCCGAAAGCCCAAACCCTCCTGCGCGGCGATCAACTCCGCAGCCACCAATGTGGCCCAGGCTGAGCCCAGGCCTTGTCGGAGCCCCACCATGATGAAGGGCATCGACGCCGGGACGGCGATACGGCGAAAGATTGTCCAGTCGTTGGCACCCAGTACACGGCCGGCGTTGATGAGCGTGCGATCAACGTTCACCACGCCACCAAATGTGGCGATGATGGTCACGAGGAAGCTGGCCAACGTGATGACGAAGACCTTCGGTTCCTCGCCGATACCCAGAAAGACGAGCGCCAGGGGGATGATTGCCAGTGGCGGGATCGTGCGGAAAAACTGCGTCCAGGGCTCAATAATTGCGCGCACCGGGCGGTACCAGCCCATGGCGAAGCCCAGCGGAATAGCCAAACCAGAGCCGATGAAGAAGCCAAGAAACACCCGCCGCAGACTGGCGAGGATGTCGAACACCAGCAAGTACTTGGGGCCCGAGAGCAGATCGATGTACTTCGCGACGACTTGTGGGGGGCCGGGGAGTGTGCCCGGGTTGAAGATGGATGCGAGCCACCACAGACCGATGCCTCCAATAACTGAAGCCAGGCTGATGGCCGACCACTTCGTGAATCGAGAGTCCTTGACCTTCTTCAGATCAGCTTTCTCCTGAGACTTTGTAACCGTTGCAGAGGTCATGCGGCACCGTCTTCTTCCTCGTGATCATTGGCGTCGACGATGCGTTGTAGCTCCCACTCGGTGGTTTCGAGCCACCCGATGTAGAGGGATGTCGACTGCCAGCCTCGGTCGTGGGTGCGGGCATCGATGAACTGAAGCCAGTCGAGATCGATTTCCGGAATCGGCTCAGCCGTGAGAGTCGCGAGCGTGGGCCGTCCCTCGGCCGCTCGGCGCTCCCGACGAAACTCCAGTTCGGTCTGCACCACTTGCAGGGCGTAGCGGGGCCCCAGTTGGCCGGCGAAGTTCATGCGGATTGAGAAGTCTGGATCCATGGGTCGTTCAGCGGGCTCCCATGGGCCGTTGGCCCAGTCCAGCAGTGCTTTGCGACCTGGCCGGGTCAAGTGATGAACTTTGGCATCCGGTGCGGCGTCGCGCGTGTCAACGACGGACTCAACCCAGCCGAGTTCTGTGAGTTTGTGGAGTGCACGATAGATGGGCGTCATGGACGGTCGCCGTCCGAGGTAGCGCCCTTCAAGACGCAGCCATTTGCCGATGTCGTATCCGCTGGCCGGCTTCCTCGCCAGGAGTCCCAGCAGTACATAATCAGGCTTCATCGCCTCCCCCTATCACCTCTTGGCCATAGTAAGCGCGCGGTTCGGGGTGATGTCAAGGGTTAGTCGAAAATTCCCAATCATCCGGCTATAACGATCTGGTAACAGGGGGTGGGCTTTTCGTCAGTTCGCGGTGCGCTCGTGTCGGAGGATGAAGGTGGACCTGCGGGAGCCGTCAGCGCCGAGTGTTGACATGTCCACCTGGTTGCGGGCTTGTTCGATCACCGGCGTTTCGGGGTCCAGAACTCGGAGATACTGGTCGTGTTCCGCCAACGCGGCGACAGCCGCCTCGACGTCCTCATCGGTCACATCAACGAAGTACTCACCCTCGGGCGCGGTCTCGAACAACCATTGATCATCGTGGTCCTCCATCGTTTCGGCCACAGCCTGGCCAAACATCATGTGATCAGATTGGTTTCGAATCCCGGGGGCGTACTCCTCCCCAGTGAAGATGGTGATGACCATCTGTGGTTGATGGCGCTCCAGAGCGTGGTCGATGGCGGCACGCATGGACGCATCGTTGGTGAGCTGGCCGTCGGGGAAATGAAGGAAATCGACGGTGTGCACTCCCACCGCAGCTGCGGAGCGTATCTGTTCTGCCTCCCGGATGGGCCCGGCTTCCTCTGGATCCATGCCAGCGATGCCTGCCTCACCGCTCGTGGCCATGACGTAGATGACCTCTTTGCCCTCTCGGGTCCAGCGATTCACGGCTGCCGACATCCCGTACTCGGCGTCGTCGGGATGGGGTACCAGCACCAGAGCGGTGTGCCAATCAGTGGGAAATGGTGTCGTCATGCAGCCAGACTACGCCGCCCCGCTGCCGAAGATTGCGAGTCCGATGGCGATGAGGTGGCATATGGCCGCAACAATGGTGGCGGTATGGAACACCTCGTGAAACCCGAACCACGTGAGGCTCAGAGCAGGCCTCTTGGTTGCATACGCCACCGCACCCAAGGTGTAGATGAGCCCACCGGCGACGATGAGGATGACAACTGCCGGGCCGCCCGCCTCCCAGAACTGCGGGAACCACCCGACCGCTGCAAAACCCATGGCAACGTAAAGAAATGTGTAGAGCCAACGCGGAGCACCCAACCACAGGACCCGGAAGGCGATGCCCAACACAGCAATGCTCCAGATCAGCGTCAGGACGGCGATGCGGGTGGTGTCCTCCAACATCACGAGCGACAGGGGCGTGTAGGTGCCTGCGATGAAGATGAAAATGTTGGAGTGATCGATCCGGCGAAAGGTCGCCAGGGTGGATGGACTCCAACTGCCGCGGTGATAGACCGCGCTCGTGGCGAAAAGCTGCACCGCAGTCAGGGTGTAGATGCCGCACCCGACGCGACCGAGAAGGGTGGGCGCGTAAGCCGTCAGAACAACCCCGACGATCAGGGCCACGGGTGCGAACCCCAAATGCAGCCATCCACGCATGAATGGCTTCGCGGGGAGTTGCTCCGCGTGCTCAGTGGAAGGCGGAACGATGGTGGTTCTCTGACTCATGACGATGACCTCGATTAGTGCTACCTACGCAACCGTAGGTTACCGGACGCGATTGTCAGTGCCCGAATCGTCGCTCACGAGACGTGTAGTCACGCAGCGCACGCATGAAGTCCACTTTGCGGAAGTCCGGCCACAATGCCTCGCAGAAGTAGAACTCGCTGTGTGCTGACTGCCACATCAGAAACCCCGACAACCGCTGCTCCCCGGAGGTGCGGATGAGGAGGTCCGGATCGGGCTGCCCCTTGGTGTAGAGGTGTGCGGCAATCTCTTCCACCTCGACGGTGTTGGCCACATCTGCCAGGGTGTCACCCTGGTCAGCCCGGGAGGCGAGCAGCGAGCGCACGGCATCTCGCATTTCGTGACGACCGCCGTAGGAAACAGCGACATTGACGTGCATTCCCGACAGCCCTTCAGTGGAATCGGCGTGTTCAACCAGAGCGTGGGAGCATTCGGGGGGCAACAGATCCAGCGCGCCGACGGCTTGCACCCGCCATCTCCGTGTGGCAGCCAGTGAACGTACCAATTCCTCGATCACGCGCAGGAGAGGTTTGAGTTCCTCGGCGCTCGCGCGATCGAGGTTGTCGGTGCTCAGGACCCACAGGGTCACCACTGTGATTCCTGCCTCGTCGCACCACTCGACGAACTCAATCAGCTTGTCGGCGCCGGCTCGATAGCCGACAGCCAGTGGCTTGCCCGGCGCGTTCAGCCGGGCCCAGCGCCGGTTGCCATCAGCCAGCACTGCCACGTGCTGAGGGAGCCTGTCCGCGTCGAGCTGGCCCCTCAACTGGGACACGTAGGTCGCGTACAGCCATTTGGGTGGCCAGAAGCGGTCGACGAACCGTCGGAATGCGGGCATGAGAGCAGGATAGAACCTCTGGTGCCCTCCGCGTGCTGGTCTCGGCGGCTTGGCGGTGCATGGAATCATGGGCACATGGCAGGTAGGAACTCTCAGGCGCGGTCGCGAGACATGGTGATCTCGATGGCTGTGATCATGATCCCGTTGCTCCTCATTGCCTGGATCTTCACCAGTGACCCCGAACCCACGGTGGAGCCTGTTGACGTGGCGCCCGTTCTGGCACAGGCGGAGGAAAACGCGCCATACCCGATCATGCGTCCCACCGACCTGCCGGATGAATGGGTGCCCACGCGTGTGGCCTGGGCTGCGGACGGTGATCGGTGGATCACCAATGATCCCGCCGTCGGGAATTCCTGGCAGCTGGGCTATCTGGCACCCAACGGTATCTATGTGGCTGTACAACAACGTGATCGAGGAGTGGAATCTTTCGTGTCGGATGTCACGCTGGACGGCCGCCGGGAGCCTGAGGTGTCAGAAGTCGCCGGGCGCACCTGGGAGCATTGGATCTCCCGTGACGAGCGTTCCCGCTCGCTGGTGTGGCGGGACGGAGAGATGGTGGCCGTTGTGACGGGCGATACGGATTACGATCAGCTGAACGTCTTCGCGGGCGCACTCGCGACGGGCTGAACTTCGCTGGAACAGCCGTCCGAACAACTATTGCTGTTCGGACTGCCGGGCTCGAGCCACCTGGGCCCGGGCGTCGTCGAGGTACTTCTGGCACAGCGTCGCAAGCTCTTCCCCGCGCTGCCACAGCGCCATCGACTCCGCGAGTGGCACGCCACCCGATTCGAGCTTGCGTACCACCTCTGCGAGTTCCTCGCGCGCCGCTTCATACGTTGGGTGTTCAGGCATGGTTCTCCTGTGGGTGGATTCCGGTGACGTCCATCTCCAACTGACCGTCAGCCACGTGAGCTCGGATGGTGCTGCCGATGGTGGTGGCGCCGGTGGAGGAGATGGTGGCGCTGCCGTCGAACAGAACGGCGTAGCCCCGCTCGAGGGTGGCCTTGGGGGACATCGCCCGCACGCCTGCCAGCGCGGTTCGCAGTGCTGACTCCTCATGGCGCAGGACTGTGTCGATACCCGCCCCCAACCTGTGTCGAAGCATCTCCAGCCGGTCCATGTGGGCGGTGAACGCGCTGGTGGGGTCCTTCAATACAGGGCGGGACCGCAGTTCCTCGAGCTGGCGCTGGGCGGTATCAAGGCGCTGGGTGATGGCGCCGTCGAGCCGAGATCTGGCTTGGGCCATGAGGTCCATCTCCGCCTCGTAGTCCGGAACCACCCTTTTTCCGGCATCCGTGGGAGTGGAGGCGCGGACGTCGGCCACGAAATCCAGCAGTGGGACGTCCTGTTCGTGTCCGATGGCGGACATCACCGGGGTGGTGCAGTTCGCGACGGCGCGAACGACGCCCTCGTCGGAGAAAGAGAGAAGGTCCTCAAGGCTGCCTCCACCGCGGGCCACAATGATGACATCCACAGCTTGGTCGCGATCCAGACGCTGCAGGGCAGTGATGACGGATTCAGCGGAGTTGGGTCCCTGCATCAGGCAGTGGGCAACCGTGAAAAGTGCCGGCCACCGGCCTGCCACGGTTGTCACAACGTCATGCTCGGCGTCTGATCCCTTGCCAGTAATGAGCCCGATTCGAGAGGGAATGAAGGGGATTCTGCGCTTGCGGTGCACCTCGAAGAGCCCCTCTGCCTGCAGCTTTCGCTTCAGCTGCTCCAGACGCACGAGGAGCCTTCCTTCACCCGCCACCACCAGTTCGAGGCACTCAAAGCTGAGCGAGCTGTTGCGCTCCCAGACACGAGGCCTCACGCGGGCCGTGACCCGGGAACCCTCAGGAAGGGGACCGGCGGCGTCAAGCACCAGGGCGGAGATGGTGACCTTGGCAGACATGTCTGCGATTCGGTCCCGAAAGGTCAGGAATTGCGTTGGGCCGCTGCGTCGCTTGATCTCGATGACCTGGGCATCCACCCAGATCTCGTTGCATCTGCCAACCCAGTCCTTGACAGCCATCACAACGCGTCCCAGGGGCTGCGGATGCGTCTCCGAGCTCTCCAATGCCATGAACATCACCCTAGTGGCCAGCTCCGACAGGTGACTTCGTATGGTGGTGGCCATGAGTACAACCGCCACACGCCCGGTCAGGCCCAAGCGGGGATCCAGCGGCTGGATGCCGAACCAGCACGGCGCCTGGGCGATGCTCGTGGTGCCCTGGCTGCTGGGATTCGCATGGCTTGTGCGCAACGACGGCGACATCTTCTCCTCGGTCCTGCTCCTCGCCTGTTGGATGGTGGGCTATTTCGCCTTCTTCACCACCTCCCAGTGGCTGCGTTCACGAATGAAGCCCCGATACCTGCCCGCTCTGCGAACGTATGCGGTCGCCGCGGGTGCCCTGGCGGTCAGCCTGCTGCTCCTGAAACCGGAATGGCTCTCATGGGGTGTCGTGTTCGCCCCCCTGGTGACGTTGTCGTTGTGGTTGTCCTGGCGCCGTCGGGACCGCACCCTGCTCTCGGGTGCGAGCACGGTGGCAGCTGCCAGCCTGTTGCCGATGGTGATGGTGAGCGACGGCCTGTGGCCGTGGACTGTTCTACCCGAGGTGGTGGGCATCTCACTGGTGTGCTTCGGTTACTTCTTCGGGACAGTTCTCTACGTCAAGACCATTATTAGGGAGCGGGGGAATCGTGGATGGGTGGCGGCGTCCGTGGCGTGGCACCTCGTTCTGGTTCCAGCGGCGTTCCTCCTGCCGGACGTCCTGCCGAGGGTGCTGCTGGCGTCGTTCTTTGCGCTCATGGCGCTGCGCGCCTGGCTTGTGCCTTGGCTGGGTCCTCTGCGGGGACGCAACTTCTCGGCCAAGGCGGTGGGGATCGGTGAGTTCGTCTCCACGGCGCTGCTCCTGGGTGTGCTTCTGGTGTTCTGACAGGTGTCAGCGGACGTCGATCATGAAGCGTTCGAAATCGTCCACGGCCCTGGCCGTCAAATCATCGGTGAACAGATCCTCCAGCACGTCCGGGGAGACTGTGAAGACACGTACCCCGATGTCAGTCAGCGTCACGAGGTGCTTTGCCGACTTGATGGACGCGGCCATGATCATGGGGCCCGTGCCGTCCTGGGGGATCGCACGGATCATGTGCGTGATCTCCTCGGTGCCGTCGAGACCAGCGCGAAACATCCGGTTGAAGTACGGCGCGATGTATTTCACACCGAGTGCGGATCCGATGAGAGCCTGCTTGGCGGAGTAGACAGCCGTGAGAAGGACGGGCACGTCCTGGTCGCGCAGCTTCGAGATGGTGTGTGCGCCCGTGCGGGTGCAGGGCACTTTGATGGTGGCCGACGGTGCGACCTCACGGATTTCCATCGCGGAGCGATACTGGTCCTCCACCGTGGAGCCCCACGCCTGGAAGCACACCTCCCGGGCCCCGGCGTCACGCGCCCAGTTGTAGATCCCCTTTATGTCGGAGATGTGCCGGGAGGCCTCATGCATCAACTGCGGGTTGGTGGTCACCCCTGAGAACATGCCGATCCTCAACCAGGGTTCGCACGCTGCCTGGTCCGCGGAGTCGATGAAGAAGCGGATGTCGTCCGTCGGGGGCCCTGCCGTGGTGGGCTGCCACTGACGGCCCGGTCCGGCGTTGTGATGCATGCTCATGCCCCTTTTGTAGCACGCGGGCAACTGCTGCGGTGACGGCTGACGGAGTCTTCTAGACTGGGGGTCATGTCCTCATCAGTTGACCAGATGCCCAAGCGAGTCATTCTTGCCGCTCCGCGTGGCTACTGCGCGGGCGTTGACCGCGCCGTTGTGACGGTGGAGCGGGCGCTGGAGGCGTATGGCGCCCCCGTTTACGTCCGCAAGCAGATCGTGCACAACAAGCATGTCGTGGAGACACTTGAGAATCAGGGAGCCATTTTCGTCGATGAGCTTGAGTCCGTGCCCGAAGGGGCCAGGGTCGTGTTCTCGGCGCATGGTGTGTCCCCTGCCGTCCACCGGGAGGCTGCCACGCGGGAGCTCAGGACTATCGACGCCACGTGTCCGCTGGTGACCAAGGTGCACCGGGAAGCACAACGTTTTGCAACCAAGGACGTACAGATTCTTCTCATCGGTCATGCGGGACATGAGGAGGTGGAGGGAACGATGGGTCAGGCGCCGGAGCAGACGACGCTCGTCGAGCGACCCGAGGACGTCGACGCCCTCGACCTGGATATCACCCGCCCCATGGCCTGGGTCAGCCAGACCACCCTCAGCGTGGACGAGACGATGGAAACCGTCCAGCGACTTCGCCAGAAATACCCCATGCTGCAGGATCCGCCCTCGGATGACATCTGCTACGCCACACAGAACCGCCAGCAGGCGGTGAAGCAGTTTGCATCGCAGTGTGACCTCGTGATCGTTGTGGGTTCGCGCAACTCGTCGAACTCCGTGCGTCTGGTGGAGGTGGCACTGGAAGCAGGTGCGAAGGCCTCCTACTTGGTGGACTACGACACCGAGATCCAGCCCGAGTGGTTGGAAGGCGTTTCAACCGTCGGCGTCACCAGTGGCGCTTCGGTGCCTGAAGAACTCGTCGACGGTGTGTTGCAGCTGCTCCTGAAGAAAGGTTTTCCGGTGGCAGAGGAGGAGCGTCTCACGGAGGAGAACCTCACGTTCTCGCTGCCGCCGGAACTGCGCCGGGATCTGAAGGCCACTGCGCACAAGTACTGACCGGCGCGCGCGCCCCCCTTGGTTTCAGATCAGGAATCGGAAGAAAGGGCTGTTGGAGGCGATCTCCTCCACCCAGAACCCGCATTCTTTGATGCGTTGCAGGAGAAAGTGGTAGTCACTGGGATGGCCCAGCTCGATGCCCACGACTGCCGGGCCGGTGTCGCGGCTGCTGCGTTTGACGTATTCGAAGTAGGTGATGTCATCCTCGGGGCCCAGGACGTCGTTGAGAAAGCGACGGAGCGCGCCCGGCTCCTGTGGGAACTCCACCATGAAGTAGCGTTTGCGTCCTTCATGCACCAGGGAGCGCTCCACCACCTCGGCGTAGCGGGCGACGTCATTGTTGCCACCCGAGATCAGCACGAGCACACGTGATCCGGGGATGAGATCAATCCGTGGCCCCACGCCCCCGGTGGGGAGTACAGCCGAGGCCAACGCCGCCGCTGGCTCGGCGATGATCCCGTCCATCTGGTACATCTCCAGCATCTCCGAGCAGATCTGGCCCTCGGGAACTCGCGTGAGCTCCACGTCAGCCTCCGAGACGACGCGATATGTGTAATCACCCATCCGGCTGACGGCCGCGCCATCCACGAAGGTGTCAATGTCATGCAGGGTGACCGGATGACCGGCGGCAAGGGCGGCCGCGACGCAGGGAGCCCCTTCGGGCTCCACCCCGATGAGGCGGACACCGGGATGCGTCGTCTGAAGCCAGGCGGCAACCCCGGCGAGCAGCCCCCCACCGCCCACGGGCAGGATGACAACGTCTGGCACGAAGCCCAGTTGATCAAAAGCCTCCACGATGGCTGTGGCCTGGCCCGCCGCTGTCAGCGGATCGTTGAAGGCCGGGACGATGGTGCCACCATGTTGGGCCACATGTGCGGCGGCTGCGGCGCCAGCCTCGTCGTAGTTGCCGCCCTTCATCACCAGTTCCATCTGGCCGCGGCCGAGGTTGGCGATGCGCTGCCGTTTCTGGCGGGGTGTGGTGGTGGGCACAATCACTGTGCCGGAGATTCCCATGGCCGCGCAACTGAAGGCGACGCCCTGACCGTGGTTGCCAGCTGAAGCGCACACAACCCCCGCTTCCTTCTCCTCGGCAGAGAGCTGACTGATCAGGTTGTAGGCGCCGCGCAGCTTGTAGGAGCGAACCGGTTGCAGGTCTTCGCGTTTCAGCCAGATCTGGCTGCCGGTGGCCTCTGACAGCCGAATGCTCTGCTGCACAGGGGTGCGGGCCGCGATCCCGGCGAGCGTGGACACGGCCGCAGGGATCAGCTCGGCCAAGTCATTCAGTGCACTCATGCAGCCATTGTCCCCCGCAGCACTCCTCAGGGCGAGCCGGCCGCGGTCCGTAGCACAGTGTCTGTCCCACACCATGGTGAAAACAGCGGTTCGCGGTTGCTATGACCGCGAACGGTACGAAACACCAGGCTGGGGGACACGTAGGGCATGGAAGGCGGTCCATCAGACCGCGGTCCCATGCTGGAGACACCGCGGTCCATCGCGGGAGTGTCGATCTGGCCAAAGTCCGCCTGTGAGGTCTACGGTCAGCTGAACGACTGTTATGAAAGAAGGCGACGTGGCCTCGATGCAACTCGCTGGCTCGCAAGCCATCCCCTCGCTGGGTGAAATCTTGGTGGAGACTCGGGACCTCAGCAAGGTCTTCCGCGTGGGAGAGTCCCGCGTGGTGGCGCTGAACCGTGTCAATCTGCAGATTCGACGAGGAAGTTTCACGGCTGTGGTGGGAACCTCCGGTTCCGGTAAATCCACGCTGTTGAACATGCTGGGCGGACTGGAGAAGCCCACCAGCGGCGAGGTTTTTGTCGCTGGACAACCGCTCCACCTGTTCTCCGAATCGCAGCTGGTCACCTATCGACGCGAACAAGTTGGATTCATCTTCCAGTCCTTCAACCTGCTTGAGTCCATGACGGCGCTGGAGAACGTCGCACTGCCACTGTCCTTCAGAGGCATCAGCAAACAGGCTCGGTTGCTCCGCGCCAAGGCGGTGCTCGTGCAGCTGGGCTTGGGGCAACATGTCAACCACAAGCCGGGCCAGCTGTCGGGTGGGCAGCAACAGCGGGTGGGCATCGCACGGGCGATGGCGGTGCAGCCCACCCTGGTGTTCGCGGATGAGCCCACTGGGAACCTTGATTCGAAGACATCGGAGGAGACCCTCAACCTGTTCCGCGCCGTCATCCGGCGGTTCGGCCAGACGTGGATCATGGTCACCCATGATCACCATCTAGCGAGCTTCGCTGACACCGTCGTCTCGATTGGTGATGGCCGCATCACCGACATCACTCACACCGAGCACAGCCCCCACAACCCTGACAATCTTGGACAAGGAGTCCCGGCATGAGGAAACTGATCTCACCGCTGATTGCGGTGATCATGGCGCTCGGGCTGAGCGGCATGGCGCTCGATGCGCAGGCCCGCTCCTTCTCGACACCCTGGGGAGACCGCGGCGCACCCATGGAAGCGGGCGCCCATGGTGGTGACAGTCTCCGTGCGGATGGCGATGCCGGCGGCACAGGAGGAGCCGATTCCGAGGGAGGCCCTCAGGATGGGGGTTCCGGCTCCGGAGGTGATGCCGGTTCCGGGGGCGGATCGGGAGAACCCGGGACCACCGTGCCTGGGCTGTCCACTCCCAGGGTGATGCTGGCTGGGTTCGTCTCCACACCTGAAGAGGTGGAGGCCGGACAGGACTTCACGGTGTCATTCACCCTGCGCAACACCTCCAAGCGCACACGGGTGCAAAACATCAAGGTCAGCCTCACCTCCGGTGAAGGAGCTGCTTTCCTGCCCTCCGACGGCTCGTCATCGCTGTTCATCGAGCGCATCAGTGCCGGCGATGACTCCATTCAGACCATGTCATTCCACTCGTTGCCCTCCCTGGAGGAGCGGCCCTACCAGATGCAGTTGAGCGTGGAGTACGAGGACGCAGCCGCCAATGCGTACTCGTCACAGGAGATGGTTTCGGTCCCGGTGAAGCAGGAGATCCGCGCAGACACCTCTGCGCCCCAAGTGGTGCCCGAGATGCTGCACGTGGGTCAGGACGGGTCTGTCTCCTTCAACATCCACAACCAGGGCAAGACCAAGCTCTACAACGCCAAGGCGATGGTCAAGGACGGCCAGGCCGTCTCCGGTGAGGAGACCTTCATCGGCACGATCGAACCGGGTACTTCTGGCGCCGTGGACATGCTGGTGCATGCCGACGACGAGTCTGAGAAGCCGATGGTGATCGAGGTGACTTACGAGGACGTGGAAGGCACGGTGACGGCGCTGAGCAAAGAGGTGCCGATGACTGTGATGCCCATGGACATGGGGCAGGAGGTCCCGCAAGACATGGACTTCGAGGAAGAGCCAGGACTCGGGATCTGGCCTCTCGTCATCGCAGGCATCGTGTTGTTGCTGATCATCCTTCTGGTGGTGTCCCTGGTGCGTCGCTCACGCCGTCGGCGTCGGGAGAGGGACGACATGGAATCGCTGTCCATGATGTCTGAGGAACCATTGGTACCCACAGACAATCAGCAGGGCTGATCAGTGCGCTGGTCAGACCTCATCGGCGCCAGCCTCGCCAGCCTGCGCCAGCGCCTTTTTCGTACCCTCCTGACGGTTCTGGGAGTGGTGATCGGCACGACGTCGGTGATCGTCATGGTGTCGCTGGGTGTGGGGCTCTCCTCAGAGTTCACTGGATCCATGGACACCAACCTGGCGCTGCGTCAGGTGACCGTGATGGGGGCACCGCCCAAGGAGGCATCCGTGGATGCCAGCCTGCCCACGGCCATGGATGACAACATGCAGTCCGCACTGGAAACCATGCCGGGTGTGGAGAAAGTCTGGCCCGTGTACAGGGTCCCAGCTGAGTTGCAGTTGGGTGCTTACACCACCTGGATGGAGGTTGAGGGGCTGCCGTTGGAGGCCATCGAAGCGCTCAACGTTCCTTTCGAGGCCGGTGGAATGCCGGAGCCCGGTGCGCCGCTGTCGTTCATTCTGGGCAACAGCATCACCCAGCAGTTCTGGGACGAGAGCACGGGGGAGCCGGCTGACGTGGATCCCATGGCCCAAGCAATGTTTGTCACGTTCCAAGAAGGTGACTTCTTCGAGGAGGGAGGTGGGCCCTTCGGTGCGGAACCCATCCCGGGCGATGAGGGTGAGGAGCCGGTCGCTCCGCCGCGGCCGCCCAAAAAGATCATCGTGCCCACCGCCGGAATACTTTCAGGTCAGGGCCAGGAGTGGGGGCCATACTCCTATCTTCTAGCGGCGGACCAGAAGTCGTTGATCAACGCTCTGGAGAAGGCTTTTCCCGGCAAGGCCCTGCCCAACCAGCCGGCAACATCTGACGGCAAGCCGAAGCGGGGTTTCATCTACAGCGAGTTCAGGGTACTGGCTGCCGACACTGAAGCCGCGGAGTTGCTCTACTCCAACCTGCAGGAGCAGGGGTACCAGGCCTACAGCGAGATTGAGTGGATCCGTGAGGCACAGCAGGGTGCGTTCCTGGTGCAGGCCGTTCTCGGCGGGATCGGTTTCGTGTCCCTGTTCGTGGCAGCCATCGGTATTGCCAACACCATGATGATGTCGGTGTATGAGCGCACGAAAGAAATTGGTGTCATGAAAGTGCTCGGTGCTGCACTGACTGACATCCGGAAGCTGTTCCTGATTGAATCGGCCGCCATCGGCTTCTTCGGCGGCATCCTGGGGCTCCTGCTCAGTCTCACCATCTCCGTGCTCATCAACACAGTGGCATCGGCGTCTGCGGGTGGGGAGTTCGACGGCGGGAGCGCCGGGTACACGATCTCTGTCATCCCAGTGTGGCTGATGCTGGGGGCGGTGCTCTTCTCCACGGCGATTGGCACCGTGGCGGGATTGCTCCCGGCCCGCAGGGCGATGCGCCTGAGCCCGCTTGCCGCGATCCGCGCCCAGTAACTCGGTGTTCAACAGTTCACCGAGCGTTTAGGGAACCATTGATCAATCATGTCCTGACTGCGGCGCACCGGATCGGGCGATCTGGTGCGCCTACATCTGGATATGGACATCCTTGGGAGCGGGCCTCATGGGCCTCACGTCCCGGGCTGTCCTACCGAGCCAACCAACGATCAGCTCGGCCACGATGTTCGGCCTGCTTGTCCTCATCGAACCCGTCCCACATCCGGGTCATCATCCGGGAGCGGAAGTTGGCGTCGAAGATCTCGCGATGATCTGCAACGAAGCTCCAGTACAGCCCGTCCCAGTCGGCGCTCCAGCCATCTTTGGCGAAATCTGACATCTTGCGCAGGTAATTGCTGCCCGAGACATAGGGCTTGGTGGTGATTGCCTCACCGGAGGCGAACTGACTCATCCCGTAGACGTTGGGTACCATCACCCAGTCATAGGCGTCGATGAACATCTCCATGAACCACTCATAAACCTCATCAGGGTGCGTGCGCAGCAGGCACATGATGTTGCCGAGAACCATGAGTCTCTCGATGTGGTGGGCGTAGCCGGTTTCCAGCACCGAGTCCAGCACGTGGTCCACGGGCTTCAGGCCCGTCTTCGCAGTCCACCAACCACTGGCCAGCGACGACGAGTGGTGAAGAGTGTTGGAGGTGCGCATCCGCGATCCCCACAGGACATAGGTGGCGCGCATGTACTCCCGCCATCCAATCAGCTGCCGCACGAAACCCTCCAAAGAGGCCAGCGGTACGTCCGTCTCATCGGCGGCCTCCAGGGCGAGACGCAGAACCTCACGCGGATTCAGCAGTCCAATGTTCAGCCCGGGAGTCATGACGGCGTGAAACAGAAACCGGTGTTGGGTGCTGATGGCGTCCTCGTAGGGCCCGAACTGGGAGAACCGCTCATTGAGGAATTGCTCGAAAGAGGCTTCAGCCTCCTCGTGGGAGGTGGGCCAGGCGAAGGAAGCGGGGTTGCCGGGGGCTTCCGGGAACTCCCGTTCCACCCACTCGATGGCCGTGACAACCTCATCGTGCCGCTCGGGTTGCGCCACCTCAGGCACCGGATGATTCCTGGGTAGCTTCTTGCGGTTCTCGGCGTCGAAGGACCACTGTCCACCAACCGGTTGCTCACCGTCCACCAGAATGTCCAAGCGCTGACGTTGCCACGAGTAGAAGTGCTGCATGCGCGCGGAATTCTGCGCGAACCAGTCGCGGATCTGTGCCGTCGTGGTCAGGAAGTTCGGAGATTCCAGCACATCACGTGACGGGTCGAAGGACAGTCGCGCCCCGTTGTTGTGGCTTGCGTTCTCCACGATGACGCGGGTACGGCGGGACAGCCAGTCATCAACGGGGTCGAAGAGGGTGACGCGTTCCGGATCGAGTTCTGTGATCAGATTTGTGAGTCGCTCACCGCTGGGCCGGTCTGCATCGGTGTCAATGTGGTGCACCACATACCCGGCGTTGCTGAGGCGGGTGGCGAAGCGTCGCATTGATGCCCGGTGAAGAATGAGCTTCTGGACATGAAAGGAGTACTGCCGAAAGAACAGGTCATCCTCCACCAGGACGAAGGCGGTGTCCTCATCTGCCTGCAGATGCTCGAGGAAAAGCTGATGTGGGAAGACCAGGCGCAGCGTCGTCGCAGGTTCACTCATGCGTCGTAGGTTCCTGTGCGTTGGGGGAGTTGATGCAGACCAGCGCGCGGGTCAGTGACGTCGTCGGACTCGTCGAGCAGAGACAGCTCAGCTCGCGGATCCTGATACTCCACCATCTCAGGGACCACGACGTCACGCGTGCTGCCTTCAACGGCGTCGAGCTGTGACAGATCCTTCTCCGTCACCTGCAATTCCTTGAACTTGCGGGCTGTCACCATGACGCGGCTCTCGAGCGTGCCCACGGCTTTGTTGAAGTTGCCGACGGTGGAGTTGATGGAGCGGCCGAGCTTGTCGAAGTGATCTCCCATGGTTGAGATGCGCTCGTGCAGTTCGCGCCCCAGGCGGATGACGTGAACGGCCGATTCGGCGAGGCTGGCCTGCTTCCAGCCGTGGGCCACGATGTGGAGCATGGGGATCAGGGTTCCGGGACACGCCAACATGATGTTGCGACGTGCTGCAAACTCGTGGAGGTCAGGCATCTGCTCCTGGGCCAGCCGATAGAACTCGTCGCTGCCTAGGAAGAGCACAACGAATTCCGGTGAGCCTGAATCCAGTTGCCAGTAGTTCTTTCCGCTGAGGTCCTCGATGTGCTTGCGCACATGAGCCGCGAACCTATCCAGGTGCCTCGCCTGTTCAGCGTCGTCGGTAGTGTTGTAGGCATCGATCACGGCGGAGAGTGGAACCTTCGAGTCCACGAAGATGATCTTCCCGTCGGCAAGGTTGATGCGCATGTCCGGACGGAACTTGTCGCCGTCGGCGCTGGTGTAGGTGTGCTGGTCGTCGAAATCGCAGCGACTGGTGAGTCCCGAGATCTCAACGATCCGCCGCAGACTCTGCTCACCCCAGGCACCCCTCACTTGGGGGTTGCGCAAGGCGGTGCTCAGGCTGAGGGCTTCCCGACGGATGGTTTCCCCCGAGTCCTTCACTGCCCTGATTTGCTCGCCCATTTCGGCTGCCAGGCGGGAGCGTTCCTTCTCCACCTCATTCAGCCGCTCGTTGAGCTGACGCAGACCCTCGGTCAGGGGTGTGACGAGCTGTTGGGTGGCGGCCATGCGTTCCCCTGCCGTCTTCTCCGCCTTCTGGCCCTGCTTGTCCAACGACTCCTCGGAGAGCACCCTGAACTGGTTGAGCATGGTGTCGCGATCTGCCGCCAACTCCTCGGAACGGCGCAGTGCCGCATCCCGTTGTGCTTCGATGGTTGCCTTCTGGGACAGTGCCTCCGACGTGGCCTGGAAAGCCTTGGCGGTGGACGTGCGCTCCTCGGCCACCTGGCGTTCGGCGTCGGCGACCGCTGCCCGTAGGTTCGCCTGTTCGGCAAGACGTTGCGACACCTCGGTGCGCGCTGCAGCAGCCTCTTCACGAGCCCGGCTGGCCTCGGCGCGAGCGGTCTGGGCGTCGAGCCGTGCGTCGGAGACGGCACGGGACTCCTCGGCCGCTCTGTGGTGCTGTGATCGACGACGGGCCAACGCCCAGCCGATCACGGCACCGATCAGCACTGCGAGGAGGGTGACGAGGACGTCTGTGGCACTCATGGAACCACTATCTCAGGGCGCGGAGACAGTTTCTGTCAGCAACCCGGACGGGGAGTGAAACCACCGCCGGTGAAAAGCACCACCGATACATCAGTGGCGTTCTCCACAGCCGGTGGTTCGGTGCCGAAACGGTGGCATCGTGAGCTACCGGTGGCGTTCACTCTGATGCGCTTCTGAGGCAGCTGGCGTTCGCCCTGCAACAGGTCAGCGACGGCGACGTTGGCGCAGCTTCTCCAATTCGGCTCGCTCACCTTTGCTGAGGCTGTGGATGCCCTCGGCGCTGATCTTGGCCAACAACGCGTCCATGCGGTCCTCGTCGGAGACGTGACGCTTCTCCTGGCGGGTCGGCTGCTGGGACTTCTTCCGGGCCGGGCCACGTGTCGTCGTCCTCCGCTTGGTGGTGCCACCCGGGATAACCGAAGCGTTGGTCAGTAGCCCCACGCGCTTGGCGGCAATCGCCACCCCGAAGAGACCGAAGAGCAAGACAAAAAGTTCGCCCCACATCCGGGCTCCCAACAGCTGGAAGACCTGGAGTGCGAGCAGTACGGATCCCAGCACCCAGGCGGGGATTCCGAAGAAGAAGGGGCGACGGGGATTCTCGGCGATGAACAGCAGCAGGATGGCGAACTGCACCAGGTTCAGGCCAATCAGTTGCGTGCCCTGCGGCAGCAGGATCCCCAGAATGAGGGCGGCTGCTGTGAAGGAGACCCATGAGCCGACGAAGAGCTTGGCCATGGAATTGCGGCCGATGGTGGCCTCCACCTCACGACCGAAGTACCACAGCATGACAAGGGTCAGAATCGACCAGAGCCCCAGGGTTTCGGTGAGGGGCCACGTGAAGATGCGCCAAACCTCGCCGCTGAAGACCGCACCGGACTGAAAGAAGGCCAAGCGCGTGAAGGCGCCCCCGGTGATGACCCAGGCCAGCATGCCGACGACGCCCAGCAGTACCACGACGAGCGTCGAGGTCATCTGGAAGCGGCCGAGACGGAACCAGTAGTCGTCGCGTGACTGGGATGGGAAGAAGGCACTCACATCCCCAAGGGTGTCATGCCGCTCCAACTGCCGCCAGTGTTTACTGTTGGACATGCTCAACACTTCGGAAGCGCACCTTGATGACCTCGCCGCCTACGTCACCGCCTCGCCCAGCTCCTACCACGCCGCCGCAGTCGCTGCAGAGCGTCTGGAAGCCGCGGGGTTCGAGCGCGTGGACGAGACTCAGCCTTTCCCCCGTGGCGGGGGGCGTCGGTTCCTGGTGCGCCATGGTGCCGTCGTCGCGTGGGTGCAGCCGGATGACTTGGCGAGCGACGCCGGTTTCCGCGTGGTGGGTACCCACACTGATTCGCCCGCCTTCAAGATCAAGCCGGAGGCATCACTGGCGAGTGCTGGCTGGAGTCAGATTGGCGTCGAGATCTACGGCGGAATGCTGCTCAACTCATGGCTCGACCGCGAACTGGGCATTGCAGGTCGCCTCGTCACGCGCGACGGCATCCAGCATCTGGTGCGCACCGGTGCCATCGCACGCATCCCGCAACTGGCCATCCATCTGGATCGACAGGTCAACGACGGCCTAAAGCTGGACCGGCAGACCAACATGCAACCAGTGCTGTCCATGGAATCCCACGGTGACCTGGTGGCACATCTTTGTGGGCTCGCGGGCATAGAGGCGGACGACGTCGCCATGCATGACCTCTTCACCTTCGACGTGGCCGCGCCCGCCCGCTTCGGGCTGCACGACGAGTTCTTCGCATCCGGGCGTCTGGACAACCTTTCGAGCACGCACGCCGCGCTGACGGCCATCGAGGACTTCGACGATGCTCTCAACGGTGGGGGGAGCGACATCGCCGTCTTTGCGGCCTTCGATCACGAGGAAGTGGGCTCCGCAACCTCCTCCGGCGCGGCCGGACCCTTGTTGGAGGATGTCTTGTACCGCATCGCCTCCACTCTCCAGCTGGACATGGACGGCACACGCGCGATGCTGGCCCGCTCCTCCTGTATCTCGGCCGACACCGGCCACCTCGTGCACCCCAACTATCCCGGCCATCACGACCCGGTGGTCCGGCCCCTGCCCAATAAAGGTCCCCTGACGAAGCTGAATGCCAACCAGCGCTACGCCACCGACGCTGTCGGCGGTGCCATCTGGCTGAAGGCATGCGACGACGCGGGTGTGCCGACACAGCCCTTTGTGTCCAACAACGCCATGCCGTGTGGCTCCACCATTGGCCCCATCACCGCAACGCGGCTGGGGATCACCACCGTAGACGTCGGCATCGGCCTGCTGAGCATGCACTCGGCACGCGAGATGTGTGGTGTGGAGGATCCGATGCTCCTGGCTCGTGCTCTGCGGGCCTACTGGAGCGGCGCCTGATCGGCGCGCGGCCCGTCGATCTCTGGCAGTCTCGAAGCCAGGAACCTGTTCATCAACGCATGGGAGCGTGAGAAGAAGTGTCTGACCCGATCCTGCTGGATGTCCGTGACGGGCTCGCCCGTCTCACACTGAACCGGCCGCAGCGCCTCAACGCGTTCAATCGTGACCTTGCCGAGGCGTTCGCCGAGAGCGCCGTCGAGGTGACATCGCGCGACGACGTGGGAGCCATACTCATCGACGCCGCCGGGCCGGCATTCTGTGCGGGTGGAGATGTGATGGACATGGCGAGCCAGATGCGGGCCGGTGCCCAGCTGGAAGCGCTCGCAGACGTCATCAATTCTGGCTTGTCCGCGCTGACCACCTCGGCAGTCCCCGTGGTGGCCGCCGCCCATGGCACCACCGCGGGAGGGGGACTGGGGCTGCTGTTGAGTTCCGACTACGCCGTCGTCGGAGCCAATTCCCGCATCGGCAGCAAGTACGCCAACATCGGGCTGACCCCAGATCTCACCGTCACCGCGCAGCTTGCCCGGGCCGTAGGGGAGCGTCGTGCCCTGCAACTGGTACTCCAGGACCGGCTCCTGAGCGCCGATGAGGCCCTGGAGTGGGGACTGGTCGCGGAGGTCGTCCCCGCCGGTGCGGACCCCGATGCAGGCGTGCTCGCCGACGCTGTTCGGGCTCGCGCTGAGGAAGTCGCCCGGTTCTGGCTGGCGGGTGCATACAAGGCGTACGGCCAGGCCAAGCGGCTGGTGCGATCGGCATCGGAAACCACGTTCGCCGAACAGTTGGAGGACGAGGCGCGTACCATCGGCGCCATGTTTGACACCGACGATGCTCGTGCCCGCGTAGCCGAATTCGCCCTCGCGGCTTCACGAAAGTCGGGCTGAATCATGACGGACACGACTTCCCTGAAGGGGCGCACCATCCTTCTCTCCGGCGGCAGCCGGGGCATCGGCCTCGCCATCGCACTGCGCGCCGCGGCCGAGGGTGCGAAGATCGCGATGCTGGCCAAAACGGACCAGCCGCACCCCAAGCTGGAGGGCACAGTCCACACGGCCGCGGAGCAGGTTCGGGCTGCAGGCGGTCAGGCACTGGCGATCGTCGGCGACGTGCGCAGCGACGAGGACATCGAGCGCGCCGTCGCATCGACGGTGGAGGAGTTCGGCGGCATCGATGCCGTCGTGAACAACGCCAGCGCCATCGACCTCTCACGCTCCCTGGAGTTGACTGCCAAGAAGTATGACCTGATGGCCGACGTGAACGTGCGTGGCACGTTCATGCTCTCGCGTGCCGCTGTGCCGCACCTTCTGAACAGCGACAACCCGCACATCCTGTCGCTGTCGCCGCCTCTCAATCTGGACCCGAAGTGGTTGGGTGCCCACACCGGCTACACGATGGCCAAGTACGGCATGACCATGGCCACGCTGGGGCTGGCAGCAGAGTTCGAGGGGATCGCGGCGACCACGCTGTGGCCGCGGACCACCATCGCCACGGCCGCCATCATGAATCTGCTGGGAGGCGAGAAGGTGATGGCGGTGAGCCGCACCCCGCAGATCTATGCCGACGCGGCCATCGAGGTGCTGATGCGCCACGCGGGGGAGTGCATGGGGCGGAGCCTGATCGTCGAGGAGGTTCTGGAAGAGGCGGGCCTCACCGACTTCTCCGGCTACGCCGCTGTGCCGGGCACCCCGGACGAGCAGCTGTTCCCCGACATCTTCCTGTAATCGAGCCGTCGAGGCCGCAGACGGGGGGGTTGTGTCCATCTGTGGTTGGACTACCAACCACAAATGGACACTGTCCGGCAGTCTCGGCACTCACGCCGAAAGCGCAGGCATCCCCAGAGCGACGGGTGTGCGGTTGAGGCAGCAGTCCTGGTTTGCGGAGTTGCAGTTTGCGCACACTGGCACAGGTAGATAGAAGTGCGCGATGGGATGGCCACGGAGTTCGACCACCTCGATGTCCAGATCGAAGACATCGCGCAGGAGCGGTCGGATCATGATTTCCCGCGGTGTTCCGACGGCACGGATCACGCCATTCTTCATGGCCACGATCTGGTCCGCCCAACATGACGCGTAGTTGATGTCATGTACCACGATCACCACGGTCTTCTTCAGCTCATCAGCGGCGCGACGCAGCGTCGTCAGCATCGCGTGGGCGTGGGCGACGTCAAGATTGTTGAGCGGTTCATCAAGCAGCAGATAGTCGGTGTCCTGGGCCAACACCATGGCGACGAAAGCGCGCTGTCGTTGGCCGCCGCTCATCTCGTCGAGGAAGCGATCCCGCAGGGAATCGAGGTCCATCCACGCGATGGCTTGGTCGATTGCCTTGCGATCTGTCGCGGTGAGCCGGCCCCCGGAGTGGGGGAACCGGCCGAAGCCCACGAGGTCTGTCACCGTGAGTCGTGACTGGAGATCATTGGTCTGACGCAGGATGGCCAGCCGTTGTGCCAGCTCCCGGGAATCGCAGGTGGCGATGTCCAGGTCACCGATGGTGATGGTGCCGCCGTCGCTCGTGAGGAGCCGGGCGATCATGGACAACAGCGTCGACTTGCCGGCACCGTTTGCCCCGACGATGGCGGTGAGCCCGCCGCGCGGCAACTGCAGCGACACGTCGTCCACCACTGTGGTCCTGCCGTAACGCTTGGAGACACCTTCGACTTCGATCATGCGCTTGCCTTCCTGATGACGAGCCAGATGAACGCGATGCCACCGACGAATTCGATGACAACCGCGAGCACGGTGGCCTGGCCGAGGAGTTGTTCGAGGATTGCCTGTCCGCCGACGAGCACTGCAACACCCAGCAGGCCTGCCATGGGCAAGGTGATGGCATGTCGGCCCGTGCCGCTGATCTGGTAGGCTACAGCGGCCACGATCAGTCCCAGAAAGGTGATGGGGCCCACCAGTGCGGTGGAGACGCAGACCAGCAGGGTGGCGACCAGCAGGATGCGTCGCACCGTGGATTGGTAGGGCACCCCGAGACTGACGGCCGCATCCTTGCCGAGGGTCAGCACATCCAGGGTGGCGCGCTGGGAGAGCAGGTACCAGCTGGCCAGCGCGACGATGACTGCGCACAGCCAGATCAGTTCAGGGTTGACCGCCGTGAAGCTGGCGAAGAGGTTGTCCTGCAACACCATGAAGGCGCTGGGGTCCAGGACACGTGCGATGAGCGAGGACAGGGAGCGCAGCACCGCGCCCAACACGAGGCCCGCCAGTACCACCACGTAGACGGATCGACTGCGCTTGCCGAACAGCACAGCGGTCAGCGCGCTGGCGGCCAGCAGCATGAGGCCCACGTTCAGGAAGAACATCGGATAGGCACCCACCCGGCCCACCATTGAGATGCCCAGGACGAGAACCAGGACGGATTGGATGAAGATGTAGAGCGCGTCCAGACCCATGATCGACGGCGTCAGCAACCGGTTGTTCGTGACGGTCTGGAACGCGACGGTGGCCATGCCGGTGGCCCAGCCCACCAATGCCATGGCGGCAAGTTTGCGGCCGCGCAGCTCGAACACGAATCCGAGATTGCCGGAGACGTTGATGAGCATGAACGCCGCAGTGGCCAACAGGCAGAAAGCGAGCGTGATGAGGACGCGATTGCGCGGACTCAGGCGGGGACGGGCGGCGGTGGCCGGGGTCAGCAGGGGAGTGCTCATTGGGTACGCATCCTTCCCGTGAGCAGGAGCGCCAGGAACACGATGCCGCCCAGCACACCGGAGACGGTGCCAACAGGGATTTCGTAGGGCGCGTTCAGAGTGCGAGAGAGCAGATCGCAGAACAGGACGAAGCCCGAACCGGCCAGCGCGGTCCAGCCGATGTTGCGTCGAAGATTGTCGCCACGCCAGATCGAGATGAGGTTGGGAATCACGAGCCCGACGAAGCCGATGCCCCCCACCACCACGAGCGTGATGGCGCTGGAAACGGCCACCAGCGCGAGACCGAGGTTCAACGTCGCCCGATAGGACAGCCCGAGTGCTTTGGCGTGGTCCTCACCGAGGGAGGCGAGAGTGAAGCGATCGGCGAAGATCCACAGCAGGAGACCCATCAGGGCCAGCAGCCACAGCAATTCGTAGCGTCCACGCAGCACGCCGGAGAAGTCTCCCTGCATCCAGATGCCGATGGTCTGCATGAGGTTGAAGCGGTATGCCACAAATGTGGTGCCGGCAGCGATGACTCCCGCCAGCATGATGCCCACCAGCGGCACCGCCACGACGGGGGCCCTGGGTGGTAGTGAGCGCACGATTCGCAAGAAGAGCGCTGTGCCGATCAGCGCTGTGATGATTGCGATGACCATCTTGACCACCAGCGGGGCCGACGGGAACACCATGACGGCGATGAGGATGCCCACGCCGGCCGATTCGGAGGTGCCGACGGTGCCGGGCTCCACGAAACGGTTGCGCACCAGCAGCTGCATGAGCAGGCCCGACAGCGCCAGCGAGGCACCGGCCAGTAGCACCGCGACGGTGCGTGGAATACGGGAGACGCTCAGGTTCAGCCACTGTTTTTCGGTGGCCTCGCCGCTGAGGAAGTCCCACGGAGTGAGGTCAGCGGCGCCGACGAACACCGAGACACCGGCCAACACCAGCAGCGCGGCAAGCCCGCCGAACCAGCCCCTGCTGAGGGGCCGGCCGGCGGGCTTGTCGGTCGCCTGTGGCGTGTGCCTGGGCGTCTGGATGCTCACGATCAGATCAGAAGCTCTCAACCGCTTCGTTCAGCATCTCCACCGCGTTGTCCACGCCGTGGATCATGATGTACCAGCGGCTGCCGTCGAGGTAGATGACATCGTCGTTCTCCCAAGCAGGGGTGGTGGCCACCAGTTCGTTGTCCAGCACCTGCTTGGCGGCTTCGCCATCCTCACCGATGGCGGCGTCGCGGTCCACGACGTAGAGGATGTCAGGGTTCGCCTCGGCGATGGCTTCGAAGGAGATGGCATCGCCGTGAGCCTCGGCCTCGACGTCGGAAATGGCGGGCTCGATGCCCAGCTCCGTGTGGACGAGCCCGAATCGGGAGTCCGTGCCGTGGGCCGAGACCTTGCCGCCGCTCGTCATGAGAATCAGCGCGGACTTGTCGGTGGGGGCCTTCTCCTTGGCGTCTTCGAGTGCGTCGGAAACCTCGGCCAGTTGCTCTTCCGCCTCGGTCTCCTTGCCCACCGCCTTGGCGATGAGGTTGGTGGAGAACTCGACGCCGTTGTAGAAGCCGTCGGCGGCGTCGTAGGTGACATCGATGGTGTTGAAGTTCTTGGAAAGTTCTTCCGTCAGCGAGGCGGAGCGGAAGCCTGCAATCACGAGATCCGGATCCAGAGCGGCAATGGCCTCCAGATCGGGCTCCTTCAGGGAGCCGACAGGTTCATACTTCTCGTCCTCGAACTGGCTGAGGGCCTCCGGCATGACGTTGCCCGTGGCGAGTCCGACGACGGAATCGGCGGAGCCCAGTGCGGCGAGGGTGTCGAGTGCCCCCATGTCCAGAACGACGATTCGTTCCGCCGGCCCGTCGATGGTGGTCTCTCCCTGAGCGTGCTCAAGCACGATGGGAGCGGAATCCTGCTGGGGCTCGTCGGCGGGAGCTGAGGCAGCGTCGTCGCCGCATGCTGCGAGGCTGAGAGCCAGGAGCCCAGCGGTGAGTGCGCCGAGTGGCCGGGTGATGGAGTTCATGTGGTGTCTCTCGTGAGGTCTGGTGCCTTGATGATGTCGCGACTTAGGTAAGCCTAACTATGTAAATATTGGTCACGCAACTCTGCCCAAAATCCGAGACGGCTCCCGACGCCGTAAGATGGCGCGACGTGGCACTCAGCATCGGAATCGTCGGCCTCCCCAACGCCGGCAAGTCAACCCTGTTCAACGCGCTCACGCGCAACAACGTTCTCGCAGCGAACTATCCGTTCGCGACCATCGAGCCCAACGTGGGCGTGGTCGGAGTCCCTGATTCGCGGCTGCCCGTTCTGGCGAAGATCTTCAAGTCCGAGCGCATCATCCCCGCGACGGTCAGTTTCGTCGATATTGCCGGCATCGTGAAGGGTGCCTCGACGGGAGAGGGGATGGGCAACGCGTTCCTCGCCAACATCCGTGAGGCCGACGCCATCTGCCAGGTGACCCGGGTCTTCCGCGACGAGGACGTCACCCACGTTGATGGACACGTGGACCCGGGCAATGACCTGGAGACCATCAACACCGAACTGATCCTCGCGGACCTGCAGACGGTGGAAAAGGCGATCCCGCGGGTGGAGAAGGAGGCGCGCATCAAGAAGGAGGCGATGCCGCGCCTGCAGGCCTACACCGCAGCCAAGGATGCGTTGGAGCGTGGCGTGGGCGTACGGGCCGCCGGCCTCGACGTCGTCGAACTCCGCGACCTGTTCCTGCTGACCGCCAAGCCCTATCTGTACGTCTTCAACTGCGACTCTGACGAACTCTCGGATGAGAAGCTGAAGCAGGAGATGCGCGAACTCGTGGCGCCCGCAGAAGCCGTGTTCCTCGACGCGAAGTTCGAGTCCGAACTGGTGGACATGACCGAGGAGGAGGCGCTGGAATTCCTTGCGGACATGGGCGTCGACGAGCCGGGCCTCGACGTGCTGGCGCGCGTCGGCTACGACACCCTGGGCCTGCAGAGCTACCTGACCGCCGGGCCCAAGGAGTCGCGCGGCTGGACGATTCCGAAGGGCGCCACTGCACCCGAGGCGGCCGGTGTCATTCACACGGACTTTCAAAAGGGCTTCATCAAGGCGGAGATCGTCGGTTTCGACGATCTCGTTGCCACCGGCTCCATGGCCGCGGCGAAGGCAGCTGGCAAGGTACGCCTCGAGGGCAAGGAATACATCATGCAGGACGGCGACGTCGTCGAGTTCAGATTTAACGTGTAGTCATCTTCAGGCCTTTGCCTCTTGAAGCCAAGACTGAGCCTCACATCTTGAGCTCGACGGCCGGCTGTCGACGCGTGTCCGATGGCCATGGAGTAGAAGCTGAGCCTGTTGCCGTCGGGGTCGAGGAAATCGAAGTAATCGCCATTAACGCCTAGCGTTCTTGACGCGTTGCGTTATATGCTGAGCCTGTGATCAAGTCGTTCGGCACCAAGGACACCGAACGTCTGTGGCGGCGTGAACGCGTACCCACGATCGACCCTCGGATCCATCGTGCTGCACTGCGTAAGCTCCGGCAAGTGGGATCTGCGGTGTCACTCGACGAGCTCCGCGTTCCACCAGGAAACCGGCTCGAAGCGTTGAAAGGCGATCGATCTGGTCAACACAGCATCAGGATCAATGACCAGTGGCGGATCTGCTTCACGTGGACCGACGCGGGTCCCGAGGAGGTTGAGATCGTTGACTACCACTGACAAGATTGCGCCGATTCATCCGGGCGAAGTGCTCATGGAGGACTTCATCGAGGGCCTCGGTATCACTCAGAACAGGCTCGCTGTGTCGATCGGGGTGCCACCGCGGCGCATCAACGAGATAGTGCACGGGAAGCGTGCGATCACAGCCGACACCGCGCTGCGCCTCGGGAAGTACTTTGGCACGTCGGCGCAGTTCTGGCTCAACCTGCAGACTCATTACGATTTGGATCTTGCTGAAGACCGCGTCATTGATCAGATCGAGGCGATCAGGCCGCTGCAGGTGGTGTAGGGGGTACTTGCTCGCAGGCTGTCGTCCGGTTGACGCTACAGGTCAGTACCTGCTGTATAGTCACCGCGTGCTGACCATTGCTTCCCGTGTGGACGTCATGAACCGGTTGGGCCGTGCCATGGCGGATCCCACGCGCTCCCGCATCCTTCTCTCGATTTTGGAAGGGCCCGGCTACCCCGCGAAAGTCGCCCGGGATCTGGACCTGACCCGCACGAACGTGTCGAATCACCTGTCCTGCCTGCGCGGCTGCGGCGTCGTCGTCGCCGTGCCTGAGGGCCGGCAGACCCGCTACGAGATCGCCGATCCGCACATCACCACCGCGCTCACGGCGCTGCTGGACGTGACCCTGGCTGTGGACGAAAAGGTGCCGTGCATGGACCCGGAGTGCTTGGTGCCGGGCTGTTGTGAGAAGGGCGCGGTGGAGACGGCGTGAGCGCGGACTGCTGCGACCACTCGGCCCCCGCCCCGACGACGGACTTCGACGCGGAGATGGAGCAGCCTTGGTGGCGTGACCGGATGATCCTGGTCCCGATCGCCTCGGGAGTCTTCTTCCTGGCCGGACTCGCGACGAAATGGGCGACCGGGGAGAGTGCCGCAGCCGAAGTGACGGCGCAGGTGCTGTTCTGGATCGGCCTGCTGCTGGGCGCCTCGACGTTCGTGCCCGGTGCTCTGCGGCGGCTGTTCGTCAGCCGCAAGCTGGGAATCGCGCTGCTGATGACGATCAGCGCCGTCGGCGCGGTGATCCTCGGCTACGTCGAGGAGGCCGCGGCCCTGGCCTTCCTGTACTCCATCGCTGAGGCGCTGGAGGACAAGGCGATGGATCGCGCCCGCTCCGGTCTGCGCGCGCTGCTGAAGCTCGTCCCCGAGACGGCCACGGTCGTCCGGCGGGGCAGCGCGTTCGAGGTGCCCGCCCGCGAGGTGCAGTCCGGCGACGTCTTGCGTGTCCGGCCCGGTGAGCGCGTCGCGACCGACGGCACCGTGTCGTCGGGGCGCAGCAGTCTGGACACCTCCGCGATCACCGGGGAGTCCATCCCCGTCGACGTCGCGCCCGGCGACGAGGTTGCGGCCGGGTCGATCAACTCATCCGGGGCGCTGGAGATTACAGCGACGGCAGACGGCACGGACAACTCGCTGACGACGCTGGTTGGACTGGTGGAGCAGGCGCAGCAGGATCGCGGCGAGCGGGCGCGCCTCGCGGATCGGATTGCCCGTCCCCTGGTGCCCGGTGTGCTGGTTCTCGCCGTCCTCGTCGGAGTGATCGGCTCCCTGCTGGGGGACCCGGAGACGTGGATCACACGCGCACTCGTCGTGCTCGTCGCCGCGTCGCCGTGTGCGCTGGCGATCGCGGTCCCTGTGACTGTCGTCTCCGCCGTCGGCGCGGCCAGCCGGTTCGGGGTGATCATCAAGAGCGGGGCCGCGTTCGAACAACTCGGTTCCCTGCGGCGACTCGCCGTCGACAAGACCGGGACCCTGACCCGCAACGAGCCCGCCGTCACCGGCGTGGTGACGGTGGCCGGTGTCTCGCACGAGGAAGCGCTGGGTTGGGCCGCGGCGCTCGAGCAGCACAGTACCCACCCCCTTGCCGCCGCCATCTGCGCCGCTGCGCCCCCGGTGTCTGCAGCGAGCCACGTGGTGGAGCAGTCCGGCATCGGCGTGGCTGGCCAGGTGGGCGGCCACGAGGTGAGAATCGGCAATCCCCGCTGGATCGACCCGGGCGAGCTGGCAGGCGAAGTGACGGCGATGGAGGCTAACGGACAGACCTGCGTCGTGGTGACACGCGACGATGCAGTGGTCGGCGCGATCGGCGTCCGCGATGAGCTCCGGACTGAAGCGGCCGAGGCTGTCGCTGCTTTGAAAGAGCAGGGGATCGAGGTCGTCATGCTCACCGGTGACAACGCTCGCACCGCGAACGCATTGGCGAGAATCGCGGGCATCGACGATGTGCGCGCCGAGCTGCGCCCCGAGGACAAAGCGGAAGAAGTCGCAGCATCGGTGAGGCAACGACCCACCGGCATGATCGGCGACGGCATCAACGACGCGCCCGCTCTGGCATCGGCCACGGTCGGGATCGCGATGGGCGCCACCGGGTCAGACGCGGCCATCGAGTCCGCAGACGTAGCCTTCACCGGCCACGACCTGCGACTGATCCCACAGGCCCTGCGCCACGCGCGCCGGGGCCGAACGATCATGAACCAGAACATCGTCTTGTCCTTGGCGATCATCACCGTGCTGCTGCCGCTGGCGATCACCGGCGTCCTGGGCTTGGCAGCGGTGGTGTTCGTGCACGAGGCAGCCGAGGTCGTCGTCATCGCCAACGGCCTCCGCGCCGCGCGTGCCAAGCAGGCTGTGCTGACTTCTCCTTCGGCATCGCGCCCCGCCACCGACCTCGTGCGGGTCTAAAAACGATCAGTTCTCTGCCACGTCGAGCGCAAGTAATGGCCTCATTGACTCATCGTCTTCCCCAGCTGACGGCCTCGGCGACCATTCCCCACCCGCATGAGTCATATCGTCTTTGTTTCGGCCTGCAAATAAATACAATACATATGATTTTCATATGGCTCTGAAACATTACTGGACGGATGGATGCCGGTATGTCGCTGGCTTCAGAGCTCGCTTCGCCTCCGCCCCGAGCGGGCCGACGCGACCACATCGCCGTAGTACCAATCCTTGGTAATCTGATCAGATGGCTCATAACACTTCGATCAGTCTGGACGACCACTTCGCCGGCTTCATTTCTCGCGAAGTCGCGACGGGTCGGTATCGCTCTGCCAGCGAAGTCGTCCGCGCTGGACTCCGGTTGCTCGAGGACCAGGAGAGGCACATGGCGGCGGTTCGCGCTGCGCTGGTCGCCGGCGAAGACAGTGGTGAACCGGAGGACTTTGACTTCGACGCTTTTGTTGCGTCAAAGAGGTCATGACGAGTTACAGGCTCACGCCTGCTGCGCAGCGCGACCTCTCAACGATCTGGGACTTCACCCAGGAACGCTGGGACGAGGACCAAGCCGAAACTGACATATCTGAAATCAGGGCAGCGATCGAGCGGATTGCAGCTGCACCTGGCCGTGGACGGTCCTGCGATGAGATTCGCGAGGGATACCGCCGGTACAGCATTGGTAGCCATATGGTTTTCTACGTCGAGAGAACCGACGGTGTGGACGTGATCCGAGTTCTGCACCAGCGTATGGATCCGTCACGACACGTGTAGAGGTGAGTTCATCTTTCCAACGACATACGGCGAACCACCGAACGGCAATCATGCTGGCATCGACGCCGCGAACGCGTCGCGGTGATCATCAGGCTGGCTACCGTGTTTCCATGGTGACATCAAGGGCGCAGCGACCGGACCGCATTGAGGTGCGTGGTGCACGCGTGCACAACCTGAAGAACATCGACGTCGACATCCCACTTGACCGCATGGTCGCCATCGCTGGTGTATCTGGTTCGGGCAAGTCATCGCTGGCGATGGGCGTCGTCTACGCCGAGGGTTCGCGCCGATATATAGGCGCTCTCCACCTACACGCGCCGCCGAATGGCGCAGGCACCGCGCGCCGATGTCGACGCCGTGATCCACGTTCCCGCAGCCCTCGCTCTCCGTCAGCGCCCCGGTGTGCCGGGTGTGCGCTCGACGTTCGGAACGTCGACCGAACTGCTCAACGTAGTGCGTCTGATGTTCTCCCGGTTGGCATCGCACGTGTGTCCGAACGGCCACCGCGTCCCTCCCACGTTCGACGTGGCCGCCGAGGTGCCGTTTTTCTGTCCTGAGTGTGGTGCCCAGGTGGATGCCCCCGAAGCTGAGGCGCTCGCCTTCAACGCCGACGGGGCATGCCCCGCATGCGAGGGCACTGGAATCGTGCGTGACGTGGACGACGAGGCGCTCGTGCCGGATACCTCCAAGACGCTCGAGGGGGGAGCCGTGAAGCCGTGGAACATGTTCGGCTGGAAGGTCCAGCCAGACATTGCCCGCGAATTTGGCGTGCGCACTGACGTGCCGTGGCGCGATCTTCAGGAGTGGGAGAAGGAGATCGTCCTCAACGGGCCTTCGGAGAAGAAGGAGATCACGCTGCGCTCCAAGAAGGGGATGCATGACATCGACTTCACGTTCCGCAACGCGCGGTTGACCGTGACCGAGGAACTGCGCCGGGCCAAGGACGAGAAGCGCCTCGCTCGTGTCTCGCGCTTTCTCATTGAGCGCACGTGCTCCGCCTGTCACGGGACGAGGCTGTCGCCCGAGGCACGTCGCCCCGAGATCGACGGCCTGAACTTGGCGCAGGCATCGGCCAAGACGCTTGAGGAGCTCCTCGCATGGGCCCCCTCCATCATCGATCCGCTCGCGCGGGACATGCATCCGATGGCGCACGGGCTCGTCGACCAGCTCACGCAGATGGCCGAGCGCCTCATACACCTGGGTGTGGGCTACCTCGCACTGGAGCGCGCCAGCTCGACGCTCTCAACCGGGGAGCGCCAGCGGGCGCAGCTGGCACGCGCCGTCCGCAACCGGACGACCGGCGTGCTGTATGTGCTCGATGAACCCAGCATCGGCATGCATCCGTCGAACATCGACGGGCTCCTGGAGCTCATCGGCGACCTTCTGGCCGACGGGAATTCGGTGCTGGTGGTGGACCACGACGTGCAGGTGCTGCGCGAGGCTGACGAGATCATCGAGATCGGGCCGGGTGCTGGCAGTGACGGCGGCACCGTGATTGCGCAAGGCTCAGTCGAGCAGGTCACGGCCGATCCGGCTTCGCGACTGGCCCCGCTCCTCGACGGCCGCGAGGTGATAGCCGTACGCGAGCAGGCGGAGCCAGCCGACATGTTCCAAAACGGCGAGATCCAGCTCGTAACCGACCCCCTCCACACCGTGAAGGCCCTCGACGTCCGGATCCCGCGCGGCCGCATGAGTGTGGTCACGGGGGTCTCGGGCTCGGGCAAGACGACGATGGTGCTCGAATCCTTGGTGCCAGCGCTACGCGCCACGATCGAAGACCGCAACCTCCCAGAGCACGTCGTCACGATCGAGGAGTCAGGCATCGAGCACGTCCATCACATCGACGCGACGCCGATTGGCGTGAACATACGCTCCACCGTCGCGACGTACTCCGGTGTGCTCGATCCGCTGCGGCGCGCCTTCGCCCAAACACCCGATGCACAGGCACGCGACCTGAAGCTGGGCGACTTCTCCTACAACACCGGCTCGTTGCGTTGTCCGCGGTGCAAGGGCACCGGACGCGTTGAGCTCGATGTGCAGTTCCTGCCCGACATGGACATCGACTGCCCGGATTGCGAGGGTAGGCGCTACGGCCCCAAAGCCGACACGATCCTGCGCGACGGCGTGTCACTGCCTGCGCTGATGCGCGCGACCGTCGTCGAGGCGATCGATCGCGTGGGTGACATCCCCGCCGTCCGCCGCACGCTGCAGACCCTCATTGACCTCGGGCTGGGCTATCTCACGCTCGGCGAGGACACACCGGCGCTCTCGGGTGGCGAGGCTCAGCGACTCAAGCTTGCGGGTCAGATGGGCCGTACACAAAGCCACTCCGTCTTCGTGTTCGACGAGCCGAGCGTGGGTCTGCATCCACTCGACGTGCGCACCCTTGTGCACGTCCTCGACCGACTCCTCGATCACGGCGCGACCGTGGTCGTCATCGAGCACGACCTCGACATGATCGCCAATGCCGACTGGGTGATCGACATTGGTCCCGGCGGAGGAGAGTCCGGCGGTCGCGTGGTCGCGACGGGCACACCGGGCCAAGTGGCTCGTTCTGACGACAGCTCGACGGGCGCCTACTTGCGCCGCTACCTGGAGAGCTGAGCAGGCTGGACGGTAGTGATATCCTTATAGATATCACGCAAGGAGGTGGTGCAGATGGCATCCATCATCGTTCGGGGGCTGGACGAGTCCGTCAAAGCGCACATCGCTGAGCAGGCAAAAGAGCACGGACGTTCCATGGAGGCCGAGGTCCGTGAAATTCTCACCCGGGCCGCGCGCAGGCCTCACATCGGGTTGGTGCTCATGCAGGTGGCGCAGGATCTTGGGGGAATCGACGACCTGCCGATCGCGGGGCGAAGCGATGTTGCGCGAACGGTGGACTTCGAGTGATCGTCCTGGACACCAATGTCATTTCGGAGATCTTTCGATCCCGGCCGGACGCGGGGGTTGTTGCCTGGCTTGAATCGCTTTCCGGAGAGGTTGCGATCACCGCCGTAACGCTTGCAGAATTGCTGGCGGGAGTGCGTCGCCTCCCGGATGGCCGACGTAAATCGGAGCTGTCTTCGCGCATCGACATCGCGATGGAGCCCTACCGAGACGGCCGCTCAGTGCTTGCCTTCGATGCTGGTGCTGCTGAGCGGTTCGCGGATGTTATCTTCGAACGCGAGGTGGCAGGGTTGCCGATCAGTACCGCTGATGCGCAGATCGCAGCGATCTGTTTGGCGCACAATGCCGTCTGTGCGACACGAAACGTGAAGGACTTTGCACGCACGTCAGTTGAGGTGGTCAACCCGTGGGACGCTACGTGACGCTCAGGACGATGCTCGTGGCTGCGCGATGTGGCCCGCGGCTGGATGGAGGGAAAGCTACCATGGGCGGGTCAGTCAGGCTTCGGAGGCTTACGGTGGCGCTTGATCTCGGAGCGTCTGCGTTTCCCTTCAAGTCGTCGACGCATCGAACCCCGCGTGGGACGGGTTGGTCGTCGAATCACAGGCGGGACCACTGCGTCTCTCAGGAGCGTGGCGAGACGCTGGCGTGCGGCGTTGCGGTTCTGTCGTTGGGAGCGGTGTTCGGAGGCGCTGATGGTGAGCACCGTCCCCGAGACGCGGTCCGTGAGGCGGCGAAGAACGCGTTCGCGCTGGTCCTCGGTCAATGCCGTGGTCGTGCCCAGATCGATGCTGAGTTGCACTCGCGAGTCCGTGGTGTTGACGCCCTGGCCGCCGGGACCGGAGGCGCGGGAGAACTGCTCGACCAACTCGTCGTTTGGAACGATGAGGCCATGGGGTGCGCCGGGGCCCGGCGGTACGTACAGGTCATCCACGCCACCAGTCTGCCGCAACGTCCGCTCGATACCGATGCAGGGATGTGCGTCGCACTCGTGGGTGACCTGTGCGTTCACGCCATGAGAATCGTCGGTAAGGTCGATGTCTGGAAGTGGCGGGTTTTTGACGGGAGCTCAGTGTGGCTGAAGCGAGTACCGGACGGTTCGTCGGTATTGATCTGGCCGCCGATCCCAAACGCACCGGGATCGCCCTCTTGCACGACGGCGAGCGGCTGGTCGTGGAGGAAGCTCGAGTCGGTGCTGACGACGACGAAGTCATCGAGGCTGTACGTGATGCCGAACGGGCCGGAGTTGATGTTCCCTTTGGCTGGCCGGAGCCGTTCATCGAGTTGATGAGAGCTCACGAGGAAGGGAGTCAACCCGCTCCTGCTTCCACCGGGGGTTAGTGGCGCCGGCGTCTTGCGATGCGCACGACGGATCTCGCGGTGCACCGACGCACCGGGCTGACGCCGTTGAGTGTTTCCACTGACCGGATTGCTCATCCGGCCTTCCGCTGGGCAGGGATCGAGGCAGGCCTGCGCGAGATGGGGATCGATGTTGCCCGTGACGGCTCGGGGAGGGTGTGCGAGGTGTACCCGGCAGCCACGCTGAAATGCTGGTCGCTCCCGTATCGCGGCTACAAGGGAACAAAGAACCTCCGGCTGCGCTCGGAGCTCGTCGCCGCACTGGTGGAGCGTCTGCCCTGGTTGGACTGGAATGGGCATCAGGAAGCGTGCGCTGCCGACGACAATGCGCTTGACGCAGTGCTCGCTGCGCTGACGGCCCGAGAGGTGGCTCTCGGCTGCGTTGGACCCCCACCTGATCTGCGGACGATCGCCCGCAGAGAGGGATGGATCTGGCTTCCGTCGCACGGGGAGGGCCCGCGTCAAGTGTTGGCCCGCCTCGAACGTGAGGGACGCTACGTGCCCCCCGCTTCGAGGCCAGCGCCGTGGCCGAGCTCCCCAACTGGGCGGGTGTACACCGACACTGAGGTCGAGGCGCTGCTTGATGAGATGCGCGGAGAGCACGCCACGACACCACGATGAAAACAGTGGCTGAACAACTGGGACTGATGGTCACTGATCCCGTGGCGACGGACTGACTTGAAGTCACGACAGCCGCTGTTGCGTTGGCCAAGGGTCCGCCCCTGATCACTCGGAACCCGGATGACCTCATCGGGTTGGAGATACTCGTCAATGTTGTTGAGCAGTAAGAATCACGTGACTGGCTGGCGCTCGACGACTACCCTGCTCCCATGCAGTCGATCCTCCGGTACCTCGGCCTCGAGCGTCCCCAGCTCCAAGCACAGTTCAAGCGCAACGAACGGGCAGGATCGATGCCTGTGTGTCAGGAGTGCGGTGCATTGGTGGCCTACGAATCGCAGCAGCTCCACACGGACTGGCACACGTCACGACGGTCCTGAAAGGACGGTGGTGGCGTCAGCCCTCCACCACACCGCAGGCCAGACGTTCTCCCGCGTCACCGGCGCCGGTGGTGTCCTCGTCCGGCCCTTCGGCTGAGTACCGCTCCGGAATGTTGGCGAAGTTGTCCGGCTTGGAGTGGATCACGACCGCTGAACCGTCGTCATCCATCAGGAGTGACTCGTCGAGCCGGTCCGTGGCGACGTCCATGGTTGCGGCGCCGTCCTCGCCCACCAGCAGCGTGGGAAGGTCTCCCGCATGGTTCGGATGCACGGCATCCTCCTGCCCTGGGATGTGACCACCGGAGGACTTGAATGCACCAGTGTCGCTGGGATCATCCGGCGCTGCGCTGTCGGGCTCGCACTCGCCGATCTGATGGACGTGGAAGCCGTAGAAGCCCGCGTCCAATCCTGTGACTGCAACAGACACCAGCAGGGAACCATCCTTCTCGGTGAAAGTCACCTCGCCCACGGAATTACCATCAACGTCTGCAAGATTTGCCATAGCCATGGCTGATCCGGTGTCGGAGCTTTCCTCGGGTTCCGTCGCAGCCACGGAGGTTTCAGTGGTCACCGGCGCCGAAGTCTCGACGTTGTCTCCTTCGGCCGGTTCGATGGTGTCGGCGGTACCGCAGGCTGAGATGCCGACGGCAAGACCAACGGCCATCGCAGCGATCGTTGCTCTGTACACGCTCCGATTTCGGCTGGCCGGGGGAATTGACCCATTGAGGTGGTTCATGGCTGTCCTTCTGTGGGAGGCCCGCCTCATTCTCGTCTGACTCTGTCCGGATCTCGACGAGAACGTAGTGGGACGGGACTGCTGGATGAGATACCCCCCACCGTAGGGGGCAGGGGGGCCAAGGGTCCTCTTGGAGGGTGCTTGTTCCGTCCGACGCTTGTCGGAGCGTATACACAGCAGCGATGGTTCATGCCACAACGAGTGCCCGACGCGTCTCTCAGTCGACGGTCACCTCACCCATCGGTGCCCATCCGTCGCCCTCCACCTGGTGGGAGACGATCAGCGGGGTCGCGGTCAGATATTGAGGGAACTCCTTCTGCATCTTGCTGAAATGCTCGGATTTCACGTGCGGTTCGGCCCCGTCATCGGTGAACGCCTCGATCAGTACGTAGGTATTGGGCTCCTTGATACTGCGCGACCACTCGAACCACAGGTTGCCGGGCTCAGCCAGGGTCGCCTCGGTGAACTCCCTGGACAGCTCGGGCCATTGGTCAGCGATCTCTGGTTTCACGGGGAATTTGACGTTGATGAGGATCATGGTGAGGCTCCTTCTTCTGAGAACGATGTGGACCCAGCTTGCCCGGTTCCCTGCAGTACGGGAAGTGTGCTTCTCGCGATGCAAGAAACCCCGCTGTTGCACAATGGTGGTCAACCATGGAAGGGGAGGAGTGCACGTGGGCCGTGAGCGGGGAGAAAGTGTCACTACCGGTCACGTCGCGCGCGCCTTCGAAGTACTGGAATACGTAGCGGAACACGGCAGCAGCACCGCTCGCACCATCGCCGATGCCACCGCAATACCGCTCCCCACGGTGTACCGGATCGCCCAGGAGTTGATCCGCGCCGAGTACTTCGTGCACCTGAAGACGGAGAAGCGCTTCGCGCTCGGTTACCGGCTGCATCGCCTCGCGGTGGGGCTCCACCAGGACCTCGCAATTCCGCACGCGGTCCGAGACGAAGTTTCCGCCCTGCACCGGGAGCTCGGGATGGCGGCCTACCTGGCGATCCATCGCGGCACCGACTTCGTGGTCACCTTCGTGGCAGATTCTCCCCAGTTCCCGAGGCTGAGCCCCATGGGCTTCGGCTTCCACGAAAGCCCCCACGCCACGGCCTTCGGCAAGATGGGTCTCGGGACGCTGACGATCGAAGGACGAGACGCGTACCTCTTCGACGCGGAGCTGCGAGCCCATACTCCTCGCACCATCACGGATCCTGAAACACTTTGCAGCCAACTGGATGAGATCGCACACCGTGGCATCGCATGGGAGCACCAGGAGTTCCAGATGGGAACCGACTGTCTTGCCGCGGCCATCAAGACCGAGGACGGCACGCTCATCGGCTCCGTCGCGGTGTCCGCGCCCGTTGCCGCCTATTCCGGTGGAACCCGCCACGTCGAGGAACGGGTGCGAGCCTGCGCATCCCGTGCTGGTCGTGCCTACCGGTTGGGTGGACATCACTCCTGACACGGATGCGTCCAACTCGACATCGGGTGCTTCTCACCCGGCGATAACCACCATTGCCACCTCCGCGTGTCCTGCCTACATTGTGATGAGTCTCATCGGCTCACAATGCTGCGGAAAGGAGATGTCATGAACTCATCGCAGAGTGGCGAGAAAGTCAACGACGTCGAAGGAACACAAGAGAGCACACGCACCCTGATCGCGCTCATCAAGGCAGTGTTCCCGCACGGAGGTGTGCCCGACTCCGCATACGAACGAGCGGCAGCAACCGTGGAGAATCGAGCAAATGACAGCACGTGGATGAGGGTGAAGCTCGCGCAGGGCCTGGACTCTTTGCAGGGTCTCACCAGCAACCGCTTCCACGAGCTGACTCCGCAGGAGGCCCACATGGTGCTCCTGCGTGTCCAGAACACCACCTTCTTTGGCTTCATACGCCAGACCGTGGTCGTGAACCTCTACGAGGATGAAGAGGTCTGGCAGGTGCTCGGATACGAGGGCCCCTCCTTCGATAAGGGTGGCTACATCGAGCGTGGCTTCGACGACCTGAACTGGCTGCCCGAGCCTCGCGTCGAGGAGTACGAGGAGGAGCCGTTGGAGCAGGTTGTCTCTGACCTCCCGAGCTTCGCCACCACAGACAGCACACAGGGGGCGGCTGTCCCGGCAGGCCAGGCCAGCGCTCGCTCAAGCCGCATCGGAACCGGAAGGAAGAACGCATGAGCACCATCGACCATGACACTGAGACCGTCGTCATCATCGGCTCGGGGGCCGGTGGGGGCACGCTGGCGTACGAGCTGACGAAGCAGGGCATCGAGTGCGTGGTCCTCGAGGCGGGTCCCTACCTGCGCAACGAGGACTACATGAACCTCGAATGGGAGGCCTTCAACCAGATGGCGTGGACTGATCCCCGGACCACGTCGGGTTCCTGGCGCATCGCCCTGGACTTCCCGAACCTGCCGGCATGGATCGTCAAGGCCGTGGGCGGCACCACCACGCACTGGTCCGGCGCCACCCCACGCTTCAAGGGGCACGAGTTCAAAGCCCGCAGCACATACGGCCGCATCGACGGCACCAACTTGCTGGACTGGCCGATCTCGTTGAAGGATCTGGAGCCGTATTACAAGCGCGCCGAGGATGCGATGGGATCCACCCATCGCGGCGGCCGACCACCGCTGCCGGCCAACAACAATTACAAGGTCCTGGCGGCGGGTGCCGAGAAGCTCGGCTACCGGCACTACGCGACCGGACCCTACGCCACCAACGCCGCACCCTACGACGGCCGCCCGGCCTCGATCCAGGACGGCTTCAACTTCCAGGGCGACAAGAACCGCTCCAAATGGTCCACGATGGTCCGTGAGATTCCGCGCGCACTGGAGACAGGTCTACTGGATCTGCGGCCCGACTCCCATGTCGCGCAGATCATGCACGGACGCGACGGCACGGTGGACGCCGTGATTTACCTCGACGCCGAGGGCAACCTGCACCGCCAGGCCGCCAAGGTCGTGTGTGTGGCGGGCAACTCGATCGAGACGCCCCGCCTGCTGCACCTGAGTTCATCGTCGATGTTTCCCGACGGGCTCGCGAACTCCTCCGGCCAGGTGGGGCGCAACTACATGCGACACACAACCGGCAGCGTGTACGCGCAGTTCGACAAGCCAGTGCGCATGTACCGCGGCGAGACGATGGCCGGATGTGTCTCGGATGAATCGGTGCACAATCCGGCGCGCGGATTTGCGGGCGGCTACTACATCCAGACGATCTCCCTGGGCCCGGCGTTCATGGCGAGCTTTGTCGAACCCGGGGCGTGGGGTCCCGACTTCACCAGACTGTTGGACGGTTACGAGAACACCGCCGGCTGCTGGCTGGTGGGTGAGGACATGCCACAGGAGACCAATGCTGTGACGCTGAACCCCACCGTCATGGATCAGCACGGCCTTCCCGTGGCCGACGTGCACTTCGACGACCACACCAACGACGTGTCCATGCGCGAGCATGCCTACCAGGCGGCGGAGAAGCTGTACGGCGCCGTGGGCTCCGTCTCCAGTCACCGCACACCGCCCTACCCCTCCACCCACAACCTCGGAACCTGCCGGATGAGTGAGCGGCCGGAGGACGGTGTGGTCGACAAGTGGGGCCGGGCGCATGACGTGCCCAACCTCTTCATCTCCGACGGCTCCCAGTTCACAACGGGCGCCGCCGCGAACCCGACACTGACGATCGTCGCACTCGCAATCCGGCAGGCGGAGTACTTGGCCGATGCGCTGAAGAAGGGAGATGTTTGACGCGGGACTCGATGCCTTCTGCCACGATCTCTGGGCGGCGATCCCCTGAACGGTGCGGCTCCTCCGAGTTCCGCTCCCACTACAGTGTCGCCATGGTGAATCTGAGTGCCCTCGCCAACAGTTTTCAGGGAATCGGGCAGGACTATGACCTGTATCGTCCTGGGTTTCCCGTCGAGGCACTGGACATGGTGGCGCCGGACGTCGTGGAGACCGCCCTGGACCTCGGTGCCGGCACCGGCAAGTTCACGGAACTGTTGGTGAGCAGAGCACGACACATGACTGCGGTGGTGGGCTGGCGATATCTGCGGTGCCCCACGCACTGTGTGCTCAACACCCGCTCCGTGGGGGTGTTCTCAGAGCCTTTTGATGAGACCGGGTCTCCACAGCGACTGCCATGGGACTCCCAGATCCAGAACCATCTGCCGTAGCAGGGGCAGCGAGATGCCGATCACGTTGTGCGGATCCCCCTCAACGGCCGTGATGAAGGCGCCACCGAAACCGTCGATGGTGAAACCACCTGCCACCACCAGCGGTTCGCCGGTTGCGACGTAGGCCTCGATCTCCTCATCCGTGAGATCCCCGAATTTCACCACCGTGCTGGCGATGCGTGACTGTCTCACCTCGCGATCACCATGGCGTACCACCACGAAATGCCCGGTGTGCAGCACGCCCTGCCCGCCGCGGATGCGGCACCAGTGAGCCACGGCCTGCTCGGGGGTTCCCGGCTTGCCATAGGCGCGGCCCTCGAACTCCAGCAATGAATCGCAGGCCACGAGGACGACGTCGCCCTCGACCCTCTCCAGAACAGCAGAACCCTTGGCCTCGGCCAGGGCCCGGGCCAGCAGATCTGGTCGGTCATCGTGGATGGTGTCCTCATCGATCCCGGAGACGATGACCTCGGGATCCAGGCCTGCGTTGCGCAGTGAAGAGAGACGGGCAGGGGATGCTGAGGCCAGGATCAGACGATGTGCCATGGGTGCGCTGGAGTCCTTCTCAGAATCTGATGGAGGTGCGCCAGGCCTCCCGGCCGGGAGCGGCGGGCTGGCGGATGATGCGATAGTAGGACTTCCAGCCACCGGCCAACGGACGGTCAGTGCCGGCCTTCAACGTGTCGGCAACAGAACGCGCCTGCAACACGGCGAACAACGCAGCAAGTTCGTCGTCAGTGGCTTGCCCGGTGGCGACGGAGTACAGAGGCGCTTCGTACGGAAGCGACTCCTCAGTGATGGGCTCGTCGGGGCTCACAGCGGGATGTTCCCATGCTTCTTGGGTGGCAGCTGCTCCCTCTTGGTGCGGAGCAGACGCAGGGCGCGGATGACCTGGGCCCGGGTCTCGTGCGGGTAGATGATCTGATCAACGTAGCCCCGATCCGCGGCCACGTACGGGTTGGCGAGCTCGTCGTCATATTCGGTGATGAGTTGTTGACGCAGCTCGTCGGGGTTCTCGGCGGTGGCGAGCGCCTTTCGATGCAAAATGTTGACGGCGCCCTGCGCGCCCATGACGGCCACCTGGGCGGTGGGCCATGCGAAGTTGATGTCGGCGCCCAACTGTTTGGAGCCCATCACCAGGTGTGCGCCGCCGTAGGACTTGCGAATGGTGACCGTGAGCAGGGGAACAGTGGCCTCTGAGTAGGCATACAGCAGCTTGGCTCCCCGACGAATAATCCCCTGGTGCTCCTGATCGACGCCCGGCAGGAACCCGGGGACATCGACGAATGTCAGCACGGGAATGTTGAAGGCGTCGCAGGTTCGCACGAAGCGGGCCGCCTTCTCCGAGGCATCAATGTCCAGACACCCTGCCAGGACCAGGGGCTGATTGGCGACGATCCCAATGGAGCGCCCCTCAATCCGGCCGTAGCCGGTGATGACGTTGCCGGCGAACAGCTCTGAGACTTCGAGGAACTCATCGTCGTCCAGGACGTTGCGGATGATCTCGCGTACGTCATAGGGCTGGTTCGCAGAGTCCGGAATGAGGGTGTCGAGGAAGCGATCGTGGTCCGTGATCGTGAGATCCACCTCATCCTCATCGTAGACGGGCGGATCCTCCAGGTTGTTCTGCGGAAGATAGGTCAGCAGGTCGCGCACGTACTCCAGCGCGTCGGGTTCATCGGCGGCGAGGTAGTGGGAGTTGCCGGACTTGGTGCTGTGCGTCCGTCCGCCGCCCAATTCCTCCATCGTGACATCCGCGCCCGTGACGGCTTTGATGACCTCGGGGCCGGTGATGAACATCTGCGATGTCTTGTCCACCATGATCACGAAATCAGTCAGGGCGGGGGAGTACACATGTCCGCCGGCTGCGGCGCCCATGACCAGAGAAATCTGGGGAATCACGCCGGAGGCGCGGGTATTGCGTCGGAAAATTTCGCCGTACAGGGCGAGCGAGACAACACCTTCCTGGATGCGGGCGCCGCCGCCCTCGTTGATGCCGATGAGCGGCACGCCAGTCTTCATGGCGAAATCGATGATCTTCACGATCTTCTCGCCGTACACCTGCCCCAGCGCACCGCCGAAGACAGTGACGTCCTGGCTGAAAATACATACGGGACGGCCATGGATGGCACCGGTTCCGGTGACGACGCCGTCGCCGTAGGGACGTTTGGCCTGCATGCCGAAGCTGGTGGAGCGGTGACGGGCAAACTCGTCGAACTCGGCAAAGGTGCCCTCGTCCAACAGGGCGAAGACTCGCTCCCGAGCGGTCATCTTGCCCTTGGCATGCTGCTTTTCCACCGCCTCGGCAGATCCGGCATGGACGGCTTCGTCCATACGGCGGCCGAGGTCAGCGAGTTTTCCGGCAGTGGTGTGGATGTCGATCTCCATGGGCGTCACCCTAGCGCCCACTCAGACTTCCTTCAGCCGGTGCGCGGAAGACCCCTTTCTCCGCCAGTAACCTGTGACAGGTGAACGCTGTGCTGCCTGATCCCCACTGCCTCCGTCGACTGCTGGGGGATCGCTCCATGTGGACGGTCATCGACGTCGTCGCCTCGACGGGGTCCACCAATGTGGATGTGGCCAATTGGGCTCGTGCCGGGGAGCCCGCGGGAAAAGTTCTGGTGGCCGGTGAGCAAACCGCCGGGCGTGGCCGCCTGGACCGCTCGTGGGCGAGCCCGCAGGGCTCTTCGATCTCCATCTCCATGCTGCTGCAGCCGGTGCCGGAGTTCCCGCGCTGGGGCTGGCTTTCGCTACTGACAGGCATGGCGATGGCCTCCGCATTGGCCGAGATCGCACCGGATCCCCCGCTGGTCCAGCTGAAGTGGCCCAACGACGTCCTGATCGGCGGTGGGAAAGTGTGTGGCATTCTGTCTGAGCGCGTGGAACACCCCACCGGCGCGCGTGCTGTGGTGGGTGTGGGCCTGAATCTGGAACTGCGACCGGAGGATCTACCGGTGCCGACGGCCACGTCGCTGTCAATCGAGGGCTTTCCCGTCGACCGCGATCAAATCATTGCAGGATTCCTGCGCCACATGGAGCGGTACTACAGCCTCTGGCAGGGATCGGGATCCCTGGTGTCCGAGTATTGCGCTCGCTGCAGCTCGGTGGGAGCACAGCTGAGCGTCACCGTGGCACCCGATGTGGTGGTCCGGGGACGCGGCCACGGCGTTGATGAGTTCGGCCGGCTCCAGGTTTCCACGGACCGGGGCCTCCAGACCTTCGCCGTTGGTGACGTGGTCCACGCCAGCATGCACTGACTTCCTGCCCGTGCGGCGTACCAGCGACTCCCCGTATCCCGTGCAAGACTTCTGGCCATGGCCATCAGCAGGAAGACGCTGGGTGAGGGTGAACGAGTCATTCTCCACATGCGCACGCACGGTAAGGCCCTCATCTGGCCCGCCGTGGCGATGGTTCTGCTGGGAGCCGCTCTCGGTGCGGGCATCGCCCTGCTGCCGGAGAGTTCCCCGCCGTGGGGGCCATGGGCGGTGGTGACACTGTTCGTGATCCTGGTGCTGTGGCTGGTGCTGTTTCCCTTCCTGCGGTGGTTGACCACCACTTATTCGGTGACGGACCGGCGGATCATCACGCGTCGCGGAATCCTCAACAAAACCGGCCACGACCTGCCGCTGCGTCGCATCAACAACGTCAATTACCACCGCAGCCTCACCGACCGAATGCTCGGCTGTGGCACGCTCGTTCTGGAGACCGCAGCAGGCCAACCACTGGCTCTGCGTGACCTGCCCCGCGTGGAGCACGTGCACGTGACGATCAACAATCTGCTCTACCAGCGTGATGACTGCCGTTTCGACGCCGGATGGATCGAGGACGGCGACTGGTAGCCGATACGCTGAACGACGTGGATCGTCGCTACAGAGTCGGAATTGTCGGGGGTGGGCAACTGGCCCGCATGATGCACCAAGCCGCTATCAGCCTCGGCATCGACGTCCACCTGCTCTCCGAGACGCCGGAGTCCTCCGCAGCCCAGGTCATCGCCAACACAACAGTGGGGGACCATTCGCAGCTGGACGTGTTGCGGGGCTTCGCCGAGGAGGTCGACGTCCTGACCTTCGATCACGAACACGTTCCCACCAAGTATCTCCGTCAGCTGGCTGATGTCGTCGAGGTGCGCCCCGGGCCCGATGCCCTGTCCCACGCCCAGGACAAGGCCCTGATGCGGGAACGGCTCTCCGCCATGGATGTCCCATGCCCACGATTTTCCGTGTGCCGGACACCCGACGAGCTGATTGCCTTCGGTGAGGACATTGGTTGGCCCATCATCGCCAAGACCTCCCGTGGTGGCTACGACGGCAAAGGCGTCTGGAAGCTGGACGATCCGGGCCGGGCCACTGAACCCTTCGACGAGAAGCCGGAGGTTTCCGCGGGTGAGGAGGTGCTCATCGTGGCCGAGGAGTTCATCGACTTCACGCGAGAGCTCTCCGCCATCGTCGTCCGCAGCCCCTCGGGACAGGCTGTCGCCTATCCCGTCAGCGAGACCACCCAGATCGACGGGGTGTGCGTCGAGACCATCACTCCGGCACCCGGTCTGGGCGAGCAGGAGGCCGCCGATTTGCAGGCGATGGCACTGCGCATCGCCGGTGAGTTGGAGGTGGTGGGCCTACTGGCCGTGGAGCTCATGGCTGCGGCCGACGGGCGGGTGGTGGTCAACGAATTGGCCATGCGCCCACACAACACCGGCCACTGGAGCATCGACGGCGCCCTCACCAGCCAGTTCGAGAACCACCTGCGAGCAATCCTCGACCTTCCCCTGGGAGCTCCCGATCTCCGGGCCCCCCACGTGGTCATGACCAACGTGCTCGGTGGTGCAGAACCCGACCCGACCGGCGCACTCCAGCACGTCTTCGCCCGCGACCGCGCCATCCGCGTCCACCTGTACGGCAAGGAAGTGCGCGTGGGGCGCAAAGTGGGCCACGTCACGGCCTGCGACAATGACCTCGATATGGCCCTGCGTCGCGCCCGCCATGCCGCCCGCTATCTGATGGGGGATCCCAATGCCTGAACCGCTCGTGTCAATCGTGATGGGCTCCGATTCTGATTGGCCCATCATGGAAGCAGCCGCGCATGCGCTCTCCGAATTCGACGTGCCCTTCGAGGCTGACGTCGTCTCCGCCCACCGCATGCCGCAGGAAATGGTGGACTTCGGTCAGGCGGCCCGTGGACGAGGCCTCAAAGTCATCATCGCCGGCGCCGGGGGAGCGGCCCACCTGCCGGGCATGCTCGCCGCTCTGACGCCGCTGCCCGTCATCGGCGTACCCGTCGCGTTGAAGAAGCTGGACGGACTGGATTCCCTACTGTCCATCGTCCAGATGCCGGCCGGGGTTCCGGTGGCCACCGTCGCCATCGACAACGCCCACAACGCCGGGCTGCTGGCGGTTCGCATCCTTGGCGCCTCCGATGAGGCGCTGCGAGACAAGATGGTGACGTTCCAAGCTGCCCTCAGGGATGCGGCCCATGCCAAGGGTGAAGTCGTGCGGGCGGCGGCTCACCGAACCTGATGCTCTCGATGATCGTCGGAGAGTGGCGGAGTGACTCCCGGGCCGTTCCTCAGCCCTGGAACTTCTCCAACGTCTCGACGTCACCAGTCGCCATCGCGGCGAACATCTCCTGACTCGCATTCTCATCCCACAGGACGACTGAGCCGACGCTGCTGCTGTAGTCCGCATTTGCGACGGGCACCGTGAGGCTGAGGCCTGCCCCGGTCGCGGTCTGGAACAGCCCCGAACCCATGGACGCCATTGCCCTCACACCCGTGTCCTCTCCCCGGGCAACCGAGCGTGCGGCAGCCATGTTGAGCTTCCAGTACCTCACCGGATTGAGGAAGCTGGCAGGACTGACAGCCTTCTTCATGACCGTGGCAATGACCTCGCGCTGACGTTCGATACGCCCAAGATCCCCACGCGAATCCGATTTCCGTGCCCGCACGTAGCCAAGCGCGGTCACGCCGTCGACCTCCTGGCAACCGGCGGGAATGTTGATGTGCGCGTCTTCGTCGTTCATTGCGGATTCCGGACACACCTCGATGCCGCCCACGGCGTCAACGACATCGACCAGCCCGGTGAAGCCGATCTCCATGTAGCCGTCCACGCGCACACCAGTGTTCTGCTCAACCGACTCCACAAGCAGAGGAGCGCCCCCGAGGGCGTATGCGGCGTTCAGTTTGTTCCTACCGTGGCCGGGCACCGACACCAGGGAATCGCGCGGTAACGACACCAGAGCCGAATTACCCGACGGCGGCACATACAGCAGCAACATTGTGTCGGTGCGTCGACCCTCGGTGCTGCCGGTTCCGAGCCTGGATCGTTCCTCGGCGGTCATGTCCTCACGGGCGTCGGAACCGACGAGAAGGATGGTACGGCCGGGTTGTTCAGCCGGGCGCTCACCCGCGGGCGTCGTTTCCACGACGGTGCCACGCAACAGAGCGAAGGCTGGCGTGGCCACCATGAAGAGGACCCAGGCGAGCACCAGTAGGAGCAGCGTCCTGCGCAATGGATGCTTCTTGGGGCGCCGACGGGAGCGAGGGGGCGGTGCTGCAGCGCGACGCTCCGCGGACGCGGGTGGCTGCTGGGCACGTGGCGGCGGCGGGGGCGGCGGTGTCTGCGGGCGCCGAGCCGCGGGCCTGGCGTGCAGCGCCGCCGCTTCATCTGCCGAGAGCACGCGAGTCTGCTCGGCTGGGTCCTCCTCGCGTCGGTAGAGCCATTCCAGGTCATCGTCGCGGCGTCCGTTTGTCATGTGCCTCCTCAGGTCAGCCGGTCAAGAGTACCCGTGACGTGAGCTTTTTCCCCCTTCTGTGGCAGGCGTTGGTGGTCTCGGGTCGCGCTAGCTCGTAGAAATTTCGCAGATGTCGGCGCGCCGAATCGGCGGCGACTACTTCGGAGGGCAATCTGTTCAGACCCCCCAGAACTCAGGAGTGACCCGCATGAATGCACATCGAACGACGAAAGATCGCGGTCTGCGTACGCGTCGTGCTGTGGGGTTGGTGGTGATGTCGGCGGTGGTGCCCGGCTCTGCGCAATACGTTGCGGGTCAGCGGAGAGTGGGACGTCTGGCCATGCGTGTCTGGGCGGGAACATGGCTGCTCGTGCTGCTGCTTGCGCTGGGGCTGTTTCTTCTGCGTGGCCCCACCATGGCTCTACTCCTCAACGGCGGTGTGATCGCCGCGCTCAAGTTGGGCGCCTGGGCCTTCTTCACGGGTTGGGCCCTGCTGCTCCTCGATGCATGGCGTCTGGCCCGCCCCACTCGGCTGCCCAGGGCGGCCAAACTGTCCCTCACCGTGGCCTGTCTTGTGCTCCTGTCGACAGCGGGCTTCTCGACCAGCGTCGCCGCCAACGCGTTGACAGCTGCAGACAATCTCTCCCTGGTGCTTCGTGGGGGCGGCGACAGCCGTGACAACGCGGGCCGGTACAACGTGCTGCTGCTCGGAGTCGACGCCGCGTCGGAGCGTGTGGGCATTCGTCCAGACTCCATCAACGTCGCCTCCGTGGACGTAAAGACCGGACGCACCGTCGTCTTCGGGTTGCCACGCAACCTCCAGGGCGCACCCTTTCCTGCGGACTCACCCCTGCATTCCCTCTATCCCGACGGATTTCGCTGCGAGGACGATGCGTGCATGCTCAATGGCGTCTTCACCCTGGGCGAGGAGCACGCAGATCTGTATCCGGGCGAGGACGCCGGGTTGGCAGCTACGCGTGAGGTTGTCTCCGAACTACTGGGATTGGACATCAACTACCACGCGATGGTGGATATGGCTGGCTTCGAAGCCCTCATCGACGCGATGGGCGGTATCACTGTCAATGTTGCCCGCGATGTTCCCATCGGCGGAGGAGGTAGCCCCGTCTCCGGCTACGTGAAGGCGGGCGAAGGCGTACATCTGGACGGACATGACGCGTTGTGGTTGGCACGGTCCCGTCACGGTTCCAGCGACTATGAACGCATGGCGCGGCAGAAATGCGTCATGTCGGCCATGGCGAAACAGCTGGACCCCTCCGTCGTCGCGACCCGGTTCGTCGAACTCTCCGAGGCTGGTAGGAACGTCGTGACCACCGACGTCGGCGCAGGTCATGTGGCCGAGCTGACGGATCTGGCGCTGCGTGCGAAGTCGCTTGACCTGCAAACCGTGGACTTCGCCCCGCCCCTCATCCTGACGGCCGAGCCGGACCTGCCGCTCATCCGATCCACCGTCGCTCGCAGCATCGCAGCATCTGAAACCCTGGACAAGGAGCAACCGGAGACGGTGCCGGCCGATTCCGCGTCGCCGCAGATCTCTTCGCCTTCCGCAGATGCGATGGAGCCGGAGGAGTCCGCGGATGTCGCCGGGACCCCGAGTTCGACGTCTGCAAGTACTGAAGACGACGCGGGAACACCCGATGACGAGAGTGCTGTCGAAAGCTCAGACGCACCTCCCATCTGCTCCGTCGGCTAGGGAACCACTGATCAATCATGTCCTGGCTGCGGCGCACCGGACCGGGCGATCTGGCGCCCCTACATCTGGGTATGGACATCCAGTACACGCACCAGATGTAGGGACACCATCTCATCCCGCCCGCCACGTCCTCGCCGAGAACAGCATTGATCAGCGCTACCCTAGGTTGTCAAAATCATTGATTCTTCAGAGGAGCCGTGGGTGTCAGATCATCCGAGTGTGAGCGTCGTCATGCCCATTCGCAACGAGGAACGGCATCTGCGCGCGGCCGTGGAACGTGTGCTGGATCAGCACTATCCCGGTGAGTTGGAAGTCGTACTGAGCGTTGGCCCCAGCGTGGACGGAACTCATGCTGTGGCAGATGCTCTCGCTGCCGCCGATTCGCGAATCGTGGTGGTGGACAACCCCACCGGTGTCACCCCTGCCGGACTCAACATCGCCATCGCCACGGCGCGGCACGACATCATCGTCCGCGTCGACGGTCATGGCGAGCTGAATCCCGGCTACATCCTGCACGCCGTCGACATCCTCGAGAGCACGGGCGCCGCCAACGTGGGTGGGCTCATGGACGCGCAGGGCCACACCCCACTGGAGCAGGCCATCGCGACTGCCTACAACTCGCGCGTGGGATTGGGTGGGGGAGGTTTCCACCTGGCCTCCACCCTGGCAGGTCCAGCACAAACCGTTTTCCTTGGGGTGTTCAGGCGCGACGCACTCGCTTCGGTGGGTGGCTTCGACGAAACCCTTCATCGCGCCCAGGACTGGGAGCTGAACCACAGGTTGCGCCTTGCCGGACACGTCGTCTGGTTCACCCCGGACCTGCGCGTGATCTACCGGCCCCGGTCCTCCATCCGCTCGTTGGCCCGCCAGTTCTTCCTGACAGGGCGTTGGCGGCGCGAGGTGATGAGGCGCCATCCGGAGACATGGTCGCTGCGCTATCTCGCACCGCCGATCGCGGTGACCGGGCTCGCCATCGGGTCGGTGGGTGGTCTGTTGGGGCTGGCGGTGCGCAGCAGGCTGTTCAGCAGCCTCCTGCTGGCTCCGACCGCCTACATTGTCTTCCTTCTGGGAGCCACTGCAGCCATGCGTAGCCTGCCACCAGCCGCGCGGCTATGGTTCCCTCTCGTGCTCATCGTCATGCACGTCTGTTGGGGGGCGGGGTTCATCCGTGGCACCCCGGAGGGCTGACGGAATGTTTCACACCGACCAGACATGCCGCATCCACTGACGACGAGGGCGTATATTTCCGCGGCGGGCACTGATTGCTGCGTGTCCGGACGTGGTGCAACAGCCGGGCACCGAAGGGTCACCCGAGATCGACGCGCTCCTGCTGCCTCACCCCCTCGACGGTGTCCGGGTCCGAGTCGATGACAACAACTGTGGAGCCTCCACCCAGCAGCGGCGCCACGAGCAGCTCCTGAACACTTTTCCACCCAGGCATCGGGTCGGTCACCAGAAGACGTTCAGCTCGCGGCGGCACCACTCGAAGCATGTGGAACGTGATGTCCGGCGCCAACGCCACGGCGTCGGGATCATACGGTTCGGCAACGTGATCATCCGGCTGCGACAGGACCTCGGCGTAGTCCGTGCAACCCTCCGGGGCCGAGGCGAAGCCCACGCCGAGTGGATGCAGCGAGCAGGCCACCGTCAACCTACCGTCCGGGACCGCCTCCGGCCCCGCCACCACCAGAACTGCCGCCGGATCCTCCTCCATCGATACGGTGCAGCCTCGCTGCCAGCAGGCCGCCACCCACACCATCGTGACCCAGTGGCCCGGATGCGAGCGGGCCAGATCAAGCTGAACCGTTTCGCCGGCGTCAACCCCCAAGTCCTCGAGCATATTGGCCGTTTTGTCCACCCAGTTCGCGAACGTCACGGCGGAGAGTTCGATGCGGGCCTGTTGCCCATAATGTGTGAAGAAGGGCTGTGAGGGGAGCGCGTCGACTCTGCGACGAAGTGCGGAGATGGCCATCCAATGATCATAGGGATCGCGACCGACAGTCGAGCGCTTCCACGGCCCCTGCCACCTCGGCGGAACCGCCGGGGATACGGTGTCTGCCATGAGATATGTCGTCATCATGGCTGGTGGGTCCGGCACCCGGTTGTGGCCGCTCTCCCGACAGGGGACACCGAAGCAGCTCCTGGAGATCTTCGGGGGCAAGAGCCTGTTGCGGCTGGCCTATGAACGTGTGGCGGGCATGGTGCCTGATGCACAGATCCTGACGTGCACGTCCCGGGCCTATGCCGATGTGGTCGCGGAGCAGATTCCCGAGTTGCCGCAGGACAACATCCTGGGTGAACCAGTGGGCCGCGACTCGCTGAACGCCGTCGCCTGGTCCGCCGGTGTCCTGACGGAGCGCGACCCCGACGCCGTGGTCGCGATGGTGACTGCGGACCAGATCATCGATCCGGTGGATGTGTTCCAACGCAGCCTGAAGCGTGCCTTCGATGTGGTGGATGCGCATCCTGAGGTGCTCGTCACACTCGGTGTCCTGCCCACCTCGCCCCACACGGGATACGGCTACCTGCACCGGGCCGAGGCACTCGACGGCTTCGACGGCGTCCACGTCCTCGCCGGATTCAAGGAGAAACCGAACCACGAACTGGCGCAGAGATACGTGGACAGCGGCGAGTACTGGTGGAACGCCGGCATGTTCGTGTGGCGGGCGCAGAATCTGTTGGACCAGCTTGTGGCGTTGCTCCCGGACACGGCGGAGAAGATCGCTCGGATCGTCGCGGATCCGGGCCGGTTGGATCACATCTTTCCGACCCTGGAGAAGACATCGGTGGACTACGCCGTCATGGAGCCCGTGTCGGCGGGCCGTACCAACGCTCGTGTGGTGGCCGTGGGTCTCGACGTGGACTGGCGCGACGTGGGTGGTTACCTCAGCCTGGCCGAGCAGTTCAGCACGGACACCGACGGCAATGCAGTGGAGGGGGTGGTGGTGACACTGGATTCACAGGGTTGCATTCTCATCAACATGGCTGGCACGAACCACCTGGTGGCAGGGCTCGGTCTGCGCGACACCCTTGTCGTGCACACCCCCACGTCCACCCTGGTGGCCCCGCTGGAAGCCAGCGAGAGGATCAAGGAACTCGTCGAGTCTGTGCGGTCCTCCCATGGACAGGAGTTTGCGTAGGAAGTCGTTGTTCGCACAGCGGAGACGCCGCTCTCGGCCCAAGCATGCCATCGAGGCAGCGCTGCCGTGGCAACGAGGCCCGGAGCGGCGGGTGCCACCGGAGAGAACCGTGGCTGAGACCATCACGCGAGGGACCCTTCTCAATATGTGGTTCTTATACACACACCAATGGCAAAAGTGTGCGCGACTCGCCGCTATGGTTGACGGGAAGTGAATTGCACGTGTGTAATTCGTCTGGGCGAGAGGAGGCGGCATGGACGACAGCTGGACGCTGGTCATGGGACCCGAGGGTGCGTACCCGTGGCAGGACGAAGCGTTGTGTGCACAAACTGATCCAGAGGCATTTTTTCCCGAGAAGGGAGGGTCCACCCGGGAGGCGAAGCGGGTCTGCCAGGGGTGCACCGTCAAGACCGAGTGCCTAGAGTATGCGCTCGGCAATGATGAACGCTTTGGCATCTGGGGTGGTCTCTCCGAGCGTGAGAGAAGAAAACTGAGGCGCGCAGTCGTCTGAACCTCATGGGATGATCGTCGGGCAATGATGACGACGACCCCGGGAGGCGAGACCCAGAAGTGACCGACGAAGCGCAGGACACGGTGGGCGACGACCTCTGGGGATGGCTGGATCCAGTCACCACGGACAACGTGCATGACACCATCGATGCGTCGACGGTGACGGCGGTCATGGTGGTGCACAACGCACATCCGTGGTTGGCTCGGCAGTTGCTCTCCTTGGTGCGCCTCGACCCCCGACCCGGCCGGATCGTCGCCGTCGACAACGCATCCACCGATGACAGTCCCATACTCCTGGCACAGGCGCTCAATGAGGGAGTCATCGACGATGTCATCACACTGAATTCCAACAATGGTTTCGGCGCAGCCGTGGAGGCGGCACTCGGCGAGGACCAGCCGCAATGGATCTGGCTGCTCCACGACGACTCCGCACCCTTCCCCAACGCTCTGGCTGCACTGCTGGATGGCGCCGTCCACGAAGGAGCGGCCGTCGTGCTGCCGAAGCTGTTGCAACCTCGTCGTCGCAACTATCCAGAAACGCTCGCGGAAGCCGGGCAGTCCATTTCACGCGGCGGGCGCCGCGTTCCGTTCGTGGACGCAGGTGATGTTGATCAGCACCAATTGGAAGCACAGCGGGTGCTGGGTGGCTCCACCGCAGGGATGCTCATCCGCGGGGATGTCTGGCGCGAACTGGCTGGTCTGGCCCCGGAACTGCCCCTGCACCGCGACGGCGTGGATCTGGGGTGGCGCGCAGGCGAGGCCGGTCACGTGGTGACCACATGGCCTGCAGCATCGGTCACGCACAGGGAAGCGGGCCGGACGGGGGAGCGCATCAGCTCGCCGGCGCTGCATCCCCACGAGTCCGACAGACTGGCCGCGCTCCGCGTGGTGGCTGCTCGCGGTGAAAAGCCCCCCGGAGTACTGGGGTTGCTCACGGGCAGTGTGTTGCGTGCTTGTGGATTCCTGGTGGGCAAATCACCGACGTTGGCACGCGCTGAGCTACGCGCTGCTGCCAAGTTTGCCGCCACGCCGAAGGCGACCACAGCACTGGCCTCCCGCACACCTGAGAAAGCCGCAAGCGTCAAAGAGCTGTTGCCTGCCCGCTCCTGGTCGCTGTTTCGCGGTGCCGATCAGATGGGCGCTGGCATCGCGGAGCGCTACCGGGACATCAGCCGCACCCAGAGTGACACGAGTTTGGACGAGCTGACCGGCGACGACTTCGCCGGCATCCAGCCCTCCCGGAGAACTGTTTCCCCCGTGCTGCTGCTGATTCTGCCTCTGGTGGTTCTCGGAGTCGTTGCGGGGCGTTCCCTGCTCGGCGTTGAGGGGGTTGCTGGCGGCGGAATGTTGCCCGCCCCGGACAGTTTCGCGGAAGCCTGGGAGGCCTATCTGCGCCCCAACGTGGGGGTTTCCGGAGCCAATGCGCCCTGGCTCCTGCTGGCCGCGTTTGTCTCCACCCTCTTCGTGGCATCCCCGCAGCTGTTCTCCGTTGCCGCGCTATTACTGCTGCCTGCCCTGGCAGGAGGGGCGGCGTTCCTGTGCCTGCGGCGTCTCGGTCTCGGGCCCGGTGTCACGGCGGCTGGAGCGGGGGTGTGGGCGGGCGCGGTGGTGCTGCTCGGAATCGTCGGCGCCGGTGATCTCTCGGGTATGACTCTGGCCGTCACCGGACCGATGCTTACCCGTAGCATCCACAGGCTTGCCGTCGACGACTCCACCGGGACCGAGCGGCTCCGGGGTCCCGCTGCCGTCGCACTCTGGCTCGTCCTGGTTACGGCGGCGTGGCCGGTGATGCTCCCGATGCTGACGATCATCGGAGCCATCTGGGTGGTCAGCACACATCGAAGGTGGATAGAGTTCGCCATAGCGATCGGGATCCCCTGGTTGTTCATCGCACCTTGGATCCCGACGCTGGTGCGCTGGCCGGCACGACTCCTGACGGGTGCAGATCCGCTGGCCTGGACGGATTTTCCACCCGCTGGCTTTGCGCTGCTGGCTGGACGGATCCTCCCATCCGGCATCCCATCGTGGGTCAATCTGATCTTCTTCGGCGTCCTGTTTGTGCTCAGCGCCGTGGGGCTGCTGCGCCTGCCCGCACTACGCAGCCGGGTGCTGGTCCTGGTCTGTATCGGCGTGCCGCTGGTGGCGGGGGTATGGTCCTCGCGCTTTGCGCTGACCATCAACGGTGGTGAGGCTCGCGCGCTGCTGTCGGGCTGGGCCCTGCTCGTGGTGGCCGCGATGCTTGTGGTGGCGCTGCTGGCCCTGCGGCCACGGGAGGACCGCTCACCCATCTCCCGTCCTGCACGCATGGACACCGCGGTCCTGATACTGCTCGCGATTCTCGCCATGGGCTCCTGGGCGTGGGTGGGGTTCCAGGGCCCGGTCGTTCCATCCGAGAGCCGGCTGCCGGGCTACGTCGGTGACGTCATGGCCTCCGAGCGTGACTCGCGGGTCCTCCTGCTCCAACGGCGCGGAGACGGCGGACTGGCCTACAACGTCGCAACCGCACGGCAGCCGCAGTGGGGAACCGGGGAGCGCGAACCCACCGGCGCCTTTGCTGAGGAATCGAGCCGCATCGCTCAGTCGCTGGGGATGGGTGTGGTGCCGGAGGATCTCGCGTCCCAGCTCACGGACATGGGCTTCAGCCACCTCTACATGGGCGGATTCGACGAGGAACAGCTCGCCGGTGTGGGGAATGCGCCCGGCCTCACTCGCGCGGCCGTGCGCGACGGCGACGTCGTCTGGACCGTCGCGGGATTGCCCAGCCGCATCCGCGTCGTCGAGTCCGGAAGCAGCACACCGGTGGTGGATGGCACGATCATCGCCAGCGACACTCCACGGCAGCTGGTGCTCGCAGAGGAACCCGATTCCCGGTGGTGGGTCAGCGTGGATGGCGTTGAACTGCAGCCGAGCCCGGACGGAGCCTTCATCGCATTTGAGCTTCCCGGGGGAGTGGGTGGCGATCTGGAATGGGGCCTGCGTGGCTCGTGGGTCGCCCTTGGATGGCAGATCTCACTCATCGTCGTGGCACTGGTCCTCCTGGCACCCACGCTGGGAGCCACGACGACGGCGCGCAGGAGCAGACCATGATGCGCAACATCGGCAGCATCATCGCCCTTCTTCTGGTGCTGGGTGGAGCGTTGGCCCTCACGCTCCTGACACCGGCCCCGTTGCCCCGCACCATCGCACTGGTGCCGCCGGTTGAGAACAAGCTCGTCTGCGCGAACATGACTGGCCCCGCAACGCTGTTCATCAACGGCGCCGACGCGATCACGCCACTCGGGCAGGACAGCGCAGCTGCGGCTGGCCCCACCATCATCCCGGACGTCGAGGAACCCGCAGTCATAGAGGGAGGAGCGGGCGTCGCCGGCGGGACAGTGGCGACGACCGCGAATGCCCGGGTACACCTCCCGTGTTCCCCGCCGCGATCCCGGGGGACCGTCGTCGTGCCCAGCACCGCTGGTACGGACCTTCTCATCGTGAACCCCGACGCCGCGGAGGCTGTCGTGGACCTCTCCCTGTACGGCATCGACGGTGAAATTGTGGCGCTGGGGGCGCGAGGCATCGCCGTCGGTCCGCGGTCCAGCCGCACGATCGCCCTGTCCGTCCTGGCCGATGTGGACGGTCCCGTCGGTGTGGTGCACCGCGCTACCCGCGGTCGGGCCACCGTGGTGGCGCGCACGGATACGCCCGGGATACTCGAAGCTGCCACGTCCTCCTCCCTTGGCGCCGAGCATCTGCTCACAGGTGTTCCCGCCGGCGCGTCAACGGTGTCCGTGCTGGCGACCAACCCTGGCAACGAGCGTGCCACGCTGCAGGTGGAGGCGCTGGGAGCGTCGCTGGGCTACACACCTGAGGGTGGCGCGGATGTCACCGTCGAGCCGTACAGCAGTATCTCGGTGGACCTGGCGCTCTCACTGGCAGGGGAGGCCACCGGTTTGTCAATCTCCTCCGATGTGGACGTGGCGGTGGCACTCAGCGCTGGCACCGGAACGGATCCCGCCTTCGCTGCCCCGGTGTCGGCGGCCACGGAGCTCGGTGCGTTCGCACCAGCTGGCGGGACGCTGCAACTGTCCAATCCCGCAACAGAGGAGGCCGAGGCTGAGATCATGATGGGTGACATCGATTCCGCCCCCACCGCCAGCACGGTGACCATTCCTGCTGGCGTCACCATCACCGTGCCGACGGCCGCGGATGCCCAACGCGGACAGACTGTGTCCGTCTCATCGGACGCGGCTCTGTTCGGCAGCATCGTCGACACGGCTGGGGGCGCCACCATCGTTCCGCTGGTTCCATTGGTCGAGCCGGATGTGACACCCGTGGACGCAGAGATCGTCCCCACCCTGCGATGAGAATCTGAGGTCTCCTTCACCGTGTTCATTGGATTCGGCACACTCGTCAATGTGCTCACCGTCCTGGTGGGGGCGTCGTTGGGGCTTCTCATCGGCAATCGTCTGCCAGCTCGTACCCGCTCCCTGGTGACCGACGCCCTGGGGCTCGTCACCATCGTGATTGGTATCTTCGCCTGCTTCTCCATGAACAGCGATGCCGTCGTGGCCTCGCTGGGGTCTGGTGTGGGGTTGCTCGTGGTGCTGGGAGCCCTGTTGCCGGGCGCGCTGCTGGGATCATGGCTCAGGCTCACTGAGCAACTGGAAAGTGGAGCTCAACACTTGAAGACTCGTCTCGGCAGGGGCGGGTCCCAACACTTCGTGGAGGGTCTGATCACCCCCGTCCTGGTGTTCTGCGTGGGCCCACTGACCATCATGGGCTCCATCTCCGACGGCCTGGGGCTGGGCTCGCAACAACTACTGGTCAAATCCGTGCTCGACGGCTTCGCCTCCATTGCCTTCGCCGCGAGCCTGGGGATCGGGGTGCTGTTCTCCGCCGCGGCCGTCGGGCTCATACAGGGCGGGTTGACGCTGGCAGCTTTTCTGCTGGGTGGCTTCCTGGTGCCGCTGCAGGTGGACCTTCTGGAGGCCACGGGTGGGGTCATCCTGATCGGACTGGGTCTCCGGTTGCTCGAGATCCGCGAGATCCGGGTGGCAGACATGCTTCCGGCCCTGTTCATCGCACCCGTGCTTGCCTGGGGTGTCAGCGTCGCTCTCGCGTAGCCCAGAGCGGCAGAAGTGACCGGGAAGAGGGGATCAGTCGTCCCAGTCGTCCTCGTCGATACCCGTCAACTCCACAATGCTGACGCCGGTCAGCGCACTCAGCTGTTCCACGATCGTGCGATACACGAGACGCCGGAGCTGGGGCCGAGTGGAGGAGCGATGTTCCAGTGGCCGCTCGTACAGCACCACCTGCGCCTTGGTGGAGCCGGTGCCCTCCAGTGCGGCGGACATCGGCACGCGATCGGCGGACCACGTCGGTAACCACTGCGGCACGTCCTCGACGCCGACGAGGATGCCGTCGAACGCGCGGGGGTTCACCGCGGCGACGGCGGCCATCGCGTCGGTCACGCACTCGGTGAAGAACTCCGAGCGGTTGGGGTGGTGCAGCGGAGCGGCTGACGGAGAAAAGGCGTGTGGGAGTGCGAGGGGGCCGCGGATACCTCGACCATGTCGATCCCTGCTGCGTGGCATGCCGCAACTCTAGCGATGCATGCGGGTACCCTCAGGGGGTGCGCCGATGTACCAGGACAGCCTGCCTGTCGCCCGCCGTGGCAACGATGACTTATGTGTATGCAGATTCGACGGCGGTGCTGGGGCCACTCACGGCGTCGCACGTCCCGGGAGCCTTCGACCTGTGCGTCAACCATGTCGAGCGGACCAGCGTCCCCCGCGGGTGGGAGGTCATCCGGCTCCCCCTGGAGGAGGCGTCTCCGGTGCGCATGCCCCAGGATGACCTGATGGCGCTGGCGGATGCGGTACGTGAGATCGGTCTGCGTCACGACGACCCCGAGCCTGAAACGACGCCACTGTCCCTGGAACCAGAGGTGCTGCGCACCGCGGGCCATCTGCGCCTGCTGGGGAGCGTGGACTAGGCTTCCCCTCGTGCTGACACCCGGGATTTTCAAGGCCAACGACATCCGTGGGGTCTTCTCGGGCGCAAGCCCCGAATGGGACGCCGACGGCGCTCGGCGGCTTGGCGCCGCTTTCGTCGTACTGCTTGGCCTGGAGGGCCAGGAGTTCGTCATGGGGCGCGACATGCGTTTCGGCGGCGAAGAACTCTCGGCTGCCTTTGCTGACGGAGCCCGTCGAGCCGGGGGCTGCGTGGTGGACATCGGGCTCACCTCCACCGACCAACTCTGGTTCGCCTCCGGCTGGCTGTCCCTTCCCGGGGTGCAGTTCACCGCCAGCCACAATCCTGCCGAGTACAACGGCATCAAGTTCTGCCTCGCTGGGGCTCGTCCGGTCGCGCCCGATTTCACCGCCCGTATCCGTGATGCCGCCGAAACGATCAAGATCGGCGGTGAGGTCACAGGCTCCATCCGTGAACTCGACACGCTCGACGCCTATGCCGGCAAGCTGACGGAGCTGGTGCCGGTGGGTGAAGGGCGAGAGTTGAAGGTGGTCATCGACGCGGGCAACGGCATGGCCGGGCACACCGTCAACGAGGCTCTGCGGGGGCGCGGGCTGGAGGTCATCGGCCTCTATCTGGAGCTCGACGGCTCCTTTCCCAACCATCCGGCCAACCCGCTCGATCCGGAGAATCTCCTGGATGCGCGCGCGGCGGTGATGGGCCACGACGCGGACCTCGGGCTTGTTTTCGACGGGGATGCGGACCGCTGCTTCATCATCGACGAGCGGGGTGAAGTGGTGGACCCCTCCGTCGTGACTGCCATGATTGCGGTCGCAGAGCTGGCCAAGGAGCCCGGCGCGAGCATCGTGGTCAACAAGATCACCTCATGGGGCGTGGCGGAGGCGGTCGTGGGCAAGGGTGAGCTGATCACATCCCGGGTGGGACACACGTTCGTCAAGGCCCTGATGGCTGAGCACGACGCCATCTTCGGCGGTGAACATTCCGCCCACTACTACTTCCGGGATTTCTGGTTCGCCGACACCGGCATGCTTGCCGCCCTCCATGTGATGGAGATGCTGCGGGCCTCAGGGCAGTCGCTGTCACAGCTGGCCCTGGAATACGACACGTGGCACCGCTCCGGGGAGCTCAACTCGCCCGTCAGCGACGCCGCGGCATGTCAGAACGCCGTCGCCGAGGCGCTGCGTGATCGAGGCGTCGAGGACCGGATTGATGGACTGACCGTGGAGAACCGTGCCCGGGGCTGGTGGGTGAACCTGCGGGCCAGCAACACCGAACCACTGCTGCGGCTCAACGTCGAGGCCCGCGATGCGGAACAGATGGTTGCGCTCCGCGACGAGGTGCTCGCCATCATCAAGGACAGCCGCGGGGAGGATCCCGCCGACGCCAGAGATACCAACACTATGGAGAAGGAGAACGCAACATGAGCGAAGAGCAGATGGACCTGTCCCCGGAGTTCTTGGCCATTGCAGCCTGCCCCAACTGCCACGCCAAGTTCGCCGTCGACTACGACGCCGCCGAACTGGTGTGTACGAGTGAGGCATGCGGCCTCGCCTATCCGGTCAGAGACAAAATTCCGGTCCTGCTCATCGACCAGGCCCGCAGCACCCTGTAGGGGAACGGACCGTGCGCACCACTGAATTTGATGATGCCCGTCTTGAGGCACCGGGACTTGTGGACGACGAGCAGTTGCGTCGCCTGGCCGAGGCCGGAGCACGTATCCGCAAGGCCTGTCTGAGCAACCCCCTGGGAAGCCTGGAGCGTGCCGACAGGCCACGCGGTGTGCTGGTGATGGGCGCCGAGGCCCGCCTCGTGCGGGCCGTTCTGGAACCCTCCTGCCCCGTTCCCTTTCTCGCCTGGCCCGGTCCGGCACTGCCGGCTTGGGTGGGGCCTCTGGATCTGGTGGTTGTGCTGGGAGGCCATCAGGCGCAGGCGTGGGAGATTGCCTGTACCCACGAGGCAGCCCGACGTGGCGCCACCCTCATCGTGGCTGCCCCGGAGACATCGCAGCTCGCCGCTGCTGGCTCCTCCCACACCACCACCCTGATTCCCATGGCGGAAGGTGATGCGATGGCTTCGGCCGTCGCGGTGTTGGAACAGCTGGGACTGCTGGAATTGGGTCCGCCCGTGAACCCTGGGCACGTGGCCGATGCCGCAGACCTCGTGGCGGAGTCCTGTTCACCGTTGAGGGAGGTGGGCTCCAACCCGGCCAAGGACCTCGCGTTGGGGCTCGCGGATGCCCTACCTCTCGTCTGGGGCGGGACGACGCTGGCTGGTCGGGCATCCCGCCGTATTTCGGAGGCGCTCCGCAGGGCCAGCGGTAGGCCTGCGCTAGCCGCGGATGCAGATGAGCTGGAGACAATCCTCAGGGCGGTGACGCCTCGGGACCCTTTCAGTGATCCATTCGAATCCGGCGGGGAAATGCTCCCGGTACTCCTGCTGCTGGACGACGACAAGGTGCCCGAGAGACTGGAGGCAGTGCCGCGCCACCTCACGTCGCTGGCGGAGGCAGTCGGGGTGCGAGTGTGCCGAATCAGCTCTGGGGATCCTTCCCTGGAGAGCAGCGACGTGGAGCGTTACGTGACCCTGCTTCAACAGGGACGCTACGCAGCCGCATATCTGAGCATAGGTCTGGCCGGGTAGACCCCGCCGCTGGCACACTTCTGTGGTGTGAGCACAGGTTGCCACGCTCTTCCCAGTTCCCGGTCCCATTCTCAGGACCACTCAACGCAGGAGATCCCATGATTCGCGTTCTTGTGCTCAACGGCCCCAACCTCGGACGCCTCGGCGTCCGTCAACCTGAGATCTACGGAGCCACCACCCACGAGGATCTGTCCAGTCACCTGGCTGACACCGGAACTGCACTGGGCCTGGCCGTGGAGGTGCGCCAGACCAACCACGAGGGTGAGATGCTGGACTGGCTCGGGGAGGCTGCCGACTCCGCGACCCCCGTCGTCCTGAACCCGGCCGGGTGGTCACACACCTCGATTGCCATTGCCGACGCCGTCGCTCAGCTGGATCTGGTGGTGGAGGTGCACATCAGCAATGTTCACTCCCGCGAGGACTTCCGCAAGAACCTCGTCGTCTCGCCGTATGCCACCGGTGTCATCACAGGCCTCGGGCTTGGAGGCTACGACCTGGCTCTGACCCACATCGCGGCCACAGCGGAGCTGGACGGAGATCCTGCCGACGACTGATCTCGTGGCAGCGCGCAGCTCACGACGTCGACGCCCGTGCGCCCGTCCTGGATCTTCGCGCCCGCGGTATTTCTCCGGCGTTGACGATCGGGACGGGCGTGCAGCATTGACGGCGGGCGTCGCGGGCACATGACGGGCATTGCGTCGGGGCCCGGCCGTCTCCTCCAATCCGACAGGTAGGCTGGGGTTGTGGATTTTCGCGTAGCAGACCTGTCCCTTGCCGAGTTCGGACGCAAGGAAATCACCCTTGCCGAACATGAGATGCCCGGCCTCATGGCCATGCGGGAGCGCTACGGCGACTCCAAGCCCCTGTCCGGGGCGCGCATAGCCGGTTCCCTGCACATGACGGTGCAGACCGCCGTCCTCATTGAGACGCTCGTGGCGCTCGGTGCGCGGGTCCGGTGGGCATCCTGCAATATCTTCTCCACCCAGGACCACGCAGCCGCTGCGGTCGCCGTCGGGCCGGAGGGAACCCGGGAGAACGCGGCGGGTGTGCCGGTGTTCGCGTGGAGGGGCGAGACGTTGGAGGAGTACTGGTGGTGTGCCCGCCAGATCCTTGAATGGCCCGAGGGTGAACTCGCCAACATGATTCTCGACGACGGTGGCGACGCCACCATGCTCGTCCACCAGGGACTGGCGGCACAGCGTGCTGGCGAGGTCCCTGCCGACGAGGCGTCGGACTCCGAGGAGTTCCGCACCGTCAAGGCAACCCTGCGAGAGGCGCACGGGAAAGTGGACTGGGAGGCCATCGCCGAGGCGATCATCGGCGTCACAGAGGAGACCACCACGGGTGTGCACCGCCTGTACGAGAGGAGTCGCGACGGCTCGCTGTTGTTCCCGGCCATCAACGTCAACGATGCCGTCACCAAATCCAAGTTCGACAACAAGTACGGCTGCCGTCACTCCCTGATCGACGGCATCAACCGCGCCACCGATGTGCTCATCGGCGGCAAGGTCGCCGTCGTATGTGGCTACGGCGACGTCGGCAAGGGCTCGGCCGAATCGCTGCGTGGCCAGGGCGCCCGGGTCATCGTCACCGAGGTGGACCCCATCTGTGCGCTGCAGGCTGCCATGGACGGTTATCAGGTGGCGCATCTGGACAGCGTCGTCGACACTGCTGACATCTTCGTCACGGCCACCGGTTGCTTCAATGTCATCACGGCGGATCACATGTCGCGCATGAAGCACCAGGCCATCGTCGGCAACATCGGCCACTTCGACAACGAGATCGACATGGCGGGCCTGATGGCCACGCCCGGCATCGAGCGCAACACCATCAAGCCCCAGGTGGATGAATGGCGCTTCGCCGACAGTCATTCCATCATCGTGCTGAGCGAGGGACGCCTCCTGAACCTCGGCAATGCCACGGGCCACCCGTCGTTCGTGATGAGTAACTCCTTCACCAACCAGGTGCTGGCCCAGATCGAGCTCTTCACCACCCCCGACGCGTACCCCATAGGTGTGCATGTCCTGCCGAAACACCTCGACGAGGAAGTGGCCCGTCTGCACCTGTCCGCGCTGGGCGTGGAACTGACGGAACTGACCGCCGTCCAGGCCGAGTACCTCGGCGTGCCCGTGGAGGGTCCGTACAAATCGGACCACTACCGCTACTGATCCACCGGGGGTTCGTCGGCGGTCAAGGCTCTCCGCTTGGCTGAAGAGCGCAACCAATACATGGGATCACCACCATTTCGTCGGGACGCCACCGTCGGTGAAGTCCGCCACCGATACATCAGTGGCACACTTCACTACTGGTGGCACCAATAATTAAGGGTGGCGAAAGACTACGATTGGGGCGCTTTCTCCCCTCGCCGCAGGCGGTTCTCTTGGCCGCCGCTGACCGGCTAGTCTGACGGTCTACTTGCTCTTGCCGGGGTTCATGGACTCCCAGATCTCCTTGCAGTCAGGGCAGACCGGGAACTTCTCGGGGTTGCGCGACGGCACCCACACCTTCCCGCACAGCGCCACGACGGGGGTGCCGGTGACCATGGCCTTCATCAGCTTGTCCTTCGGGACATAGTGGGAGAATCGCTCGTGGTCTCCGTCCTCCACTTCAGAGGTGCGCTCGTCAACGACAGTCTGGGATCCCGGGGCAAGTTCACTCATGCAGCAATTCTAACTTCGGAGGGTCAGTGGAGCACACGCGCCACCTACCGGGACGCACCCGGCTGTTGATCGGTCTTGTGCTGAGCATCTTCGGCATCGCTTTTGCCGTCATCGGTGTGGCCACCGCGATGCCAACCATCATGCGGGATCTCGATGCACCCCAGCTCTACGCATGGGCCTTCACCACCACCGTCACAGGCATGCTGCTGTCCACCCTGCTGGCCGGCAGAATCGCTGATCGCGTCGGCCCCCTGCCCCCGATGGTGGCTGGCTACGTCCTGTTCGGCGGGGGACTGCTGATGGGAGCCCTCGCTCCGACGGTGTGGGTGTTGTTGGCGGGTCGGCTCGTGCAGGGTCTGGGCGCCGGCTCCCTGAGCCTCGCACTGTTCGTCACCATCGCCCTCACCTTCGACGGGGCCGAGCGCGCAAAAGTGTTGGGGGCCCTCAGTTTTGTGTGGCTACTGCCTGCCTTCGTCGGACCGCCGCTTGCGGGATGGCTGACTTTGAGCTCCTGGCGGCTCGTCTTCGCCGGGGTGCTGCCACTCCTGGCAGTGGCCGCGCTGCTGGCCCTTCCCTCGATGAAGAACGTGCAAGCAATCTTCACACCCAGCGAGGAGGATGAGCCGCTGCGGATGTGGGCGGTAGTGCTCGTGGTGATCGCGCCGTCGCTGGTGCAGCTGGCGGGTGAACCGTTGGGGCCGTGGAGCATCGTGGCCGGAGTGGCAGGAGCTGTGAGCCTCGGAGTTGGGTTTCCCACGATCATGCCTCGTGCCATCAAGCTCTTCTCCCCAGGGCTGGGGCCGGTGGTGTTGACACGAGGTCTGATGGCGGGCTGCTTCTTCGCGGCCGAGGCCTTTGTCCTGCTCGTGCTGCAGAATCTGCGCGGCCTCTCGGTCATCGAGGCAGGAGTGGCTCTGACCATCGGCAGCATTGGATGGTCGGCAGGCTCGTGGGGGCAGGCCAGGCCCTGGGTTCGGCTGCGTCGTGATCAACTGATCTCGCTCGGCGCCCTGCTGTGCGCCCTCGGACTGTTCACGATGATGGGGTTCATCGCGTGGACCGGATCGCCGCTGTGGATAGGCGTTCTCGGGTGGGTGGTCGCCGGTCTTGGGATGGGCGTGATGATGCCGAGCACCGCCGTGGCCATCATGGGGCTCTCCCGGCAGGATGAGCAGGGACGCAACAATTCCGCACTCCAGATGGCGGAGGCTCTCGGCAATGCTCTGCTCACCGGTATGGCGGGGGCAATTTACGTGGGAGTCGTGCGTCAGAGCTCGGCACAGACCAGTTTCGTGTGGCTGTTCCTCGCCCTCACCGGCATCTGCACGCTCGCGCTGTTCGTGAGCCGACGCATCGGCCCGCTGACAAACGATTCGTCGTCTGTCAGGGTGTGAGGCATCTCGTCCCTGGCGTCCCGCGTCGGCCTGCTGGTCATGGCCGGAAATCACGAGCCCGAGGACGTGGCAGGATATTGGCATGAGTTCTTCTGCAGAGTCCCCTCCGGCGGGGTGGTACCCCGATCCCGCGGGATCCGGGGGGCAACGGTACTGGGATGGTGGGAATTGGTCGCAGGTCACGAGGCCGTCCAATGCCAGCCCGGCGGACTACGTCCCACAGGAGGGACAGGAGACCGCGTATTCGCCCTACGGTCAGGCCCAGTCGTCGCAGAGCACCGCCTCCGGGTCAGCAGCCTGGGATCAGGTAGGCGGTGGGCGGACGACGACGCGCCAACCGGTGCTGGCTGGCTTCTGGTGGCGCGTCCTGGCATACATTCTGGACACTCTCATCCTCGCCGTGCCCACTGGAGTGCTGATCCTTTTTCTGCTTCCAGGACCCATTGAGGAATTCCAGCAATACGTCGCAGACGTGCTTGAGGCGGGTAGCACCGGCGGTGCACTTCCGGTGGAGCCAAGCGGGGCGCTGACTTCCATGACGCTTTTTGCAGCTGTCCTGCTGTTCATCTATCGGACGGTGATGGTTGCTCTGAAGGGGGCAACCCTGGGAAAGCTCATCCTCGGCATGCGAGTGCTCAAGGTGGATGCAGCCCCGGGCACCAACCCCAGCTGGGGTGTTTCGGCTCTGCGGGCGGCGACGGCCGGCATCTTTGAGCAGATTCCTTTCCTGATCGGTTTCATCGATCCCCTCGTCATGCTTTTCACTGCCAAGAAGCAGACACTGCACGACATACTTGCCCGAACAATCGTGTACAAGAAGTGACCAGAAGGACAACAAGCTGTGCCTCAGCTCCCCGATGACCTGACCAAGCTCGCCGAGCATTTCGGTATCGCACTGGAGTTCAAGGATTGGAAGCATCGAGACCTGGAGATCTCCCAGGAATCGGTGACTGCTGTCCTGGGGGCGCTCGGCGTCGACGCCTCCACCGCGGAATCCCGGGCGGCTGCCCTCACCGAACTCAGCGATGCGACGTGGCGCCGTGTTCTCAGCCCGTGCACCGTCGTCGAGTTCGGCCGCGGCATCAGCATCGATGTCCACGTGCCAGCCGGCTCGGCGGTTGACGTCACTCTCGAGTTGGAGACGGGAGGGGTGCGCACAGGCCGCCAGATCGACAACTGGGAGGCTGATCGGTGGATCGACGGCGCGCCTCGCGGTGAAGCCACCTTCTTCTTCGGCACCGAGGTGCCTCTTGGCTACCACCGGATTCTCGCCCAGGGGCAGGAAGGGCGGTTTGAGGCGACGCTCGTTGTCACACCGGGTCACGTGGGTTTCCCGACCGCCATGGGTGAGAAGCGCACGTGGGGCTACGCCACACAGTTGTACAGCGTCGTGTCCAAGAAGTCGTGGGGTGTGGGCGATCTGGCCGATCTGGCTGATCTCGTGGCCTTCTCCGGCGCCCAACAGGGGGCCGGGCACGTGCTCATCAACCCCCTGCACGCCGCCCAGCCAACAGCACCCATGGAGCCCTCCCCATATCTTCCGGCTAGCCGACGCTTTCTCAATCCTCTCTACATCCGGCCGGAGTCCGTACCCGAGTTCGCCGATCTTGACCGGCGGGACAGATCCCGCGTCAAGGCGCTGCGCAAATCGCTGCGCGCCCCCGACGGTGAGCCGCGAGCCATTGATCGCGATGGGTCCTGGAAGGTCAAGCAGGAGGCGCTGCGCATGATCTTCGCTGCTGGACGGCGTCCCGCCCGGCAGATTCTCTTCGATCACTTCGTTGAACGCGAAGGTGACGCGCTGAAGGATTTCGCCACCTGGTGTGCGCTGGCCGTCGAGTTCGGCAATGACTGGCGGGAATGGCCGCAGCCGTACCAGGACGTGGATTCTGAGGAAGTTCGCAGATTCGCGGCTGAGCACGCCGACGACGTTGAATTCCACACCTGGTCGCAGTGGATTGCCGGCCAGCAGGTCTCAGCCGCTCAGACCGTCGCGGAAGAGGCTGGCATGTCCCTGGGGGTCATCACCGATCTGGCCGTGGGGGTCAGCCGCAGCAGCGCGGAAACCTGGGCCGTGCCGGGCATTTTCGCCGACGGCGTCACCGTCGGGGCCCCGCCGGACGACTACAACCAGTCCGGTCAGGACTGGGGTCAGCCCCCGTGGCGCCCGGACAAGCTGGAAGAGGTTGCCTACGCTCCGTTCCGGGAGATGGTTGCCTCTGCCATGCGTCGCTCGGGCGGTGTACGGATCGATCACATCATCGGATTGTTCCGGCTGTGGTGGGTGCCCCAGGGGCTCGGGCCGCGCCACGGAACCTACGTGCGCAACAACCACGAGGCGCTCATCGGAATCCTTGCGTTGGAAGCACACCGCGCCCAGGCGCTGGTGGTGGGCGAGGACCTCGGCACCGTCGAGCCCTGGGTGCGTCGCTACCTCGCACGTCGCGGGATCCTCGGCACCTCAGTGCTGTGGTTCGAGAATGACGAGGGACGTCCCCTGGACGCGCACCGCTGGCGCGAGTACTGCCTCGCCTCAGTCACCACGCACGATCTGCCACCCACTCTGGGCTATCTCGCAGGCGATCACGTGCGGCTCCGCGACTCCTTGGGCCTGCTGACCGAACCGCTGCAGGAGGAATTGGATGCGGCACGCGAGGAGCAGAGCGCATGGCTTGACAAGCTCGTGACCGACGGCGTGCTGGAACGGGAGTGCCTGGATGATCCGGCCGAGGTCATGCTGGCCCTACACCGCTACCTGCTGCGGACGCCGTCCAGGGTGTTGCTGGCGAGTCTGACGGACGCCGTCGGCGAGCGACGTACGCAGAACCAGCCCGGCACCATCGACGAGTATCCCAACTGGCGGATACCGCTCGGCGACGCATCAGGCAACGCGGTGACGCTCGAGGAGGTCTTCGAGGCCGAGTTGCCCGTGCGGTTGGCTGCCGTCATGAACGAGACGGAACAGCGCCCCGGCACGGAGACCTGAGCCACTGCGGCCACCGGCGCCGTTTCAGATGTTGGCGGGTCTGGGCGCTGCTTGATACGGGTTGAGAGTCTCAGAGCCTTCGGAATCCAGGATGATGGTTTCGATGGCGGGGTCGCCCCGACTGACGCGCACGGCTGCCTGCGGGAGTTCCGCCAGCGAATCCATGTGCCGTTTGCGCGCGTCCGCCAAGGTTGCCTTCGTCACCACTTCGCCGTCCCTGACGATGTCCACCAGGAGGTAGCGGTCATTGCCGTCCGTCTCGGGTGCTGAGCCCAGGCCGATGACTTCCGCCTCCGCACGGCCGTCGGCATCCAAGCGTCGCATGGCGAACTTGCGCCCTCCCAGGGTGTTCTTGCCCTTGGACTTCTTGCCCACCGGCGTCATGGGGGCGTGGCGGTCGGCGGATTCCGCGCGCGCCACAAGCTTGTACACGAATCCAGCCGTGGGATGTCCGGAGCCAGTGACCAGGGAGGTGCCCACCCCGTAGCCGTCGACGGGTGTGCCACGCAGGGCGGCGATCTGCCACTCATCCAGATCCGAGGTCACGACGATGCGGGTGTCCGTGGCGCCCAGGTCATCCAGGAGGTCGCGGGCACGACGCGCAGCGATGGCGAGGTCGCCGGAATCGAGGCGAATGGCACCAAGCTTGCCACCCGTCAGTTCGACCCCCTTGCGGATGGCCGCTTCTTCGTCGTAGGTGTCCACCAGGAGAGTTGTGCCGTCACCGAGGGCGGCGAGCTGCGCCCTGAACGCGTCCTCCTCTGTGTCGTGAAGAAGCGTGAAGGAGTGGGCGGCAGTGCCCATGGTGGGCACACCCCAGCTGCGGCCGGCCTCCAGGTTCGACGTGGCCGCGAAGCCCGCCACGTATGCTGCCCGCGCAGCACCGACGGCGGCCCACTCATGCGTCCGGCGTGACCCCATCTCCGCGCACGGACGCCCCTCGGCCATGGATGTCATGCGCGAAGCAGCCGAAGCGATGGCGCAGTCGTGGTTGAACACGCTCAGCAGCAGCGTCTCCAGCACGCAGCACTCAGCAAATGAGCCCTCCACGGAAAGGACGGGGGAGCCGGGAAAGAAGATCTCGCCCTCTGGGTAACCCCAGATGTCCCCGCTGAATTTGTAGTCCGCCAGCCAGGCGGCGAGGTTGTCCTTGATGATCCCGGCTTCGGCGAGGAACTGGATTTCTGCTTCATCGAAGCGAAACTTCTCAATCTCCTTGAGTACCCTGCCCAGTCCGGCCAGCACGCCATAGCGCCTCCCCTCGGGCAGCCTTCGGGTGAAGAGGTCGAAGAGGCTGTGCCGCTCCGCCGTGCCCGCATCCATGGCTGCTTGCACCATGGTGAGTTCGTAGTGGTCGGTCAGCAGCGCCGTCGTCATGAGGAGCAAGCCTAGTGCCCTGAGCGCGCGAAGGGTGCTCTGTGCACTGTCAGTAGGATCGGGAACAATGGGATACATGAGTGAGCAGGGCAACCCGGGCACCCGGGGGAGCGTCGCGGTGCTGGATGCGCCGTCGGAAGCGACTGACCTCGCGTCCCAATGGGTGACGATCGTCTGGGATGACCCGGTGAACCTCATGAGTTACGTCGCGTATGTCTTCATGGAGTACTTCAAGTACCCGCGCGCGAAGGCGGAGAAGCTGATGCTGCAGGTGCATGAGAACGGCAAGGCTGTGGTGTCCACCGGCAATCGCGAGGCCATGGAGCACGACGTGATGGCGATGCAGAACTACTCGCTGTGGGCCACGATGGAGCGGGCATGAATTCCGACGAGATCGCCTGGGAGTTCGACGGGGGCGAGGGGCGCACCGATGTCCTGATGGCGCTCGTGGGCCAGCAGCTGCGCGTCGTGGATGAGCTGCTGCCCGAGGAGACCGAGGATCCGTTGGCGCGGCTGGCGGCGGAACTCTCGGAGCGGCCCGTCGAACTACTGGAGTCCAATCCCATCCTCGCGCGCCTCTTCCCCCGCGCCATGGCCGACGACGCGGAAGCGGATCAGTTCCGACGTGACGCCATCAGCCAGCAGGCGCGGGCGCGTATGGAGGCTGGCCGCACGGTGCTGTCGGACTGCGCTCTCGCTGAGGGGGACATGGTGGCCGTCTGCGAGGATCACCTCGCGGCGTGGATCACCACGCTGGCCGGACTCCGGGCCGCGTGGAACGTTGAATTGACGGGTAGTGCGGATCGCGGTGCCACGCCCACCAGAACCAATGCCCGCGCCAACCCCACCGCGGCCGCAATTTGCGACTGGTTGGGCTGGGTACAGGAAGACGCCCTCCAGGCCCGTCTGTTCCTGCTCTGAGTGGAGCCGGGACCATGGCCGGTTTGCGTCATGGGTGAGAACCCCCACACAGGTGAGGGCTCACGTAGACTCTGCGCTCGTGGAGGATATTGTCAACAGACCCATCGGCATCTTCGATTCAGGCTTCGGAGGCCTGACTGTCATGCGCGCGCTCGTGGACCAACTGCCGAACGAGGACTTCATCTATCTGGGTGACACCGCTCGTACGCCCTATGGTCCGCGACCCATCGCCGAGGTGCGGGAATTCGCTTTGCAGGGGCTGGACTATTTGGCAGGGCTGCGAGTGAAGGCGCTGGTCATTGCGTGCAACTCTGCATCGGCTGCTGTCCTGCGCGATGCGCGGGAGCGCTACACCATCCCCATCTATGAGGTGATCCTGCCCGCGGCCAAGCGTGCGGTCGCAGCCACCCGCAACGGCCGGGTGGGAGTTGTGTGCACGAAGGCCACCGCCACGTCCCGTTCCTACGACGATGCCTTCGCGGTGGCTGGAGACGTTGCCGTCGGTACGCGGATCTGCCCCCGATTCGTCGAGTTCGTGGAGGCCGGCATCACCGGTGGGCCTGAGTTGCTGGGGGTGGCGCGGGAGTACCTGGAGCCACTGATGGCGGAGAACATCGACACCCTCGTCCTGGGCTGTACCCACTACCCGCTGCTGACTGGCGTCATCAACTATGTCGTGGGGGACGAGGTAACGCTTGTCTCCAGCGCCGACACCTGTGCACAGGCCGTCTACTCCGGTCTGACCACGAGGCGGCTGCTGCACGAGGAGCCACGTGAGGCAAGCCGCACCTTCCTGACCACGGGTGATGCAGAGGATTTCAATGGGATTGGGCACCGGCTCATGGGGTCCTTTGTGGCCGGCGCCACTACAGTGGTGCTCGACTGAACACCCACCCCCAGGAGCTTTCCATCATGTGCCACAAGATCACCTGCGACGCCTGCGGCAAACCCACGTGGGAGGGCTGCGGTGAGCACATCGAATACGCCCTCGAAGGTGTGGCCATTGCTGATCGCTGCCGCTGCAAGGCCTACGTGGGCACTGACACGCCGGGTGGTGGCGCCCGCGTCTCCTCCTGATGAGGCGTTCAGACGACCGGACACGCCTCATCCACTGGCCGCCGAGGCAAATATCTCCTCGGTGGGCAATGACTGCGGCATGTCGGGGCGTCCGTCATCGGGTACTGGTCGGAGGCGTCGCGAACCCGCGCTAGGTTGTTGCCCATGACCACACCTGCTGCCCGCATCGACGGCCGTACCCCTGACCAGCTGCGACCCATCGGTATCACCCGGGGATGGCTCGATCATGCCGAGGGCTCGGTGCTCGTCGAATACGGCCGGACCCGGGTACTGGTTGCTGCCAGCGTCACGGCGGGCGTTCCGCGTTGGCGCAAGGGCTCCGGTCTGGGGTGGGTGACGGCGGAGTACGCCATGCTGCCCCGCGCGACGCACACCCGCTCCGATCGCGAATCGATCCGCGGCAAGGTGGGTGGCCGAACGCACGAGATCTCGCGTCTCATCGGGCGTGCTCTTCGTGCCGTCGTTGATTACAAGGCTCTCGGTGAGAACACCATCGTGCTGGACTGCGACGTGCTGCAGGCCGACGGCGGCACCCGCACGGCAGCCATCACCGGCGCCTACGTGGCACTGGCCGATGCCGTCTCCCATTTGCGCGGGCTGGGCCTTCTCAAGGGCGAACCACTGCTGGATTCCGTCGCCGCCGTCTCCGCCGGCTACGTGGATGGTGTCCCGCTGCTCGACCTGGCCTATGAGGAGGACTCCACCGCTGGCACGGACATGAACATGGTCATGACCGGCTCCGGTGACTTCATCGAGGTGCAGGGAACCGCGGAGGGCAAGCCCTTCAGCCGCGCCGAGCTGGACGTCCTGCTGGAACTGGGAACCGCCGGCTGCCGGGAACTGACAGAGATCCAGAAGAAGGCACTGCTGCCATGACCCGCCAGATTGTTGTGGCGACCAACAACCCGAAGAAGCTCCTCGAACTCCGCCGGGTGGTGGAAGCGGCCGGTCTGGATGTGCAGTTCCTCAGCCTGTCCGAGTTCCCGCCGTACCCAGACCCCGAGGAGACGGAGAAGACCTTCGAGGGCAATGCGATCCTCAAGGCCCAGGCAGCCGCCCGTCATACAGGTATCGAGGCGATCGCCGACGACTCCGGAATCAACGTTGAGGAGCTGAACGACATGCCGGGAGTTCGCTCCGCCCGCTGGGCCGGACCAGCGTGCGATGACGGCGCGAACAATGAACTCCTCCTCGCCCAGCTCGACGGGGTTCCCGAACAGCGGCGCGCCGCCACGTTCGTCTGCGCCCTCGCTCACGTCACGCCGGGCGGCAAACGACGGGTCTTTCGTGGCGAGATGACCGGCCGGATCGCCACCGAGCCGCGCGGGCACAATGGCTTTGGCTACGACCCGCTCTTCATTCCCCGGGACCACGATGTGACCACCGCTCAGATGGCCGCTGAGGCCAAGGACGCCATCAGCCATCGCGGCCAGGCGGTCCAAGCGTTCGTCGAGTGGCTGAAGGAGGGCTGAAATGCAGCAGTATCTGGACCTGCTCCATCGCATCACCGACGAGGGTGTCGACAAGTCAGACCGCACGGGCACGGGCACCCGCAGCATTTTCGGGCACCAGATGCGCTTCACCCTTGCGGAGGGCTTTCCGCTGCTCACCACCAAGAAGGTGCACACCCGGAGCGTGTTCGGGGAACTCCTGTGGTTCCTGCGCGGCGACACCAACGTCGCGTGGCTGCACGAGAACCGCATCTCCATCTGGGACGAATGGGCCGATTCCGACGGCAATCTCGGCCCCATCTACGGCCACCAGTGGCGCTCCTGGCCCACTCCTGATGGGGGACAAGTGGACCAACTGGCGAACGTCATCGAGCAGTTGCGCACCTCACCGGATTCCCGGCGCCACATCGTCTCCGCCTGGAACGTCGCCGACATCGACGACATGGCGCTGCCGCCCTGTCACACCCTGTTCCAGTTCTACGTGACGCCGGGCGAGGGGGGGCGGGGCCGGCTGAGCTGCCAGCTCTACCAACGCTCCGCAGACGTCTTCCTCGGGGTGCCGTTCAATATTGCGAGCTATGCCTTGCTGACACACCTGGTGGCGCAGGTCTGCGACCTCGACGTCGGTGACTTCGTCCACACGCTGGGTGATGCACACATCTACTCCAACCACCACGAGCAGGTGGCCGAGCAACTGCGCCGCACGCCCGGCGCGCTGCCGACGCTGCAGATCAACCCGGCCGTCACCGAGATCGATGCGTTCACCCTGGACGACATTTCGGTGCTTGACTATCACCCGGCCCCGGCGATCAGGGCCCCCATTGCCGTCTGAGGAGGAGTGCAGGATGAGGATCGTGGCAATCGCCGCCGTGGCGGACAACGGGGTCATTGGCTCCGGCGACGGCATGCCGTGGCACATCAGCGAAGACTTCAGACGCTTCAAGGCCGTCACGACCGGCAACACCCTGATCATGGGCCGACGCACGCACGAGACAATAGGCCGCGTGCTGCCCGGCCGGCGGGTCATCGTCGTCACGCGCAACGAGGATTGGAGCGACGACGACGTCGAGGTGGCGCACAGCGTCGAGGAGGCCATCGCCCTTGCGGAGCAGACACCGGAACAGGTCTGCTACATCGGTGGTGGCGGAGAGATCTACCGCGCAGCGTGGCCGTACCTGACAGAACTCGACATCACGCACGTCCATCAGTCGCCCGAGGGCGAGGTGGTGTTTCCCCTGATCAGCCGCAGCCAGTGGACAGAGGTGTCACGGGAGCCCCGCAGTGGCTTCGACTTCGTCTCGTACCTCCCCACTCCGTCCTGATCTCGCTGGCAGGTGGCTGGTTGGGTAGCGTTGTCACATGCGTTCCGAGGCGAAGATCCTGCATCTCGATCTGGACGCATTCTTCGCCGCCGTTGAACAGCGTGACAAGCCGAGCCTGCGGGGCAAACCCGTTGTCGTGGGCGGCGCCGGGCCACGCGGGGTGGTGGCCACCGCCAGCTATGAGGCCAGGGTCTTCGGTGTTCGTTCTGCGATGCCGGGCACCGAAGCGCGACGACGATGCCCCAACGCGGCATTCCTGGGGGGACGGTTCCCGGCCTATCGGCAGTCGTCGGAGATCGTGATGCAACTGCTGGAGGAGGTCTCTGCCTCGGTGGAGCCCCTGAGCCTGGACGAGGCCTTTGTGGATCTGAGCCAGAGCGAATGGGATCTCACGCGCCTGGACGAGCATGTTGAGGAGCTGCGCGGGGAACTGACCCGACGCACAGGCGGACTGATGGCGTCGGTGGGAGTGGCATCCAGCAAGTTCGTGGCCAAGGTGGCATCGGAGGCAGCCAAACCCAACGGATTCAAAATCATCGAATCCGGCGACGAAGTGGATTTCATAGCGGAGCTGCCTGTACGAGCGATCCCCGGGGTGGGGCCCGTGACGGAATCGAAGCTGCTCACCATCGGTATGCGCAGCGTTGCGGATCTTCGAAAGGCCAGCCGGGAGGAGCTCGGCCGCGAGTTGGGGAGAGCCGCTGGTGAAGGGTTGGCGGAGCTCGCGTTCGCCAGGGATCCCCGAAGGGTGCAAGGAGAGCGTGAAGCCAAGTCGATCTCCACCGAGGACACCTTCGCAGTGGACATCGTTGATCGCTCCGAGCTGGAGGCCATCCTGCGTCGCGATGCTGCGCACGTGGCCAAACGAATCCGGGCGGCGGGCGTTTTCGCTCGCACGGTGGCGATCAAGGTCCGGATGGCAGATTTCAGCACCGTCTCCAAGGCACGATCCCTGGGCGGAGCCACGGACCGGGAGGAGTCCATCGCGGCGGCAGCCATCGAACTGTTGGAGGAAGTTGATGTGCGAGGAGGGGTGCGCCTGGTGGGGGTATCGACGTCGAATTTCGCAGCCTCGGCACAAGAGCGTCTTTTCGATGAAGGAATCCATGCCCCGACCCCGACACACACCACCAACGAGGTGGATGTCTCCGGAGTGCGTGGCCGCGGGTGGTTCCCTGGCGCCGACGTACTCCACACGAAGCATGGGCGGGGTTGGGTATGGGGGACAGGTCTGGGAAGAGTGACCATCCGGTTCGAGACGAGAAACTCCGGGCCCGGACCGGTCAGAACATTCACTGAGGATGACCCGGCGCTCGTGTTCAGCCCAGAGCTGATGCCACTTCCATGACGATGACTGTGCCGCTCTGGTGTGGAGCCCGTCGGGGCTGACTCTTGCGAACCAGCCCCGACGGCATGCCGCTCTGTGACGAGCAGCACTGTTCCCGCAGCAACGGTGCTGACCTTCCCCCCAGAAGGGACAACACGGTCGGCCGGAACAGATCACTCAAGATTTCACAACCATCGGTTGGAGATATCTCGATGACCTGAGATTAGCCGGTAAGGGTGGCAGATGCCAATGGTTGACGGAAAATCCCTCAAGTTGACGCTCGGCTGTGTCCGGCGCCGTATGTCGACTCGCATCGAGCCCGCCGTAAGGAAGCGCTGGTCAATGCTGTTCCCGGTGAGGACGTGGCAGGCGGGATGAGTTGGTGTTACTGCCTCTGGTGCGTGTACTGGATGTTGATATCCAGATGTGGGGGCGCCAGATCGCCCGATCCGGTGCGCCGCAGCCAGGACATGACTGATCAGTGGTTCCATTGAGCGCTGCTAGAATCGCTGAGCTGCAAGCCGAAGTGGTGGAATTGGTAGACACGCAGGATTTAGGATCCTGTGCCCGCGGGCGTGAGGGTTCAAGTCCCTTCTTCGGCACCGAAGCAACGGCTGTTGACTAGGTAATTTAAGTTTGTCAGTTCGTCGACCCACTCCGTCGTGCGTCATACGTGCAACAAGGGTTCTTTCGATCTGCCCTCACCGTAATGCCAAAGGCCTCGAATGGACACGGGTCGTAACGCAGCTGCCCCACGCACCGGAGCCCTCGAAGACGCGTCATCGAGGACTAGGTCACCAGGTCGCTTGGCGTCCGGCGTTGCAAACAGCATGATTGGGGCCAGCCGCCGAGTCTCGCTCGAGGCGCTCAGGGTCACGTCGTGAGTCTCATCAGCCAGGAGCTGCACCACGCCGGTCGCGCCACTCGGAATATCGGCTAGTAGGCGATTCAAGCCACCTCGCGGCCTCCGGCGCGTGGTGTCTGAAGTGAATCGTTACAAAAATCTCTTGCCATCTCTCTCCTGCAGGTTTAGCATGGCGTGTAGACCGATCTACAACGGTCGTATATCACCACGACATCCACTTGTGGGTTGCACAGATCCTGAGGAGGCGGACATGCAGGTGGCGGCATCCGTCACGATCGAGGACGTGGCAAGAGCGGCCGGTGTCTCGCGCGCCGCGGTGTCGAAGGTGATACGAAATGCCTATGGCGTGAGTCCAGCCATGCGTGAACGGGTGCAGACGGCCATAGAGATGCTTGGGTACCGTCCGCGTGTTGCAGCCCGGTCCATGCGGGGGGCCAGTTACACGATCGGCGTTGAGGTCCCCACGACAGCCAATCATTTCTTCGATTCGCTCATCCATGGGGCTACGACGAGGTTGTCTGGAACGCAGTACCAGGTCATCATCGCTCCGGCGGGACCAGATCATGACAACGGCCCGCGGGCTATCCAAGTCCTTGTAGACCGGCAGGTGGATGGAATCATCGCCGTGTCTCCAGCAGTTCAGCCAAGCTGGTTGGAGAAACTTGGCCGCGTGACTCCTCTGGTGATGGTGGGAAGACATGACGAGTCCATCAACTACGACACCATCGTCAATGATGATCTACAGGGAAGTCGCCTGGTCGTGGAACATCTCCATCAGTTGGGGCACCGCGACATCGTCCACATCACCATCGATCCTCGGGCTGAGAGCAATCTTCCGCAAGCACCTCACGCCCTGCGCACCCAGGGGTATTTGCAGGCAATGGCTGACCTTGGCCAGGGATCCCTTACCCGCGTCGTCCATGTGGCGCCCACCGAGTTAGCCACCTACTCTGCGACCCTTGATCTACTTGATGGACCCCGACGCCCGACAGCCATCTTCGCCGGACATGACGAGTTGGCCATGGGGGTGCTTCGAGCACTTGCCGACCGCGGACTCGACGCATCCGATGTCGCGGTTGTGGGGTACGACGACACGCAGATCGGGTCACACCCACTGGTCGGGCTCACATCGGTCAACCAGTCGGCTGAGGAGATGGGCGGTACAGCCGTCCGGTTGCTACTCGAGCGTCTAACTGGAAGGACCGAGCCTGCACATGAGGTCTTTCCCCCCACATTGATACCCCGCCGTTCCTCAGCGAACTGTGGACCCTACTCAACTGACCATCACTGACCCCCTTTCTGCAAGTCCGGTAGACCACAAGGAGTGGCACCGTTAACAAGGAGGAACATCGAAGTGTCCTTGCTCAAGAAGAGTCAATTGTCCATCGCCGTCGGAGCCGCCGGCATTCTGGCCCTGTCTGCCTGCTCCGCTGGCTCCCTCGGCAGCCCCGACGAACAAGAAAGCACATCTCAGGAAAGTACGACCCTGTCGTTGCTGGTCGACAACTCTGAGCAGACTGTTGCCATTGCCAACGCAATGGTCGACTCGTTCAACGATGCCCAGCAAGAGGTTGTGGTGGAAGTTGAAACCCGGCCTCAGGGCGCCGAAGGCGACAACCTTGTGAAGACTCGGCTCGCGACCGCAGAGATGACTGATATCTTTCAGTACAACTCAGGCTCGTTGATGGCAGCTCTGGACCCTGCCGAGAACCTCGTTCCCTTGACTGGCGACGACTACATGAGCGCGGTCCAGGACACGTTCAAAACCGCGGTCAGTATCGACGATGAGGTGTATGGCGTGCCATTCGGTCAGGCCATGGCGGGAGGCATACTTTACAACAAGCAGATTTACGCGGACCTGGGACTGGAAACGCCGAAGACATGGGATGAGTTCATGTCCAACAACGCTGCCATCAAAAAGGCCGGTATAGACCCGGTCATCCAAACCTATGGCGAGACGTGGACCTCCCAATTGTTCGTGCTGGCGGACTTCCACAACGTAACCGCGCAGGATCCCGATTGGGCACAGGAGTACACGTCGAACAATCGAAAGTATGCCAACGAGCCAGCTATTCGCGGATTTGAACGTCTGCAGGCTGTCCACGATGCGGACTACCTAAATAAAGATTTCGCATCGGCCAAATTGACGCAAGGGTTGCAGGCGCTGGTGGACGGCACTGGCGCCCATTACCCGATGCTCACCTTCGCCATTCCAGCGTACCTTGAGCTCTCCGAGGATGCTGCCGAGAACATTGGCTTCTTTGCTCAGCCCGGCGAGAACGCGGACACCTACGGATTGACTGCGTGGACTCCCGCTGCGCTGTACATCCCGACGACGACGTCTGATGAGAAGATCGAAGCGGCGAAGAAGTTCTTCGCCTGGACGGCGACCCCGGAAGCGTGTGATGCGCAAAGTGCAGCGCTCGATCCGACCGGCCCCTACATGATTGATGGTTGCTCGTTGCCCGACGGCCTACCCACGGCGGTGACGGACCTGCAGCAGTACTTCGATGACGGCAACGTCAGCCCCGCGCTGGAGTTTGTGTCGCCCGTGAAGGGTCCTAACTTGGAAAAGATCACCGTTGAGGTCGGCTCGGGCATCACGTCCGCACAGGAAGGTGCCGAACGCTACGACGAAGATGTCAAGAAGCAGGCGCAGCAGCTCGGACTCGAGGGCTGGTGACCGACCGCGTGGGGGCTGACTTCTCAGCCCCCACGCAGGTCCCTTTTCGCGGCCCCACGACGTGCCGCCTCACGCGTTATCCCACTCGTACCTTGAGGAGTCGCATGACCTCCACCACACCTCCTGTGCCGGTCGCGTTGGCCGACCAACTATCGGCACGACGCCGGACTGGCCACATTGACCGCACCTACCCCTTGTGGTTCTACGTCCCTGGTGGTCTGATCTACCTGGTCCTGTTCTTGGTGCCCACCGCCTTCTCGTTCTACTTCGCTTTCACCCGATGGACCCTCTTCGACTCGGAGTTCGTTGGGTTCGAGAACTTCGTGACATTCTTCAACGAACCCGGCCTCATTGGTTCGTTGCTCAACACCCTCGTGTATGGCTTCGTGACGTCGGCGGCCAAGGTGATACTGGGACTTGCCCTGGCAGTGGTTCTCTCCGGCCCGATCATCGCTCGCGGCTACTTGCGCTCCGTGACGTTCTTTCCGGTGCTGTTGAGCTCCGTTGGTGTCGGCCTGACATTTCAGGTCCTTCTCGACCCGTTCAATGGCGTGGTCAACAGGGCGTGGACGGCAATCCTCGGCGGCGACGGGCCCGGATGGTTGACCAACCCGGACATCGCCCTGTTGTCCGTCGCTGGCATCGACATCTGGAAAGGGCTCGGCCTCGCCACGTTGATTTACATCGCCGGCATCGCGGCAATCCCCGTGGAGTACTTTGAGGCGGCGAGGGTGGACGGCGCCAGTTCATGGCAGGTCTTCCGCAGCGTGATTCTGCCACTGTCCTTCCCGGCGACGTCGACGGTCATTCTGCTCTCACTCATCGGTGGACTGCGGTCGTTCGACCTGATTTGGACCACCACACAAGGCGGTCCCGGATTCTCCTCCGACGTCATCGCCTCGGTGATCTACAAGCAGTACCAGGCCGGCTTCTACGGCCTGTCCACCGCGGGCAACGTGATTCTGTTCATCGTCGTGACAGCCATCATCTACCCGTTGTCCCGGTGGCTCAACTCGAAGGAGACTGTCCTGTGAACTCCATGCGCAAGTCCAACCGCTGGCTCGTTGGCGTCGTCGGCGTCTTGGTCACCTCAGTGCTGTTTCTCGTGCCCTTCGCCTTCGTGTTTACCATGGCGGCCAAGACGTCCCCAGATGCGGCACTCCTCGAATTCTCTTGGCCGGCGCAGTTTCAATTGTGGGACAACGTGGTCGATGTCTTCCAGGCGCGCGACTACATGCTGATCATTGCCTTCATTAACTCCACCATATTGACCATCTCCAGCGTCGCGCTGATGGTGGTTCTGGGAGCGATGGTCGCTTATGTCCTGGCCCGCCGGAGGAGCCGCCTCAACCCCTTGATCAACGCCCTGGTTCTCGCAGGTTTGATCATCCCACCCGCGGTCGTTCCAACCATCTGGGTCATGCAGTCACTCGGACTGTTCAAGACGTTGCCCGGCCTGATCCTCATCGAGGTGGCTTTCGGCTTGTCGTTCACCATCCTAGTGATGCGCGCATTCATCGCCACGATTCCCCGTGAAATCGACGAGGCGGCCATTGTCGACGGGGCTGGCCCCCTGCAACTGTTCTTCCGAGTGATCTTTCCTCTGCTGCGCTCGGTCATCGTGACGATTGTCGTGGTGCAGGCCATTTTTGTGTTCAACGACTTCCAGAACCCGCTCTACTTCCTTCCTGGGGACCAGAACGCAACGGTTCAGCTGACCCTGTTCAACTTCCAGAGCCAGTTCGTCACGAGCTACAACCTGCTATTCGCCAACATTTTGATCATTACCGTGCCGATGCTCATTCTTTACCTCGTATTCCAACGCCAGATTGTTGCCGGTATGACCGCCGGTGCCGTCAAGGGCTGAGCGTCCGTCCCGTTGAAAGGAACTATGCATGTCCATCACCGTCGAAGCCCCTCGTCTCGAGTACGGAGGGGACGGAGGCTCCGTGCCCGTGGCCCGGCCACGAGTGTCTTGGATCAGCCACACGAGCTCGCCCGACTGGCGGCAGATGGCCGCAGAACTACGCCTGTCCAGTGATGGCGATGAGGAGACAGTGCGCCTCGACGGGGATGCCTCGGTGCTGGTGGATTGGCCCTTCGTCGACCTGGCACCCGGCCAGCGGGGCAAAGTTCAGGTCCGTGTGCTGGACGAGCAGGGTTGGTCTGATTGGAGCAGGGCCACCGCCTTCTCCGCCTCATTCTTGGCCGAGGACGAGTGGCGTGCCCGTTTCGTCGGGCTGAGCGAACCCGACCGCCACGCCCACCCCGTCCAGCTTCGCCACGAGTTTGACGTGGCCAAGAGACTGGAACGGGCAACGTGGTACGCCACCGCACATGGCGCTTACCAGGCATGGGTCAACGGTGTTGAGGTCGATGACCAAGTTCTCAAGCCGGGGTGGACGCCCTACCAGTTCCGACTGATACACGAGACGACAGATGTCACGACTCATCTCTCCCAGGGACGAAATGCCATAGCCGTCGCCCTCGCGGGTGGCTGGTTCACAGAGTCCTTCGGATTCCAAGGGCAAGCGCAACCATTTTATGGGACGCAGCCAGCCTTCGCCGGACAGCTCAGGCTCGACTACGCCGATGGCGACACTGAATGGATTGTCACCAGTGAGCAGTGGCAGGCAAGTGCCGACGGGCCATGGCTTGCCGCGGGCATTTACGGCGGCGAGGATTACGACGCGCGCAGGGCGTCACTTGATTGGGCACACCCGGGCTTCTCGGCGCTGGGATGGGAACAAGCGGTGCTACGAGAGGCGGGGCCGGTCCCGGCGCCACGCACCTCCCCGGGGGTGCGGGTCACCCAGGAGGTGTCCGTGGAGCAGGTGCTGACATCGCCGTCGGGTAAGACGCTGTTGGACTTCGGCCAGAACCTGGTCGGACGCCTCCGGATCCGGGTCGACGGGGAGGCAGGTCAGACGATCACGTTGCGCCACGCGGAAGTTCTTGAAGACGGCGAACTCGGCGTGAGGCCGCTGCGAATGGCCAGCGCAACCGATCACTACACCCTTGATGGGACAGGCGAGCAAACGTGGGCGCCCCGCTTCACCTTCCACGGATTCCGCTACGCCGAGGTGACGGGATGGCCAGGAGTTCTCGACCCCTCTGCAATCGTCGCGGAGGTGCTGGGCTCCGACATGAGACGAACTGGATGGTTCAAGTGTTCCGAGCCTTTGGTGAACAAACTGCACGACAACGTCGTGTGGGGCATGCGCGGCAACTTCTTGTACCTTCCCACCGACTGCCCCCAGCGCGATGAGCGGCTCGGATGGACCGGGGACATCCAAATATTCGGACCCACCGCATCGTTCTTGTATGACTGCGACGGCTTCCTGGCTTCATGGCTAGTCGATCTCGCACTCGAACAGAAAGCGGCGGGCGGGAGCGTCGCGTTCACCGTGCCGGATGTGCTCCACTCGGGACGAGTGCCAGCCGCTGCCTGGGGTGATGCTGCCACCGTGGTGCCGTGGGTCCTCTACGAGCGCTACGCGGACCGCGCTGTGTTGCAGGAACAGTATCCGTCGATGAAGGCATGGGTGGACACACTGGAAGAACTGGCCGGTGACCGCCACCTGTGGGAGGGCGGCTTCCAGTTCGGGGACTGGGTGGACCCCGACTCTCCGGCGGATGACCCGGCCAAGGCCAAAACCGACCCGGATCTCGTTGCCAGCGCCTTCTTTTTTCGGTCTGCGACACTGCTGGCGCGTACAGCCGCCCTCCTGGGCCACACCGAGGATGCAACCCGCTATGACCACCTCGCCCATCAGGTCCGCGAGGCTTGGCTGGCGGAGTACGTGACGTCGGCGGGACGAATCGTCTCCGACGCCCAGACCGCCTACGCGGTGGCCATTCAGTTCGACATCGCCACGGGCGATCTGCGCCAAAGGCTGGCGGAGCGCTTGGCGGGGCTGGTACGTCGCGACGGTTACCGCATCAGCACCGGGTTTGTCGGCACCCCCTTGGTCACCGACGCACTGTCTAGCACCGGCCACCTTCATCATGCCGCACGCATGTTGCTACAGACCGAGTGCCCGTCGTGGCTCTACTCGGTGACGATGGGAGCGACCACCATCTGGGAACGCTGGGACTCATTGCTTGAGGACGGCTCCATCAACCCCGGTGAGATGACATCGTTCAATCACTACGCACTTGGCTCTGTCGCCGACTGGCTGCATCGAGTCGTGGCAGGACTGGCCCCCGCCGAACCGGGATATCGAAGAGTTCGCGTCGCCCCGCTGCCGCTGCCAGGCCTGGAGTGGGCAAGGGCGCGCCACGACGGACCCTACGGCCGCATCGAGGTGTCGTGGCGCCGTACGGGTGAGACGGTGGAGGTGCAGGCCACCATCCCTGCGAACTCATCGGCCGTGGTGGAGCTCCCCGGGATCGAAACGTTGGAGGTGGGCTCGGGGACGCACCAGTGGCAGTTCCCAGCGCCAGCACCGGTTCCTCCTCCGGAGCCGGTGAACATGGATACCGCCTTGTCGTCGATTATTGACGACCCCGAAGCGTACGCTGCAATCCTTAGAGCTTTCGAACAAGTCTCCCCTGAGGTCGCCCTCGATTTTCGTCGCCGCACTCGGTGGTTACCCAATCAGCGGCTGTTCTCCACCTTCAGCCTCGTCTCACCCCGGGTCACCCGGGCCGTAGCCGACAGCCTGACCAAACTCAATGCGGCGCGAGGTTTCAGCACCGATGTTTAAGGATGCACGGTGGCTCGATCCCATCTTGGACGTGAACACGCGCGTTGACGAGGTCCTGGGGGACCTGTCGTCTGAGGACATGGTGGCGGTGGCCTTGGGCGACTTCGATGCGCTGGTGTCCCGCGGTATCCCGGCTCCGCACTATGTCGACGCAGGCACGGGCCTGCGCGATGTTGAGGGGGCCACGGCCTTTCCCGCGGGCATAGCGCTGGCCGCGTCATTCGATAAGGATCTCGCGGAGGCCTACGGCGCTGCGGTCGGTATGGAGGCTCGTCGGGCCGGTTTTACGGTGGTGCTCGGACCGACGCTCGACCTCGCGCGGGACCCTGTCGGTGGTCGGGTCGCCGAAGCTTTCGGTGAGGATCCCCACTTGGTCGGCGTGATCGGTGCGGCGCACGTACGAGGTCTGCAGTCTCGTCACGTGGTCGCTCAAGTCAAGCACTACGTGGCTTACAACGGCGAGAAGCGGCGGACCGGTCATGGTTTGGGGCCGCAGAGGGGGGACTCCGTGAAAGTTGTTGTCTTCGAGAGCCGCCTGCACGACGTCTACCTTCGGCCCTTCGAGGCGGCGGTTCGTGCTGGGGCGTGGTCGCTGATGGGTTCCTACAACAGGATCAACGGCGAATACGTTTGTGAGAGCGCCAGTCTCCTGGACCTGCCCCGTCGACTGTGGGGGTGGCAGGGTTTCTATTGCCCCGACTTCCTCTTTGCCGTACGTGACCCGGCCAAGGCACTTGCTGCCGGTCTGGACCTCGGCGCCCTTGGAGGCGCTGGGGGACGCACCCGCGCCATGGTTGAGAGCGCGGGACCAGACGTTGCGCGGTCCCTCACTTTCCATGTGGTGCACGCCATGCTGGGTTGTGGTCTGGTGGACGACCCGCCCTCCGCACCGGACAGGGCGTCGTCGCAGGAGAACCGTGACCTTGCGCTCGACACGGCGGTGGCCGGCAGCGTCCTACTCCACAACGATGGCGTGTTGCCTCTTGCTGCTACCACCTCATCCTTGGCGGTCATCGGCCCGAGCGGGTTGGACGCCATCTTTGTTGGGGGCGGCGCGGCGTCGGTGACTCTGAGCGCGGACCGCCTCAGCACACCACTGAGTGGTCTTCGCGAACGCGCCTCAGCGTCCGGCATTGAACTGCGGGCTGCACAGGGAAGTTGGGGGGACGTACCACTTCCGGTGGTGCCCTTAGAGGTCCTCGGGCTGCCGGACGGCACCGGGCCGGGCGTGGCAGTGGAATTTAGTAGTGCGAAGTCGGAGTGGACAGAGACTAGGGAGAACATTGATCACAGCATGGACCCGTTGGCACCGGGAAAGGCGTGGCCGCGACGCTGGCGTACCGTCCTTACCCCGCGTGTCACCGGGCGTCACAGGTTGAGCCTGACCTGCGGCGGGATGGCGACTCTCCGCATCGACGAGTGCATTGTCTTGGAAGGTGCCCGGGAGGTCGAACAGTTCCTTCATGGACCGCACTACCCGATGCAGGCCGTGGTGGACCTCAGGGCGGGGATGTCGGTTGCCGTGGACATTGAGTTTGAGCCGGGACCAGCGATCACCATCCCACCGATGGGATTGGGGCCGACTCTGCGACTCGGGTGGCAGGAACCCGATTCCATGTTGCAGGACGCTGTTGACGTCGCAAAGACGGCAGACGCCGCCATAGTTTTCGTCACCATGGCCAGCGGGGAAGGCATGGACCGTGACTCTCTCCAGCTGCCCGGGGACCAGGACGAACTCATACGCCGCGTCGCGGCGGCGAATACGCGCACCATCGTCATCCTTAACACCCCCGGTGCAATCCTCATGCCATGGTCGAACGAGGTGGCCGCAATCTTGCAAGTCTGGTTCCCGGGCGAACGGTATGGCACAGCTTTGGCCGCCATGCTTTTCGGCGATCAGGAACCCGGAGGCCGACTGCCCATCACGTTCCCCACGAGCCGTGAGCACCTACCTGGTTCAGTACCTGCGGGCACCCATCCTGTGCGGCTGGACTACAACAACGACGGCGGCATCGGCTACCGCTCGGCCTCAGTGCGTGAGCACGGGGCCTTGTTCCCTTTCGGTCACGGCTTAACTTATGCGAAGACCACTTGCCACATCACGTCGTCCCGGACCCTGGGGGATGGTTCCCTGCAACTGGATTACTGTGTGTTCGCCACCGGCTCGCGCCACACATCTCACGTGATCCAAGTCTACGCCCAGCTTCACGGCACAGCAGAACGTGAGTTAGTGGCTTTCGAGAGCGTCTCTGTCCGGGCCAATACTCGAACTGAAGGATCGATCCAGCTCACCCCCGATGCGTTGGCGCGGTGGGATTCCCTCATCGAAGAGAGGGTGCCCGTCAGCGGAACCCACACGATCATCGTCACTGAGAACTCCTCTGGTCCCGGGACCCAGATCGAGTGGCGGATCTGATGCGTCCCCCACAGGTGCGCGCTCCACCCACCAGCGCCCCTGACCTGCGGCCAACTTGTCTGACCGTGAAGCCCCACTGTTTCGCGGCCCCCGAAAAAGAAGAAGCGCTCCACACAGAAGTTCCCATCCCTTCAAGGAAGAAGGAAGCATGTCGACATCTCGAAATACCCGCCTGCGGCGAACAGTCGCACTCGCCGCCAGCGCCACCGCCATCATCGCGACGCTGAGTGCCACTGCACCATCGGCAGCCGCCGACAACGACGACTGCAGCACCGTGGCATGGATGGACACATCACTGTCCCCAGAAGCACGCACCACCGCATTGCTCGAGGCCAGCACGCAGCACCAAAAATATCGCTGGCTCAACGAACAGGCTGCGAACTCCCCCCAGGAAACAACTTTCAGCGGTGTGACCTACCCCACGCAAGTCAAATGCACCCCCAAAGTCGTGTACGCCAACGGCGCGGAAGGGGTGCACCGCAAACCGGGAACCACAGCGTGGCCAGCGCCGATCGCTATTGCGGCCTCGTTCAATACCGAGCTCGGTGAGCAGAAGGCCGCGATACAGGGTAGCGAGGCATTCGACGGTGGGAATGCCGTCATTCTCGGCCCCGGAATCGCCAGCGGCCGCACGCCGCTCTCAGGGCGCACCCCTGAATACTTCGGCGAGGATCCCCTACTGAGCGGACTCATGGGCGCGGCCGCCATCCGTGGATTGGAGGATGGCAACCCGGACAAGCCCGTCATCTCCAATCCCAAGCACTTTGTTGCCAACGAGCAGGAGCTCGACCGCCGAAGTAGTTCATCCAATGTTGACGAACGGACGCTGCAACAGACATACGTCCTGCCATACGAAATCGCCATCAGTGAGAGCGATCCCGACAGTCTCATGTGTTCGTATAACCAGATCAACGGGACATGGTCCTGTGAAAACGACCTCATGAGGACTGCGCTTAAAGAGCGCATCGGTTTCCAGGGCTACATCATGAGCGACTTTGGTGCCGTCCACAGCACAGCCGACTCTCTAAACGCCGGACTTGACCAAGAGCTGAATCGCCCAATCTGGTTCACACCGGAGCGGCTTGATGCGGCACTGGCGGCCGGGGAGATCACACAAGCAACCATCGACAGTGCCGCATTCAATGTGGCGCGCGCATACATCAACGTGGGGTTGTTCGACCATCCGGTCCCGGAGCCAGGACTTACGAGCTTGTCCACCGACGAGCACAAGGCGGTCGCACGCGAGCTCGCTGAGCAAAGCAGCGTGCTGCTCAAGAACAACGACGTGCTGCCACTGAGTGAAACTTCTACCGTGGCCGCGATCGGGCCAACGGCATCAATCACCGCCACCGACGGCGTCAGCGCCCTGAACGCTTGCTCGGCCAACGGCTTCCGAGGTCAACCAGTGCTGAACTGCGACGCACTGATCGATCCTGTCACGGCACTCACTCAGCGTGTTGAGGCCACCGGCGGCAAGATTGTCTTCGACGATGGAACTGATCTCACCCAAGCGGCGGCCACTGCTGCTGACGCAGACCTAGCCATCGTATTCGGATACATCGGCATGGGAGAGTTCTCCGACATCTCCGACATTCGACTCGACAATAACGGCGACGCGCTGGTCGAGGCGGTCGCCGGGGCGGCAGAGGACACCGTGGTGGTGCTCAATTCGGGTACCGCCGTCGAAATGCCTTGGATCGGAGATGTCGACGCGGTAGTGCAGTCATGGTATGGCGGGGAGCAGTTCGGCCCTGCCTTGGCCGCTCTCCTTTTCGGTGATGTCAACTTCTCGGGGAAGCTCCCCATGAGCTTTCCCCGTTCCTTGGCCGATACACCGACCTCCACCCCGGAACGCTACCCCGGCGTCTTCGACGACGGCAGTACGGTGCGCCCCGAAGGCAGCGAGGAGATCCGCCAAGTCTCATACGGGGAGGGGCTGGAAGTAGGCTATAAATGGTACGACTCCCAAGGCATCGCTCCCCTGTTCGCCTTCGGTCACGGGCTGAGTTACACCTCCTTCGACTACCAAGAGCTGGACGTCACCACCACCAACACCGATGACGGCGTAGCCGCCACTGTGTCGTTCACCATCACCAACACCGGTGACCGGGTGGGAACAGAAGTCCCGCAGGTGTACCTGACACTGCCATCGGCGGCTCACGAGCCGGGCAAGAGACTGGTCGGTTTCAACCGGGTCACTCTGGAAGCTGGGGAGAGCCGGCATGTCCAGTTTGTGTTGGACGAGGGTGCCAGCAATCACCCATTCTCCATCTGGGATGAGCAGACAGACATGTGGACCACTATTGCAGGAACCTACCAGGTCGCCGTCGCAGCGTCGTCTCGCGATGTGCGGTTGACGGCCGATACTGCCGTCAATCCAAGTCCTGAACCGACCCCCACGGTGACGGTGACAGCCCAACCAAGCAGTACACCCACGGCGACAACCACGACAACGGTAACAGCTCATCCGACGCAAGCTTCCGGAGATCTCTACGAGACCCCCGGCTTCCACTCGGTGAACGGTCGAAAGTGGATGACCGTCTGCGAGCCTTACTCCCAGACGCAGCGGTGCTGGACCTGGATCTGGGCCACTCAGGTTCACGACGTGCACGGTCGATTCGTGCAGACCAACGGCTGGACGTTCAACAACCTCACGTATGTGGCATCACCAAAGTCCTTGTGGAGCGGCAACCCGCTGGCCACGAGTGGTACTTGGACCGCCGACGACGGCCGGAAATGGCGAACGGAGTGTGAGACAGCTCAAACGGGTCGAAACGGATGTCGGAGCTGGGCGCAATCTGACGTGATCGAGTACACCAAGACCGGGTACAGGCGTGCGACCAAGTGGGTGTTCAACAACATCGTTCGGTTCAGCTGAACCAGAGCGAGCGCCGTGGCGACGACAGCAGCGTCGCCACGGCGAGCCACACCCTGCTTCAACACAGAGGCACCGCGTGGTCATCGAGAACCGTCTCGGTTGATGCGTTGTGGATCAACAACAACACCAAAAGCTCTGCCACGCCTCGACCGGTTGAGCGGGTGGTGGGGAGGCCGGGAGGTAATAAGCCGTTCCTCCTGTCAGGCGCCCCATCCGGCTTGCTGGCCTCCGACGCGCTCAGTCTCGATTCGTTCCCGGTATCCGGAGCCCAGGTAGGCGGCTGTCGGGTCCGCCGGGAGGCCCTGGGAGTTTCGCCACTCGGCCAGATCGGCCCGGATGTCGGTGTAGAAGGCGTCCATGAACACCGCATTGGCTGCCAGGACATCGCCAGCGAGTTGTGCGTCGCGCAACGCCTCGCGGTCGACCAGCAGGGCCCGCGCAAGCATCTCCTGAACGTTCAACACCGAGCGGATCTGGCCGAGGATTTTGTCCTCCACGTTGTGGCACTGGTCGAGCATGAACGCCACCTGAGTGCCCTCGTCCATGGCACCGCCCACCACCACCTCGTACATGATCCGAAACAACTGGAAGGGGTCGGCGGCACCCACGATCAGGTCGTCGTCGGCGTAGAACCGCGAGTTGAAGTCAAAGGAGCCCAGCTTCCCTAGCCGTAGCAACTGCGCGACGATGAACTCGATGTTGGTGCCCGGCGCGTGATGGCCGGTGTCGAGGCAGACCATCGCCTTGTCCCCAAGTGCCGCGACGTGCACGTAGGAGGTGCCCCAGTCGGGGACATCGGTGTGGTAGAACGCCGGCTCGAAGAACTTGTACTCCAATACCAACCGCTGGTCGTCGCTGAGACGTTCGTAGATTTTCGCGAGAGATTCGTGCAGCCAGTCCTGGCGTGCCCTCATGTTCGCCTGCCCTGGATAGTTGCTTCCGTCAGCAAGCCAAATCTTCAGGTCGCGGGACCCCGTGGCATCCATCACGTCGACGCACTCGAGGTGATGGTCGATGGCCCGCTGACGCACCGCAGGGTCCGAGTGGGTGAGAGATCCGAACTTGTAGACGTCGTCCTGAAACGTGTTGGAATTAATCGTGCCCAGCCGGACTCCGAGATCCTCGGCGTAGCGGCGCAACTCCGTGAAGTTCGGGACCTTGTCCCATGGGTAGTGCAGCGCCACGATGGGGGCCAAACCGGTGTGCTTGTGCACCTGGGCGGCGTCTGAGATTTTCTCCTCGACTGTGCGCGGGGTTCCCGGTGTGGAGAACACCTTGAACCGGGTGCCGGAATTGCCGTAGGCCCACGAGGGGACCTCGATCTCCTGCCGGGCGAGGATGTCCTGCGTTGTGGTGCTGATGGCCATGGTTATCAGTTGTCCTTTTCATCTGCGTCATCAAGGCGCCTCATGGTTGCCGTGTGGACTTCCTCCGCCGCCTGCGATCCCGTCGCTTCTCTCCGGGTCAGACTAGGTGGGAGAATCCGACGCTTCCAGTGTAGCTGAAACGATTCAAGTGTGCCACGATGTAGACATGGGGGACCAGCAAGTCAGATGTGTGCCTCTGAGTCGAGCGGGGAAACTGAAACAAGCGAGGGGACCCAAGTCCCTTGCCGGCAGGTGACGCTAGATTGCGTCCAGCGACAGGATTGGAGGGCTGCATGGCACGACGTAGGCCAGGCGCGGGGATCAAGGACGTTGCCAGGTTGGCAGGGGTTTCCGTGGGCACCGTGTCCAACGTGTTGAACAGCCCTGCCTCGGTCTCCGATCGTCGACGCGAACAGGTCGAGCGTGCCATAAAGCAGCTCGGTTATGTGCCCAATGACGCTGCACGGCAGTTGAAGGCGGGCGTGAGCCGGACCATTGGGCTGGTGGTGGTTGATACCCAGAACCCCTTCTATGGTTCCATCGCGTTGGCGGCGGAGAATGCAGCCGAGGAGCGGGGGTTGGGGCTGTTCGTGGCCAACAGCCATCGACGCTCTGGCAAGGAGGAGTTCTACCTCTCCCAGTTCGAACAGCAACGGGTGCGTGGCGTCCTGGTGACTCCCGGCAGTTCGGATCTCGGGAGGCACCGGGATGCGGTACGAAGGGGGACGCCTGTGGTCCTGGTCGACTCCGTCGAGCATGATCCGGACTTCTGTACCGTCGCTGGCGATGACTTCCACGGTGGTTATCTCGCAGTGCGGCATCTGGTGGAGCGTGGGCGGCGTCACATCGCCGTCATCGGTGGTCCGCAGCAGTTCCGCCAGGTGGGGCGTCGCTACGCGGGTGCCCTGAAGGCGGCGACCGAGTCCGCGGCCGTGCGGGTGGAGTACTTCGAGCCGCCAGAGATGAGTATCCTTGCCGGTCGGGCGGTCGCCGAAGAACTGGCCGATGCGGGCCGGGAACTACCGGACGCCATCTTCGCCATGAATGACCTTCTCGCGATTGGTGTGCTCCAGGCACTGGTCATGAGTCGCAGCATCGATGTGCCGCGTGACGTTGCCTTGGTGGGATACGACGACATTGACTTTTGTGCCAACGCCGTGGTCCCCATTACCTCAGTGCATCAGCCCAGCGGAGAGATGGGGCGAAGAGCGGTCGAACTGCTGGAGTTGGAGATTCGTGACGCGCAGCACAGCCATCAGTCGGTGGTGCTTGAGCCAGAACTCGTTGTGCGGGCCTCCACCGGGGGGCCATGATCCACGCTCATCACCTCCCGGGCAGTGTGGGCGACGGCCGTTCCTCAGTGAGATTCGTCAGAAAGGAGTGTCGTGTCGACGATAACGACGACGATGGCAGCGGTGGACCTGGGGGCCTCGAGCGGCCGTGTCATGGCTGGTGTCTTGTGCGATGGTCGGGTCTCGCTGGTGGAAGCTGGCAGGTTCTCCAATGGTCCCGTCAGGCTGCCGACTCTCGACGGCGAGCGACTGTACTGGGACGTGCTGCGGTTGTGGGAGTCGGTCACTCAAGGGCTGCGGGCCGCGGCCCACGACGTGGGGCCGCTGGAATCCGTGGCCATCGACACGTGGGCGGTCGACTACGGTCTGCTGGACGCAAATGGTGAACTGCTCGGGAACCCGGCCAGCTACCGCTGCGAACGGACTCAGGGAATCCCTGAGCAGTACTTCGCGAGGGTGCCCGCCCAAGTGATGTACCAACGCGTCGGCCTGCAGGTGCAGCCGTTCAACACCATCTTCCAACTGTTGTCCGAGGCGCCCGGACGGCTGGCAATGGCGCACAAGCTTCTGCTCATACCCGACCTGCTGGCGCACTGGATGACCGGACGAACCGTCACAGAGGTCACCAATGCATCCACTACCGGTCTGCTGGACCCTCGCACCCGGACCTGGCGTCCCGACATGCTGCAGTCCGTCGCGAACGCCGGCGGTAAGGACATCCATGGCCTGCTGGGGGAACTTGTCGAGCCGGGCGAGCTACTTGGCCCCATTCGAACTCAGCATCTAGGGCTCACATCGCCGTCGGGCGCTCCGACGGCCGTCGTGGCGGTGGGCTCCCACGACACCGCCTCCGCCGTCGTCGCCGTGCCAACGCAGCGGAAGGACTTCGCCTACATCTCCTGCGGCACCTGGTCCTTGGTCGGCCTCGAACTGGAGCGGCCGGTCCTGACGGACGAGGCGCGCAGGGCGAACCTGACCAACGAGCTGGGCGTGGACGGCACCGTCAGATTTCTGAAGAACGTCATGGGGCTGTGGGTGTTCAATGAGGCCCTTCGCACTTGGTGCGACCAGCGCTACGACATCGCCGTGGCCGAACTGGTGAGGGCCGCAGCCTCCTGCGAACCCCTGCGCACCGTCGTGGACATTGACGACCCCATCTTCTTTCCCGCTGGCGACATGCCAGCCCGAATCGTCGAGGCGGCCCGGCTCACCAACCAACCTCAGCCCCGCGACCCCGGTGAAGTGGCGCGCTGCATCTTCGACTCACTGGCTTTGGCCTATCGGCGAGCCATCCGCACAGCTGTCACGGTCGCGGGCCACGACGTCAGCGTGGTGCACATGGTCGGCGGTGGCATTCAAAACGCCCTGCTGTGCCAGCTCACCGCTGATGCCACGGGGCTGCCCGTGGTGGCAGGGCCCGTGGAGGCCACGGCCATGGGAAACATCGTCGTCCAGGCACGGGCAATCGGTGCCGTCGCCGGTGGCCTGGCCGAGCTACGCGATATCGTCAGGGCCTCCAGTAGCCTCCATGAGTACTACCCGAGGACGGATGTCGAGGCTGCCTGGCGCGATGCTGAGCGTCGACTGGTCTGAACGCTCAGCCAGAGGCGGCGACGGAGCGGCGGTAGGCTTCCGCCTCCCAGTTCTCAATGAAATGGCGTTCGCGTTCGTCCATCACCCGCACGCGTCCGATGCGATTGGCGTCACGGGCCACCCGCAGGGCGTCGAGGAACGTGTCCAGCGCGGTGCGGGCGGCTCTGTCGGAGTCACCGACCGCGAAGACCACTACACCGGCAACGACGGCGGTGATGGGAAGGCGTCCGTGCGCGTCTCGGAACTGTGCCACAAGCTCGGCGACGGTGCGCTCATCGTCAGTCAGCCGTAGAAGTACCGGCAGCGAGCCGGCATAGACAATCTGGTCCGGGATCAATGGCCCCCGGGACACAGGAGCGGCCGAGGCCTCTGTGGTGCCGGCGACGAAGGAGTCCGCCTCGCAGGCGACGGCTGAAGCCTTGGTAGCGCCGCGGAAATGTTCGGCCAGGGCCGCGAGATCGGCACAGCTCGTGGTTGCGGTGGTCCGCGCCTCGGTGGGGATAGCTGCTGAGATGGCGTCGCGGATGGTGGATGTGAGCCAGGTCACACGCTCCGCGATTGCCTCGTAGGAGTGGCCGGAGACGATGATTCCATGGTTGCCGAGCATGGTGATGGCAGGAGCGGGCCTGCCGGTGCGGGTCTCGAATTCCAGCCGGGCTCCGGCGATGCCGCGCGCCAGCGGGACGCCGGGGTCGACGTAGTCCACCCATACCGCCTCGTCGCCGAGCAGCGTCGCCGTCAGGTCCCTCCCGTGCTCGTTGCAAGTGACCGCGTTGGCAACCAATGGGTGGAGGTGGAGGACGAGGGGATCGGGGATCAGGGCGTGAAACAAGATCTCCACGCTGGGACGTCGCCCACCAGCAGGTTCCACGCGCGCCCTTTCTGCCGCCGCCATGACGGGGTCTTTGACCGTGGGCTCGGCGTCTAACAGTGCGTCGAGGAGTGGTGCCAGCCGCAACGGTACGAGGTCGTCCTCGCTGAGGTCGGCAAGCGTGGTCCCACTCGGCTTGATGTACAGAATGTCGTCGATCTTGACCGACGCGTTGCCCCCTCCGGCTCGGGCAAATTCGGGGTCGGCGCCAAAGAGGTTGGCCAGGCGGATCAACTCTGCACGTAGATCGAGGTCCATCAGTGCTCCTTGAATCGTTTCAATCATCTTAGAAGGCGCCACCAAGACGGTCAATTCGGTGTGACACAGGTGGCTTCGCGAGTGAGATGAACCAGCTTCGGGCAGGTTAACCGTCAAAGAGTCTGGCCGTTCGACGCTGCCAGGGTTCCCAGCCAGCCGAGGCTGGGTTTGGGGTGGCGGGTGAAGTCGGTGTCACGATCGACGGCATCAGGCCGAACGTGGGTGCCCAGGTGCCCCACTCGTAGTTGTCGAGCAGCGACCAGTGGCAGTACCCCCGCACGTCGACGCCAGCAGCCACCGCGTCCACCAACCCTCTCAGGGCGTCCCGGGTGTACTCGATGCGACGAGCGTCGTCGGAGGTGGCGATCCCGTTCTCGGTGACCAGCAGCGGGATGCGATACATCTCCCACACCCGGCGCAGGTTGATGCCCAGCGCATCGGGCCGGTAGGCCCAGCCCGTCAGCGTGTTCTTGGGGCTGTCGGGGTGGGGAACCACGCCGTCGGCGTCGACCTCCTGGCTGGTGTAGCTCTGGATGCCGATGAAGTCGTCACCGGCGCTGCCCTCGTAGTACACGCCCTCCCACTGGTGAAAGACCCTCTTCCACACCGCCTCGTTGCCCGTGGTCGGCATGAAGGCCTGCGCCGCCACGGCCCAGCCCACCTTCGCTGACGTACTTTGACGCAGCACCTCGACGGCGGCGCGGTGCATGGCCGTGATGGCCGTGGCCAGCTCGAACGGCGGCATTGGCATCGTGGCCATCGAGACGGTGGGTTGAGCCTCCGTCGGCTCCTCGGAGGATTCACCCCTCTCCGCGCGCTGACGCATGAGCTGCCCGAGCCCAAACAGCGCCAGGATGTTGGGTTCGTTGATGGTGACCACCCACTCGACGTCGTGGAGGATCTCGCTGACGAACTCGACGTAGCCGGCGAAGCGTTGCGCCGCGTCCTCGCGCAGCGACCCACCGCCGGCCGCGAACCACTGCGGGTAGGTGAAGTGGTGCAGCGTGACCACCGGCATGACGCCGTAGGTGTGGCAGACGTCGATCATGTCGCGGTAGTGCAGCAGGGCCGCGCGGCTGAACAACCCGTCGGCGGGCTCGATCCGTGCCCACTCGATGCTGAAGCGGTAGGTGGTGAGCCCCGCTTCGGCGAGGAGTGCGATGTCCTCGCGGTAGCGGTGCCACGAGTCGCAGGCCGAGCCGCTGGGTTCCTGAATGTGCCCGCCGGCGGAGTGTTCCGCGGCCCAGAAGTCGGAGTTGTAGTTGTCGCCCTCGATCTGGTGGGCGGCTGTGGCCGCGCCCCAGAGGAAGTCGGACCGAAGCGTCGTCATCGATTTCTCCTTGCTGCAGGGGGTGAATCTCAAGGGAAGGTGTGGCCCGTCAGGGCCAGGCGATGAAGCCCTCGTGGGCCACGCGCCAGGTGCCGTCGTCGGGGATGCCCGGCAGTTCCGGGCCGCCCTCCCAGCCGGCCACCATGAGCGACACCGCCGCCAGTAGCCCGCCGTTGCCGGGCAGGTAGAGGGGCAGGAAGGAGCCCATGGCCGGGTTGTGTCCGGCCGCGTCGTAGGTGTTCTTCACGCCGTCGCGCAGCAGGAGGTCGACGGCGGTGCGGCCATCGCGCAGGCGGGCTGCGGTCATGGCCATGACGGCGTAGTCCCAGCCCCACGCTGAATCCCACTGCCAGGAGTCGCGCACCCACCCCAGCGTGGCGCGCATGACAGCGTCCTCGATCAGCGGCGTCGACGGCACGAACCCGAGCGCCATCAACATCGACGGGTGGTCGTCGGTCCTCGACTCCCCGCTCCCGGCGACGGCGGCGTAGTGGTCCTCGTCCAGCGACGGCCGCGCCAGTCCGGCCTGCACCCGGCCCCACGACGCCTCGCGGGGCAGCCCGCGACGCTCGCGGAACCGCTGCGCCAGCTCGAGGCCGAACCACCAATAGGCCAGCTCGAATGTGGGGTCCGCGGTCTCGGCGGCCGTGTAGAACTCCTGCGCCGGCATCACGGGCGCGCCAAGGTGGAACACCCCGTCGACGTCGTCGGCGAAGCTCGCCATGAAGTCCGCAGTGGCGTCGAGCAGCGGCGCAAGACGGTCCAGCAGGGCTGCTCTGTGCGACGGCGGGGCCGCCTTGTGCAACAGCTCGGCGAAATAGAGCAGGTGCGGCTGCTGCCACACCAGGAGCGACCCGATGTCGGAGGGCGACTCCCGCCCGTCGGGCCCGACCTGTTTGGGCCAGCGGGCGCCGGCGTAGCCCTGCTGCGCGGCCGTGGCACGCGCGGCGTCGAGCACCGACTCGTACCAGCCCAGCGACCGTTCCAGCAGCTCCGGTCGGCCCCAGGTGGGGAAGTGGGCCGCGTGCCACCAGTGCATCTCGAGGTGGAACTTGCCCGCCCATGAGTTGGTGACGAATCCCGTCTCCTGCGGCGGGGTCAGCCCGCCACCGTGGACGCGGGTCAGGTACTGCGAGAGGACGACGCGGCGCTCCAGTTCGTGGGCGCGGGGATCGCTGGACCCGGCGAAGTCGACGGCGGCTCCGGAACTCCAGAAGGCCTCCCAGAATGTGGCGCTGGAGGCGGCGACCTCGTCGAAGGTCCGGGCCGGGCGGGGGTTCGCCGGGCCCAGCTCGCTGCCGGGGCCGGTCACAGGGATGAAGGAGGCCACCAACGCCAATGTGTCGCCGGATGAGGTGATCTCGACGGCGTGGTCGTCGCGCCCGGCCAGTTGGCCCTCGGCGAAGTCCAGCGCCACGTCGTAGCGGGTGTCGTCGAGTTGCCGGTGTACCGTGGCCGATCCGGTGCCGTGGTCGGTCACCGACGTCTGGTGGCTCTCGGGCTGCGCCCAGGAGGCGGCGGGCGTGAAGCTGGGGTGGGGGCCGGGGAATGCCAGGCGGAGGCGCACGTGCCCGCTGGCCAGCAGCGGGGAGACCACGCGTGTGGCCACCACGGATGCGTCGCCGTGTGCCAGTGTCGTCACCTCGACCGGTTCACCGCGGTAGCGGAATCGGCTGGTGATCGTCCCGCTCCACAGGTCCAGGCGCACCCGGAGGTCCGTGAGGACCGATGGGTCCGTCTCTGGCTCGGCGCCCGGGGCGGACCTCAACGCCAGGCCCAGGCGCCCCAGGTCGATCCGGTGGGGGTTGTTGACCAGCCACATCCCGGCAAGATCGTGACGGTCCGGTGTCTTGCCCGCCATCAGGTCGTGCATTGACGGGCGATCCGGGTAGCGCACGGGACCCCGACGGGTCTCGTAAGCGCTCATGGCGTCGTCCAGGAGATAGCCGTCCGGGTTCGGCACCTCATGCCAGCCCCAGCTGCTCATCGTGCACGTCTCGGTGACCCGGGCGGCGTGCGGATCGGTCGACGGCCCCCGGGAAGTGGGCGTGTGGAACTCGGTGAAAGTCTGCAGGCCGGTGAGGTCGGCGGTGAACCCGAAGTCGCCGTTGCCGACGCTGAGTACCACCCCGGGGTCAGCAACGGTGAGGGCCACGTCGTGGCGCCCGACGAGGTCGCGGCGGTCGATCATGCCGAGACCTCCAGAGGCCTGTAGGTGAAGCGACGGCACAGTGCCGCGCCGTTGAGGGCCGCCATGCCCACCATCCGGCCGGTAAAGCCCCCAGCGACCTCGGTGGAGACGTAGCGACCGTCGACCTCGGCCAGGATCTGCCACCCGTCGTCGGTCAGGACAGACAGAGTGATGACATCCGGCTGGCTGGCTGGCCACCCCATTCGCGCTGCAGGGATCGCGGCCGACAACATGAGAGTCACCGAGCGACCCGGACGCTCACAGGAGCCCAGCACTTGCCGCACCGGACCGATTTGAGCGACAGCAGAGACCTCCTGAGCCGACGCCTCCACCGCGTACCAGTGAGCGTCGTCGAGATACACCATGAGGCGGGCGCCACCATCGACGACGGCCGTCGCTTTCCAGGAGAGGTCCATCAGCCGCGTCATCAGCGGCCTCGAATCCTCGACAGAGGCGAGCTGCAGGCCGTCGGCACCGGTGGTGATTCCCCGCAAATCACCCGACGGGGACACCCAGCGCGGGTGCAAGGCCCCGGTGAACGAATCTTCGAATGTGTTGTTCCGCGGTGCGTGGTCCTTATCCGGATCCACGAACACCGGCCAGTCGTCGACCCATTCGACGGGGGAGAGGAATGTCTCGCGGCCGAGCACGTGGTACTCGGGGAAGCCGCCGCGCGGGCGGGTGCCGTGGTACACGGCGAACCACCGGCCGCCGGGGCCCTCGACGAGGTCGGCGTGACCGGTGCTCTGCACGGGGTGGTCTGTGCTGCGGTGGGTAAGGATCGGGTTCGCGGGGTTGCCTTCGAAAGGGCCGCGCGGGGAACGGCTGCGCGCGACGCTCACACTATGCCCGCGGTCGGTGCCGCCCTCCGCGATGAGGAGGTACCACCAATCGCCCACCCGGTACACATGCGGTCCCTCAGGGTTGCGCATGCCGGTACCGTTCCACAGGCGCTGAGGCCCGATCAGCACCTCGCCGGTGGCAGGGTCAATTGTGACCTGTTGGATGCCGGCGGGAAAGCTGCAGCAGGTGACCAGGCAGGTGCCGTCGTCGTCCCAGGCGATATCCGGATCGATGCCCACGATCGGGATGCGAACCGGGTCGGACCACGGGCCCTCGAGGGTTTCGGCTGTGAACAAAAGCTGGCCTTCCCGTATCTGGTTCATGTTGGTGGTGATGAACCAGAAGCGCCCGTCGTGGTGACGCAGCGTCGATCCGTAGATGCCGGACGAGGCGCCGCCCGCTGTGAGGTCGGTCTGATTTGACCGGGTGACCACGTTGCCGACCTGCTGCCACGAGACGAGGTCGTGGCTGCGGTGCACGGGGGCGCCGGGGAAGTACTCGAAGCTGGAATGCGCCAAGGCATAGCCGTTTGGGGTGCGGCAGACCGTGGGGTCCGACCAGAAGCCTGGTAGGACCGGCATGGTGTTGCGGTGGGTCATGTTCTCTCCTTGACGTCGTCGTCGGGATGGGTAACAAGGGCGGGTGAATCAGATGCGCGCGAGCAGGTCCTCGACGGCCTGGCGGGCCTCCATGGCCGCCTGACCGCTGATCTCGCGGAACGCAGTGCGGATCTCGGCACCCAGGTCGAAGTCACGGCGGATGAGCCATTGCTGCTGCAGGCCGTCCCACACGGCGATGAACATCCGGGCCATCTGGCCGGGGTCCCGGTCAGGGTGGGCCACGCCCATCTGCTGCATGGTGGCGATAAGCCGGCTCATCTCCGCGAGCGCCTGGTCGTAGTGACGACGGTAGTACTCATGGGCAGGGTGGGAGGGGTCCTGGGCGGAGGCGGCCAGAGCCACCTGGAGTTGGAGGCGGCGGTCATCGCTCTGCGCCCGTTCGGCGAGCTCGGCGATGATCTGGTCGAACTGCTCAGGAACCCACTCGAGGTGGGCCCGTCCCCTCCTGGTCGCGTCATCAAAGTGTTCGATCGCCGCCACCAAGAGGCGGTCCCGGGAGGGAAAGTGGTAGAGCATGGTCCGCTCACTGATACCCGCCCTCTCGGCGACGGCTGCGGTCGTGAGAGCAGCGTGGCCCACTTCCATGACGATCTCGTAAGCCGCCTGTGCGATTTGCGCGCGCCGCTCAGCTGTCTTTGCGTAAGGGCCGCGCGGTCCTCGTGTCGACGCCGTCATTGGCTCCACCTCCAAGGCCAATCTACAGCAAACAACCAGATAAAGTCCACAAACCTCTTGACAATCTTCCCAAAGTGGGTGTCTACTGCAAATTACCGAGTCAATGACGACGAAGGAGTGACTTGTGACCGCATCTACCCTTACCCGCGCTGAACGGCGCGAGGAGAAGCGCAACGGCCCCGACTACGTCGGAGCCGTCAAGACTTTTGGATGGTCCTCCCGCGGCTTCTCGCTGGCGGCCAACTTCATCGTCCTCGGCTACTTCACCCTGTATGCCACCGACACCCTCGGGCTCTCCGCCAGCCTGGTTGGCACGCTGCTCCTGGTCAGCAAGGTGTTCGACGGTTTCAGCGATCTGCTGGCCGGATATGTCGTTGACAGCACCCGGACCCGATGGGGCAGGGCGCGGCCCTACGAGTGGGCCATCCTCGGGGTGTGGCTCTGCAACTGGCTGCTGTTCTCCGTGCCGGATCTGGGCACGGTAGGCCAAGCCATCTGGATCTTCGTGACCTACAGCTTCGTGAACTCGGTGTTCTCGACGCTGTGCTACGCCAACCAGACGCTTTACATGGCGCGCGCCTTCAATTCGCGTGGCGCCTACGCCAAGCTGAACGCCGCACAGGGCGTCATCATCACCGTCGGTGCGATGATCCTCAGTATTGCGCTGCCAACCGCTCTTGCCTGGGCAGGCAAGGATCCGGGCCGTTGGTCGAACCTGATGCTCATCATCGCGATCCCCATGGTCATCATCGGGCTCGGCCGCTTCTTCTTCGTGAAGGAGATCTACGAGACCGAAGCCACCGATGTGAAGATCCGGTGGTCCGACATCAAGACCGTGCTAGGTGACAACCGATGGATCTGGATGCTGGCGGGGCTCGCGCTGCTGGTGAACATCCCTGCCAGCACCGGGGCGGCCGGCTACTACTTCCGCTACATCGTCGGTGATCTCGGCGCGCTGTCCATCGTGTTGTTCGTGGCCATCCTCGCCCTTCCCGCCGTCCTGTTCGTTCCGCGGATGATGCGCCGTTTCACCCTGAGCCGGTTGATCATGATGGGACAGGTGCTCGCCATGGTTGGAGCCGCCATTGCCACCTTGGCAGGCGACAACGTTGCCATGCTGGCGGTGGGTGCGCTCGTCGGGGGGGTTGGGGTGTTGCCGGTGTCCTTCATGGTGGGCGTCCTGATTCTGGACGCCGCCACGTACAACGAGTGGCGCGGCAACCGGCGGCTGGAATCGACGCTCAGCTCGATCCACGGCTTCGCCACCAAGATCGGGCAGGGTGTGGCGTTGGCAGGGGCGGGGCTGTTCCTCGGCGCTTTTGGATACGACGGCACTGCCGATACCCAGTCCGACTCCGCGCTGTTCGCCATCCATGCCCTCTACACCTGGATCCCCGGCGTCGTCGCTCTCGGCGTCCTCATCCTGATGTCGTTCTACAAGCTCGACGACATGCTGCCGAGAATCCACGCCGACCTCAAAGCCAGAGGCAGTGAATCGGTGGCCCAAGAGCCCCTGGTGCCCGAGGCCGCCACGGCCGACGCCGTGGTGACCATCTCCGACGAGCTCGATGAGGACGACGAGGACGACAAACGATGACCCGGACCTTGTTTGATCGCGGGTGGGAGTGGCGCAACGTCGACAACGCACTCTGGCAGCCGGCTGACCTGCCCCACGACGCCATGCTCCACGAGGAGCGCAGCCCCGCCACCGCCAACGGCAGCCACACGGGATGGTTCCCGGGCGGGCGGTACGTCTACCGCAAGACGTGGCGTGCGCCGGTCGAGCCCGGCCGGCTGAGCCTGTTCTTCGAGGGGGTGTACCGCAAGTCGCGGGTCCTGATCAACGGCGTCGATGCCGGGGGCTGCCTGGGCGGCTACACCGAGTTCGAGGTGCGCATCGACCATTTGGTCGAGCGGGGAGCCGACAACCTCATCGAGGTGCACATCGACAACTCGGAGGAACCCAACAGCCGGTGGTATTCCGGCTCGGGAATCTATCGCCACGTGTGGCTGCTGGAGCAGAACGAGGTCCGGATTTGGCCGGGTGGCGTCCACCTCGTCACGCGGTCGTTGGGTGCGAGCGCCGTCGTGGCCGCGACCGTGGAACTCGACAACGATGACCACCGCGCCGTCGAGGTGCGCGTCGCGCTGCGGCGGGAGGGGTCGCGGGCCGAGGGCGCAGCAACCGTCGAGCAGGGCGTCGCGGAGATTGAGGTCGACATCCCGGACGCCCAGCCGTGGTCAGCCGAGAGCCCCGTGCTGTACGACGTGCTCGTCGAGGTCACCGCCGACGGCGAGGTCCTTGACCGGCAGCAGATGCGCCACGGCCTGCGCACGATCGAGGTCGACGCCGCCCGCGGGCTGCTCATCAACGGCCACCCGACGCTGCTGCGCGGAGCCTGCATCCACCACGACTGCGGAATCCTGGGCGCGGCGACCTTCCGGGCTGCGGAGTTCCGGCGTGCACGCATCCTCAAGGAGCAGGGTTTCAACGCCATCCGCAGCTCGCACAACCCGATCTCCCGCGACCTGCTGGACGCCTGTGATGAGATCGGTCTCTATGTCATGGACGAATCGTCGGACGTGTGGTTCCGGACGAAGACGGCACACGACGCCGCTCTGCACTTCGACGAGACCTGGGAGGCAGAGCTGGAGGCCATGGTCCGTAAGGACCGCAGCCGCCCGTCGGTCATCATGTACTCCATCGGCAACGAGATCGCCGAGAGCGGCACCGACGAGGGCATCGAGGCGGCGTGCCGCATGGTGGCCCTCGTCAAGAACCTTGATGACTCGGTGCCGGTGACTTGCGGGGTCAACCCCATGCTCAACATGGCCGCGGCCAGGGGCAAAAACCTTTTCGACGGCCACGAGAAGCAGAACTCCAAGAACCAAGCCACGGCGGCGGCCCGGCCCAAGCGCTCGGCCCTGACCAGCACCGGGTACAACTTCCTGGTGAGCAAGATGGGATCGCTGATGGCCAAGGCGGCCGCGCTGCCGGCCGCAGACAGGGCCAGCCGGGGCGTGTTCGATGTCCTCGACGTGGCCGGCTACAACTACGCCCACGCTCGCTACCGCAAGGACCACACGCTGCACCCCGGACGCGTCATCGTCGGCACTGAAACCATGCCGTTCCACATCGCCGGGAACTGGGCGCTGGTGGAGGAGCTGCCCCACGTCATCGGCGACTTCATGTGGACCGGGTGGGACTATCTTGGCGAGGCCGGGATCGGCACGTGGACCTACGGTGACGAGTCCTCGTCATTCGCCAAGCCCTACCCGTACCTGGTCGCCGGCGCTGGCGCCATCGACATCACCGGGGTACCCGGCGCCCCGATGGCGTTGGCCCGGGCGGTGTGGGGGCGGACGCAGGAGCCCGCCATCTTCGTCCGGCCGCTGGACCGCGACCTCAAGCGCACCAACCGAGCCGCGTGGCGCGCCACCGACGCCGTCGCCAGCTGGGCCTGGCCCGATAGCGAGGGTAAGCGCACGGAGATCGAGGTCTACTCGGGGGCCGACGAGGTGGAACTGCTTCTCGACGGCCGAACGCTGGGGGTGAAGCGGGCCGGCCGCCGCGCCGGGTTCGTGGCCCGCTTCCGCACCCGCTACGCTCCGGGGACCCTCGAGGCGATCGCACGGGTGCAGGGCCGAGAGGTCGGGCGATCCACCCTCTCTTCGGCCGTCGGCCCCCTCGCGCTGAGGATCCAGCCCGACAAGGACGTGCTGGACGCCGACGGGCAGGACGTCGTGCACCTCAATATCGAGCTGGTCGACCATCGCGGTACCGTCGTGATGGCCAGCGGCGACTACCTCGAGGTCACCGTGGAGGGGCCGGCGACGCTGGCCGCTCTGGGCACCGCTGACCCCGCACCGCTGGGCAGCTACACCGGCGCCCGCAATGAGCTGTTCCGCGGCCGCGCGCTCGCGGTGGTGCGGGCCACGACTGACACCGGTGGGGTCCGCGTGACCGCGCGCTCGGCGGCGCACGGCGAGAGCACCACAATGTTGACCACCACCCTTCCCAGTCCTACAGGAGCACTGACCCATGTCTGAATTTCCCTACCTGGACCCGACGCTTTCCGTCAGCCGTCGCGTCGACGATTTGCTCAGCCGCATGTCGCTGGAGGAGAAGGCCGGTCAGCTGACCCAGTACTTCTACTTCGGCTTTCCTCCCGAGATGGCCGAGGGCATCGACGTGGACTCGCTCCCCGAGGAACACCGTGCGTACGTGCAGCAGCCGCAGACGGTCGAAGCCGCCCTGCAGCGGGGTGGGGCGGGGTCGCTGCTGTTCGTCAAGGACGCCGCGGAGGCCAACCGGCTGCAGCGCATCGCGGTCGAGGGCAGCCGGTGGGGCATCCCACTGCTGTACGGGTTCGACGTGATCCACGGCTTCCGCACCATCTTTCCCGCCCCCATTGCTCTGGCGGCGTCGTGGGACCCGGCGGCCGTCGAGAGGGCGCAGAGCATCGCCGCCCGTGAGGCGAGGGCGGTGGGCATCCGGTGGACGTTCGCGCCCATGGTCGACATCGCCCGCGACCCGCGTTGGGGGCGGATCTTCGAGGGCGCGGGCGAGGATCCGGTGCTGGGGGCCGCCTTGGCCGCCGCGCAGGTGCGCGGTTTCCAGTGCGAGGGGGGAGTGATCGCCGGGCCGAAGCACTTCGCCGGCTACGGCGCGGCCCTCGGCGGCCGGGACTACGACGACGCCGACATCTCCGATTCACAGGTGTACAACGTCTACCTTCCGCCGTTCCAGGCGGCGATCGACGCGGGCGCAGGCAACGTGATGAGCGCTTACATGGACCTCAACGGGGTCCCCGCGAGCGGGAACCGGTGGCTGTTGACGGAGGTGTTGCGGGGCGAGATGGGGTTCGACGGCTTCGTCGTCAGCGACGCCAATGCCGTCCGCTCGCTGGAGACCCAGCACTTTGCTCGCGACCTCACCGACGCCGGCGCGCGCGCCGTGAACGCCGGGCTCGACATGGAGATGTGCATGTTCGATCCGGCCTACTCCCGGCTGCCCGAGGCGGTGGCGCACGGAGTGGTCGAGGAGGCGACCGTCGATGCGTCGGTGCGCAGGGTGCTCGCCGCCAAGTTCGCGGCCGGGCTCTTCGAGGACCCCTTCGTTGACGAGGTGGCCACGCAGACGGTGCTGACGGCCGCAGAGCATCGTGACGTGGCTCAAGAGAGTGCAGAGCGGACCTTCGTGCTCCTGAAGAACGACGGCACCCTCCCACTGCGGGAGGGTGCGGTTTCCCGCGTCGCCGTCCTCGGCCACCTGGCTGACTCCCGGCGCGACACGTTGGGCCCGTGGGTCTTCGCGCATGACACCGCCGAGACCGTCTCCATCGTCGAGGGCCTCAGGAGGCGCGCCGGCGACGGCGTCGCCGTCGACTACGCCCCGGCGACCGCGGTGCCCGAGCGACTGTTCCCCTCCATGTTCGACCGCCAGGAGCAGGGCGGGGTCCCGCGCACCCCGGAGGGATTCGACGAGGACGCCGAACTCGATCGCGCCGTCGCACTGGCCGGGGAGGCTGATGTCGCAGTGGTTGTCGTCGGGCAGCCGCAGAACATGATTGGCGAGAACGCGTCGGCCTCGACGCTGGACCTGCCGGGCCGTCAGCTCGAGCTGTTGCAGCGTGTGCACGCCACGGGCATGCCGGTGGTGGTGCTCGTGATGTCGGGCCGTCCGCTGGACCTGCGCTGGGCCGACGAGAACGCCGCCGCCATCCTGCAGGTCTGGTACCCTGGCACCCGCGGCGGTGACGCCGTCGCACGGGCCCTGTTCGGCGACGTGTCTCCGGCCGGCCGGCTGCCGTTCACGTGGCCGCGGCACGTCGGCCAGGTGCCGATGGTGTACTCGCACAACCGGACTTTCGCCCCGCAGGACCAGGACAAGCGCTACTGGGACGAGCCCAGCACCCCGCTGTACGTGTTCGGTCACGGGCTGTCCTATGCGAGCTTCGAGTACACGGACCTGCGGGTCGCCGAGCGCGTGGCAATGGGGGAGTCGACCCAGGTGGCCGTCACCGTCACCAACACCTCCCAGGTGGCGGCCGACGACGTCATCCAGCTCTACATCCACCAGCGTTACGGCACCTCGACCCGTCCGGTGCGCGAGCTCAAGGGGTTCCAACGGATCCAACTCGCGGCCGGGGAGTCCCGAGAGGTGACCTTCGACCTCGGGCCGGACCAGTTGCGCTACTGGAGCGCCGTGACGCGGGCTTGGGTGCAGGACGCCACCGTCGTCGACGTGTTCGTCGGTGGGGACTCGATGTGCGACCTGACCGCCGTTGTCGAGGTCACCGGTTGAGGGGAAGACTACGACGGTAGGGGATTGCGGCTGAAAGACCGGTTCGGCGCTACGTTCGGATTCGGCCTCGCTGACCGAGAGGTCGACCACGTCCGCATTGAGACGCACCGGGGGGTTAGTCGACGGCGCATAATGGCGTTCACTCGCCGGATTGGGTAGACTGACCTACCTAACCAATTGGAGTGGGTCACGTGGCAGAGTCGAATCGCCTTCGGCGCACAGACGCGGGTCGACGCATCCTCGACGCTGCCTCTCGTCGGTTCTACGAGGATGGGATCGCCGCGACTGGCATCGACAGGATCACCGCCGAGGCCGGCGTGGCGAAGATGAGCCTTTACAACAACTTTGCCTCCAAGGCCACACTCGTCGAGGCGTACATTGAGGCGCGACACGAGGAGTGGCTCGAGCTGTATCGCCGGCGCGAAGCGGAGGCAACTAGTGCACAAGACAGGGTGCTGGCGGTCTTCGACGCCTACAGCGACCATGCAAACCAAGCCTACGAACGCGGCTTTCGAGGTTGCGGCCTGCTCAACGCAGCCGCGGAGCTCCGCCAGGGCGATCCCGGGCGCGACGCCGTGCGTCGACACAAGGAAGAAGTGGAGTCGATCCTACGATCGCATCTCGAGGCGCTCGTGGGAGCTCAGCGCGCCAGTTCCATCGCGGAGCACGTGTCGTTCGTGCTGGAGGGTGCGATGGCGCGCGCGGGGCTTGAGGGCAACGATGATCGACTCATCGCCGCTCGCCGCCTCGCCGGCCAGCTGGTGAGCGCCTTGTGACCCGTCAAAGCCTTGGCGCTGCAGCGATTCTGGTAGCCGCCGTCTTGTGGGGGACGACCGGCACCGCAGCGAGTCTTGCTCCGGCCGTGTCACCGCTGGCGATTGGAGCAGCCGCAATGGGTATCGGCGGCATCCTGCAGGCACTGGTCGCGGCACCATCCCTCATTGCCCAGCGCGGAAAGCTCCACCAGAACCTCGCGCTCGTCTGTCTTGGCGCCGCTACCGTCGCTATCTATCCACTCGCATTCTACAGCTCGATGCGCCTCAGCGGAGTCGCGGTCGGCACCGTCATCTCGATCGCGTCCGCACCCATCGCCTCCGCCATCCTGGAGCGCGCCATCGACGGCCATCGCCTTGCACCACGGTGGTTCATCGCTGTCGCGCTGTGCGTAGCCGGTTCAGTGATGGTGTGCGTGGCCAGAGTGGGCAGCGAGCCTGAGGCGGGCCCTGCGATGCTTACGGGAGCCGCGCTCGGGCTCATCGCCGGGACGACCTACGCGCTTTACACCTGGGTGCTTCAGCGCCTCATGCAACGCGAGGTCCCCCGCGGCGTTGCGATGGGCGCGGTGTTCGGGTTGGGTGGGGTCGCGCTCATACCGGTACTCATAGCCGCCGGTGCGCCGTTCCTCGCATCAGGAAGCGCAGCCGGAGTCGCCGTATACATGGCGCTGATACCGATGTTCGCTGGCTATGTGCTCTTCGGGCTGGGCATAGCTCGTGTACGCGCAAGCACCGCAACGACGCTCACCCTCAGCGAGCCCGCGGTGGCGGCCGCGCTTGCCGTGTGGATCGTCGGCGAGCGGATGGCAGCGATGGGCTGGCTCGGCATGGCTTTCATTGGGATTGGCCTGGCCGTTCTCACCATCGCTGCGCGCGGCCTGCGTGGGCGCACGCACCGATTCCTGACGAGCAGCAGATCTCTGCCCGATGTCGCGCCGAATTGAGCCCGACCGCGAGCGCCCGCTTCAGTACGGCCGACAGGATGCGCGGCAGTACCAGCGTGCCGGCTCGGGCGGAGCGTGGAGGAAGTCGACTTCCCGGCTGGCCGCAGGGTGCCGCGGTCATGGCGGCGGCACCGTTGGAGTCGCAGCCGTCGCCTTCGGCGTCCAAGGTCAGGGCGCCGGATGCGATTACCACATGAGGATCCTGACCATCGACGCTCAGCAGGACTTCCGATACCTGAGCACCTACTTCGACACCCCGCTTGGGACGCGTACCTGCAGGCGGCGCGAGGCCGTCCCCACCGGTTCAAGGTCAGGGTCCGACACTACGACGCCACCAGCGAGGCGGTCGACGACGTCATCCAGCTCTACATCCACCAGCGTTACGGCACCTCGACCCGTCCTGTGCGAGAACTCAAGGGGTTCCAACGGATCCACCTCGGCGCCGGGGAGTCCCGAGAGGTGACCTTCGACCTGGGGCCGGACCAGTTGCGCTACTGGAGCGCCGTGACGCGGGCTTGGGTGCAGGACGCCACCGTCGTCGACGTGTTCGTCGGTGGGGACTCGACATGCGACCTGGCCGCCGTCGTCGAGATCACCGATTGAGGGGGACCTCGGCGGTTCCAGCTGACAGACCGGTTCGGCGAGAAGGGCTGAGACACTCTAGTTCTGCTGCGTGACGGCGACCTCGTTAGGAGCGCCCGTCCCCAGACGGAACGCGGGGTCCTCGGCGTCGTTACGGGACATCGGTCCGGATGCAATGCGGGGTATTGGCCAACTCGGCCTCGCAGGCCGAGACGGGGATGTTTGATAGTGATTGTCGGCCGTTCGGCTTACGCTGGCAGACATGGCACCGGACCCCGCGACCTCGATCCGAGACGCTCTCGCGCTCGACGCCGATCAGCGTGCGGTCGTTGCCAACGCGCTGCTCGAAAGCCTCCATGATGCCGATGACACGGGTGAGGTCGATGCAGCGTGGCGTGCCGAGGGGACCCGGCGACTGGCCGAGGTGCGCACCGGTGCCGTCGAGTTGGTCGATGCTGACGAGCATTACGCTCGTTTGCGCGCCTCGCTCACCGCATGACTCTGGCCCAGCGGGAGCATCCCGAAGCCGTCGCGGAGTTCGACTTCGCCGTTCGCTGGTACGAGGCCCAAGAACCCGGGATCGGTCTCGCGCTCATCGACCGGGCGCGGCAAGCCCGACAGGACATCGCTGACTGGCCGAACGCCGCCCCACCCTTCACGACCCTGACGATGGAACCGTGATCCCCAGCAAGGCCGTTCGTGGATACCCGTATCGAGTCGTCTACACCGTGGAGCCGGATGCGATCCTGATCCTCGCCTACGCACACGAACGCCGCGAACCCGGCTACTGGCTCCACGACTGAGCGACTGAGCCAGAGCCGCGGCATCGCTGGAGTCCGGGGCAGATGTCGCGGCCCACCGACTCGCTGGCATTTTCCGTTGGACTTGCCGGATGCGGACCCGCAGACACGCGGGGTGTGGTGATCATGGCTCCTTCTGGCTGTGGCCCTGGAAGGCCGTCGGACCGTTAGATCTGGCATACGAGAGCGTCGACAAGGTCTCCGAACCCGGGCTCACCCTCACCCTCTACGCCGCCGAACCGGCCTCCCGATCCGCCGAGGCACTGTCATTGCTCCCCTCTTGGGCAGCACCAGCAATGCGTACACGCGTCGACTCCTTGGGGGTGCGTTCAGGGGTTGCCCGGTCGACCTCATGGAGGCCGCAGCGGGGTTCGTATCCACATATCCACTCGAAGTTTTCCAGGCGGCATGGTACGTGGTCCGCCCAGAGTGAGGCAGGCAGCGGCGGATGCAGTGTTGAGGGTCGCGCGCTGGAGCTCCCATATCCGTGGCCGCATGAGGCCCTCTGTGAGGACGCCCATCGGTGTTCTTCGTTTCATGGTCACCCCGAGGGTGGACCGGTCTTCCCATCGCTATGTCACGAGCGCGCAGTACGGACCGAACGAGTGGGCCGATCGGGCATGGAACCACGATCCGCAGAGAGAGGATTTTTGGGGGGAATAACGACTGGAAGCCTGCGCCCGGTTGGGCGGCAGGCTTCCAGCTGTTTATGGGCTCATCTGTGTCCGTGGCCTGCGCCGCGGATGGAGACGATGCCGGCGTCGATGGCTTTCTGGACGGCTTCGGCTTCGGTTTGGCTCAGGGTGCCGTCGGCAACGGCTTGGCCAAGAGCGGCCTCCTCGTCGGCCGCCTCGGCGGCATCCCTTTCGGTCTGGATTTCGGTGAGGGCGGCGGTGACCGTGGCCTCGTCGATATCCAGCTCGGTCGCCAAGGCCGTGGCCAGTTCAGCTTGGCGGGCATCCCGGGCTGCGTCCCTCTCGGACTGGGTCGCGTCTCGGGAGGGGCGGGTGGTGTCCAGATGGTCACGCACAGCGGCCAGCGCATCGGAGACGGTGTCTTCGGCGAGGCCGAGCTTGGTGGCCAGCGCCGAAGCGTCGAATCCCCTGCCGTCGTGGCCTCGGCTGGCCCCGTGATGGCCTGTTGTGGGGGTGCTGTCTTCGGGGGTGGAGGACGCGGTGACGCTTGGGCTGGGGGATCAGGCGTCGTCGTCGCCGGGACCGCCGGTGGGGGGCTGCCCGGGTTGCCAACCCCTTCCGCTTCTGTCTCCGGGGCCGCCGCCCATGCCGGTGGCGTACTGGTTCGCGGACACCGTGGCGGTGGTGGTGCCGTTGACCACGAGGCCGTAGGTGCCGTCGGCGGCCACCGCGGGGGAGGAGTACACGATGGAGCCGAACTGCTTGTCGCTGGTGAGAGCGCCCAATTCGTTGCCGTCAGCGTCCAGGATGGTGATGTCGCCGCTGGTGGCGCTTTGGAGGGTGGCCGACACGAAGGCCTGGGTGGAGCCCTCCGAGGGTGTTTGCGCCATCCCGGCGGCGCCAACGGCCCACAGGGTACCGCCGGAGACGTCAAAGCCGCCGTCAGCATCGATGGCCCCGTTGCCGTTGTTGGTGGGGCCGTAGACGGTCAGGGTGCCGCCGGTCATGGCGGCGGCGCCGTTGGAGTCGAAGCCGTCGCCTTCGGCGTCGATGGTGATGGTGCCGCCAGCGATGTTAACGAATTGAGGGTTGTCGCCGGAGACGTTGATCCCATCGTCGGAGGAGATGAGCTCAATGGTGCCGCCCGCTATGGCAATGCTGGAGGCCTCGATGCCTTCGACCGAGTCGGTGATGGTGATGGTGCCACCGTCGATGGCCACATCGGAGTAACCCTTGATGGCATCGTCCCCGGCGCTGATGGTGAGGGTCCCGTCGTGGATGGCGACGTATCCGCGGTTTGTGTCGGTGTTGTTGTCGGACTTCAAGGCGTCTCCACCGGCCGTGATGTCGAGTGTGCCGCCGGTGATGATGATGTAGTCCTTGCCGCGGATGCCGTCATCGACGGCGTCCATGGTCAGGGTGCCGGATGCGATTACGAAGCCGTCGGAAGAGTTGATGGCGTCGTTGTAGAGGCCGTGAACAGTGAGGCCGCCACCTCCAGCGATGGTGAGGTCGGTGGTGGAATCGATGGCCGCGCTTGGCGCGTCGTCAGAGATGTCGGCGTAGGAGGCGGCGTCGGTGACCGTGTTGTCCGTGCCATCCGCCAGTACGATGATGGCCTTATCTGCAGCCCGAATCACCAACGGGGACCCCGTGGAGCTGGTGAGGTCAACGCCGTTGAGAACGAGTTGGACCTTGCCCTCGGCCGCGGAGTCCACGACGATCTGGCCGTCGCTCAGGGTGCCGGTGAGGCGATAAGCACCGGGTTGGCCGATGGTGATGGTGGAGCCGTCGATCGTGACACCGTCGCCGTCGGAGGTGGCCGATGTGCTGGACAAGGCGATGTTCACGACGCCCGCTTCGTCCACGACGGTGTCATTGTCATCGGCGTGCGAAGCCTGGTTGGCCGCCAACACGCTGGCCAACACCGACGTGTCGGCTGTGGTGGTCGCGGAGGAGTCCGTGGTCGCTGAGGAGACGGACGAGCCGCTGCTGGGTGCGACGTCGGAGGTAGTGGGCGTGCCGGTGTCGGCGGTGGTCAGCGAGCAGGCACCGAGGGTGGCGGTGGCGGCCAGGGCTGCGACGGAGGTGGAGATGCGGGTTCTCATGCGGGTGTCCTTTGAAGGGTTCAGAGATGTTCAGGCGAAATGGGTGTGGAGGGTGCGGTGCCATCGGTTGGCGGGCAGGTCGGGGCACAGCGCGGCCAGTCCGGTGGCGTACTTGGAGATGCGGGTGGGACGGTGCCCCATCGACCACAAGAGTCTGTCGATCTCATGGGCGGGGCCCGCGGACTTGGTCTCGATGATGACGAGACCTTCGGCATTGACCCGGCCGGCGTCCATGGCGTACCACTGCAGGTTGCTGTCCATGGTGACCCGGGCTGTGGCGTCGGGGCTCAGCAGTGTGCAGCGGCGGTAGGAAGTCTGAAGTACAGGTAGGAGCCATGCTGGACTGATGCCTGACACCCTGCCTCGTGCCAGGCAGTCATGGACGAACCGGTGCTGATTGGGATGCATCGAGAGCAGGCTGCGCGGGTCGTGCGGGACGCGACGCTTGACCGTCTGCCCGCCCTCGTTGGTCTTGACCTCCAAAAAGGCCTCGCTGGTGGCGTCGTAGTGTCGGACCCTGACCTTGAACCGGTGGGGACGGCCTTGCGCCGCCTGCAGGTACGCGTCCCAAGCGGGGGTGTCGAAGTAGGTGCTCAGGTATCGGAAGTCCTGCTGAGCGTCGATGGTCAGGATCCTCATGTGGTCGGGCAGAGCATCCACCACCGCTTGAGCGTGGGTGGAGCCCAGGGCGTACTTGCGGTCCACCCGGCACATCAACGATGCGGTCTCGTTGAGTTCAGCGAGCTGGATGGGGGTGAAAGAGCGTTCCATCGTCGCGGTCATAGCGCGTCCGCCGTTTCCAGCGGACTCGACACACCAGAGGATGCGCGCGTTCGCCACCGCACCTCGACCAGGGTGGTGTCGGTGACGAAGTCGACGCGCTGGACAGTGAAACCCAGCACGGTGCCGCCCAGACGTTGTTCTAGCGCCGACGTCAGCGACGAATCCTCGGTGACGGCCCGGTCCAGCACCACCACTTGGCGCCGCATCCCGCTCAGGAAGCGGGGGTGGTCGGCTACAGCCAGCACCACCACCACCAGCGCCATGAGCGCCAACGACGTCCAGCCACCGACGCTGAGTCCACCGAGCAGACCGAGAGCGAGCGCGCTGAAGTAGTAGGCGACCTCGTGTTGGGCCAACTCGTCAGAGCGGAGCCGGATGATCGACAACACACCAAACAGCCCCAACCCCAGCCCAGCGGCTACAGCGGTATCGAGCAAAGCCATGGAGACGGCCATCACCCCGATGTTGACCCCGAGATAGGCGACGGCGAGGTCACGCCGATGGTGACGGGGGAGATAGATGCCGAACACCAGGATGCAGATGGCAAGGATGTTGGCGAGGTAGGGGAGTGCGTCGATCATGGGAGGGCTCTCATGCCGGGATGCGTTCTTCGCATCCGTGTGACACACATCAAGTCAGTCGTACTTGTGGAGCGGCTGTGAGGAGCCAGGGCGGTTCCTATGGATCCATGGACCCAGCGGCACGGTTGCCAGTCACCCAGCTGGGGAGCTGTGTGCGGCCATGGTGAGAGCCCCGTCCCTCTCGCGGCGAATGCGAAGATCCAGCCCTTCGTCGCTCCTGCGCGCCTCCACACTGATTTTTTCGCCCACGAGAAGTGGCGTGAGGGCGCGGTAGCTGAACCGGGTGGGCAGGTGGCCGACCACTTCGGTCGCGAGGTTCAGCATCAACGTCGCTTGGAGGGGGCCGTGTGTCAGCAACCCGGCGTAGCCCTCCACCTCGGTGGCGTAGGGGTGGTCGTAGTGGATGCGGTGACCATTGAACGACAACGCGGAGTACCGGAAAAGTAGTGTCGAGTCCGGAGTGAGAGGCCACCGCTGTGCAGTGGGCCAAGGTTCAGCGCGAGGCGGCGCTGGGGTGGGTGCCCCGGATGCGGGGTCCGCACGAAAGACGAGGTCCTGGCGTTCGTCCATTCGGGTTCGGCCCTTGACCTGCCAGTGGTGGCGCATCGTCAAGAACCACAGCGGTCCACTTCGCCCCGATCGGGGGGTGATCGCCTCGACGGTGGAGATGCGCGTGACACTGTCGTTCGGTATCAGTTCGCCGTCGATGGCCAATTCGCCACCGGCCCACATGCGTCGGGGCAGCGGTATTGCTGGTTGGAACATGCCCGGACGCGGATGTCCATCGCGGCCGAGTTCGTCTGATGGTGCGATGTCTGGAGCGAGGCACCAGTGCAACCCGGGTGGCACGGTGCCCGGACCGAGCAACCCAGGCAGCATTGCCCCGAAGGCTGCAATCGTTCGTGGCGTAATGGTGTCGTGGACTTCGCGACGGTGCCCGAGCCACGCGGAGAGCGAAGGCGGGAGCGTCGAATGATCCACGTCTTGGCCGTCCCGTGGCTGTTCCATCACCATGCCTGCCTTCGGATCGCGAGCCTTCAGCGTAACCGCAGAAGGCGGAGTGGTGCGATGCTCGTCGCGCCACCCCGCATTCCCTCATTTCACGGAGCCTCGCGTCACGCCGGAGATCACCCAGCGCTGCGAGAACACATACACCAGCAGCAGGGGGGCCATCGCCATCAGGTAGGAGGCGAAGGCCACCGTGTAGTCGGTGTTGAACTGTCCCTGGAACACGTAGTTGGCCAACGGGAGGGTGCGCGCGGCCGGGTCGGTCAGGATGACCAGCGGGAGGATGAAGTCGTTCCACGCCCATACGCAGGTGAGGATGCCGACGGTCGCGTTCATCGGGGCCAGCAGCGGGAAGATCACCCTCCAGAACACGCCCCAGGTCGTGGCACCGTCCATCCGAGCCGCTTCTTCCAGTTCAATGGGGATGGAACGGATGTAGGCGGTGTAGATGAACACGTTGAGGCTGAGGCCGAACACTGTGTAGAGGATGATCAACCCCACCTGGTTGTCCAAGTGCAGCATGCCTGTCTGTTTCGCCACGGGCAACATGATGATGGGGAAGGGAATGAACAGGGCGGCCAGCAGGTAGAAGTAGACGCCCTTGAAGAATCGTCGGTGCATGTTCCTGGCCAGCGCGTAGGCCACCAACGAGTTGGTCAGGAGCGTGAACACGAGGGCGAACACCGTGATGAGTCCCGTGTTGGTGATGGCCTGTGGGAAGTTGGTTCTCTCCCAGGCGTCGGCGAAGTTCTCCCATCGCACTGCGGTGGGCCATTCGAAGCCCGTGCCGGTGGTCAACTGATCCGGTGTTTTCAGCGCGACCACCACGGCCAGGTACAGGGGTATAAGCACCGTGAGTGAGCACACCGCGATGAAGGCGGTGACCCACCAGTTAATGCGTCGGGTGTCGTCGTCGCCTTCTTTGGCCTTGCGGGGGCGTCGACGGGCGATGGAGGTTTCGGTTGCGGTGCTCATCAGAAGTCCGCCTCTCGGCTCTGGAGGAATCGGAACTGCACAAGCGAGACAACCGTGATGACGATGAAGAAGATCACGGCGTTCGCGGTTTGGTAGGCGAATTCGCCGCCGGCGAAGCCACCCTTGAAGATTAGGAGTGTGACGGATTCGGTCGCGGTGCCGGGTCCGCCGTTGGTGAGGGCGACGATGTGGTCGAACACCTGCAGGAAGCCTTTGAGGCTCAGCACCATGTTGATGGTGAAGAAGGCCCCGATGAGGGGGAAGGTAATGGAGCGGAACTGCCTCATCGCCGAGGCGCCGTCCAGGGAGGCCGCCTCGTACAGTTCCTGCGGGATGGTCTGCAATCCCGCCAGGTAGATGATGATCGCGAAGGCACAGGCCTGCCACACCGCCAGCACCACGATGGCCGTCCACGCCCAGTCAGGGTTGGTGAGGATGTTGTCCCTAAACAGCGGAATGCCGACGAGAATCTTGGGCAGCGAGTTGGAGAACATGTACTGGAAGACGTAGCCGACGATGAGGATGGCGAGCACGTAGGGGATGAAGAAAACGCCACGAAAGAAGTTGCGTCCCACGATCTTGGCGTTGAGCCCCATGGCGATCAGCAGGGCAATGACGTTGGTGAGGATGGTGGCCACGATCGCGAACCCGAACGAGAACAGGTAGGCGCCAATGGCCCGGTCATCGCGGAACAGGTTGATGTAGTTCGAGAACCCGACGAAGCGCCAGTCCCCGTAGCCGGCGTAGTTGGTGAAGCTGAAGAACATGCCGGTCAGCACGGGCAGGGTGTGGAAGAAGGCGAAGGCCGCCACTGCTGGCACGACCATCCAGTAAAAGGCGGTGATGGGTGCTCCGCCGATGCCACGTGGCGACTTCTTCCGTGGCATTGCCACGGCCACCGGGGGGCGCTGTGGTGTCTGCGTCGTAACGGTCATGTCAGTCTCCCTGGATCGTGCGGGCTGCCACCTTGCGCCACTCGTTGTCGAGCGCGGCGAGGGCGGAGTCGATGTTGCCGCTGAACAGTGCCTGCTGCACGGTTGCGTCGAGCGGGATGCTGGCAGGTACCTGATGGTCAATGAATCCGGCGATCCGGCCGTCGTCAAAGTAGGGCTTCACGGACTGCAGGGCCGGGTTGTCGCTCAGCTCTGCCCCAATGACGGAGGGCACCATGTTCTGGGACGCCGCCAGGTCCGCGATGACGTCCTTTTCAAACATGAAGTGCACGAAGCGCAGGGCCTCCTCCAGGTGGGGGGTCTCTTTGGCGATGGTGACCGTCACGTCGACGCCGGTGACCAGTAGACGGTCCTCGGGTACGTCGCTGAGCGCCGGGTAGGGGAAGATGGCGGCTTGGATGTCGGGGTTGTTGGCCTGGATGGGGGCAAGCGCCCAGATACCCTGCATGTACATCGCCACCTCACCGCGGGCGAAGGCGGCGTTTCCGTCATCATAGGTTTTGCCTCGGTACCCATCCTGGGCGTAGGCAAACAGCTCGGATTGGCGCCGCAGTACCTCGTCGAAGTCCTTCTGGAACGAGACGGCAGAGTCGGGCCCGACGTCGCTGCCCAAATCCCGCATCTTCTCGAAGAAGCCGTCTTGGGCTGCGTAGGCCCCGATGGCGTTGAAGGACGGCAGCACGGTCCAGCTGTCGGCCAGGGTGCCGTAGAACGGTGTGATCCCGGCGGCTTTCAACTCTTCACAAACGGCAAACAGTTCTTCCCAGGTGGTGGGGATTTCCAAACCCTGGTCTTCGAAGATCTGGGTGTTGTAGATGATGCCGTTGGCGTTGTTGATGTAGCCCAGCGAGTTCACCTCGCCCTCCTTGTTACCGAGGTCGGCGAGGATCTCCTGGACCGCGGGGTTGATGGACTCCAAAGTGGGGTCCCCGGTGAAGTCGTGGAACACACCGGCTGTGGCCAGCTTCCCGAACCCACCATTGGCGTTCAGCGTTATGACGTCGGGGGCACGGTCCTTCACCAGCAGAGTGCGGATTGTGGTGTCGGCGTCGGCCACCTGATTCTGAATCACCCGAATGTCGGGGTTCTGTTCCTCGAACTCGTCGATGATGGACTCGAATTGTTGCAGCGCCTCGCCCTTGAACTGCAAGAAGCTCAGCGTCACCACGTCGTCACCGCCGTCGGGGGAACACCCGGCCAGACCGAGTGCCAGGGCCGCCGTCAGTAGCACGCCGACGGTTTGCGTCTTTCTCTTGCGTCTTGATTTCACGTTGCGCCTCCTCGCGCTCAGGATGTGAATCAGATGGTGTGCAGGGCCTCGATGATTGTGGCCTGCTGGGGGAACTGCACCGGTGGGCGCAGCCCGACGGTGGAGAGGATGTGTCCGCTCAGGACGATCTCCTGATGGGCCCAGACGAGGGGTGACTGGCCGGGTTGGGGTTCCTGCCCGCCTGGGTTAATGATTCGCACCAGGTAGTCCGTGTGCGGGTTGAGTCCCGGCAGGGTGATGCGGGCCGGTGGGTAGGTGATGGTGGTGGTCATCTGCGTCACGGTGAAGAGGCCGCGCGAGTGGTCGGCCGCGACCATGCCGCGCACGTCGAGTCCGGTGTCGGTACCGTCGGTGAAGACGGTGCGTCCGGTGGACACAAGGTCGCGGATGTCCTTGGCGAAGGTGACCCAGTCGGCGATGCGGGCCCGGGTGGCGTCGTCGGTCTGGGTGAGGTCCCATTCGATGCCAAAGTGCCCGAACAGGGCCACGGCGGCGCTCAGGTTCAGCGAGACGGTGCGACCGGTGGAATGCGCGACGGGGCTGCCGAGGTGCATCCCCATCATCTCGGGGGGCACCACTAGGCTGGTGTACTTCTGGTTCTCCAATCGCTCCAACGGGTCCAGGCAGTCACTGGTCCAGATCCGGTCGGTGCGATCCAGGATGCCGAGGTCCACCCGCGCCCCACCGGAGGCGCAGCTCTCCATCTCCAGTCCCGGGTGGGCCGCTTTAAGCTCGTCCAGCAGGCGATACAGCGCCAGCGTTTGCTCGTGAACAATGTTGGGCCCACCCGGGCCGGATCCGGCGTCGACGAGGTCCCGGTTGTGGTCCCACTTGAGGTAACTGATGGGGTACTCGTGGAGGAGGGCGTGGAGACGGCCTGCAATGAAAGCGTAGGCGTCGGGATGTGCCAGGTTGAGCACCTGCTGGTGGCGGACCGAGGGGGGAAGTGTCTTCCTGGATTGCAGGATCCAGAGGGGGTGTTCACGGGCCAGGTCGCTGTCGGGGTTCACCATCTCTGGTTCCACCCATAGTCCGAACTCCATCCCGGCCGCGTGCACGTGCTCAACAAGTGGGTGGAGCCCCTCAGGCCAGACCTGCTCGTCCACGAACCAGTCCCCAAGACCAGCGGTATCGTCGCGGCGACCACTGAACCAGCCGTCGTCCAGGACGAAACGCTCGACGCCCACGGACGCGGCAACATCGGCTAATTCGGTCAGTGTGGCGAGGTCGTGGTCGAAGTAGACGGCCTCCCACGTGTTGAGGGTGACGGGGCGGGGGCGTCGGGGGTGCTGCGGGCGGGCGCGCCACTCGTCGTGGAATCGATGCGAGAGTTCGCTGAGACCATCACCCCAGGAACCGATCACCCATGGGGTGGACAGAGTGTCGCCGGGGGCGAGAATGCCCTCGCCTGGCAACAAAAGTTCGCCTCCTGCCAGGAAGGCCTCCCCGGTGGTTACTCGCTCCGCCAGGACCCGGTGGTTCCCGCTCCAGGCAACGTGGATGCCGTGGACACGGCCCCGCTCGAAACCGAAACCGGGGCGCCCTGCCGCGAGCAGCAGCGTCGCATCAGCCCCGGGACGTCCCCGACGGCTCTCCCGCACATGTGTCCCGAAGCCGAAGCCGTGGCGCAACGCCGAGCGTTCACGCAGGTGCCGGCCCGTGGTCTCCACCAGTTCGGCGGCATCCCACGGAACGGGAAACGCAGCGTGCAGAGAGGTCAGTGTGAAATCAACCGTCGAGGTGTTGCGCACCGTGATGCGCTGGTGGAAGAGCCCGGATGCGCCGACGCGGAGCTCAAGGGTTGCGGTGAGTCCGGTTTCCTCGTCGGCCAACAGCAGCGTGGCGTCGTGATTATTCACTTCGATGTCTGTGACGTGGAAGTGCAGGCTCGACCCCCGTGCGCCGTGGCCGTCGATACCCGGGGTTCCCAACCAGCCATGGGCAGGGGTGGTGAGCATTCCCAACCGGGCGGTTCGGTCCAGCCCTCCGGAGACCTGTTGCGGGATCGCAGTCGCGGCCAGAGCAGCCAGTCGCTCTGGGGTGACATCGAGTTCCTCACCCCAGTGATCGATCACCGGAGAGTCAAGGGCATCGACCTGCACCACAACGCTGGTGCCACCGCGGCGTAGGTGTATCACCCTGCCGGTCGAGGGCAATATGGTGGGTTTCAGCTTTGGGGTCCGAGTGGTCTCCATCGACATAGAATAGTTTTATCACGAAAAAAATACGATGGCAAGGGTTCTTGATGACCTGGAAAGGACGCCATGCTGACCGACAGTGAGGCCGCCCTGGCCGAAGCCGTGCTCCTTCATGGCCCCATCACCCGCCAATCCTTGGCCAGTCGGTTGGGGCTGTCCGCGGGAAGCCTGACGCGTCTCGCCAAGCCATTCCTGGCCCGTGGTCTGTTCGTGGAGGCGGCCGAAGCCCCAGACGGTCTGGTGGGACGGCCCAGCAAACCGCTGGACATTAGCCGCGGCCTGCCCATCTACGCCGGCGCCAAAATCACCGGCGACATGGTGCACAGCGTGGCGACCGACGTGCGCGCCAACCCTCTCCGCAAACACGGCGTGGTGTTGCCTGATCACTCTCCAACCGCTGTGGTGTCGGCGATTGCCGACGCCGTCGCCGATCTAGAAGTGCCTCGCATCGCCGGACTGGGAGTGAGTCTGGGCGGGTCGGTATCACGTGGAGTCATCGAGCGCGCACCGTTTCTGGAGTGGAGGGACGTTCCACTCCAGGGCATGCTGGAGGAAGCCCTCGGCATCCGCGTCACCCTTGAGAACGACTTGGTGGCTCTGGCGGAGGCGGAGCGGTGGTTTGGCCTGGGCAAAGGGCTGCCCGGGTTCGTCATCATCACGATCGGTGCTGGCATCGGGTACGCGTTGGTGACCAACAACACGGTGGTCCGCTCCCACGATGCCGGGCTGGGGCTGGCCGCCCACGTCCCGGTTGCGGCGATGGGGCCTCGCTGCCACGACGGCCACATCGGATGCGCCCAGGCCATGCTGACAGGTGAGTTCATTGCCTCGGCCACGTCGACCGCATTGGGCCGCACCGTTGACTGGCAGGAGGCGCTCACCCTCGCACACCACGATCCCGCAGCACGCGCCGTCATGGAGGCCAGTGGTCAGGCGTTGGGTCGGCTCATCGCCCTGGCCACGAACCTGTCGCTGCAATCCGACGTCGTTCTCGCAGGCGAAGGCATCGCCCTGTTCGGACTCGTGGAGGAAACCGTACGCGCCACGATCCTCGACCACCGCGACCCGCTGGCCAGCGCCGTCACCTTGAAGGTGGATGACTCCGGATTCGACGCCTGGGCGCGAGGGGCAGCCGTGATAGCGATCCAGTCCTCGCTCAGGAGACTCGAGCTGCGCTGACACACGGGCGTCTCTCCAATGTCTCCTCAGGGTTGGTTCGACGCCGCCTGGCCCTCACGCGGACCGCATGGTCACCTGGAGGGAAAGCTCAACGGTTGACGTATTGCATGTGGCTGGGGTTGTAGCGGTCGCCGTGGACGCCGATCCGCCGGGCAACAGCATCGAGTTCCGCGAGTTCGTCGGCGGACAGCGCCACCTGGGTGGCGGCGGTGTTCTCCTCGATGCGGGCGATGCGCCGTGTCCCCGGGATGGGGACGATCCAGGGTTGCTGGGCCAAGAGCCAGGCGAGCGCTATCTGTCCGGGAGTGGCGTCCTTGGCGGCGGCGAGCGCACGCACATGCTCCACCAGTTGCTGGTTGGCGGTGCGGTTCTCCGGACTGAAGCGGGGGATGGTGGTACGGATGTCGTCGGAGGCGAAGGCTGTGTCGGGTGAGACCGTTCCGGTGAGGAATCCCTTGCCGAGTGGGCTGAACGGCACGAATCCGATGCCGAGTTCGGCCAGGGTGGGGAGCACTTCGGGTTCCGGGTCTCGGGTCCACAGCGAGTATTCGTTTTGCACCGCGGTCACGGGGAAGGTGGCGTGAGCGCGGCGGATGGTGGCAGCGCTCGGCTCCGACAGCCCGAGGTGGGCGACCTTCCCGGCAGCGACGAGCTCGCCCACCGTCCCGGCGACATCCTCGATGGGGACCTCGGGATCAACGCGGTGTTGGTAGAACAGGTCAATGCGGTCGGTGCGTAGGCGGCGCAGGGAGGCGTCGGCGACGCGTCGGATCTGCTCCGGTCGTGAGTCGAGACCGGCCATCGCACCGTCTCGGATGTTGAAGCCGAATTTTGTGGCGATCACGACGTGATCGCGCAGCGGGGCCAACGCCTCGCCGACGAGTTCCTCGTTGACGTAGGGACCGTAGACCTCAGCGGTGTCGAAAAATGTGACACCGAGATCGACGGCGGCTCGCAGTACGGCGATCATGTCGTCCCGGGACCCGGGGTTGGGGCCGTAGGACTGGGACATGCCCATGGCGCCGAGGCCGACTGCAGAGACTTGGAGGCCCTGGCCGAGTGTTCGAGTGTGCATGGTGATGCTCCTTGGAAGGGTTGATTGGCAGACGGGGGGGTGGGCAAGGACAGTGAAGGGCGCGAGAGGCTCACTCGGTGGCAGCCTTCGTCAGGCGTCGGAAAAGGCCCGGGGGCGGGGATCCTCAGGCTTCTGGGATGTCGCGGCCGAAGTTTTCCAGCGTGATGTCGTCGGGGTCGGGGCCACCGCGCTTTCCGGTGTCGAGGGCGGTGATCACCGCGAGCTCGTCGTCGCTGAGGTCGAAATCGGTGATGTCGAAGTTCTCCTGGATGCGGTGTGGGGTGACTGACTTCGGGATCGCCGAGCGGCCCTCCTGCAGGTGCCATCGAAGCATCACCTGCGCCGGTGTCTTGCCGTGCGCGGCTGCGATCTGAGCGATGGTCTCATCCTCTAGGGTGCTTCGGCGGTCACTGTCCCGGTAGAACGTGATGCCGCCGATCGGGGACCACGCCTGGGTGAGGATGTCGTGCTCGGCGTTGGCTGCCTGGACGTCAGGCTGGGAGAAGTACGGGTGAACCTCGATCTGGTTGACCGCCGGTGTGACGCTCGTGGCTTCACGGAGCTGGGACAGGTGGGTGGGCATGAAGTTGGAAACCCCGATGGCTCGCACCTTCTCGTCGGCGAGCAGTGTCTCCAGGGCCCTGTAGGCGTCGATCGTCAGGTCGAAGCGGCTGGGTAGCGGTTGATGCAGAATCAGCAGATCTATCTGGTCGACTCCCAGCTTGCCGGCGCTCTTCTCAAACGCGTGCAGCGTCGCGTCGTAGCCGTAATCGCTGATCCAGACCTTGGTCTCGACGAAAAGCTCCGAGCGTTTCAGTCCGGACTCGGCGATCGCTTCTCCGACCTCTCGCTCGTTGCCGTAGGCAGCGGCGGTGTCGATGTGTCGGTAGCCGGTACGCAGTGCCGTAGCCACCGCATCGACCGTCTCCTGCGGCGGCGTCTGGAACACCCCGTAGCCGAGGGTCGGAACGGTGACGCCGTTGTTCAGGATCAGTGTGGGAATCGCATTGTTGGGCATGCCTTCACAGTAGGACGCGACTGCCAGCTCAAACAGGCCCTGTTGGTACCGGGTTGTCCGGCACCCGGCAGCCGTGCCGTCCCCGGCAGTCGGCGGTACCTGTGCTGACCTGGCGGAAGTTGTGCTCAGCAGTCGCGCCAGTCCTTCGCTGAACTGTCAACTCGACCGGATCCCCTAGGAGGGTGAGCGGCTTTGGTACCGTCTTGGCAGCACCACCCCGATTCGCCATAACGATGCTTTGAAGGGGTGGGCGGCGCGAACCGCGAAGCTGTGCGGTTTCGCCAGTACCTCCCGTATGGAAGTTCCGCGTCGTAGCGTTGGTGCATGGACCTGAAGACCGAAACCCGGGAGTTCCTCGCGACCCGTCGGGCGCGGATCACCCCGCAGCGGGCGGGGCTGCCTGCCTACGGTGCTCACCGGCGCGTGCCAGGGCTGCGGCGAGAAGAGGTGGCGATGCTCGCCGGCGTGAGCGTCGACTACTACATCCGGATGGAGCGCGGGAACCTGCGGGGTGTCTCCAACGAGATCCTGGAGGCTTTGGCGGAGGCGTTGCAGCTCGACGAGGCCGAACGCGGGCATCTCTTTGACCTGGCGCGGGCCGTGAACGCCACCAGCGCCGCCCGGTCACGGGCCCAACGTTCACGGCCCCCGATGCTGCGCCCCGCCGTCCAGCGCATCCTCGACGCCATGGTGGGCGCCCCCGCGGTGGTGCGCAACGCACGCCTCGACATCCTCGGCGCCAACCTGCTGGGACGTGCCTTGTACGCGCCAATGTTCGACTCGCCGGAGCGAGCCCCCAACCAGCCGGTCAACACCGCCCGATTCCAGTTCCTCGACCCGCAGGCCGCACTCACGTTCTGGGGCGGCAAGACCTCACGCATATCCCACGACGCCGTCGCAATCCTGCGCGCTGAAGCCGGGAAGAACCCCTACGACAAAGCTCTGAGTGATCTGGTGGGGGAGCTGTCGACACGCAGCGACGAATTCCGCCAGCTATGGGCCCGCCACGACGTCCGCTACCACCGCAGCGGCACCAAAACCTTCCACCACCCGGAGGTGGGCGCCCTGGAGTTGGATTTCGAGGCCCTTGTCCTGCCCGCCGATCCCGGCCTGCAACTCAACGTCTACACCGCCGGTCCGGGATCACCGTCCGCCGACGGCCTCAAAGTCCTCGCCACCTGGGCGGCCACCACGCTGATCGAAACATCCGGTCACGAGCGATCACCCGCAGCCGCCGGCAAGGCGTGACCTTGGGCGGGATGGCCCCCAGTCCCCTGTGTGCGCGTGCGGACGAGCGTTCGCAACGGTGCCGTGAGGTGCAGGTTCAAGAAGTGCTCCAGCCGCTCGGCCACGTCGATATCGTTCACCTTGAGTAGCCACTGCACTTGAAGGCCGTCCCACAGGGCGATCAACTGGCTCGTGACCAGGGCCGGATCCACGCCGTCGCGGAGGTGTCCGTCGGCTCGTGCGTCCTCGAAGGCGGCGGAAATGTTCTGTGTGACCCATTGGTAGCGGCGGCGCATGTAGTCGTGGGCGGGATGTTCAGGGCGTGTGGCTTCGGCGGAAAGAACGGCAAACAACTCGATCTCGCCAACTTGCGAGGCACTGTGTCGTGCGTAGTCCACGAAGGTGGCCAGGCGCTCCACGCCCGATTGACGTCCCACGATCTGCGACCTGACTGTGTCGTCGCGCCGTGTCACTACCGCTGACAGCAAGGCAATCTTGCTGGGGTAATGGTGCAGCAATCCAGCCTGGCTTATGCCAGCCCTCTCAGCGACCTCGCGGAGCGAGCCCCCCTCAAAGCCGGAAACACCAAACACGTCCAGCGCGGCGTCGAGGATGCGGGCGCGGGTACGTGTCGTCTTGCGGTAGTTGCCTCGCGGCCCTGTGTCGCCGTCGGCCGCCACGATGGGTCGGACTGGCATGTGAACCTCCTTATCAACTTGCCGTCAATTCTGTCAGAGATTTCCTTGGTGTAAACCTAGCGCGTGGTCGGTTTTCGTGTTAGCGTTCACGAGTGACGTCGCAAGGTAGCGCGTCAGACCATCAGAGGGGACTCATCCGATGATCCGTAGGACTTTTCTCAAGTTGACCGCTGCATCCCTCAGCGCAGGGGCTCTCGGCCTGTCCGGCTGTGCGGACGATGACAAAGGCGATACCGCGACTGAGAACGGCAACGGCGACGGCCAAGGAGGTGGTGGGAAACTGGTCATGGGACTCATCACCGCGCCGACGACGTTCGACCCGGCAGGCGCCGAATGGGGCAACCGTCTGCCGTACTATCAAGCCGTCTACGACACGCTCTTGTTGGCCACCACGGAGGGCACCATCGAGCCCTGGTTGGCCACCGACTGGAGTTACGACGAGCCGCAGACCACCTTGACCCTGACCATCCGCGACGACGTGACCTTCTCCGACGGTGAGAAGCTGGATGCGGCTGCGGTGGTCTTCAGCATGAATCACTTCAAGGAAGGCACGGGCCCTGACGTCGGCTACATGCGCAACGTCAACACCATTGAGGAGTCCAATCCCACGACGGTGGTGGTGACGTTCACCGCACCGGACCCCGCTTTCCTCAATTACTTGACGCGCACCGCAGGTCTGGTCATGAGCCCAGCCGCGGTGGATAATCCGGACCTGCCCACCAACCCCGTCGGGTCCGGCCCCTACACATTGGATGTCGGGAACACGGTCACCGACACCTCCTACACCTTCGTCAAGCGTGAGGGCTACTGGAACCCAGATGCTCAGAACTACGACACGATCGTGATGCGCGTCTTCCAGGAGCCCACCGCCACGCTCAACGCCATCAGGGCTGGCGAGATCAACTACGCCAAGCTCTCCTCCGCCGACACGTTCGACGAGGCCAAGTCCGCGGGCTGGACCCTCAACACCAATGAGCTCGACTTCCAGGGTTTGCTATTGCTCGACAGGGCTGGCGAGACGGTCCCGGAGTTGGCTGACGTGCGCGTGCGTCAAGCCATCAACCACGCCATGGATCGCCCCGCCCTTCTGGAAGCCGTCGCCCTGGGATACGGCACCGTCACGGCCCAAGTGTTCCCGACCACATCGGCGGCTTACGACGAGGCACTCGACGAGCGCTTCCCGTACGACGTGGACAAGGCCAAGTCGCTCATGGCAGAGGCGGGGCTGGCAGATGGGTTCAGTATGGAGATGCCCAGTTCGCCAGTGCTCGGCAGCACCGTCTATACGCTGGTGGCGCAGGCTCTTGCTGAGATCGGTATCACCGTGACCTATGTCGATCCGGGCAACAACTTCATCGCCGACCTGCTGGCTCCCAAGTGGGCTGCCGCGTTCATGGCATTGGAGCAGAACCCGGACTGGCAGCTCACCCAGTTCATGATCGCCCCCGACGCGGTGTTCAACCCCTTCGGCTTCGCCGATGAGCAAGTCACCGCGTGGCTCGAGGAGTACCGGACCGCCGACGACGCCCGCCGCGACGAAATCATCAAGGAACTGAACACCTACATCGTGGAGCAGGCCTGGTTTGCGCCGTTCTACCGGATCGAGGGCGTGGTCGCCACCGACCCCGAGACCCAGGTGACGATGCTGCCCACCAACACATTGCCCAATATCTACGACATCGTCCCGGCCTGAGCGGAGGCAATCATGGTGCGCTTCATCGGGCGCAGGGTGGCGGCGGGTGTGGTACTGGTCTTTGCGATCACCACTCTGGCCTTCCTCCTGCTGTACATCGGCGGCGGCGACATCGCACGCCGCATCCTCGGGCAGACCGCCACCCAGGAACAGGTGGCGGCCAAGGCAGCCGAGCTGGGGCTCGATCGTCCTTTGTGGGAGCAGTATGCGTCCTGGCTCGGCAATGCCCTCACAGGCGACCTCGGCCGGTCCTGGTTCTCCGGGCAACTGGTGATCGATGGAGTGACCAACCGTCTCATGGTGACGCTGTCGTTGGTCATCGGTGCGACAATCATCTCTGCGGTCCTTGCCGTGCTGTTGGGGGTCTGGGCGGCCCTAGCAGGCGGTTGGGTCGACCGCATCATCCAGTTCCTCACCGTGCTGGGCATGGCGGTGCCCGGGTTCCTCATCGCCGTCGGTCTCGTGCTGGTCTTCGCTATTCAACTGGGGTGGTTCAACGCCACGGGCTACACCACCTTCACGTCGGACCCGGCCGGCTGGCTCCGAGCTGTCACCCTACCAATTGCTGCGTTGGCGATCGGCGGAACGTCGGCCGTCACGCAGCAAATCCGCGGCTCCGTCGTGGACGCTCTCCAGCGGGACTACGTCCGCACATTGCGTTCCCGTGGGCTCGGGACCGGCAGTGTGGTGTTCAAACACGTGCTGCGAAACGCCACGGGGCCCGCGCTGGCGGTTCTCAATGTCCAGTTCATCGGCATGTTAGGCGGCGCCGTGATCGTCGAACAGGTGTTCCAGATGCCCGGGCTCGGGCAACTGTCCGTGGGTGCGACCACTCAGGGTGACATCCCCATCGTCATGGGGCTCGTGGTGGCGACGGGGATCATCGTCATCGCCGTCAACCTCATCATCGACATCGTCCAGGGGCTCCTCAACCCGAAAGTAAGGCTCGCATGACCGACGACACCGTCTCGGAGGTGCCCATGGCCCGGCAATCCACCGGCCTCCTCCATCGCTTGTTGCGCAACCGGTTAGGGTTGGTCGCCCTGGCGTTTCTCGCCTTGGTGGGGCTGGTTGCGGTCTTCGGCTCAGTCATCGCGCCCAATGACCCCAATCTCGCCGACGCCTATGCCATCCTCGCTGACCCTGGCCCCGACGCACTTCTGGGCACGGACGCCGCAGGCCGCGACATCTTCTCCCGACTTCTGGTCTCCACCCAGGTGTCGGTGGGTGCCGCCCTGGTGGCGCTGGTCGTGGCGTTTCTTATCGGTGTAGTGTCCGGACTGTTGGCTGGTTACTACAAAGGTTGGCTGGACACCGCGTTCAACTGGTTCACCTCGTCGACCATGGCAGTCCCCGGCATCATCGTCCTGCTGGCAGCGCGTGCCGTCGTGGGCCCATCAGTGTGGTGGGCCATGGTGATCTTCGGCATCCTGATGAGCCCATCCTTCTACCGCCTGGTGTACGCGTCTGTTAGTTCCGTCCGCGAAGAGCTCTACATCGACGCGGCACGCGTCGCCGGTCTCTCTGATTCCCGGATCATCAGCCGACATATCCTCGGGGTCGTCCGCGCGCCCATCATCATCCAGTCCGCGATGGTGCTGGGCATCGCCATCGCCATCCAGTCCGGGCTGGAGTTTCTGGGCATCGGCGATGCGCGGACCCCCACGTGGGGGTCGATGCTCAAAGACGGCTTCGACGCGATGTATCGCCAGCCAATCAACATGCTGTGGCCCTCGCTGGCCATCGGACTCACCACCATCGCCCTCACGCTGCTGGCCAACGTGCTCCGCGACGAGCTCGAACGCACCGTGTCTCGAAGCAGCAAGCGTCAGCGAGGTGCCCACACCATCCAGACCCCGGTGGGTGACCCGGCCATCACCCACGGCGACGACGCATTCGCGGTTGAGCGCACCGGCGAGGTCCTCCTTGAGGTCACCGGTCTGCACGTCGGTTACGACCAGCCGGGCGGAGGCGTCACGGAGGTGGTGCACGGCGTGGATCTGACCATCCGCCGCGGGGAAGTCCACGGACTCATCGGGGAATCGGGATCCGGCAAGACCCAGACCTCGTTCGCCGTGCTGGGTCTGCTCCCCGCCGGTGGCAGACCCTTGGCAGGATCGATTGTGTTCGAGGGCGTGGATCTGATCTGCGGGAGCAGCCGGGCGCACGCCGCCACCCGGGGCAACAAGATCGCCTACATCCCGCAGGAGCCGATGAGCAACTTGGACCCCATGTTCACCATCGGCAGCCAACTCACCGAGCCGCTGCGTAAGACGCTCGGGTTGGACAAGGCCGCAGCGCGGAAGCGGGCGCTCGACCTGCTTGCCCGGGTCGGGATCCCCGATCCCGAGCGTACCTTCAATGCCTATCCTCACCAGATTTCGGGCGGTATGGCGCAACGCGTCCTCATCGCGGGAGCGGTCTCCTCGGAGCCGGATCTACTCATCGCCGACGAACCGACCACCGCGCTCGATGTGACCATCCAGGCGGAGGTGCTCGACCTCATCCGCGATCTGCAGGGTGAGTTCAACATGGGCGTGCTACTCGTCACTCACAACTTTGGCGTTGTCGCGGATCTGTGCGACAGGGTGTCGGTCATGAAGGAGGGGCGAATCGTTGAGTCCGGTCCGGTCCGCCGCATCTTTCACGATCCGCAGCACAGCTACACCCAGTCCCTTCTCGACGCCATGCTCGACGAGGACGGGGAAGTCCGGCCGCCACTCATGCAAGGAGACAGGGCATGACCGAACCACTTCTCACGATCAACGACCTCGACGTCATCTATCCCGGAGGGGGTGGACGCTCCCCGTTCCATGCGCTGAAGTCCGTCTCCTTGGAGATCCTCCCGGGCGAAACCGTCGGCCTGGTGGGGGAGTCCGGGTCGGGCAAGACAACTCTGGGGCGGGCCGTGTTGGGTCTGGCACCGGTCAGCGGCGGAACGATCACCTTCGCTGGCAATGACATCTCGCACCTGTCCCGGCGTGAGCGCCGCAAGCGGGCACGAGACATTCAGGTGGTGTTCCAGGACCCGTACTCCTCGCTCAACCCGTCCATGACCATCGAGCAGATCCTGGCCGAACCGCTAACGGCCAACGGCGTCGAAGGTAAACAGGCGCGGGGCCGGGTCCGAGATTTGTTGGCAAAGGTCCACCTGCCCGGTGATGCGGCAGCACGGTTGGCGAAGGAGTTCTCCGGTGGGCAACGCCAGCGCATCGCCATTGCCAGGGCGCTGGCGCTGGACCCGAGACTCATCGTCTGCGACGAAGTGGTGTCCGCGCTCGACCTGTCGACCCAGGCCAAGGTCCTGGACCTGTTCGTCGAGATCCAGGAGGCCACCGGTGTGGCGTACCTGTTCATCACGCACGACCTCGCCGTGGTGCGCCACGTCAGCCACCGTGTGGCAGTGCTCTACCGCGGCGAAATCGTGGAAGCGGGACCGGCCGATGCGGTGACGAGGATCCCGGAGCATCCCTACACGCAACGGCTTTTCATGGCCGCACCCGTCCCGGATCCCGACCGCCAGGAGCACCGACGTGCCCAACGCCTGCGGATGCTGGCGCAGCAGGACGAGATGAAGGAACAAGCCGGAGCCGGATTGGAGTTGGACGCCCTATGAGTACCGACATCGTCTGGGGGGTGGCCACCGCCGCGTTCCAGATCGAAGGCGCCACGGCGGAGGGTGGCCGCGGCCCGTCCCACTGGGACACATTCCAACAACAGCCGGGCGCGATCTTTCATGGTGAGGACGCCGACGTGGCCTGCGACCACTACCACCGCTGGGCGGAGGACCTCGACCTCATGGCGAGCCTCGGCATCCCCGCCTACCGGCTGTCGCTGTCCTGGTCCAGGCTGCAACCCACCGGGCGCGGCCAACTCAACCCCGACGGCGTCCGGTTCTACCGTGACCTTCTTAGGGGATGCCGCCAGCGTGGCATCGAGCCCTACGTCACGCTCTACCACTGGGACCTGCCCCAGCCTCTGGCGGACGAGGGTGGATGGCCGGCGCGGGCCACGGCCGAGGCGTTCGGTGACTACGCCCGCCTTGTCATTGCGGAACTGGGCGGGCTGGCGGAGAACTGGATCACCATCAACGAACCCATCTGTGCCTCGTTCCTCAGCTACGACTGGGGTATGCAGGCACCAGGTCACACTGACCCGGACGAGGCCATCCGTGCGGCGCACCACCTCCTGCTCGCCCACGGTTTCGCGCTCGCGGCGTTCCGGGAGATCCTTCCGGAGGCCAGGGTGGGCATTACCAACCTGCTGTCCCGCATCCGGCCGTTCTCCGACGCCGCCGCCGACATGGCGAAGGCAACCGAAGCCGACGCCCGCATGAACGGTCTATTCATGCAGCCCGTCCACCATGGCTCGTATGGCGAACTGGTGGAATCGCTCTTCCCCCAGCTGACAGACCCCGACCTGGTTCGTGAGGGGGATCTACAACTCATCAGCGCTCCCGGCGACTTCACAGGCATCAACCACTACACCAACGTGCTGGTCAAGGCCGACGACACGTCGCCGTTCCACGGGTACCGCATGATCCAGGTGGAACCCACTCCCACGAGCTTCGACTGGTCCGACACCCCGGAGGCGCTCCACGCACTCCTGGTGTGGGTGGCACACGAGTACACCGACCTGCCGTTGTTGGTCACCGAAAACGGTGCCACCTTCCATGACTACGTCACCCCGGACGGCCAGGTCCACGACCCAGAACGCATCCACTACCTGGAGGGCTACACCGGCGCCGTTCTGCAGGCGCGAGCCGATGGCGTCGACGTTCGCGGCTACTTCGCATGGTCCTTCATGGACAACTTCGAGTGGTCCTGGGGCTACTCCATGCGTTTCGGCCTCGTCTTCGTCGACTTCGGCACCCAAGAACGAATCCCCAAGGACAGCGCCCACTGGTACCGCGACTTCATCGCCGGGCACGCATCCCCCCTGCCAACATCGAAGGAGACCACCGCATGACCGGCACAACCACAGGCGCACCGCACCACACGACGACAGGCTCAGCACAGCGCATCGAGGATCTCGTCGCAGCACTGGATCTGGAGACCAAGGTCGCCCTCATCACGGGCGAGGACTTCTGGACCACCATCGAGGTACCGCAGATCGGGCTACGAAAGATGACACTGTCAGACGGCCCCTCCGGGGTCAGGGGGCCCATCTGGGACGAGCGGTCCCCTTCGCTCAACCTGCCCTCGGCGACTGCCCTGGCATCGGGTTGGGACACCGAACTGGCCCGGGAGTACGGCGCCGTGGCGGCGAGCGAGGCCCGCCGCAAGGGCGTGGACTGGGTGCTCGGCCCCACCATCAACCTGCACCGCTCCCCACTCGGCGGGCGGCACTTCGAATGCTTCAGCGAGGACCCGATGTTGACGGGAGACCTGGCCGCCGCCTACGTCGAGGGCCTCCAGTCCAACGGGGTCGCCGCCACACCGAAGCACTACGTCGCCAACGACTTCGAGACCGACCGGTTCACGGCCGATGTCGTGGTGGACGAGCGGACTCTGCGTGAGCTGTACCTGCTGCCGTTCGAGCGCACCGTTGAGGCTGGGACCTGGTCCATCATGAGCGCCTACAACTCTGTCAACGGCACCACCATGACAGAGAACGGGCTACTCGCCGACCCGCTGCGCAGCGAGTGGGGCTGGGACGGTGTGATGGTCTCCGACTGGACAGCTGTGCGCAGCACCGGCGCCGCCAACGCCGAGCAGGACCTGGAAATGCCGGCACCCGGCGTGTGGGGCGACGCCCTGCTGGCTGCCGTCCATGACGGCAGTGTGGACGAGGCCGCCATCGATCGCCACGTGGCGAGAATGCTGTTGTTGGCCCAACGCGTCGGCGCCCTCGGTGATGTGCCACGAGCGGACGTTGCCGAGGTCGATGGCAAGGCCTTCGTGCGACGTGCCGCCATCGAGGGGACGGTCCTGCTCGCCAACAATGGCATTCTCCCACTTGAGGGATCTGCGGTGCGGAAGGTGGCCGTCATTGGGCACAACGCCCAGGAGGCCCGGACACAAGGCGGTGGCTCTGCCACCGTCATCCCAGAGAGCACCGTCAACCCACTTGACGGGCTCCGCGCAGCCCTGCCCGACGCGCAAGTCTGCTACAGCATCGGCGCCATCGTCCAGGAGGGAGTCTCGGAGCTGCCCTTGGAATGCCTCACGAATCCCCGCACAGGTGGGCGCGGCCTCACCGCCACATTCATCGGTCTCGACGGGGACGAGCTGGCCACGGACGACCGCTTTTCCACTGCGCTGACATGGTTCGGTGGGGGTGCGCCGCTGGGCACGGCAACTCGCCTGGTCCTGGAAACGACGTACACACCCACTGCCACCCACGAGCGTGAGTTCGGATTCTCGTCGTCACTGTTCGGCAGCGTGTACGTCGACGGCGAACTGCTGTTTGCCGCCCAACCCGAGGTCACTGGCACTGATCTGGGTGCGGCTCTGCTGGCACCGCCGTCCCTGACCACGGTCGTGCCGTTCCGGTCCGGCCAGCCCGTGGACCTGCGGTTGGAGTTCGACCTCACCAGCTCCCACTCGCCGATCGTGGGTGCCATCGGGTTGACCTTCGGCACCGCCCCGCTGCGGCTCGACCCCGATGATCTCATTGCCGAGGCGGCACAGTCCGCGGCCGACGCAGAGGTTGCGATTGTTGTCGTCGGGACGAACTCCAGGGTCGAGTCCGAGGGCTACGACCGCGACAACCTCGATCTTCCCGGCCGCCAGGATGACCTGGTGCGTGCCGTCGTCGCCGCAAACCCGAACACGATCGTGGTGGTGAACTCCGGATCACCCGTGCTGCTGCCCTGGCGCGACGACGTCGCCGCCGTAGTCCTTGGGTACTTCGGCGGCGAAGAGTTCGGTAATGCCATCGCCGATGTCCTCCTCGGCCGCGCCGAACCCGGCGGACGCCTGCCCACCACCTGGGCCGCCAAGTTCGCCGACCTGCCCGTGGTGAATTGCACCCCTGACGCCTCCGGCAAGGTGCACTACGACGAGGGCATCCACATCGGGTACCGCGGGTGGCTGAAGAACTGCACCGCCCCGGCCTATCCCTTCGGCCACGGGCTCGGCTACACGTCCTGGAGCATCGGGGACGTCGACGCGACGGTGGCGGGAGACGATGTCGTTGTCACAGTGACGGTCACCAACACCGGCGAGCGTGCCGGGAAACAGGTGGTGCAGCTTTACACCTCCAAGCCGGACAGCGCCATCGATCGTCCCACCCGGTGGCTGGTGGGGTTCGCCCCTGTCCGCCTCCCAGCCGGGGGCTCCGAAACGAAGCAGCTGCGTGTTCCCCGACACCGCTTCGCGCACTTCGACGAAGGTTGGCATGTGGAGACGGGCGTTTACCAGCTGCACGTCGCCACGAGCGTCGCGACCGACATCGCGACCGTGGACGTGGAGCTGTGATGAGCCTTCCCAACCCGCTGCTCCCCGGCTTCAACCCCGACCCGAGCATCGTGCGCGTTGGCGGCGACTACTACCTCGCCACGTCGACGTTTGAGTACCTCCCCGGCATTCCGATCCACCACTCCACCGACCTGGTGACATGGACCCAACTCGGGAACGTCGCCGTACGCGACGAACAACTCGGCGTACAGGAGGCACCCACCAACCTCGGCGTCTGGGCCCCCACCATCCGGCACCACGACGGCGTGTTCCACCTCATCGTGACCGACACCGCCGGTCGTGGAACGTGCTTGTTCACCACCACCCACCCGGCGGGCCCATGGAGCGACGGCGTCGTGATCGACATCGAGGGGATCGATCCCGACATCGCCTGGGACGGCCACGGCACTGCGTACGTCACCTACTCCGGCCTCGTGCTTGAGGGCACGGACAGCGGCACGCACCGCGGCATCGAGCAGGTCCGCGTCGACACCGCCACCGGCGAGATACTGGGGGACAAGCGGGCCCTGTGGTCCGGTGACGGGGGCATGTTCCCGGAAGCCCCGCACCTCTACCACGTGGGGGAGTACTGGTACCTCATGGTGGCGGAGGGCGGCACCGAACGAGGTCACGCCATCTCCATCGCCCGCGCGCAGCGGCCGGATGGGCCCTTCACTTCCTGCCCTGCCAACCCGCTGGTCACCGCGCGCGGCACCGCCCGACCCGTTCAGTGCACCGGCCACGGCGACCTTGTCGAAGGACCGGATGGCCAGTGGTACGTCGTCATGCTGGGCACTCGCCCCCGCGGCATGGTCCGCTCCTTCTCCGCACTGGGCCGTGAAACCTTTATCTCGCCCGCACGCTGGGGTGACGACGGATGGTTGGAGATCGACCCGGTCAAACTCAACCCCCGTGACGGCTTCTCCTGGAGCGAGGACTTCGACGGCGAACTCGGACCGCAGTGGATCGGTGTGCGCCGCCGACCTGACCAGCTCGCCGACCTCACAACGCGCGCCGGCTGGCTGGTGCTGAAGGGGGAGGGTGAGGGGATGGGCGCATTCCGGCCCGTGTTCGTCGGCCACCGGCAACAGCACCAGACCTGCGAGATCCGCACCGTGGCGGACGCCGCTTCGGGCGTTGGTGGCCTCGCCTTGCGCTACGACGAACACTTCCACTACGAGGTCGAGCTCGCCGACGGTACGGTCACGGCGCGCGCCGTCATCCCCGGTTTCGTCCGGGAGTCCTCCGTGGAGGTCGATGGCGTCGTCGAACTCATGCTGGCTTCCCGGCCGCCCGAGGCCGTCGGGTTGGGACACCCGGCGTCCGACCTCGTCACATTGGGGTATGTCGATCCCCAGGGTGTGGTGCAGGTGCTCGCGGAGGTGGACGGTCGCTACCTCTCCAACGAGACGGCCGCCTCATTCACCGGCCGCGTGTTCGGGGTGTACGCCACTGAGGGCACGGTCGCCTTCGACCGACTCACCTACACCGGCGACAACTCATGACCGCCAGGATCGGTCGGCTGGTCGCTGAACTGCGCACGGATTCGCCGTTCGTGGCGACGCCCACGCCAAGGCTCTCGTGGACCGTGGCAACCGACCAGCCGGGGTGGATCCAGGCCTTCGCGGAAGTCCGCTCCGGCGCCGACGTGGTTCGTTTGGACGGGCGGGGCAGCAATCTCGTCGAATGGCCCTTCCGGCCACTGGCTCCCGGACAGCGGGTGCGCGTCGCCGTCCGGGCCGCCGCCACCTCCGGGGCCGTCACGGACTGGAGCGACGACATCCTCGTCACCTCCGCACTGCTCCCCGAGAACGCCGAATGGGGTCGGCCCATCGGGCTCGCGGACCCCAGCCGATACGCCCAGCCGGTTGAGCTGCGCACCGAGTTCGACGGGACGGGCGTTGTCCGGGCGCTCCTTCGCTGGACTGCGCTCGGCGTGGCTACCGTCCGCGTCAACGGCGTGCCCTCCGACGACGCCGTCCTTGCTCCCGGCTGGCCGACGTATCATCACCGTCTCGTCCACGAGACCACCGACGTCACAGCCCTTCTGCGAGACGGCGCCAACGCCCTGGCCGTGCGGCTGGCCGGATGTTGGTATACCGAGCGCTACGGCTTCCATGGCCAGGGGGTGCCCGTCTTCGGCACGCAGCCCGCATTTGCCATGCGACTCGAGCTCGAACACGCCAATAGTGCCACCTCCGTGATCATGACCGATGAGACGTGGCGTGCCCGCGGTGACGGGCCCGTCGTCGAGAGCGGGCTCTACAACGGTGAATCCTTCGACGCCCGGCTCGAGGCCGACGGATGGGACCGGCCAGGCTTCGACGACACGACCTGGCCCTTGACGGCCGCCACGGATGCCGCACTCCCACGACCCGACCCGCAGCTCGCCGCTCCGGTGCGGCGGATCGATGAACTGCCCGTGGCGGAGGTCATTACGTCCCCCTCGGGCGGCACACTGCTCGACTTCGGACAGAACCTCGTGGGCAGACTCCGGATTCGTGTTAAGGGCCCCGCAGGCCACGTCGTCACACTCCGCCACGCTGAGATCCTCGAGAACGGTGAACTCGGCACCCGTCCGCTGCGGGCGGCGCAGGCCACCGACTGCTACACGCTTCGCGGGGAAGGCTACGAGGTATGGGAGCCAGAATTCACCTTCCACGGCTTCCGCTACGTCCAGATCCACGACTGGCCCGGCGAGTTCTCCCCGGCCGACGTCACCGCCGTGGTCCTGCACTCCGACATGGACCGCACCGGTGACTTCACCACCTCCCACGCGCTCGTGCAGCAACTTCACGACAACGTGGTCTGGGGGATGCGTGGCAACTTCCTGGCCGTGCCGACCGACTGCCCGCAGCGCGACGAGAGGCTCGGCTGGACCGGCGACATCGGCGTGTTCGCGCCCACCGCCACTCGGTTGTTCGACGTGCGCGGTTTCCTCCGAAACTGGCTGCGGGATCTGGCGGCCGACCAGGCCGCTAACGGCATGAACGTGCCGCTCGTGATCCCCGACGTTCTGCGGGGCGCTGGCCCGTTCGGCCGTCCCACAGCGGCCTGGGGTGATGCCGCCACCGTCGTGCCGTGGACCCTGTACGAGCGTTACGGCGACGTCGGGATACTGCGGGAGGCCTACCCGTCCATGCGGGCATGGGTGGAGACGGAACTTGCCGAGAGCGAGGGAACCGGCCTCTGGCAGGGCCGGATGCAGCTTGGTGACTGGCTGGATCCCGCGGCGCCCCCGGACAACCCGGCCGCCGCGAGGACATCGGGTGACATTGTTGCCAGCGCGTATCTTGCGTACTCGCTGGACCTCCTCGCCAGAACCGCGAGCCTGTTGGGCTGCACCGACGACGCGTCCCGCTACGGCGCTGAGGCCGAACGTTCTCGTGCCGCCTTCCGGGACGCCTATGTCACCCCGGCCGGGCGGATGATGTCCGATGCCCATACCGCCTACGCGCTGGCGCTTTGCTTCGACATCATCCGCGACCCCGCCCAACGCCAGCGCCTCGCCGATCGTCTCGCCGAGCTTGTACGCGAGAACGGCTACCACATCGCCACCGGCTTCGTCGGGACCCCGCTGGTCACCGACGCACTCAGCGGGCACGGACGTCTGGACGAGGCCGAGCGGCTTCTGCTGCAGACCGGTTGCCCCTCCTGGCTGTACCCGGTCACCATGGGGGCCACCACCATCTGGGAGCGCTGGGACTCCATGCTGCCCGACGGCACCATCAATCCCGGCGAGATGACATCATTCAACCACTACGCGCTCGGCGCGGTGGTGGACTGGCTCCACCGGGTGGTCGCCGGCCTCGACATGGCCGAGCCCGGCTACGCCCGCCTGCGCATAGCCCCTCACCCACTGCGTCGCCTTGACGATGCCCATTCACGGCTCGAAACCCCCCACGGTCCCGCGGAGGTTGGCTGGGTGCGCAGGGGCGAGGACATCGTTGTCGACGCCATCGTCCCACCGAACACCACCGCCGACGTGTGCTTGCCCGACGGTACTACTACCGCGGTGGGCTCCGGCAGCCACACCTGGACCGTCCCAGACCGTCCACCGGTGAGGTCTCCCAGGCCGCTGTCCATCGAGTCACCGGCTGCAGACATCATCGACGACGAGGAGGCCTTGGCTGCTGTCCTGGCCGTGCTCCGGGGTAAGGCTCCCGAGTTGGTGGAGGGCTTCACCCGCCGCGTCACCTGGGGTGACCGCCGACCGTTCGCGTTGGCATTCCTGTTCGCCCCTCAGGAACTACTCGACACGGTCAATGCCGCTCTGGCGGCCCTCCCGGCTCCCAATCATGCTGTCGAGCAAGCGGCAACGAGGCACGAAGGACCCGGCGGCCTCCCCGACCAGCTCCAACTGCCACACGAGGAGTCGCAGTGACCCGCATCCCCACGGATTCCGGCCCGGAACAGCCAGTGAATAAGCAGTGGCGGCTGGGGGAGACACCGTGGCGGGACGACCCGTTCGCCCGGCCGAGCGCCCGTGTCATCATCGACAATGACTTCTCCGGCGATCCGGACGACCTCTACCAACTGGTGCACCACCTGCTTTCACCCAGCGTCGAGATCAGGGTGGTGGTGTGTTCCCACCTGCGGCCGGGGGACCCGTTCGACCCGTCAGAAGACTCGACCGAGGGCGCCGTGCTAGTTGCCCGGAACGTGTTCGCCCGGATGGGGCTGACCTCGACGGAGGTGATCTCCAAGGGCGCGCCCCTAGCGTTGGCGAGGGTCGGGGAAGCCCGGGACGGCGAAGCACCCAGAGCGATCATCGTGGAGGCACTGCGCGACGACACGGACCTGCCGCTGTTCTATGTCGCCGGCGGCGGGCTGACGGACTTGGCCTCGGCGCTGCTGATCGAGCCGCGGATCGCGTCGCGGATGGTGCTGGTGTGGATCGGCGGCGGTGAGCACGATGGGCTGGCGTCGCCGCCGTCGGGTGCAATGCCCATCGAGTACAACCTGCTGATCGACGTCGCGGCCGGTCAGGTGGTCTTCGCCTCCCGGGAACTCGAGATCTGGCAGGTCCCGCGGGATGCCTACCGACAGGCGCTGGTCTCGGACACTGAGCTGCGCCTACGGGTGGCGGCTACGGGACCCCTCGGCAAGTACCTCTACGACGAGGTCCGCCACGTGGCGTCGATGGTTCAGCAGCACGGCATGGCGATGCCGGAGACGTATCCCTTGGGCGACTCGCCTTTAGTGCTTCTCACCGCGCTCCGGTCCCCGTACGAACCGGACACCTCCTCGAGCCGCCACGTCGTGAAGTCGACGCCGCAGCTCACGGCCGACGGCGCCTACCGCCCCATGGCCGGCACCAGGCCCATGCGCGTCTACACGCGGCTGGACGTCCGGCTCATGTTCGAGGACTTCTACCTTAAGCTCGAGGAGTTCGCCAGATGGCAGGGCTAGCGGCTCCCCGCACCATCATCACCACTGACCCGGAGCTGGATGACTTGAACTCCATGCTGCGGCTGCTGCTGTACAGCAACGAGATTGACATCATCGGACTGGTGTACTCCTCCAGCCAGTTCCACTTCGCGGGAAACCCGGAGTCCGGCGTCCAGCCCCACCGTTGGCCGGATGCCGATAGCGCCTTCCACATCGAGAGGGCGGTTGCTGCCTACGAGCAGGTGCACGCCAACCTCATCGTCCACGATCCTCGCTACCCGTCAGCGGACCGGCTGCGCAGCCTCATCGCCTGGGGCAACGTCGACGACGTTGGTGACATGGGGGCCGACACTCCCGGCTCGGACCTCATCCGTCGCGTGCTGCTGGACGACGAGCCCGGCAAAGTGTTCCTTCAGGTTTGGGGAGGCCACAACACCATCGCGCGCGCACTGAGATCCATCCAGGACGAGTACAAGGACACTGCAGCGTGGGAGACCCTGCACCGCAGGATCACGAACAAGGCCGTGATCACCAGCTTTGGTCAGCAGGACACCACCTTCTCCGACTACATCCGACCCAACTGGCCCGGCATCGAGAGCCGCGAGGTGGCCACCCGAGTCTGGGGCTATTTCGCGCGCGACGTCGTTGCCGACGCCGACCTGCACCTCCTGGGCCCGGAGTGGACCCGTCGAAATGTCTCCGAGGTCGGCCCCATGGGCGCGGCTTATCGGGTCTGGGGCGACGGCGAGCAGATGGCCGAGGGCTTCGACGAAGAGGACTACTTCGGGCTGGATGGTCTCAACGCCGAGGAACTGGCCGCTCAGGGATACACCGTCTGGATGCCACCGCAGCCCTCCGGAGCATTCATCTCCGAGGGGGATTCCTCGAACTTCGCCATCCTGGTGGACAACGGCCTGCGCAGCTGGGAACACCCCGGCTGGGGTGGCTGGGGAGGACGCCAGCGCCGGATCGCCACCGCCTCCTGGTCCAACACCGGGGTCCTTAACGCCGACCGGACGGGTGACCCGCGCGAGGAGTGGTCCTCCGCCAGGTGGATTTCAGAGTTCCAGAACGATTTCGCCGCCCGGCTCCAATGGACGGTCCGGGGCGACTACGACGCTGCCAACCACCATCCCCAGGTCGTCGTCGAGGAGGGCCTGGACCTAACCCGGGCGCCCGGCTCCCGCGTGCGCCTGACGGCTCGCGCGAGCGACCCGGACGGCGACGAACTTTCAATCGTGTGGTGGCAGTACCGCGAGGCCGGGACCACTTCCGCGAATCTGCAACTCAAACAGGCGGGGAACACCGTGGAGTTCGAGATTCCCGCCGACGCCACCCCGGGGGAGACCCTACACATCATCTGCACCGTCCGTGACTCGGGGACGCCGACGCTGACCCGGCACCAGCGCGTCGTAATCACGATGGCTCGCGAGTGACGGCACGGCACCCCACCCGGTCAGAGCCGAGAGGGACGGCGGACCTGGTCGTCGCATATTCCTCGGTCACGAACGCCAAGCTGTTCCCATCGTTCGGTGACGGGTGTGATGTTGCGGCTGCGACAGCCGCCGCAGCCCGTCGTTGCAGGTGGGCGCACCGATCTCGCGCGTGCCCCGCCGCTGTTCAATGACACCATCCTGATTGACAAGGAGCCCCGCAGGAGTAGACTGGCAGGCAGACATTCACTCATGAATGGATATGCAAAGGACTTTTATGCTGCAGACAGACGAAACCCGGGTCACCGCCTGGCGAGAGCTGCGTAGGCAGATCGACGCGGCAGATCCAGCCAAGCGGGATGCCCTAATAGCGGAACAGGCACGAATCATTCGCCGCTCAATCATCACCACCATCGACGCCGCCCGCGCGGGCCACGTCGGGGGGGACTTGAGCATCGCCGACGTGCTCGCCACCCTGTACTTCGGCGTGCTTCGCCTGGACCCCTCCAGGGGCAAGGTACTCGAGCGGGACCGCTTCATCCTCTCCAAGGGACACTGCGCCGCCGCCTTATACTCGACGCTGGCCCGCGTTGGCTACTTCGCCGAGTACGAGCTGACCACGTTCATGGAGGCTGGCTCCGCCCTCAACGGTCACCCGAACCGCAACAAGGTCCCCGGGGTTGAGACCAACACTGGCCCGCTAGGCCACGGGCTGCCGGTGGCAGTAGGCGAGGCTTGTGGTCTGCGGTTGCAGGGCAAGGACTTCCGGGTCTTCGTCGCCACCGGCGATGGCGAACTGCAGGAGGGCTCCAACTGGGAAGCCATGATGGCGGCCTCGCACTTCGGATTGTCGAACCTCACCCTGGTGGTGGATCGCAACCGGCTGCAGCAGGGCGCCGGCACCGAGGAGACCAACGGCCTCGACCCGCTGCCCGAGCGTCTGGCGGCCTTCGGCTGCGAGGTCCGCGAGACAGACGGCCACTCAATCGGCCAGCTCCTGGAGGCCTTCGCCCCCTCCACCACCGGCAAGCCGGTGGCCATCGTCGCGAACACCACAAAGGGCAAGGGCGTCTCGTTCATCGAGGGCCGCGTCGAGTGGCACCACAAGGTGCCGACGGCCGAGCAGGTAGTACAGGCACTTGAGGAGCTGTCATGAGCGAGACCTTCGACAACCGCAAACCGTTCGCGGAGACGCTCATCGAGCTCGCAGCATCCGACGAGCGCATCGTCGCCGTCTGCAACGACTCAGTGGGCTCCTCCAGCCTCGGCGGCTTCCGCGACGCGTACCCCGACCGGCTCATCAACGTCGGCATCGCCGAGCAGAACATGGTGGGGGTGGCCGCCGGCCTCGCCGCCACCGGACTGATCCCGTTCGTGTGCTCGGCCGGCCCGTTCCTCACCGGCCGAGCCACGGAGCAGATCAAGGCCGACATCGCCTACTCCGGCCACAAGGTCATCCTGTGCGGCATGAGCCCGGGCATGGCCTACGGCGAACTGGGGCCCACCCACCACTCCGTGGAGGACCTGTCCTGGATGCGGGCCCTGCCCGGCCTCGACATCGCCGTGCCCGCCGACCCGCGCCAGACCCGCCAGGCGCTCGAGGCGCTGGTGGCCGAACCGCGTGGCACCTACCTGCGGATCGGTCGCCACAAGGTTCCCTCGGTGACCACCGCCGCCGACACGTGGCAGCGCGGTAAGTTCAACACCGTGCGCGACGGGCAGGACGTCACCATCATCGGGCTGGGGACCACTGTCTCCCGCACGATCGAGGCCGCCGAGCTGCTCGCCGCCGACGGTGTCGACGCCCGCGTGCTCAACGCCGCCTGGATCTCGCCCCTGGACACGGAAGCGATCATCGCCGCCGCGGAGGAGACCCGGGCCATCGTCGTCGCCGAGGAGGCCAACGTCGCCGGTGGGCTCGGCGCAGCCGTCGCCCAGGTCGTGGCCCAGCTCGGCATCGGCACCAAGGTGATCCCGATCGGCCTCAGCGAGTTCGCGCCGACCGGTAGCACCGACTGGCTGCTGGAGCATTTCGGCCTGACCGGTGAGAACATCGCCAGGGTTGCCCGGGAAGCGCTGTGATCCTCGCCGTCGACCAGGGCACCAGCTCCACCAAGGCCACGTTGTTCGACGCAGCCGGGGCGTCCGTGGCCACGGCATCGGTTCCGGTGGTGCAGGCGCATCCCCGGCCCGGCTGGGTGGAGCAGGACGCCGTCGAAATCCTCGACGGCGTGCGCCGGGTCATGGCTGAGATCGCCGCCAACCACGACGTGGAGGCGGTGGCCCTCAGCACCCAGCGCGAGTCCGCGCTGGTCTGGGACCGCGCCACCGGTGAACCCGTGGGCCCGATGCTCGGCTGGCAGGACCGCCGGACCGCGCCCCGGGGCGCGGAACTGGCCACCAGTGCGGCCAGGGTGCGCGAGGTCACCGGACTGCCACTGGACCCCATGTTCTCCGCGCTGAAACTGGCGTGGCTGCTGGACCAGGTGGACCCGGACCGCACGCGGTCGCGGCGCGGGGAACTCGCAGTCGGCACCGTCGACTCGTGGCTCGTGACCCGGCTGACTGGGGAGCACCGGATCGAGGTCGGCAACGCCTCACGCACCCAACTGCTCGACCTAACCACCGGCAAGTGGAGCGCCGAGCTGTGCGAGCTGTTCGGCATCCCGGCGGCGGCGCTGCCGCGGGTCGTCGCCTCGGACGAGCCGACCGGTAAACTTGACGGCCTCCCCGGCCGTCGGGTGCACGGCATCCTGGGCGACTCGCACGCCGCGTTGTTCGGCCACGGCGTCCGCGAGCCGGGGGCGGTAAAGGCCACCTACGGCACCGGCTCCTCGATCATGGGGCTGGCCGCCGACGCAGCCGTCCCGGCCGGTCTGGTCGGGACCGTCGCCTGGCGTCGGGGGGACCAGACGCAGGTCGCCTTCGAGGGCAACATCCTCGCCAGCGGCGCCACCCTTGCGTGGCTCTCGCGGCTGCTCGGCCGCCCCGTCGACGAGCTCACCGCGCTGGCGCGGACGGCCCCCGCCACCGACGTCACGCTGGTCCCCGCCATGTCTGGGCTCGGTGCGCCCCACTGGGACCCCGACGCCCGCGCCGTCCTCGTCGGGTTCGACCTAGGCACCGACGCGGGCGTCCTGGCCCGGGCAGGGATGGAGGCGATCGCGCACCAGATCACCGACGTGCTTGACGCCGCCGGGGCCAGCACCCCCATCCACGAGATCCTGGCCGACGGCGCCCCCGCGGCCGACGACTTCCTGATACAGCTGCAGGCGGACATCGCCCAGCGCACCGTGGGGCGACCGAACTTCACCGGGCTGTCGGCGCGAGGGGCCGCACAGCTCGCCGTCGAGTCCCTCGGTGGATCCTTCGCCACCGTCGAATCCACCACCTTCCAACCGGCGGGGGACAACCGGGCCACGCGCGCCCAGTGGTCCTCGGCACTCCAACTCACCCGCAAGGAGAACTGATCACCATGTCCACTCCCACCTTCGGCGCAGGCATCTGGCACTTCGCCACTTACGTCGACCGCTACGCCACCGACGGCTACGGCGACCCCCGCACCATCCTTGAGGCCATCGAGCTGGCGGGAAAGGTTAACGACCTCTCGGTGGTCGACCTGAACTGGCCCTTTTTCGGCGGCGACTTCAGCAACGAGCAGATCAAGACCTCGCTCGACGCGCAGGGCCTGCGCGCCATCGGGATCACCCCCGAGATCTACACCCGAACCTTCTCCAAGGGCGCACTCACCAACCCGGACCCGGGCGTCCGGCGCCTAGCGCACGACCTGATCACCGAGGCCTGCGATGTCGTGCGCTCCTTCGGAGCCGACTACGTCAAGCTCTGGCCCGGCCAGGACGGCTGGGACTACCCGTTCCAGGTGGACCACGGCAAGCTCTGGCGCCTCGAGCTCGACGGCCTCGGCCAACTCGCCGGTGAGAACCCGGACCTCAAGTTCGTCGTCGAGTACAAGCCGCGCGAGCCCCGCGTCCACATGAGCTTCGACTCGGTGTCGCGCACCCTGCTCGGCCTGGAGCAGATCGGGCTGCCCAACATTGGCATCCTGCTCGACTTTGGCCACGCCCTCTTCGGCGGCGAGTCCCCTGCGGACTCGGCGCAGCTGGCGATCGACTACGGCCGCCTGTTCGGCATGGACGTAAACGACAACATGCGCTCCTGGGACGACGACATGATCGCTGGCACCGTTCACCCCATCGAGCTGATGGAGTTCTTCCACGTCCTGCGCCGCAACAACTGGGAGGGCGTCTGGCAGCTGGACCAGTTCCCCTTCCGTGAGGACTCCGTCGACGCCGCCAACCTGGCCATCGAGTTCCTCAAGCGGGTCCACGCCGCCTTGGACAGGCTCGACGAAGACGCCCTTGCCGCCGCTCAGGAAGCCCAAGACGCCGTCACCGCCAACCGCCTCGTTCACGGCGCCCTGTTCGGCTGATCATTCAGCGATCTGATTCTGGAGTCAGTCAGTCGAGCACGCGTGACGATGCTAGTTTTCGGGACGTGCCTTCCCCTGATTTTTCCGACCGTCTCCCGCTGATCGTGAAGGTCTCACGCCTGTACCACGAGCAGGGGCTGCGTCAACCCGAGATCGCCGGCAGACTCAACATGTCGCAGTCACGGGTGTCGCGGCTGCTCAGGGACGGTGTGACCGCCGGTATCGTGCGCACCATCGTCGTGGAACCCGAAGGGCTGTTCTCCGACCTGGAGGATCGTCTGCGCACGCTCTATGGTCTGCGGGACGCCGTCGTGGCAGGTGTCTCTGATGAGGACGCCGGCAACGACTCAGCCATCCTCAACGCCATTGGAAGCGCGGGCGCAAGGTATTTGGAGTCCACCATGCTGCCCGACGACCTCGTGGGGATGTCGTCGTGGTCGGCGTCGCTGCTCGCCCTGGCTGACGCCATGACACCGCGCGCCACGCGCACCGCCACGTCGATCATTCAAGTGTTGGGCGGGGTCGGGGATCCACACGCGCAGGTCAAAGCCACCCATCTGGCGGAGCGCTTCGCCCGTGTCACGGGTGCTACCGTGCGGTACTTTCCGGCCCCGGGGATTGTCTCCAGCCCTGCGGTGCGCGACTCATTTCTATCCGATCCACAGATCGCAGCCGTCCGTGATTCCTGGAATGAGCTCACCATGGCGCTGGTGGGCATCGGCAGCGTGGAGCCCTCCGCGCTCCTCGTGTCGTCCGGCAACACTCTGCCGGACACCGATCTTGCCCGCCTGCGTCGGCAAGGCGCCGTCGGTGATGTCTGCCTGAATTTCTTCGACCGCGATGGTGTACCCGTCGTCTCCGACCTCTCAGGCCGCACCCTCGGAATCGATGCGGCCACACTCAAGAGCGTCCCGCGCCGGATCGGAGTCGCCGGCGGGGAACGTAAACTCGCTGCCATCCGGGGCGCGCTCGTGGGCGGCTGGTGCGACGTCATCATCACAGATTCACACACCGCAGCAGCCCTGCTCGACATGGAGCAGAAGGCCAGAGATAGGAACTAGCTGTGGTTTGAAGAATCAGCCCGTATCAATGGATCGATGAGCTGGGCCCCGAGTCTGCCGCCGTGCGCGTGCTTATAGACAATGACTTCGACGTGGACCCCGGGCCCATGGGAGGCTCGGTTGCGCTCAGCCGCCCCAGCAGTTGCGGACCCCGAAGGCGACGTCCCGAGAGGTGACTCCGGGGGCGGGGTCACCTGTGATGAGTTCGACGCCGGTGTCGAGGTAGCCGCTGGGCTTTTCACCGCCGCGCACCTCGTCGGCGATTGCGGTCACCCCTAGCCTGGCCATGTTCTGGGGGAACTGCTGAGCGGTGGCGTCAATGTCGCCCGGCCGCACAGCGGTCTTGATGGCTTCGCATCCCCCGTCGATGGAGACCACGACGATGCTGCCAAGGTCCGCACCTGCTTCCCTGAGTGCCTCCAGGGCCCCCAACGCGGCTGGCTCATTGACCGTGTAGACGACGTTGATGCCCGGAGTCGCCTCCAAGAGTTGCTGCATCCCCGCCTTGCCCAGCTCCCGATCACCCTCCGTGTCGACCGACCCGACCACTTCGGGATCGTCGGCAGCTATTCCGAAACCCTCGAGGAAGCCTTCTTTGCGCAGTTCGCCGGAGCTGATGCCTGGCGCAAGGTCGAGGATGGCGATTTGCGGCTCCAAGCCAAGTTCCTGTGCCTTGGCTGCGGCGTACTCCCCAACCAGTTTGCCGGCTTTCAGGTTGTCCGTGGCGTAGAACGCGTCGACAGCGGAGGGAGGGTCGACGGGGGTGTCGACCGCGATCACGGTGATCCCCGCTGCGCGGGCAGCTTCGATGGCAGGCACGACCGCGTCGGAATCCGTGGCTGCAATGAGGATGCCGTCGACCCCCCTGTCGATCATCGCCTCCATCGCGATCACTTGGCTTTCCACGTCGGTGTCGCTGTCTCCCGTTGCGGTGAAAAGCGTGACGTCTTCGCTTTTCGCGACTTCCTCGGCCACTTCCCGCATGGTCACCCAGTACGGATTCTCTTCCTGTTTGGTGATCAGTCCGACGGCGACGGGTTTCTGCTGCTGGGTTGTGCACCCGACAAACCCGGCGAGGAGCACCGTCATGACGACGACAGACACCACCGTGGCGACACCGCTTCTGCGCATTTCGTTCATGGTCGCTCCTTTCTTACGTGACAACGGTGGAGTGGTCGGCGGGTTTCGGTTCCCTCGATGTGCGCAGGTCAAACAGTGCGTAGCCGGCAACGACGGCCAGGCAGACGCCCGGCACCACGTATCCGAGTGCGGGGCTGGCGACGTCCATCACGAGGGCGTGCACCATCGGCAGCAGTGCACCTCCGAGGATGGCCATCACCAGCCCTGCTGCACCGAACTTGGCGTCCTCACCCAGCCCACTGAGCGCCACCCCGTAAATGGTGGGAAACATTAGGGAGAGTGAGGCCGAGATCGCCACCACAGCAAGGAGACCTATGATGTTCAGGACGAACATCGCCACGAGACAACAGGCGACGCCGAAGACCGCCATGATCAGCAGTAGTTTGGTGGGCCGGAAGATCCCGAGGAGCCACACCATCACGAACCGGGAGATCAGGAACACGATGAGGCTGGCCTGCAGGAACCAACCGGAGTTGCCCTCGGAGATCCCGACGACGTCCTGGGCGTAGAGGATGGTGAAGGTCCAGGCGCACGTCTGTGCTGCGACGTTAAAAAATTGTGCGATGACGCCGTAGCGGTAGTGCCGGTTCTTCCACAGCCGCGTGGCCACGTTGCCGTCGGGTACAACATCGCTCTCAGGTTCCTCGACGATGGGGATTTTTTGGAAGGCGATCAGCAGCCAGATGATGATCAGCACCGCGGCGATGCCCAGATAGGGGGTGAGGACCAGTGAGAGGTCGGCCTCTTGGCTCTGTTGGAGTTCCTCGGGCGTCATGATCGTCTTTGCCGCCTCGGAGGTGAGTCCGGGCAGGATGAGGATTGCTCCCATCAGCACACCGACGTTGGCGCCCACGGGATTGAATGCCTGGGCGAGGTTGAGCCGCTGGGTGGCCGTCTCCTCCGAGCCGAGGGCGATGACGAAGGGGTTGGCGGATGTCTCCAGGATCGACAGGCCTGCCGCAAGGGTGAACAGGGCCAGCAGGAAGAACCCGTAGACCAGAGCCTTGCTGGCCGGCAGGAACAGCACGCCTCCCACGGCGGCGAGGCCGAGGCCGGTGAGGACTCCGGCCTTGTACCCGAACCGGCTGGTGATGACCGCGGCAGGAAGCGCCAGGAGGAAGTAGGCGCCGTAGTAGGCGAACTGCACCAAGGAGGACTGGAAGTTCGTCATGTCGAAGATGCCCCGGAAGACCCCCACCAGGATGTCCGTCAGGTTGGCGGCGGCTCCCCAGGCCGCAAAGCACAGGATCAACAGTATGAAGGGAACGAGCAGGTCCCGTTCGACGAGCCGGTTCCTGCCAGTCGGCCTGGCAGTGGACCCATTGACATCCGTCGTCATCACGATCACCATTCCACACAAATTGAATGGTCACAGCAACTGGCGGGAATAATCATGAGCGCTCCTTCGACGGGGCCACCGCCCAAGCGCAGACGGCGTTGTCATCTGGCTCACGATCATAACGGTCATCCCGGGCTGACAGTTGCTTTCCCGTAACCGGACAGCGTTCGCGTGTGGGCGAGGAAGGTCTCAGCGGCGGGCAGGAGACGTCGGTGCAGTGACCACGAAATCCCCACTTCCAGTGATGTGGCGACGCCGGTGATACGCAGAAATCGCAGGTTGCTATCGGTTTTCTCGGCGGCATCACGGTGGCTGTGTGGCACAGGCGTGATGGCGCCGCCCAGCCCAGCGGCAACGAAGCCGTGGATGGTGGCAAGGTCGTCAAATTCGAAGTCGATGCGTGGTGAAAGCCCTGATTCCGCGCACAGACTGTCGGTGGCGACCCGCAACGACGAGCCACTTCGTGGAGCAACGAATCCCAGATCAAGCAGCTCAGCGGGCGCGACTTCTGACCGGGAGGCAAGCGGGTGTGTTACAGGCACGGCGAGACGAATTGGTTCGCGTCCGATCGCCAGCCATCCATGGGAGGACGGGGCCGGACGCGACGTTGTCAGTTCGAGGTCAACGTTGCCGCGGGGGCCGAGCGCAGGGATCGCATCGGCATGGCCGGGGATCAACTCGAAGCGCACGAGCGGGTGTTGAGCGCGGAAACGTGACACCAGCGAGGGGACCCATTCCGTACCGAGCCACGGCTCGAATGCCAGGGAGACGGTCCCACTCTCGGGATCGATGACCTGTTGCACGGCGGCCAGGCCATCGTCGAGTTGGTGGATGAGAGCATCGACATGGCGCTTGAACGCGGCCCCGGCTTCAGTCATCCGCAGCGTGCGACCCGAACGCCGCAGCAGCGGGGCGCCCACCTCCGCCTCCAGCCGCGCGAGCGCCCTGGAAACTCCCGACTGCGACGTGCGGGTCAGCTCGCTCACCTCCGTCACCGTGACGCCGTCGGCCACCTCCTGGAACCAACGCAGTGCATCCGTATCCATAGGATGACTCTAAGGCATAGTTTGTATGTCATTCAGGCATTGGACGCAAACGGGAATGTGAACCAGACTGTCATACATGAAAATTTCGCAAGCGCACAAGGCGACAACCGGGCCCACCCGCATAGCAACCGCTCTCGGGCGCCTTCGGGTCATCCGCAACCGGCACAGCGAACTCGCCGCCGAGATTAGCGCCTACCCCGCAACCCGCAGCGCGGCCCGGGTGATCCTGCCGACCCGCACCCACGTGCCGGCGTCCGCCTCCGGACCCGTTGATCTCCGACCCGCTCAGGAAGCGCTCCTCGCCGCCTGACCCCGCGACTGGACCACAAGCAGCTTCTATGCGCCCGGTACTTGGTGGTGGGGAAGGATCGCAACGGCTTCATCACCTTTCCGCTCGAGTGGCGCGAACCCCATTCACTTGAAGCCATGTGTGGGGGCGATGGCCGGGGCGTCGATGCGACGCATAGCTTGGCGATCGGACGCATCGCGACCAGCTGGCGTCCCTTCTGAGCGTTTTTAGGAGTGAAACGTCCAATGTTTTCGTTTTGCGTGCTGCCAGCTGGTCCACAAGGCTTTGGATGGTTCAAGCATGGCGTGGTTTGTGCCCTCGGCGTTCCAGGAACTGCTCCAACGCTGGCGCAAAGTTACCCGATGACAGACCATTGAAGGTACAGCGGCTTCAACACTTCTGCCACCTGTGGTGACTTCCTGGGCCACGCTGGCAGAATAGACGATGCGAACCGCCGACGCTTCTCGTCCTCGTCGAGCGTTTGTCGTTGACCCGCGGCTGGTGCACCTACACGGCCCCTGCGGTCGTGAATGCCTGGCCCGGTTGGTGATACCCGTTGCGGACCACAACCAGTGACCATTCTCATCGACTTCACCGCAGTAGGCGTCGATGTAGGCGTTGATCTTGTCCTGCAGCGCAACTGCGAGTGGGTGGGGGAGTCGCGGTGGCAGGCCCAGCACAGCGGGAGTACCGAACTCATCGAGATGTACTGGAAGATCGGGAAGGCAGTCAACGCCGGCAAGAGGCCGAGGAATGGACGCGCACCAACCTGTTCTACATGCGCGCCGTCGCCAGGGCCTGGCCCGAAATAGTCCCACAGGCGGTGGGACAACCTCCCTGGGGACACCTTCGACTCCTGCTGGACAAGATCTCGATGACCCGAAAGCTGCGGGACTAGTACATCACCGAAACCGTGACCAATGGCTGGTCTTGCAAGGCTTCGCCAGTGACACCTGACTGAGCGAACCTCGTCGGCCAGCAGCGGTGTCCGAACTCTCGGTGCTGGTTGAGAGAAAATGCCCGTGGCCGTGTTCAACAGTTCCTAGATTGTTGACGCAACGTCTTCGACGGTGAGCGGTCCCGCCGATTGGGCGGATACGCGGTCGCTGAGCATGGCCTCGACGCAGGCGTCGAGTTCCCTCAGCATTGTGGGGTCTGTGCCGGGTATTGGCGCGATGATTGTGTCGCCCCGTACCACATCAGATGGCACCCCGAGCAGGTGGATACCGTGTCGCCCGGCGGGTCCGATCAGCTCGCTGGTGATCTCGTTGATGCTCAGCCCGGGTCCGGGGGTGCGTCTGCCCACAGCGTTGCGGCGACCGAAGGGTTCCGCCAGGCCGGCCGCGATCAGCTGTGTCAGTAGGGGGTCGCGCGTGTGGCGCGCATCGTGTGGCCGCACCCACGCATCCAGCAGAACTCGCGCCCTCACGTCCGAGCCGGAGACGACGGGGGAGTGCGCCGTGAAGTAATCACCATCGACGCCGATGCGCACGTCAGGTCCGATGAACCGCACGAGGCCCACGTCCACGAGGGCCAGGAGCTGACGGCTGCGAAACGCTGGCGGGCCGCTGCCGATCATACCGCCGAAGGTCAGGAACTCGGCGAGGTCGCCGTCGTAGCCCTCGGCGTCGATCCCGTCGAAGGCGGCCAGTTCGATGGCCAGCCGGCGCGCGCCGTTGACCTCCCACAGTGCGGCCTTGAGTGGGGAGTCGAGTCCCGCATCGGCCTCGGTGAGGTCAGCGTCGACGGCCGAGATGATGGCTTTCTGGTACTTCAGTGCGCTGGATGAGGGGATTCGGTGGTGGAGGAGCGCCGGCAGGTCGAACGGTTCGACACCTGGGGGCAGGAGGGGACGCAGCCTTTCCGGCAGGGTGACGACGTCTTGGCCGGCATCGATGACCCGCAGGATGGCGGGCAGGTCCAGGGGTGCGCGGCGAGCGAGCGTGGTGTAGAACGCCTCGCATGCGTCGCGCACCAGGTGTGGCCACACCTCGTCACGAAAACGCAGCGGCCGAGCCAGGCCTCGCTTCTGCGCGGCGTGGACGCGACGCAACGTCGCCCTGGGTGGAAGCCCCGAGTACACGGACTTGGCGAGGAAGGGCAGGCCGCGGCGGGACCCGGCGTGGATGGTGGGCTCATGTCCGCTGGGGACGTAGCACAGACGATTGCCTGGGGCGTTCTCGAAGTGACCGCCGCGTCCCAGGGTGAGCATGGACAAGGAGTCAAAGAATCCCATGCCGAGGCCGCGGATGATGACGTCCTCGCCTGCCCGGATACCGGAGAGGTCCTGGTGGATGGGGCTGTCCGGGCCCACCCACAACACGGCGCGTCCGGCGGCCAGTTCGTGGAGGTTCCGGTCCGTGGGGTGAGGCTCGCTGGGCAACCAGCCGGGCGCCAGGGCGACGGAATCGGCCAGCACGGACGTGCCATCCGCGAGGTGCACGACGGTGCGGTGTGAACGCGACGGACGAATCGAAATGGCGCGCGTGCGATGCCAGACCACCCCGACCCCGGGACCGAGCCGGGCCAAGGATGTGCGCAGAACCCAGCTGCAGTAGTGACCGTAGAGCGCCCGACTGGGGTGAGAGCCAGGGCCGATCCGGGTGAGTTCGTCACGCCATCCGGGGTCATTGGCCACGTCGTCGACATCGGCGCCGTTCTCAAAGAAGCTGCGACGGTCCTGCCGCACTTCCGCCTGTTCGCCACCAGCGTACTCGGAGACAAGGCGGCACCACTCGTACAACGTGGGTCCCTCAACCACCGGACCGGCCCCAGTGAAGGAGGCGTCGGTGAACAGCGTTACGGCTCCGGCAAGGGTGTTCATGCACATGTCCCGGTTCTGGTCGGTACGCCAGATTCGGCCGGAGCCCGGGGGTTGGTCGTCCACCAAGTGGACAGTCAAGGGACGGTCCCCACGTGCGGCGAGGCGCTCGACCAACGATGCGCCGCGCGGTCCCATTCCAATGATGACAAGGCTTGATGCACGGATCTTCGTGGATCCGCAGGGATTCAGGCCGGTGTTGTGCATGAACGGAGAACCACCATGCGGGTAGAAGCATTCCCGGGAGTGAGACGGGAATATCTGGGACAGCCCTCGGCTTGTAGGGGTCGAGCGAGGGGATCCCTCCGTCGCCACTGATCCATCAGGAGTACCAACATGCGAAAAGTCATTCGCAAAGCCGCTGCAGTCGCCGCCTCGATCCTCACACTGGCGGCCATGACGGCGTGCTCCCAGAATGCGGGAGCTGACCCGAACGCGTCTGGTGAGACCGTCACGTTCGGCGTCTCCGGACCGCTGACCGGTGACCAGGCCCAGTACGGCAAGGACTGGCGGGCAGGCTTCGACCTTGCCCTCGAGGAACTCAACGCCGACGGCGGCACGCAGTACGCCATCGACTTCCAGGACAGCCAAGGACAGGCGGCCCAGGCCACCAACATCGCGCAGAAGTTTGTCTCGGATGACAAGATCCGCGCGGTGATGGGCGACTTCTCGTCGGCCACGTCGATGGTGGCCAGCCCCGTCTATCAGCGCTCTGGTCTGCTGCAGCTGGGGATCACCAACAGTCACCCCGACTTCACCACCACCGGCGACTTCATCTTCAGCCCCAGCATCACCCAGGACGTCGAGGGCAGGGTGATGGCTGATGGCGCGAAGAAGTTGGGCGACAAGGCCGCCGTGTTCTACCTCAACACCGACTGGGGCAAGGCCGCCTACGGAGTCTTCGAGGACCAGTCGAAGAGCAATGGCCTGGACATCGTCTACTCGAGCCCCGTGGAGGAGACCTCCACGGACTTCAAGCCGCTGCTCCTGCGCGCCAAGGAGTCCGGTGCCGACGTCATCCAGTTCCTCACCTACTACAAGACCACGGCCCTTCTGGTGCAGCAGGCCACCGACGTGGGTCTCACTGACGTCGCCCTCTCTGCGGTGGGGTCCAACTATTCGAGCGAATTCCTCGAGTTGGCTGGCGATGCTGCAGAAGGCGTGTACCTCGAGACGTCGTTCTTCCCCGGCTCCGACAGCGCCGACGTCAAGAACTTCGTGGACGGTTTCACGGCCAAGTACGACCGCCAGCCCAACGTCTTCAGCGCATACGCTTACGACGGCCTGAAGGAACTTGCCTGGGCTGACGAAAATTCCGACGGCACCCGTGAGGGTATCCGCAACGCCCTGCGCGATGGCACCGACATCCCCACCGTCATCTACGGCCCAGCCAAGTACAACGACGAGCGCCGCATCGAGAACCCCACGTTCACGTGGCTCGTCGTCAAGGACGGCGAGTTCGTGGCCCAGGACCCGAGCCGGAGCTGACCCGGCGGATCACAGAGGAGACCCCCCATGGACACGGTCCTCGCAGGCCTCATCAACGGCAACGCCTACGCACTCGTGGCGCTGGGCCTCTCGCTCGTCATCGGAGTGACGGGCATCATCAATTTCGCGCAGGGATCCCTGTTCGCGGTGGGCGCCATGGTGGGGTGGTTCGTCACCACCTCCATGGGGTTGCCGCTGTGGCTCGCCGCATTGGCAGCGATGGCGGTGACGGCCCTGCTGGGGTGGGTCATCAACCAGGTGGCGGTAAAACCGTTCGCCGGCAAGGCACCCATCGCTTCGGTGCTGGCCACCATCGCGATCATGATCATCCTGGATGCCACCTCCGAGCTGATCTTCGGCCCCGAGGTCCGCCCCATGTCCTCGGGGCTGCCCACCGGCTCGTTCCAGTTGCTGGGACTGCGCATCAACGCCATCGACATTGTCATCCTCACCACGAGCGTCGTCCTCATGGTGGGGCTGGCATCGTTCCTGCGGTGGACGCGCTTCGGGCGGGCCATCCGGGCCACCTCGCAGGACCGGGAGGCGGCAGCCCAGATGGGGGTGCGCGTCAACCGAGTCCAGTCAGGGGCGTTCATGATTGCCTCGGCACTGGGTGGCCTGGCGGGTGTGCTGGTGGCGGCCTACTTCACCACCATCTCCCCGACGCAGGGCTTCACCATCGGACTGGCCGGACTAGCCGCCGCCACCTTGGGTGGACTCGGCTCTCTGCTCGGTGCGGTGATCGGTGGACTGTTGCTGGGGGTAGTGGAGGCGTTAGGGGTGGCCACGTTCGGCGACTCCGCCCGCCAAGTCATTTCGTTCGGCGTGCTGCTGGCCTGCCTCTGGCTCCGCCCCCAGGGCCTGCTCGGCTCGCGCACCACGAAGCGCGAACCCCTCACGGGCACCTTTTTCTCGGCAGCCACCAAGATCACCATGCCGCCGTGGGCGGTCGCTGCGCTGGTGGTGGTGGGAGCGCTGCCCATCATTCCTGGCCTGTTCTCGGGCTACGCGGTGGGCGTCGGGGTGCAGATCATCACATTCGCCCTCGCGGCGCTGTCCATGACCATCCTCGGTGGACAGGCCGGGCAGCTCTCACTGGGCCAGGCGGGGGCCGTCGCGCTGGGCTCCTACACGCTGGCTATCCTCACCAAGTCCGCAGGGATTCCCTTCCTGCCCGCCCTGCTGCTCGCAGGCATCTTCGGGGCTGTCGTCATGACCATCCTGGCCACACCCAGCTGGCGGCTCAGCGGCCACTACCCGGCCATCGCGACACTGGCCACCGGTGCGCTCATCGCAGCCGTGGCACAGGTCTGGGATCCGGTAACCGGGGGTGGTGCCGGCATCTCGCTGATTCCGCTGCCGTCGGTGTTCGGGGTCCAGCTGGACAACAACTCCCTGCTGTACGCGCTGGGATTCCTTCTGCTGCTGGGGGCCTGCTGGCTCGTACATCGCTGGTCGGGATCCCACCTGGGCCTCTACTGGCGGGCCATACGGGAGGACGAGGTGGCCGCCCGTGCCGCCGGCGTCCCCACCCCGCAGTACAAGTCACTCGCGTTCGGCCTCTCAGGCTTCATCGCCGGGATCGCCGGGGGGTTCTGGGCGGGGCAGTACGGCTACATCAACGCCACGATCTTCAACCCGCTCATGAGCTTCCAGATCGTGATCATCGCGGTGCTGGGAGGCATGCTCAGCCCCTTCGGGGCCGTGCTCGGCTCCATCGTGATGGTGGGCGGGCTGGAGTTGTTGCGCTTCTCCTCATCCGGTCGGCTCCTGGTCTACGGACTGGTGCTGCTTTTGCTCATCCATTTCCGGCCCCAGGGTCTGTGGACGCACACCGGCGGGTGGGGGAGGCTGCGTGCACGGTTGACCCGGATTCCCGCGCCTGAATTGGAAGGAGCCGCAGCATGAGTGCGATACTGGAAGTCCACGGACTGACGAAACGCTTTGGGTCGCTGGCGGCCGTCGACGACTCCACCCTCACCATCAGCGAGGGGGAGGTGGTGGGGATCATCGGGCCCAACGGCTCTGGCAAGTCCACCACCATCAACGTGATCTCCGGTGAGCTCAGACCCGACGCCGGGAAAGTCATCCTCGATGGCGCCGACATTACGGGCGCCACCCCTGATGCCGTGGCCAATGCGGGCGCACGCCGCACCTTCCAGAACGGTCGTGTCTTCGGGAACGCGACCGTCGAGGACAACCTGCTCGTGGGGCAGGCGGCACTCGCCCGAGCGGTCCATCCATGGGGGGGCCTGCGCCGTTTCCCCGTTCTGCGCTGGGTGTCGTTGGTGGCGGAGGTGGGGACGGCGCTCCTGCCGTCGCGGTCCAGACAGGCCGAGGCCGATGTGATGCAGGAGCGCGTCACGGAGCAGTTGGAGCGGTTCGGGGACCGGCTGGTGCCCCGTCGCCTCCACAACGCCGCTACCCTGTCGTATGCCAACCGGCGCCGCACCGAGATCGCCCGCGCCCTGTCGTCGTCGCCACGCCTGTTGCTGTTGGACGAGCCCACCGCGGGCATGAACACCTCCGAGACCGCCGAGGTCATGGAGCAGCTCCTGGTGCTGAAGCAGCAGGGGCAGACGATGCTGCTGGTGGAGCACAAGCTGGACCTTGTCATGACCGTGTCCGATCGCGTGGTAGTGATGGACTCCGGCCGCATCATCTCCGAGGGCACGCCAGCCGAGGTGCAACAGGACCCGCGCGTGATCGAGGCCTACCTCGGCACCCGGCGCGCCACCCGGCTCCGTCAGGGCGCCGAGATCGAACAACTGACCGAGGGCGACCCTCTGGGAGTGGACTATGCCATCTGAACTTCTTCTGGACGCGCGCAACCTCAACGTCCACTACGGAGAATTCCATGCGCTGCAGGATGTCTCGTACACGATCGCGCCCGGCGAGATCGTGTCCCTGCTCGGCGGTAACGCCTGCGGGAAGTCCACGACCATGAAGACACTCCTGCGACTCGTGCCGCTGACGTCCGGTGAGATCACCTTCGACGGGCACTCCACGGTGTCCGAAACCACTGCGGACGTGGTGGGTCACGGGATCGCCTCCGTGCCGGAGGCCAGGAGGGTGTTCCCGGAGATGACCATCCAGGACAACCTTCTGGTGGGGGCACACACCCGGCGCGACGGTCGCGCCGCCATCCGGCGCGACGTCACCGCGCAGTACGACCTGTTCCCCAGGCTCGCGGAGAGACGCGACCAACTGGCGGGCACCATGTCCGGCGGGGAGCAGCAGATGCTGGCGTTCGCGCGGGCGCTGATGTCACAGCCAAAGCTGATCTGCATGGATGAACCCACCATGGGATTGGCGCCAAAGATCGTGGACCAGGTGCTGGACACCATCCAGCAGATCAACAGGGAACTCGGGATCTCCGTGTTCATGGTGGAACAAAACGCGGAGTTGGCACTGTCCATCGCCCATCGCGCCTACGTGCTGGTCAACGGAGTGGTGACGCTCTCCGGAGGAGCGAACGAGCTGATCCGGGACTCCCGGATCAGGGAGGCCTACCTGGGACAAAGAGCCGCCTGAACAACCAGCCGTACCCCCTCACCCGTCGAAACGGGCGGTGGGATAACGTGGGTCCGTCATGGACACGGAGCGGAATTGTCTTGATTTCCGGATCGGCGCACACCGCTCTCGCCGACGACGTCTGTACCGCTTGGACAATGCTGACAGAGGACTTCATCGCCTCCGCCGCATCGACCGCGTAGGGCCGCACCGTCGATCGGGACGAGGCAATCGCGCTCGCACCCCCACGATCCTGCCGCTCGGGCCGTGATCGAGGCCAGCGTCCGGGCACTCGGCCACTTCATCGCACTCGCCGCAAACTTGTCGCTGCTGTCCGACGTGATCCTCATCGGAGAAGGAATGACCCTCTTCGAACTTGTTGAGCAAACCGTACGCGACACAATCCTCGAATGCCGCGACCCGTTAGCCAGCACCGTGACCCTGCTCTTGGATGACTCCGGATTCGGAGCATGGGCACGAGGGGCAGCCGTGGTGGCGATCCCTTACTCGTTGAGGGGAATGGAACTGCGTTGACCAGCCAGCTCTCCTCCTACGTACTGATACATCAGCGTTCGACCTCTGGGTCCCGCCTGGCCATGGCCAACAGTAGAAGCAGACCCGACTGGTCGTCGTCCTGACCGCAGCATCCTTGTCCCTGCCGACAGATTTCCAGACTCGACCGCTGCACGAGATCAGCCGCGCACCTACCCCTGAATCTTGAAGTGGAACACACCTCTTGCATTGCCGGGTCAACTGGGCTTTATCGCAGCAGAAGTCACAGTCCGCGGGGGTGGGGGGTACGTCTTCTTTGACGGGGGTACGTCGTTCTTCGGGCGGCACGGTCGCTGTACTAGGCGGTTCTCGTGAGCCGAGATGCTAGCCCTCGGCGTCAACGACGCGAAAAGTTTCCAGGCGCCTGTGACGTTGCCGGGTCCGTCAACCAGTCGAGCTGATGGTGCAACTCCGTTCTGGCCCACGACGGCGACGTCACGGAGTTTGCCACAACTCCAGTGCCGTCCAGTCGGTGGGGAAGCCCATGGTTGCAATAGTGAACGTCGGGGTGGCCGGGAAGTCGTCGATGAGTGCGATGAGACGTTCGGGCCAGCCTGAGTGCTTGTCGATTCTGCGGAGGAGGTAGGCGGTGACCGCCAAGGCGTTGTACAGGCCAAAGATCTCTTTGGCGGTGGACTCGTCACGCATGTGGTTCAGGAGGGGAACCGATCCTGTGCGGGGGCGACCCGGGGCGGCCACCAGTTTGCGGTTGAAGAGTCGGGCATGGTGCGCAGCGACGTTGCGCACGTAGTTGAGGCTGGACAGCCAACTCAGCATCACCTTCTTGGATGGCGCCCCGTAGAACTGAGCGATCTCAGTCGCCAGCGAGTTGATCAGCCCGCCGTACATCCGGACAAGGTGTCCCATCTCCAGGATTTCTGTCAACGCCCAGATGGGCATGCGTCCGTCGTACTTGTCGCGGAAGTGGGTGACGAAGGCTTCGTCTGAGTCAGTCTGACGGGCATGCACCCGCGCGAGCCACTGTTCGTGTTTCGACGCGGTCGCTCCGGCGTTGTCGTCCTCCTGGAGCTCGGTGAAGCTGGAGACGAATGTCGCCGGATCGGTGTGCGCGAAGGGTGAGGTGCGGCCCATCACGTAGCCCATTCTCATGCGCAGGGATATCTCGATGCGTTCAAGCCCGTCCAGCATCAGCATCCGCAGACGACGGTCGAAATCGATGATCTTCGCAGCATGCTCCATCGAGGTACCGGGCTGATAGTGATTCAGGATGCGCATGCTCGTGCCGCCGTGGGTGTCCTTGGTCTGCTCGGACTCTCGGAACGGGTAGAGATAACCCGTCAGTCGGTAGTACCCGACAGCTTTCAATAGGTTGGCGGCGAACTCGTGGGAGCCTGTCTCGACGCCGCGTTTCCGCAGCTGATCGATCTGCTCGTCGATTGAAAGCCAAGGCTTCGAGTACTCAACCATGGTGCTCCTGGGCAAAAGAAAATCAGCCCGAGCCAGAAGGCGAGCGGGCTGATCGTGATGTGCCCAAGATACCACAGGCATTGGCCGTGACCATAGTGGTGTTTTCGGCGATGAGGCTGTGCCGAGGGCCGACATACGCACGATCCGACTGGGTTGGCGCACCCGCGGACGAGCTTTCCGCCAATCGGTCTGCGCCAAACCCGCGACTCGGCGGGCCATTACTCGGTATGGGTGCATCGGTGCACAAGCTGACCGCCGGGTCGGGGTATGACTACCTGACGCGGCAGGTCGCTGCCCAGGACACCACCGAGAAGGGACACACGAGTCTGGCGTCGTACTACTCGGAGAAGGGCGAGATTCCCGGGAGATGGTGGGGCAGTGGACTAGTCGGTCTGGAGGACGTGGCCGGCGGTGATCCTGTCACGGCCGAGCAGATGAAGGCGCTGTTCGGTGGCGGCTTCCACCCGAACATGACGGCCAGATTGGCCGCGCTACCGGTGGATGCCACTGCGGAGCAGGTGACACATGCTGCACGGCTGGGTCGACCGTTCCGGGTCTACGAGGCCGCAACCGCATTCCACAAGGAGATGGCGATCCGGTCCCTTCAGTGGCAGCAGGAACATCCGGAATCGTCGGAGATGCCTGTGGCGGTGAGGGCCGAGATCCGCAACAGCATCGCCCGGGAGCGCTTCGCCGAGCGAGTGGGGTGTGCTCCCAATGATCTGGAATTGTCGGCGGAGGTGGCGCGGTTGTCGCGGGATCCGTCGACGGCGTGCGCAGGCTATGACGTGACGTTCACGCCGGTGAAGTCGGTGTCAGCGTTGTGGGCGGTCGCGCCTGCGGAGTTGGCGGCGCGGATCGAGCAGGCCCACAACGCTGCGGTGGCGGATGCGTTGCGGTTCCTGGAGCAGCGGGCACTGTTCTCCAGGGAGGGTGCCAACGGGGTGCGGCAGGTCGACGTGAGAGGTCTCGTCGCCGCTGCGTTCGTGCACCGGGACTCGCGTGCCGGGGACCCGAATCTTCACACCCATGTGGCGATCGCGAACAAGGTGCAGACTCTCGAAGGCAAGTGGCTGGCGATCGACGGTCGACTGGTTTTCAAGTCGATGGTGTCGGTGTCGGAGACCTACAACACCCAGCTCGAGGCCCACCTCGCCGGATTGGGGATCGGGTTCGCGGAACGACCACCGGAGGATGCGGGGAAGCGTCCGGTGCGGGAGATCGTCGGCGTTCCGACGGCGCTGGCGCAGCGGTGGTCCTCCAGACGTGCTGCGATCGTGGCACGCCAGGCAGAATTGGCCCTCTCATTCCAGCGGGATCATCATCGCCCGCCGACGCCGGTGGAGGCGTTGAAGCTGGCGCAGCAGGCAACGTTGGAGACCCGCGACGCGAAACACGAACCCCGCACAGTCGCGCAGCAGCGCGCCACGTGGCGTGCCGAAGCCGTACAGGTGCTCGGTGAACAAGGCGTCGACCACCTGGTGGCGGCCGCCACGAATCCCGACCAGCTGGTGCAGCCGATCACGTCCGAGTGGATTGCGGCGACGGCACGCGAGGTGGTGGCGGCGGTGGAGGGCAGCCGGGCGACGTGGCAGGTGTGGCATCTCCGAGCCGAGGCCTCCCGGCGTGTCCGAGAACGCACCACCACCCCCGACACGGCGAAAGTAGTGACCGAGCACCTGCTGCAGGAGGCCATCCGGCTGAGTGAACCGGTCGGTGACGCGGGCGGTGACGGCATCACCGAACCGACTGTGTTGCGCCGCCGGAACGGCGCCTCGGTCTACACCGTGGCGGGGGCGCAGCTCTACACCTCCGAGAGAATGCTCGCGGCTGAGAGCACCATCGTGAAGCTCGCCGGACACACCGATGGGCGCCGAGTCGGGGAGCTGGAGGTGTCGTTGGCGTTACTGGCCTCCACCGCCAACGGCATCACTCTGAACGCGGGACAAACCAGCATGGTGCGGCAGATGACCACCAGCGGGTCCCGGGTCCAGCTCGCGTTGGCCGCGGCGGGGTCCGGGAAGACAACCGCATTGAAGGTGCTGGCCGAGGCTTGGCGGGAAGGCGGCGGCACCGTCCTCGGCCTGGCGCCCTCGGCGGTGGCAGCCAGTGTGTTGCGTGACCAGACCGGAGAGGCCACCACCCTCGCCAAGTACGTCTGGGACTTGAACCACAACCACCAAGGCAGCATGGATGCACGCATCGGCCCGGACACGTTGATGATCATTGACGAGGCCGGCATGGCTGACACCATCTCCTTGGCCACCGTCATCGGCCACGTCGTTGGCCGGGGTGGCTCGGTCAGGCTGGTGGGCGATGACCAGCAACTCGCCGCGATCAGCGCGGGTGGGGTGCTGCGCGACATCGCCGAGACCCACGGCGCCGTCGAACTCACCGAACTCCTCCGATTCCAGGACCCCGCAGAAGCGGCTGCGTCGCTGGCGCTGCGGGAGGGACGACCCGAAGCGTTGGGGTACTACCTCGATACCGATCGCGTTCATGTCGGCACAAGAGAATCCGGGCTGGAGCAAGCATTCACCGACTGGGCCACCGACCGGACGGCAGGGCTGAACAGTCTCATGCTGGCTGGTACCCGTGACACCGTCACCGAGTTGAACCGTCGGGCCAGAACTCATCGCCTCGCCGACACGGCAGCCACCGATTCAGGTGAGAGGGTGATGTTGGTGGATGCGAACTGGGCCTCGGCCGGTGATGTCATCATCACCCGCCTCAACGATCGCCGCCTGGCGATCTCGGCGACAGACTGGGTCAAGAACGGCGACCGATGGATCGTCCAACACGTCACACGCGAAGGTGCGGTGCGGGCACGACACTGTGACTCGGGCCGGACCGTGACCCTGCCGCAGGACTACGTCGCCACGCACGTGGAGCTGGGCTACGCCGTTACCGTGCACGCCGCCCAAGGCCTCACCGTGGACATAACACGTGGTGTCCTGACCGGGGCCGAGACCAGGCAGCAGCTCTACGTCATGGCCACGCGTGGTCGCCACGCCAACCACCTCTACGTTCCCGTCGTTGGCGACGGCGATGAACACAGCCTCGTGCATCCCACCACCCTGCGACCCGACACCGCCCTCGATGTCCTGCATGCGGTGATGGCCCGCGACGGTGCCGCACGCTCGGCCACCACCGAAGCCCTCGACCAGATGGCGCCATCGAACCGTTTGGGTCATGCTGCCTCGCGCTACCTTGACGCGCTCCACGTCGCCGCCGAAACCGCCGTGCCTGCCGACACCGTCACCGCTCTGGACAAGGGTGCCGATCAGATCGTGGCCGGGGTGACGTCGTGTCCGGCATGGCCGGCCCTGCGCGCCGCGCTGCTGTTGCATGCTGTCGTCGGCCGGAACCCCCTCGCTGAACTCCGCAGCGCAGCTGCGGTCAGGGAACTGGGATCAGCGGATGATCCGGCAGCCGTCCTGACCTGGCGGATCCACATCCCCCACGGCGTGGGACCGCTGCCGTGGCTACCGCCGATCCCCACAGCCTTGACGCAGCATCGTGAGTGGGGCCCCTACTTGGCCGCCAGGACGGAGCTGGTGACATCCGCCGCAGACGACGTACGAGCGGCAGCCGGCCACCTCAACAGGCCCGGATGGGCGCTGCCCGGACAACCACTCAGCCGGGCACTGATCGAGGACGTGGAAATCTGGCGAGCCGCCACTGGCGTCGAGGCGACTGACCGTCGGGTCCTCGGCCCTGTCCAACTCGAAGCCACAGCTCGGACATGGCAACAAGGCCTCGAGAACAGGCTCCAAGCCCGTACTTCGTCGAGGTGGATAGACATGCTCTCGCACATTCACCCCGAGATTCACAACGACCCGTATGCCGATTCCCTTGCCCACCGGTTTGCCGCTCTTCAGGAGGCAGGTGTACCGGTTGCGGAGATTGTGGCCGTCGTCGTCGCTGACGGTCCCCTCCCCGCCGAACAACCCGCCGCCGCCCTGTGGTGGCGCATATCCCGGCACCTCACAGCGGGCGAACCGATTGTTGTGCATCCGCATTCCTCAACCAATTCGTCGCACAACGAGCCAGAACAAGCTGACATCACAAGAGAACGAAGACAGCTCGAAGTTGCCGCCCCGTCGCTGACAGCCAACCGGCGTCACCTACGCGAGCGTGGACGTCCGCGCCCACCTGATTGGCCACGTCGTTGATCAGAGTTGGTGTAACGGTTCCTTCGTCCCGACGGTCAACGAGCAGGAACTGGCGGGTAAAGTAGCGGATGACGTCAACCGGCAGCTCGACGAAGGTGGGGGGACATGTCTGAGGTTACTGACCGCGATGTGCGTGAAGCCGCTGATGCGCTCCTCCATAGGCTTGACCTCATCAAGCAGCTTGACCAGGTCCTGCCCGAAGCGGAGTCTGGCGACCCCGAAGCGATGCTGAAGGTCGCTGAGCTGTACAGCGAAACTGCCCGACCACGGATGGCGGACAAGTGGCGGCAGCAAGCCAGCAAGGCACGGCCCGGCAGGGCGCGCCACGGGCGCACTGCAACGCCCACCTCCTGAAGCCACATCCTGTGCAGAAATTAGCTCAAGGTCGGCAGGAGTCGGCGATGACATGTTCCTCGTCGCCCGCTGGTTCCAGCCATTGACTCAATCGCTGCAGTGCTTCTGGAGAAGCGTCATGCCGCAACTTCACTGAGCAGCGTGCCTGTCGCATGGCCGTTCGGAGTTCAGGTTCGCGTTCCTTGGGTTCGAACGGCGTCCAGTTCCACCGCCAGCTTCTGGTCAGCGTCGGCCATGGCGTGGGTGTAGCGCATGGTCATACTGGCCGTCGTGTGCCCGAGGCGGCGCATGGTCACCGGCGTTGGGGCGCTGATGTCGGCGGCCAGGGAGGCGTGGGTGTGGCGCAGCACGTGGGGGGTGGCGTCGGGACGCCCGATCGATTCTGCAGCTTTGGCGAATGCGCGGGCAAACACCGACGAGTGCATGTGCCCTCCGTTCGGCGCACCGAACAAGAGAGCGTCGGGCCCGGGGCCGGTATTTTCACGAAGGTGCTGCCGAAGGTCGCTCAGCAAGCTGGCGGGGATGTGCACGGTTCGCTCCCCGGCCTCGGTCTTGGGTGGCCCCACCTGATAGCCGCCGGCAACCTTGATGACGCCTCGTTCAACGCGGATCGTCCCTGCCCGCAGGTCCACGTCCCCGCGGCGTAGCTCCGCCAGTTCGCCATAGCGAAGCCCACACCAGCCGCCGATGAGGACCGCCACACTCAAGTGAGCGGGCATGGCGTCGGCGAGGGCCTCGAGCTCCATCATCGAGAGTGGGAGAATCCTGCGAGCCGTTTTCGTGCGTATGCGCGTCCGACGTGGCAGTGTCACGGGGTTGGTAGCCAGCAGGTCGAGGTCCACCGCAGCGTTCATGGCGGTGTGCAGGAACTGGAATGCCTTGGACCGAGCGCGGGGCTTCTCTGGGTCCAGAGCATCCCACCAACGCTTGACCCGCGCCTTGGTGAGGCCCCGCAATGGCACCTCGTCCAAAGTGGGCGCGACATGGTTGCGCAACAGCGACTCGTAATCGCGACGGGTGGTCGGGCGAAGCTCGACAGTGGGCAGCCAGTTGTGGATGAACTGGGTGACTGTGATCGACTCGGCTTGGTGCTCGGCCTCCGCGGCAGCTGCGGCGTCCTGTCTGGCTTGTTCCCGGTATGGCGGCGGGACCCATGCGTCGCGTTCGATGAGCGTGCGCTCGATGGCGATCCAGCCCTCGGCGTCCATCTTGCCGGCAAAGGTGGTGGGCGCCGTGTGCCGTCGGCCGTCGGGGCCGGTATAGCTCGCCTGGTACTTCTTGGACGGGAGCTTGCGTATGCTCCCAAAACCTCGCCTTGAGGCCACGTGCCCTCCAAATTCGTGCAACTATCGTGCAACATCTAAGTACATTGTAGTCCGTTCAGGGTCCCCTAAGTACACGTTGAGGGAAAGAAAGTGTGACGTTAGGCCTAGTCAAAGGCCGATGACAACGTATTTCTCCTAGGGAGAAGGGACCCTGAAGAAGGATTCAAGTCCCTTCTTCGGCACCAGCCAGCAGGATGCGCATGCGACCAGGTGTTTTGACTCCAAGCGCCATCAGTTCCGCTGCAGCGCGCGTTCTACGTGTAGCGCTGTGACAATTATGTCAGTGACCCCGCTGTCCTCGTGGACCCCCGTTTGTCGATGTCTGCTGAGGGGAGGTGTGCATCATGATCTACAGCGTCGGTCGCGACACCGGCATCACCCGCTTCCATTTGAGCACGGCGTTCTGCTGCTTCGCTTCAGCGCTCAATCGTCTCGCGTCGCACTGTCTGAACAGACGTCGGACAACCCGTTGTGAGGGGCTTCTGAGGGCGTCATGCCCTCCTGGCGTCCGTTTGAATCTGAATGTGTCCGTATCCTCTTGACACGGACACAAGCAAAGCATACGATGTTTGTATGCTCCCGTAGAGGCGCGGGGCTGGAACTGGACGAAGACGTCAAAGAAGGGTGCTGTGACATGTCATTACCGGACGCAAAGCAGAACAAGAACCTGGAGGGCAAGGGCGCAAGGGCCCGGGTGCAGAAGTTCGGCGGGTACCTCGCCGGCATGATCATGCCGAACATCGGTGCCTTCATCGCTTGGGGCCTCATCACGGCCCTCTTCATCCCTGATGGATGGCTCCCCAACGAATCCTTGGCTACCCTCGTTGGCCCCACAATCCTCTACCTCCTGCCCATCCTCATCGGCTACACCGGTGGCCGCATGGTGCACGGACAACGTGGCGCCGTCATCGGCGCCCTGGCTACCATGGGCGCCGTCGTTTCCGCGGATATCCCCATGTTCCTCGGCGCGATGGTCATGGGCCCGCTCTCCGCCTTCATCCTGAAGAAGTTCGACGAATCCATCGACGGCAAGGTGAAGAGTGGCTTCGAGATGCTGGTGGACAACTTCTCGCTCGGCATCATCGGCACGGTTATGGCAATCCTGGGTCGGTTGGGCATTGGTCCGATCGTCAACGTGCTGGTCGAATGGCTTGGTTCAGGAGTTGCGTGGCTGGTGGAGAACTCGCTGCTGCCGTTGGCTTCTGTCTTCATCGAGCCCGCCAAGGTGCTGTTCCTCAACAACGCCATCAACCACGGAGTGCTGGCACCCCTGGGCGTGACGGACGCAGCCGAGACGAGCAAATCAATTCTCTTCATGCTGGAGTCCAACCCCGGCCCAGGTCTTGGTCTGCTGGTTGCCTTCGCACTGTTCGGACCTCTCAAGCTGCGGGGTGCCACCTGGGGCTCCGTAATCATTCACTTCTTCGGCGGCATCCACGAGATCTACTTCCCCTACATCCTCATGAAGCCACGCATGATCCTGGCCACCATTGCTGGCGGCGCGACCGGGATCGCGGTGGGACTGCTGTTCAATGCTGGACTGGTAGCCCCGGCAGCTCCCGGCAGCATTCTTGCCTACATTGCCGTCTCTCCCCGCGGTGGATTACTCCCCGTGCTCGCATCCGTGGGCGCCGCCGCAGTCGTCTCCTTCGTGGTCGCCTCCCTTCTCTTCGGGTTCGGACGGGGCAAGGATGTCGCTGACGAAGTGGCCGCACCCACCGCACATGAAACGGTGGTCAAAGAATCCAGCACCGATGGGACCTCCCCCGTCGCCGTGGCAGCCACCACGACTACCGCTACGGCCACTACCGCTACCGCCAACCGGTCCATCCTGGGCAGCGAGGTCAAGAAGCTCATCATCGCCTGCGACGCAGGCATGGGCTCCAGCGTCATGGTGGCTGGTGCAATGAAGAAGAAGCTCGCCCCCTACGGCGTCACCGTCGTCCACTCTCCTGTGAACGAAGTGCCTGACGACGCCGAACTCATCATGTGCCAGTCCGGACTGGCACCCCGCGTCAGGGCCATCGTGCCGGACGCCGTCGTCGTCACCTTCGAACAGTTCGTCGGTGACCCAGCTTTTGCCCGCGTTGAGAACGCCATCAAGAATGGAGAGACCATTGAGTGAGAACGTATTGTCGCGTGATTCCATCCGCCTCGGCTTGAAAGCCGCGGACAAGGATGAAGTGATCCGCCAATGTGGGGAGGCGCTGCTGGACGTGGGCGCCATCCAGGGGCCCTATGCCGAGGCCATGTTCGCCCGGGAGAAGGAAGTCTCCACTTACTTGGGTGAGGGCTTCGCCATCCCGCACGGCACCAATGAGTCTCGGCACTACATCAACCGGGCTGCGCTTGGCTTCCTGCAATTCCCCGACGGCGTGGCATGGAACGATGAGACCGTCTATGTGGCGATCCCGATCGCCAGCAACTCTGACGAACACGTCGGCATCCTGGGTGCGCTGGCTGAGGTCTTGATGGACCCTGACGCGGCCGAGAAGCTGCGCACCACCTCCAGCGTGGACGAAGTCATCGCCCTGCTGTCCGACATTGGCGAAGAGGAATAACCCTCATGAATCCGGTCGGCAGCACTCGACGCCACCGGCGTGCAGGTGATCCGGGCATGATCGTCACCGTCACACTCAACCCCAGCGTCGACCGAAGCGTCACCCTGGCCGAGCCCCGAGTGGACAAGATCAACGGGGCGCTGGAGCCGCGCCATTGCTCACGAGCCAGGTTCTGGACCCCACAAACATCTCTTCCATCCGCATACCGCCGAATTCCTCTCTCTGAGCACCCTGCTCACCAATTGACCATCTCCGTCACCGTCGACCAAAGGATCATGGAAATGCCATCACGTACCGCCACCATTGCCTCTTCTGTCGGGCTGCATGCCCGTCCCGCCACCCTGTTCACCAAGAAGGTGGCCGCGGCCGGCATGCCGGTGACCATCGGCAAGGAGGGAGAAAAGACCGTCAACGCGGCCTCCATGCTTGCCGTCATGGCGCTTGGCGCCAAGTTCGGTGAGGAAGTCATCCTCACCGCCGACGGCGACGGCGCCGACGAGGTTCTCGCAGACCTCGTTGCATTCCTCGAAATCGACCACGACGCAAAGGAGTGAACTGACATGACCATAATGACAGGATTGGGAGTCAGCGGCGGCACTGCCGTCGGGGTGGTTGCGCTCGTCGCTCTCCCCGCCCCGCTGCCGGACGAGGCAGCTTCCACGGATCGGGCGGGGGATCTCGCCCGCGTGAGCGTCGCCCTGGAGGACGTCGCTGCTCGCTTCGACGCAACGGCCGCCTCCCTCACCGGCGATGCCGCCGAAATGATCTCGGCTGCCGCGGCCATCGCCCGCGACCCCGGGTTGCTGGATGCTGTGGAGGAACATCTTCAGAGCGAGGGCCCCGCCCATGCCCTGCATGCTGCGGTCGACGACTACGCCAAACAGTTCGAGGAGCTGGGCGGCTACTTCGCGGAACGTGTCACAGACCTCCTCGACGTCGGAGCACGCGCCGAGGCGCTGCTGCTGGGCCGCCCGCTGCCCGGGGTGCCAGAGTTGACGGAGCCGAGCGTCGTCATCGCCCACGATTTGGCACCCGCCGACACCGCCGTGATGGATCCCGCCATGGTGGTGGGCATCGTGACGGAGGACGGTGGCCGCACCAGCCACACTGCCATCCTGGCGTCGCAACGCGGCATCCCCGCGATTGTTCAGGCCAAAGGGGCCCTGGAGTTCTCGAGCGGGTTGCGCGTGGGCATCGACGGCGACTCCGGTGAGCTGGTCGTGGAGCCGGACGAAGCATGGCTCGCCGCCAAGGATGAGAAGCGACGCGCACGCGAGCGCATCTCCGAGCGCAGCGGGCCGGGCCGCACGTCCGACGGTCATCCTGTGATGTTGCTCGCAAATGTCGGCAACGTCGCCGATGCCGAACTCGCCGGCGCCGCCGATGTCGAGGGCGTCGGGCTGTTCCGCACCGAGTTCCTCCACCTCTCGGCCGCGACAGCGCCGAGCGTCGCAGATCAGAGCGACGAGTACGTCCGCGTGCTGAGGCCCTTCGGTGATCGCCCGGTCACCGTCCGAACACTGGACGCCGGAGCCGACAAGCCACTCGCCTTCGCGGACCTGGGCCCCGAACCCAACCCTGCACTCGGACGTCGCGGTTTGCGGCTCATGAAAGAGCGAGAGGACCTGCTCGACGACCAACTCGCAGCGCTCGCGATGGCCGCGGCGGAGACGGGCGCCCTCGTCAAGGTGATGGCCCCCATGGTCGCAACCAAACAGGAAGCAGCCTGGTTCACCGACCGCGCACACGCCGCCGGCCTCCCGGCGGCCGGCGTCATGATCGAGGTGCCCGGCGCCGCCCTACGAGCACACCAAGTGTTGGAGATCACCGACTTCGCGAGTCTTGGCACCAACGACCTTGCCCAGTACACGATGGCCGCCGACCGCATGGTGGGGGAACTTTCGGACCTGCTGGACCCATGGCAACCCGCCGTGCTCGACGTGGTGGCCGCCGCCTGCGAGGGAGGGCGCGCCACCGGCAAGCCGGTCGGGGTCTGCGGGGAGTCCGCGGGCGACGCACTGATGGCGCTCGTGCTCACCGGGTTGGGCGTGACCAGCCTCTCCATGTCGATGCAGCGCGTTCCCATGGTCCGCTGGGCGCTGTCCCGGCACACCACCGAGGAGTGCGTCCGTCTGGCCAGGATCGCACGGGACGCTGACTCTGCGGTGGCGGCGCAGGAGGCCGTCCGTTCCGCCGCCTCACCAGAGTTGACGGACCTGCTCTGAGTTCGTCCGCGCTAGTGGCGACAAGTCCCCAAACAACCAAACAACCAAACACAGCTAGTGGCGGGACAGCCCCGCGCAATTCGAAAGAAGGAGTTACGACGATGACGAAAATTGCAATCCTGGGTGCAGGCGCGATGGGTTCAGCAATCGCGATCCCATTGGCCGACAACGGCCATGACGTCCACCTGGTCGGAACCCATCTCGACCGCGAGGCCATCGACAGCATTCAGACCAAGCGCCACCAGATCCGGCTTGGGATTGAGGTGCCCGAGAACGTTCATGCCTACCAGCTTGAGGACGCCGCTCAGGCTTTCGACGGGGCCGAGATCGTCGCCAGCGGCGTCACCTCCTTCGCCAGCCACTGGGTGGCCGAGCAGCTGTCAAAGCTCATGACCCCCGGTCAGCTGTTCGTGATGGTGGCCAAGGGTATGGAGGCCGATGAGGAGGGCAACCTCAGCATCCTGCCCGACGTCATCTCCTCGCGTCTGCCCGCCGAACTGCGCGATTCGGTGCCGATGACGGCGATCGTGGGGCCGTCAATCGCAGGCGAGCTCGCTGTCAGGCGCCACACCTGCGTGATGTTCGCGGGTCGCGAGCAATCAGCACTCGACCGGCTGGCCGAGGTCTTCGCGACTCCGTATTACCATATCTGGACGACCACCGATCTGGTGGGTTCGGAAGTCTGCGCCGCACTGAAGAACTGCTATGCCCTCGGAACCGGATTCGCCGATGGGATCATCAATGCTGCGGGAGTCGATCCCGATCTGGAATGGCGAAACTACAACTACGAGGCGGCGCTGATCGCGCAGGGCATGATCGAGAGCCGCCAACTTGTGGAGCTCCTCGGTGGCCGGCCTGAGACCGCTGAGGGGCTCGCCACCACCGGTGACACCTACGTCACGGCAAAGGGTGGTCGCAACATCCGCGTAGGTCGTCTGCTGGGTACGGGCATGAAGTTCGCCGAGGCCTGGGAACAGTTGGATCACATCACTCTGGAGGGCGCGCAGGCCATCGAGATCATCGGTGGGGCACTGCCCAAGCTGACCGAGCGTGGGCTGATCGGCGAAGAGGATTTGCCGCTGTTGCGCCATCTCTACGATGTCATCACAGAGAGGGCGGAGCTCGACATGCCCTGGAGTACCTTCTTCGGTGGCCAGAACACCTACCTGCCCGAGTCGAAGCTGTCGCTGCCGGGGGCATCAACATGAGTTCTTTCGTGTATGACTTCGCCGAGGGCGACAAGAGTAAGAAGGACCTGTTGGGCGGCAAGGGCGCCAACCTGGCGGAGATGACGAATTTGGGCCTGCCTGTGCCGCCCGGATTCACGATTTCCACCGACGCGTGCCGGGCCTATCTGCGCGAGGGACGGGAGCCGGATGGCTTGGGCGACGAGATCTCGACGCATCTGGGGACGCTCGAGAAAGCGATGGGACGTTGCCTCGGCGATGCCGAGGACCCCCTTCTGGTCAGTGTGCGCAGCGGTGCGGCAGCGTCGATGCCCGGCATGATGGAGACTGTCCTGAACATCGGGCTCACCGACGAGTCCATCACCGGTCTGGCGCGACAGAGCGACAACGAGCGGTTCGCACTGGACTCCTATCGTCGACTCCTGCAGATGTTCGGCGGCACCGTGCTCAACGTCGAGGGTGAGCTCTTCCGCGACGCCCTCGACAATCTGAAGAAGTCGAAGAACACCACTGATGATCTCGACCTCGACGTGGAGGATCTGCGCACGCTGGTCGATGCTTTCAAACAGATCATCCGCGAGCACGCAGGCCGGGACTTTCCCCAGGACCCTCGTGAGCAGCTGGACCTTGCAGTCCGTGCGGTGTTCGACTCCTGGAACACCGATCGCGCCGTCCTCTACCGTCGCTCGGAGCGCATCCCGGAGGACCTGGGCACCGCGGTCAATATTCAGGCGATGGTGTTCGGTAACCGCGGCATGACCTCCGGCTCCGGGGTGGCCTTCACCCGCGACCCCGCCTCGGGGGATCAGGGTGACTACGGCGATTACCTGCAGAACGCACAGGGTGAGGACGTGGTCTCCGGCGCCCGCAACACCCTGTCCTTGGCCGACATGGGTGAGGTGGCCAAGGACTCCCACGATGAGTTGATCCGGATCATGGACACGTTGGAACATCACTACAAGGACATGTGCGACATCGAGTTCACTGTCGAGCAGGGAAAGCTGTGGATGCTCCAGACCCGGGTCGGCAAGCGCACGCCTGAGGCGGCCTTCCGGATCGCTGTGCACATGACCGAAGAGGGCCTGATCGATGCTGACGAGGCCCTGCGTCGCGTCAACGGCGACCAGTTGGCCAGCCTGATGTTCCCCAGATTCGATGCCAACGCCGAGAAGATCCTGCTCGGCAAAGGGATGAACGCTTCCCCGGGAGCCGCCGTCGGCAGGGCCGTTTTCGACTGGGCGACCGCTGTGGAATGGGCCGAGGCGGGAGAGGACGTGATCCTGGTCCGCAAGGAGACCACCCCGGAGGACCTGCACGGCATGATGGTGGCCAAGGGTGTCCTCACCAACCGTGGCGGCAAGACCTCCCACGCAGCAGTGGTTGCGCGGGGCATGGGGCGCACCTGCGTCTGCGGAGCCGAGGCCCTCGAGGTGGACGCTCGGGAGGGTCAGTTCACCGTCCGCGGTGGCAAGACGGTCAGGGAGGGAGACGTCATCTCCATCGATGGCTCCACCGGTGAGGTCTTCGACGGCGCCGTCCCGGTGACCCCGTCTCACGTGGTGCGCTACTTCGAGGGTGAGGACCTCGACGAACCGTTGGTGCAGGCTGTCGCTCGGCTCATGGAGCATGCCGACACTCGTCGTCGTCTCAACGTGCGCACCAACGCGGACACCGCCGACGATGCTCGCCGTGCCCGACGCTTCGGCGCCCAGGGCATCGGGTTGTGCCGCACCGAACACATGTTCCTCGGTGAACGCCGACGGTTGGTGGAGAACCTGATCGTCGCCGAGAGTGACGACGAACAAGCGGCCGCGATGGGTGAACTGCTTCCTCTGCAACGGGATGACTTCGCCGCGATCTTCGAAGCGATGGACGGGCTCCCCGTCACGATCCGGCTTATCGATCCGCCCCTGCACGAGTTCCTTCCCGACTTCACCGAGCTATCAGTCGCGATGGCTGTCGCCGACGTTCATGGACGACGCAAGAAGCGCCAGCGCAAGCTGCTCGCCGCCGTGCAGCGTCTCCACGAGTCGAACCCGATGCTCGGACTACGTGGTGTGCGTCTGGGTATCGTGATCCCGGGACTGTTCACGATGCAGGCTCGCGCGATCCTTGAGGCCGCCTCTGCGAGGATTCGGGCTGGCGGCAGGGCTGAGCCCGAGATCATGATTCCTCTGGTCGCCTCGGTGCGCGAGCTGGACCTGGTCAAGAAGAAGATCGTCGCAATCGGCAAGGAGGTGGCTGAGCAGACCGGGGTCGAGGTGCCGTACAAGATCGGCACCATGATTGAGCTACCGCGGGCGGTCATCACCGCCGGTCACATCGCAGAGTCGGCGGAGTTCTTCTCCTTCGGTACCAACGACCTGACACAGATGACGTGGGGATTCTCCCGAGACGACGTCGAGGCATCGTTCTTCTCCACATACCTCAAAGAGGGGGTGTTCCCGGTCTCGCCCTTCGAGTCCTTGGACATCGACGGAGTCGGGGCCTTGGTGCGCATGACCGTCCAGTCCGGTCGAAAGACCAGGCCCGATCTCAAGCTCGGGGTGTGTGGAGAGCACGGCGGTGACCCCAGGTCGGTGCACTTCTTCGACGAGGTCGGTCTCGACTACGTCTCCTGCTCCCCCTACCGGGTGCCGGTGGCCAGGCTTGAGGCCGGCCGGTCTGCGGTGGGAGGGGTCTGAGCCTCGCAATAACACCATGCGGCGTCGCTCGTGACGGCACCACCACGAGCCGCTGTGAGCGGCCTCAGGCCGCCAGTGCCATCAACCATGCCAACAGGTAGGTGCGGGTGTTTCCATCGTCAATGGCGTCGAGATTTCGGGCCTCGTCCAGCGCCGCGAGCCTCGCGTCCTCCCCAGCCAGGGCGGAGTACATGATCAGGTAGTCGCCGTAGGTCTGGTTGAATCCACCGTTGCTCGTCGCTTCGGCGACATTGCGCTCGATGCGTTCGGGGTCGCCGGCGAGGTGGTCCGACGAAGGGCTCACGGGGATCAGCAGGATGGCCAACAACGCCGCCGGCTCGGGGGAGAACCACGTGGCATAGTCGCGCTTGCCGCCGAAGTTCAGCGGCAGCACCGTGTGTCCATAGCCCTCATAGACCGCATCCGACTCGTCGAAGTCAGTCCAGTACGCCCGGGCTGTCTGGGCCTCAAGTGCGTGCATCCAAGTGGCTTCGCGCTCGAGTTCGGCCTGTCCGGACGTCTGCGCCCACAGTGTGAGCCCCGCCCAGGCGAGCACCGCCTCCGATGACGACTCCTGGTTGTTGCCGTCCGCGAACGGAGAGGTGCCCGAGGCCCATGAGTGCGACGCGTACGCGTCGAAGGTCCGCCGCTCGGGGAAGTACTCGTTGGCTGGGGTCGAGGCGATGTCTGCGGCAAGCAGATCCATGACCGGCCGGATCTCCTCCACCAGCTCCGGGTCGTCGGCGCCCAGCACACCGGCGGCGTAGAGGAAGTAGCCGTAATGGAAGTGGTGATCGTTGAACTCGTCCGACCCGAAGGACGGCGTCTGCCCCACGATCCCGCGATTCACCTCGTCGTAGCCGAAGCAGAATGCTTCCTCCTCCCGACAGCCATCGGGGTCCCCCCACCGCACCAGAGTTTCCCGGACCTTGTCGTGGATCGCCGTCGCCTCCTCCTCGGCGCCCAACTGGCGGGCGATCGAGTACAGCTGAGTATCGCGGTAGAGGGCTTTGCCGCCGAAGTAGGTGTCCGCCGGGTAGTCCTTGGCCTCCGCCACATCGGCCGTCAGTGCGGCCCGCAGCTCGTCCGCGTCCTCCTGGGAGATGCCGGAGAGGTCCAATTCCCCACGGGTCTCGTAGGGGTCGGTCTCCCACGAGATCTCGTCTTGCGCGCAGGCTTGCAGGGTGCCGTAGGCGCTGACAAAGGTGCCCAGGTCGCACTGTGCGGCGTCGTCTCGCTGGTGTGGCATCCGCACCACGACGGTGGGCTGTTCGGTCTCGTAGCGCAACGTGGTCCGTACCGCCGCGCCGACATCGAATGTCACTGCGGTGGCGGTCACGGGTCCCGCACGCTCGGCGATCGCGGCGGGGTCGCCGCCCTCGGGTACCGCCCCCCATGTCACGGAGGCACCGGCAGGCAATCTCACCTGCGCCCCATCGACGGTTCCGGCGTCGGAGACGGCCACGTATTCGTCTCCACCGGATGTCAGCTTCGCAAAGTCTCCGCTCGCCTCGAATGGAAGCTGTGTGCTCAACTCCTGATCGCCGACGGCGGTGTAGGTCAGGTACGGCGAACCCTGCACGACGGTGACTCGGCCCAGCGGGGACCCGTCGACCGATGCCTCCACCGTGACGGACAGGTCGTCATACGCCACAACCTGCCAGGTGGGGCTTTCGGCCAGAGAGACCTGAACCACTGGCGCGTTGGTGCCCATGATGGTCTTCTCGGTCGTCGTCACGTCGGGCAGCCCGAAGGTCAGCCCATCGTCAGTAAGGGCGAAGGAGAGTGGCAGCGGATACACAGGCTGTGGGTCGTCGCCGAACACCAGACCGGAGAACCATCTGTTCGTCGGCGGGATGAGCCCGTCGGCCAGCCGGACGGGGTTGAGGTCCTTGCTCGACACGGTTCCGAGTTGCTCGATCGACGCTGACAGCCCATCAGGTTGCCACGTGGCACGCTGTTCGGGGACCGAGTCGCTGCCCTCGGCGGACTTGTCGTCTGTGCCGGGTCCGGTGCAGCCCGTGAGCACCAGAGCGGCCGCGATGCCGGCCACCATGATCCGTGCGCGCCACATCAGCGGAGCCCAATCTTTGTCAGGAACGCGAGTGCCGAGGTGGTCGGTCCGGCAAGGATGCCGTCATCATGCAGCTGCACCTGGGCGGTGACCGGGGTGCCGTCGCGGGTGAGCGAGGACAACGCAGGGTCCTCGAGGGCGTCGCTCGTCAACCGGATCACGGCCATCGCGTTCCCATCCTCGGTCTCCACCTGGACGCTGTCGACGGTGGCGTTCAGCTTCTGCATGTTCGGAAGGACGATCGTGGCCGCGGCCCCGGTCTGTACGCGACCGTAGTCGATTGGACTCAGCTTGTAGTGGCCCTCGACCACGCGCTCCTGGCTGACCACCCGGGCGAGCACCGCGCCGTCCGGCACGTAGGACCCAAGGGTGGCGGCCACGTCGACGAGATAGCCATCACTGACGGCAGTGTAGGTGACCGAGCCAGTGTCCAGATCGAGGTTGTAGGCAACCGTCGAGCTGGGCGCAGCTCCCTGGCTGACGGCCTGCTGCAGTGAACTGGAACTCACGACAAACAGCACGTCCCCTGCGCTCACCTGATCCCCGTTCTCGGCAAACTGTTCATTGACGATGCCGCCGTATCCGGAGCCGATGTCGAACGTGGGGGCTGCGACGGTCGCGGACAGGCTGTTCGCCTGCGTCATCCGCTGGTTGAACAACAGGGTGAGCGCGAAGGTAACTGCGAGGACGGCAAGAATGCCGCCGAACATCTTGAGACGGGTCAGCCAGGTCATGAGGCGGCCTCCTTGGTGAGAGCTTCGGTAGCGACGAGAACGTCGCGGTTGAGAATGTGGGTGGGTTGCGAAGTGGGTTCATGGTCGGTCAACGGGTCGCTGACTGCGCGGGTGGCCGCCGGTCGGGCGCGCTGACGATCCTCGCGCCAAGCGGTCAGCACGAACAGACCCAGCACGATGGTGTTGACCACGCACCAGAATGTGGCGACGTTCAGGGTGGACATCAACAGGTCACGCTGGATGCCCACGGCCGAGGTGATGAGCAGGAAGATGAAGGTGAATACCTGCGGCATGATGAAGTTGAAGGACGATGTCCGTCCGCCCGTCGAGCCCGTTACCGACCACTTGACGTCGATTCCGAACAGCGCGTTGCGGAAGGCTTTGATGTAGATCGGGAAAGAAGCCGCAGAGAGCAGCAATACCGCCGGCCGGAATGTTCCCATGATGAGAGCGGACAGTAGAATCTGCAGGACATAGAAGCCCGAATAGTAGAGCGCCCATTCGAGCGGGCCGACGGCGATGGAAATGGGTCGAAGATCGAAGAAAATCTCCAGTGCGGGAACGAACAGCAGGACACCTGTGGCGATGCCGCTCAAGTAGTGCGTGGCGGTCACGAGGTACATGAGCCGCTGATCGAGCGTCAATCGTCGTCGCAGGGACAACGGATTGTGGGTCAGGAGGATCTCGAAGCCGCCCGTTGCCCAGCGCAATTGCTGTTTGCTGTAGGCCTCGATGGTGTCGGGGGCCTCACCGACGGCCAGGGCCTGGGGAATGAACAGCGACTTCCAGCCGCGCTCGTGCAACAGGAGTGAGGTCCAGACGTCCTCGGACTTCGAGCCCGTGTAGATGCCGCCGATCTCCTTGACCGCCTTGCGCCGGAACACCACATTGGTGCCAACGCAGAACGCCGCGTTGAACTCGTTGCGGCCCGGCTGGATGTAGCGGTAGAACATGGACTGCATGTACGCCGCACCGCGGGCAATCGTTGTGTGGAGGTTGCCATATACCTGTGGGGTCTGCACGAAGGCGACGGTTCCGTCGGCCATCGCGGGCAGTGTCTCCTCCAGCATCTCGGGCTTCACCACGAAGTCGGCGTCGAGGATGAGGAAGAACTCGCCGCGCGTGATCGCGAGCGCGTGATTGACGTTGCCAGCCTTGGCGCCACTGCTGCCGAGACGGCGGATGTAACCGGCGCCCAGCTCGGCGGCGAGGTCACGGACGTCGTCGGAGTCGCCGTCGTCGAGGACGTAGGTCTTGTGGCGTCCCTTGATGCCGAGTGCCGCGGTCACGGTCCTGCGGATGACGTCCAGATCCTCACCGAAGACGGTGATGAACACGTCGACGTCGATCTGGCCACCGTTGAGAAACAGCGGCCAGGCGGTCGCGTCCTCAGTGATGCCGAGTTCGTCGTTCAGCCGCGGGCGGTACAGCTGCCGCTGCGCCTCGTGGAACGCATAGGACGGCGGCTTGTTGTAGCCGGCCAGCATCGTCCACATGCTCATGAGGCCGAGGAACACCAGGATGAGTTCGGCCCCCAGCACGAGTAGCCACGGCAGCAGGTCGCCGCGATTGTCCATCTGCAGGAGGAAGGCAGTGTAGGCGACAACGCCGATGGTGGCGAGAATTGTCAGTGCGAGGACCGCCGGTGAATAACGGTTCCGCGTCGCCTCTCGGCGTTCCTCCACCGGGCCGGATTCAGCCAGCTCGCTGTCAATGTTGAGGTCGGAGAGGTTGGTGGGCGTTGTGTTGCGTTGGTGGGAACGGGGTTTCCTTGTCGACACGAAGTCTCCAAACGTTGATGAACGCCGAGGTCGTCAGGCATGCCCAAAAGGCCACCCGATCGGCAGCCTTTGACGTGGTTCACGGCCCATGTTGCGCCAAATATGTCCCGTCGTCAACTTTGGGGGACTGGCATTTCCCGCAGGTCATCTTATATATCCACTGGTGTTAATTAAATAGTGCACATAATCACCAAGAGGAGTTTTGAGAAAAAGCCGGAAGGGCCCCCTTGTGCGCAAACTGCGACACCCGACAGCACTCGTGGACGGCGGCTCAGGTCAGCCCGGTGTCTCCTCTGGTGGGTGAGGACCTCGGACCGGGCACAATGGGCTGGTCATCCCACTGTCAGGAGTCATCGACGCATGTCATCTTCTCGTCTTCGGAACAACCCGATGCTTCCATTGCCCCGACCGTTCCGGGTCCTGGCAGCCATCGCCTTGGTGCTCATTCTGGTGTACGCAGCCGGATGGGTGCTGATCCAGGTGGGGGGGATGGTGTCCCAGATCCTGATCCCCATCGTCGTGGGCCTCCTTCTCGCAGCGCTGCTGATGCCAGCGCAGCTTCTTCTGAATCGGAAACTGCGCTTCCCGCGCCATGCGGCAGCCGCCGTCACGGTGGTTGGTCTCATCGCCATCATTGGTGGCACCATCTATTTCGCCGGTCGATCCATCGCCCAGGGCGTGGAGGACGTGCGCCAGAGCCTGCAAACAGTGCTTGACAGGGCTGAGGAGTGGTTGGCCACAGGTCCGTTGGGAATTGATGAGTCCCAGTTGCAGGATCTCTTTGCCCAGGGGCGCGATTGGCTCGCGGACAACACGGCATCACTGTCGTCGGGAGCCCTCAATGCGACGAGCAGCGCGGGGACCCTACTGGTAGGCGCCTTCCTCGCTCTCATTGTTGCGCTGTTCCTGCTGGCGGAAGGGGACCGCATCTCGTCCTTCATGCTGATGGGGTTCAACGAACCCGCCCGTACGAAGGTGCGCGAAACCATTCGTCGCGCTTGGGTGACACTGGGTAGCTGGGCGCGCACCCAGGTGATCGTGTCCGCGGCGGATGCCATCGGAATCGGCATTGGTGCCTTCGCCCTGCAACTGCCATTCGTGGTCCCCATGATCGTCATCACGTTCCTGCTGTGTTTCATCCCACTTTTCGGCGCATTCCTCTCGGGCGCGATGTTTGCGCTGGTCGCCCTGCTTTTCGGCAGCCCCATCACGGCGCTGATCATGATCGGTGTCGTCATCGCCGTGCAACAGTTGGAGAGCAATGTGTTGCAGCCGCTGCTCATGGGCAAGGCTGTGAATCTGCATCCGCTCGTGGTGTTGCTGGGTGTCACGACGGGCACCTACCTGCTGGGACTGACGGGCGCGCTGCTGACCGTGCCGATCCTCGCCGCCGCCAATGCGGGTTACAAGTACTGGGTGGGGCGCGATCCCTTCCCGGGTCTGAACGACGGTGGGTCCGCCCTTGCCGGTTCCCCTCGTACGTTGGCGCCTGTACGCAAGTCAGCGAAACTTCCCAAGGACATCGGATCCGTCACGCCGCAGTGGATCGAGCAGGATCGACTCGCGGAACTGTACTCGCCGAGCCGCATCGAGGACTCTCCGAGTGAGACCGAGGAGACGGAAGAGGTCTGAGCCCGTATCCGTTCAACGGGTGGCGTCGGCCCACCGCCGGCCCGTGCTGATGGGGTGCAGTGTGCCGCCCGACAGCGCTGCCAGTGAAGTGGCCAGCTCCTCCTGGGCGCCGTCGGGCACCGCGATACTGAACCTGGCTTCGTGGGTCCACTCGACGCCCTCCATCACCACCGGTGCGCCGCCGGAAAGGGTGAGGCTGCGCAGCTGTGCTTCCATGGAGCCGGCATCTGCCATGGGGACATCGACGCGCAGCAGCGCTGAGAGCATCACATGGCGGGTGCCTGCCGCTGCCACGGCCTGCGCCACGGCTTCGGAGTACGCACGAACGAGTCCGCCCGCGCCCAGCTTGGTGCCACCGAAGTAGCGGCTGACAACTGCCATGACGTCACTCAGCCCACTCTGCTGCAGGACATTGAGCATGGGGGCACCAGCGGTTCCGGCGGGTTCGCCGTCGTCCGAGGAACGGGTGGTGCGGCCATCCGCACCCAGGATGAAGGCGCTGCAATGGTGGCTGGCGTCAAAGTGTGTGCGACGGCGACCATCGATGATGTCGCGCACATCGGCCTCCGAGGTCACGCGGCGCAAACGCGTCAGGAAGCGTGAGCGTTTGATCTCCAGTTCAACGTCCGTGCCCCGGCCGATGTGGGCATCGATGGTGGTGTAGCGCACCGGCCTGTGTGGGGCCGCGTCAGACTCCGAGCTCACGGCGCAACTTCGCGACGTGACCGGTGGCTTTGACGTTGTACTGCGCAACGCGCACGGTGCCGACGCCCGAATCGTCGACGTCGATGACGAAGGTGGAGCGCAGAACACCCTCAATCTCCTTGCCATAGAGTTTCTTCATGCCGTAGGCGCCGTAGGAGTTCATCACGGATTTCTCCTCATCCGAGAGCAGGGGGACGGTGAGATCTGATTTCTCCTTGAACCGTGCGAGGCGGTCCACCGGATCGGGTGAGGCACCCAGCACGTTGTAGCCAGCATCGGTGAAGTGCTCATTCGCGGCCGTGAAATCAACTGCCTGCGTCGTGCAGCCCGGCGTCATTGCTGCGGGGTAGAAATAGAGGATCACCGAGGCCCCGGCGTAATCCGTCAGCGAGACGTCCTGCCCGTCCGAATCGGGGAGCGTGAAGTCCGGTGCAGTGGATCCTTGGCTCAAGCGCGCAGTCATGACGCCATCCTACGGCTAGGCTAGCGATCGAACAGAGTGAAGGAGTTTTGATGGCCAAGAACAAGACACGCAGTGTCTCCGAGATCCGCGCCGACCTTGCCCGCAACCGGGCACAAATGGCTGATTCGGTGAGTGAACTCGTGGAGGAAGTGAGTCCCAAGAACGTCGCCAAGCGTGGAGTGGACAGCGCCAAGAGCTTCGCCGCCTCCGAGTTCGAGGCCGCAAAGGCGACCGTCAAGGATGAGAACGGTTGGCGCACTGACCGGCTGATGGTCATCGGTGGAGCGGTGCTGGGCGTCGTCGCATTCGTCGTCACACTGAAATCCATCTCGCACGCACGAAACCGAACTCTTGGTGACAAGGCCCGCAAGGCCATCATGAGTATCGGCGAGTAGAGCCGTAAAGCCGGTGTCCTCGACGTCCACCAAGAAGCGACGTCGGGGATCGAGGCGAGGCGGGGGATGATCCTCGCGGAGCGGCGTCGACCACCGCCTCATGCGTGTGGTGTTCAGGGCTGCTTCGTGAGGCGCGCCGACTTGCGCGAAGCCGGGGTGGGGCGACTGCTGGTGAACCGCCGGCGTACCCCTACACAAACACAAAAGGCCCCCGGCAATGCCGGAGGCCTTTTCGTGTTGTACACCGCCAGGGACTCGAACCCTGAACCCATTGATTAAGAGTCAATTGCTCTGCCAGTTGAGCTAGCGGTGCGCGCCGCTCAACACTACTGGGACATGTCCCAGATGATCAAACGACAGTCGGTGTGGGGTGAGTAACGGGGCTTGAACCCGCGGCCTCCTGGACCACAACCAGGCGCTCTACCAGCTGAGCTATACCCACCATGACACCACACTGCTGCACTGACCGGGATCAGCGCGTAGGCAACGATAGCGCATGCTCTGCAGTTCCCAAAAATCGATGTTGGGGTCCGAGTTCGTGCCCCATGGCTAGTGCGGGACGTACTGCAAAATCATCTGGTGGCCTCTTTCAGCGTGTTCAGATCGTTACGGCATTCGTCGGTGATCCATCGCATGAAATCGGCTCTGTCCTCGGTTTTCAGTCGTTCTTCCTGAAGGTTGGAGGAGCAGCCGACGACCATTGCATCGCCGTGCCAGCCTCGATGGAAACGACGTCGCGAGCCCTGATGCCGGAAGTGGGCAGCGCGGCTGGTGAGGGGGATGAACTGACTGACCTCTTCGCACACCGTCTTGCCGTTGAGGTAGATGACCTCCAACGAGGGGTTGCTCAGCTGTTCCCTCACCGAGGGCCGGTCCCGAATCAGTAGACGCTGCTGTTCGCTTTTGCCCAGCCGAGACCACAGAGGATTTGTGGCCCAGTGCACCAGATCGAGGTGGTAGGCGGATCCGTCGAAAAAGCTCGCGTCGGCAATGTTGTGGACGAGATGCTCCATCGGGGTGAACCAGTCCATGTAGGGAGTGTCCCGGAAGTAATTCATGCATCGTTGGCGGATACGCTCACCCATGGTTTCAGTGACATCCTCCATGGATTCCACACCCAACGAATTGAGGGTCTCGAAGCGTCGCCTGTCCCCGTTGAGTTCAACTCCGCTGCGTGAGAGGAACTCACGGATGCTGGGATTGATGCCCACTGACACGACCCGCGCCGTTGGCTGATCCCCACGGAACGCGACGGGCGTGGAGCCCGCCAGCACCACCGACTGTTCGGAGGCGTCGGGGCCGATGATCATGGCGTCGGGCGAATGACATCACGCAGGCGCATGAAGGCCCGTCAGGCTGCCTCGATGCTTGGCAGCGATCACTCTGGCCTCGGCCGACGTTGGACCCGGTGGGGGAACGAAGAGGGCTTCACGGTAGTAACGCAGCTCTTCGATGGATTCCTGGATATCGGCGAGTGCCCGATGGTTCCCGCCCTTGGCGGGTGCCTGGTACATCACCTTGGGGTACCAGCGCCGGGCCAATTCCTTGATGGAGGAGACATCAAGGTTGCGGTAGTGCACCCATGACTCCAGCTCCGGCATGTCCCTGGCGAGGAAAGCACGGTCTGTGCCGATGGTGTTGCCAGCCAGCGGAGCTCTGCGTTCCTGCGGGACGAACTCCTTCACATGTGCAAGGATCCGCTCCTTACCCTCCTCCATGGTGAGGCCCCCGGCCAGCTTGTCCAGCAAGCCGGATTTGGTGTGCATCTCCCGCACGAAGTCGCCCATGTGTTCCAACGCCTCGTCGGTGGGCTTGATGATGACTTCAGCCCCTTCGCCCAGAATGTTCAGTTCACCGTCGGTGACCAGTACCGCCACCTCGATCAAGGCATCTGTCTCCAGATCCAGCCCGGTCATCTCACAGTCGATCCACACCAGTTTGTCGTTCACCTGACCCACCCTATGGCCCTGTCACACAGACCAACGTGACGCTCACCTTGATGTTCACTAGAATCGGGACCAGAGCCCCAGTAGCTCAGCGGATAGAGCAACAGCCTTCTAATCTGTCGCGCGCAGGTTCGAGTCCTGCCTGGGGCGCTTTTTGTGCCCAACGATCTCCGCGCCGGAGACCCGGGAACATCTCGATGGGCAGACCAGCCGAAATGTTACTGCCACGGTCAGGAACCGAGGTCCCAGTTCGCCAGTTCGGTGAAGTCGAACGTGCCACGCTCGGGACGGACGGTGACGGACACCAGATGAAGCGTCCCGACGTACACGGTGCCGAGCTGCTCCGACTCCGCGAGACGCGTCGCCACGACGTCGTCATCGACGGGGCCCTTCGCGTAGGCGAGGCTGACATGCGGCGCGGCGGGGGAAGCGGGGGCCTCACCTCCCCATGACTCAGCCACCGTCTCCCGGCATCCGTGCACGAGGTGGTCCCAGTCATCCGATGGGTTACCCCAGCAGCCAACTGCCACGTCATCGGCCTGCGGAGCTCCCAGGGCCAGCTCGAAGGGCGAGAGTCCGGAACACAGATCGGCGAGCGCATCGCCCAACCGTGTGTACTGCGCCTGGGTGATGTCCTCGTCGAACTGGGCCAATCGTTGCACGGTGCAGTGCAGGTAGGACGCCGGCATCAGCGGGAGATCATCAATACCTGTCAACGCTGCCTGCGCCTCAATGAGCCGGTCCGTCTCCTCCTCGTTCGGCAGGACGTAGAGGTGCAGTGAGCCTTCGGGCTTTCGCCATGGCTCCATGTTCTCGAAGAAGCTCTTCATCGCTCGTTGTCTCTCTCGGTGCAGGCGCTCCGTGGCGAGCGTTCATGGCCGAGCCTATGTGCTCTCTCCGTGATCCCGGATCTGGGCGGGCCGTTCGGTACTCTTGCTCGCATCATGACCAGTCCGCACCTCCTCGACCGGCAACGGCGGCTCTCGGGGCTCCCGCCAGTCGTCCGGGGGACCCGGAGGCAACGGATGCTGCGCAGCCCACTGTTCTGGCTGAGCGTCGTTCTGCTGCCCTTCTACGCATTCGCCCTCAAGGCGCAGTTTGATCTCCTGCACCCGGACACCACATTCCCCGACGGCACGGTGGCGCTGGGCCTGAACTGGGATTCCCTGCGTCTGGGGCTCTTCTATGCGATGTGGACGGCGCTGGCGTGGTCTCTGCTGTTCATCTGGCTGGACAGGTTCCGTCCGCAACGGCCGCTGGTATGGCTGCTGACGTTCCTGTGGGGTGCGTGCGCCTCCACGTGGGTGTCCATCTATGTCAACACGTGGGCCGGTGAGGCAATGAACACCACCATGGCCAATGCCGACATGGGTAGCCGAGCCGCCATTTTCATCGCCCCCTTCGTGGAGGAGGCCAGCAAGGTGACGGTCCTCTTCCTGCTCGTCATCCTCTATCGAGTGGGCATCGTCTCCCGGTTGTCGATCGTGGCCCTGGCCGGACTCTCGGCCGTGGGTTTCGCCTTCGTCGAGAACGCCATCTACTACGCCCGAGCCTTTGTCTACGGCACCAACACCATTGGCATCGAGGATCCGATGGCGGAGGTGATGGAACTCGTGAAATTGCGCGGCATCTACACGTCCTTCGGCCATCCGGTGTTCACCATGATGATTGCGCTGGGACTGGCGGTGGCGCTCGGGGCCAGGAGCAAGACCGTGCGCGTCGTGGCCCCCCTGGCGGGCTTTGTTGTGGGTGCAGGTGGTCACATGCTGTTCAACGGGGTGGCATCATCCGGAGGGTCGGCGCAACTGAGGCCGCAGTGGTTCATGGCGTTGGCACTGGTGGCAATGCTCACCATCATGATGGTGCTGAGTGTCGTTGCTCAGACGCAGCTGATCCGTCGTCGACTGGGTGACTACCGGCGCGTCGGTTGGCTCACGGATCGCGATCCCGTCGTCTTCTCCGCGCCCTTCAAACGTATCAAGCTGCACCTGGCAGCCCTCTTCCGGGGACCGCGAAAAATCTGGCCACCCACGGCGAAATTCATGCGACGCATCACCGAACTCGCCTACGTCCGAGAGGGGATGACGCGCGGCACCATCGGTGCGGGCGGTGATGATCGCGCCCGGGAGATTCTCCACGAGCTTGAGGAGCTGCGCCCCACAGCACTGACGGACACGCGTGGCCTCACTCTCTTCCCACCGCGACGGCGCAAGGCCACGTCCACAGCACCGCCCCCACAGTCGCCGGGCGCCGCCGGTCTCGGTGGCAACTGGCCAGCACCATGACCACCAACCAACAGCCATTGGCTGTGGCACTCGAGCGCCTGAACGAAGTTCTTCCCCGTGCCCAGTACCCCCTGCCGCTTGAGGAGGCCGACGGTATGCGTCGGTTGGCGGGCACCATCGCCAATCAGGTGCGAGACCATCTGCTGCCCCGTGCCATGCGACTCGACGCGCCACTCCTGGTGGTGGTGGGCGGCTCCACGGGCTCGGGTAAATCGACGCTCGTCAACAGTCTGCTCCGTGCACGACTGACGAAGCCCGGTGTGTTGCGCCCCACCACCACATCGCCAGTTCTCGTCGCCCACCCCGATGACCTGGCCTGGTTCGATTCCGGCAAGGTGCTGCCAAACCTGGTCCGGAGCTCCACGCCGGTGCACGACTCCCGCGCACTCCACGTCGTCGCCCATGACTCGCTGCCTCCCGGGCTCGCCCTGCTGGATGCCCCCGACATCGACTCCATCGACGATGCCAACCGTCGCCTGTCGCGACAACTTCTCTCCGCTGCCGACCTCTGGGTGTTCGTCACCTCTGCCGCCCGCTACGCCGATGCGGTGGGCTGGGAGCTACTGGAACAGGCAGCCGAACGGGACACTGTGGTCTCCGTCGTCCTCAACCGCTGCCCACCGGATGCTGCAGATGATCTGCGCTCGCACCTGTCTGAGATGCTCACTGCCCGCGGGCTTCCCGCTGCGAAGCTCTTCGCCGTCGCCGAACGCAAGTTGGGGGAGGACGGCATGTTGCCCCTGCCTGATGTGCAGCCCATCCGCGCGTGGCTGGCCAGCCTGGCCGCCGAGTCCGGGGCCCGCACGGACATCGCTCTGCAGACGCTGGCGGGTGCCGTCCGGGGTCTGGATCAGCAGATCAGCCACCTCGCAGACGGTGTGCGCAGGCAGGGCGACGCCGTCGACGAGTTGGGACGACAGGCTGCCAACCAATTCCGGCTCGCCGCCGACGAAGTGGCGTTGGCCACCAGCGATGGGACCATGCTGCGCGGCGAAGTGCTCAGCAGGTGGCAGGACTTTGTGGGCACCGGCGAGTTCATGCGGGGCGTGGAGGAGCAGATCTCCCGCTGGCGGGATCGTCTCACCGGCTGGTTCACCGGCCAGCAGGAGGCTGAGGGCGTCCGTGGCGCCATCAACGATGGGCTTGCCGCGCTGATTGTGGAACATGGTCAAGCGGCCTGCGAGTCCGCGGTGAACCAATGGAGCATGACCTCGTGGGGCCGCCAGATTGTGGAGATGCACCCAGCCCTGGCGCGACCCACCTCTGATTTCGAGCCCGACGCCACGCGGGCCGTGCGTGACTGGCAGGCCGACGTGTTGGCCCTGGTCGCTGAACAGGGGCGCGGTAAGCGCACGAAAGCCAGGTTCCTGGCTCTGGGTACCAATGCCGTGGGTGCGGCCCTCATCATCGTTGTCTTCGCCACCACCGGTGGGTTGACCGGCGCCGAGGTGGGCATTGCCGGCGGTGCTTCCCTACTGGCGCAACGACTGCTCGAAGGGGTCTTCGGAGAGGATGCCGTGCGACGGCTGGCCCAGCGCGCGAAAAACGATTTGGATGCCCGAATCCACGCACTTTTCGCCACCCAACTCACTCGCTTTCTCCACATCACCGAAGAATTGGCCGTGGACACCTCCGCTGCCGACCAGCTCGATGAGGTGGCGGCCGAGCTCCGTCGAGCTGGGAGCAGCGCCTTCGATGATCTGACCCGGCCGAAGGGATTCTGAGATGCGGCCGTTGGCGGAGCGACTGTCGCTCATCACGGAAGTTCTTGAACGGGCCTCGGGGCGATTGCCGGAGGAAGTGCAGGCGCACGCACGTGAGGTGCTTGAGCACGCAGGTCAACGACTGTCCTTCGGGCCGCAGACGGTTGTGGCTCTGGCGGGAGCGACGGGCTCCGGTAAGTCCTCGCTGTTCAATGCCTTGACGGGTCAACAACTTGCTGAAGTTGCTGCGAGACGTCCCACGACATCGCAAACCCGTGCCGCCGCTTTCGCGCCCAGCGACGTCGCACTGCTCGACTGGTTGGGTATCCAGCGCCGCAACGAGGTGCCTCCCCCTCGCGAGGGATTCCAGGATCTCGTACTGCTCGACCTACCCGATCACGACTCCACCCAGACCGAGCACCGGCAGGAGGTGGAGCGAATGGTGCCGGTGGTGGACCAGTTCATCTGGGTTCTCGATCCTCAGAAGTATGCCGACGCCGCCGTCCATGAGCGCTACCTTCGCCCGCTGGCCCGGCACCGCGACGTCATCACCATCGTCCTCAACCAGGCCGACAGGCTCACCCCCGAGGAGTTGAAGTCATGCCTGAGTGACCTCAGACGTCTACTGGATGAGGACGGCCTGAAAGGCGTTCCCGTACTGGCCACGAGCGCCGTGACGGGCGATGGGCTGGACGAACTACGCAGGAAACTGGCGAAGCTCGCCACGGCGAAGACCGCTGCCGCTGCCCGCCTCTCCGCCGACGTCGACGTGTTGGCCGCTGAACTCTCCGCCGCCGTCGACGGGCCCGCCGTGAAAGCGCCGTCGAAGAAGGCAGTGACATCTCTGGAGGCGAGCCTGGCCGAATCAGCCGGGGTGCCGTACGTGGTGGGGGCAGTACGCACCTCCATGCTGCACCGTGGTTCGTTGGCGACGGGGTGGCCGCTTGTGAAGTGGATTGGCCGCTTCAAGCCGGACCCGCTTCGACGGTTGCGCATTGGCTCGGGCGCCAAGCACGCCCAGCTGGAGGCCGACGTCGCACCCCACAGTTCACTTCCCAACCGGGGCAGCATCGCTGAAGCGCGACTCCGCACCGGGCTCCGCACCCTCAGCACCGAACTCTCCGACGGCCTACCGGGGCACTGGCAGGACGCCATCCAGAACGCAGTCCACAAGTGTGTGCCCACCCTGCCGGATTCGCTGGACCGGGCGGTGGTCACCGCGAACCTTCACACGGAGCGCCAGCCTCTCTGGTGGCAGGTGCTGCGCTTCCTGCAATGGCTGCTGATCGCCGCGGTGGTGGTGGGCGTTGGTTGGTTGACCATTGACGTCGTGTTGTCCTACTTCCAACTGCCGAGGCTCCCACGCGTCATGATTTCCGAGGTTCCCTTTCCCTTGCCGACACTGCTGGTGGGTGGCGGATTGATCCTCGGATTCGTGCTGTCCCTGGTGTCACGCATCTTCGTCGGGCTGGGTGCCCGCTCCAAGGCCAGGCGTGCGCGGGCCATCCTCACCAGGCGCGTGGCAGAGGTGGCGGACCGGGAGGTCGTGCAGCCAGCGCAGGCGGAACTGGATGCACTGACTCAGTCCCGCACACTCGTGGCAAAGCTGTCCTGAGCATCGCGCTTGGTCCGCATGAGGGTGGACGCCGTTCCGGCTGGCATACTGGCAGGCTGTCAGCGCAGTTCGAAAGGCATCAAATGGCAGAGTTCATTTACACCATGTACCAGGTCCGGAAGGCCGTGGGTGAGAAAGTCCTCCTGGACAACGTCACCCTCTCCTTCCTTCCCGGCGCCAAAATCGGCGTCGTCGGCCCCAACGGCGCCGGAAAGTCGACGCTGCTGAAGCTCATGGCAGGCATGGACCGGCCCAACAATGGTGAGGCAGCGCTCGCGAAGGGCGCCACCGTTGGCATCCTCCTGCAGGAGCCCCCGCTTGAGGAGGACAAGACGGTCCTCGAGAACGTGGAACTGGCAGTCGCCGACACGAAGAATCTCATGGACCGCTTCAATGCGGTCTCCGAGGAGATGGGCAGCCCCGACGCCGATTTCGACAAGCTACTGGAAGAGATGGGCACGCTCCAGACGGAACTGGACCACCGCAATGCCTGGGACATCGACGCGCAGCTTGAGCAGGCGATGGATGCCTTGCGCTGCCCGCCCGGCGACACACCCGTCAGCGTCCTCTCCGGGGGAGAGCGTCGACGCGTCGCGCTGTGCAAGCTCCTCCTTGAGGCGCCCGACCTGCTGCTGCTCGATGAGCCCACCAACCACCTCGATGCTGAGTCGGTGAACTGGCTGGAGAACCACCTCAAGAGCTACGCCGGCGCCGTACTCGCCGTCACACACGACCGGTACTTCCTGGACAACGTTGCCGAGTGGATCTGCGAAGTGGACCGCGGCCGCCTCCACGGGTACGAGGGCAACTACTCGCGCTATCTGGAGAGCAAGCGGGAACGCCTTCAGGTGGAGGGCAAGAAGGACGCCAAGCGCGCCAAGATCCTCGACCGCGAGCTCGCGTGGGTGCGCTCCAACCCGAAGGCCAGGCAGGCCAAGAGTCGTTCGAGGCTCTCCCGCTACGAGGAGCTGGCTGCCGAGGCCGAGCGCAGCCGTCCCATGGACATCTCGGAAATCAACATCCCGGCCGGTCCTCGTCTGGGTTCCACAGTCATTGAGGCTGACAACCTCAAGAAGGGCTTCGGGGGCAGGGTGCTGATCGACAACCTGTCCTTCACGCTGCCTCGCGCCGGCATCGTCGGCATCATCGGCCCCAACGGCGTGGGCAAAACCACGCTGTTCAAGACCATCACCGGTCAGGAGGAGGCCGATGCGGGCACTCTGCGCGTCGGTCCGACGGTGTCGTTCAGCTACGTGGACCAAGACCGCAGTGGGCTGCAGCCCGAGCAGAACGTCTGGCAGGTCGTCTCCGACGGTCTGGACTTCATCAAGGTGGGCAACTTCGAGATGCCGTCGCGGGCCTACGTCGCCTCCTTCGGCTTCAAGGGCCCGGACCAGCAGAAGCTCGCCGGAATCCTCTCCGGCGGTGAGCGGAACCGGTTGAACCTCGCTCTCACGCTGAAGCAGGGCGGCAACGTGCTGCTGCTCGATGAGCCCACCAACGACCTGGACGTGGAAACACTCCAGTCGCTGGAGGATGCGCTGCTGGAGTTCCCGGGATGTGCCGTGGTGATTTCCCACGATCGATGGTTCCTGGACCGCGTGGCCACCCACATCCTGGCGTGGGAGGGCACCGACGAGGATCCGTCCAACTGGTTCTGGTTCGAGGGCAACTTCAATGACTACCAGCAGAACAAGGTGGCCAGGCTCGGGGACGAGGCGGCCCGTCCGCACCGCACCTCGCACCGTCGCCTCAAGCGCTGACGCATTACCGAATCGGATGACCCGGCCGTTCCTCTCGAGAGGGAGCGGCCGGGTCTTCCCTACGTGTCAGGGTGAGTTGAGACCAGTCCTACAGAGCAAGTCCATCAATGTTGTAGGGCGAGAATCTTTGAGGT
>CANLSH010000003.1 GCA_947493705.1 uncultured Arachnia sp. | reverse complement strand
ATGGTGTCACTTGCATCTGGTGCGTGTACTGGATGTCCATATCCAGATGTAGGGGCGCCAGATCGCCCGATCCGGTGTGCCGCAGCCAGGACATGATTGATCAGTGATTCCCTGAGGCAGCCTTTCGTCGGCACCTCCTTGGTGCGTCTTCCTACACTGGGACCGATCAATGATTCTCGGGGAGGTCCAGGATGACTGCACGACGACGTGACGAGCCCCTGAACGGTCAGGAGTCCGTCTGGGATTACCCTCGGCCACCTGCGCTCAGAAGCAGCGAGGACTTGGTGGAGGTCCATTTCGGGGGCCAGATCATCGCAAGCACGCGCGCTTCCGTCCAGGTACTGGAAACCAGTCATCCTCCGACCTACTACATACCCCGTCGGGCATTCGTCGAGGGGACTCTGGTGCCGACGCAGGGCCACACGTACTGCGAGTTCAAGGGCCGGGCGGACTACTTCGATGTGGTGGTGGGAGAAAAGATCGCACGGCGTGGTGCCTGGCAGTATCCACGCCCCACAGCCCGGTTCGCCCTGTTGAATCAGTACGTGGCGCTCATGCCTGCCCGCATGGACGCGTGTTTCGTTGATGGTGAACGTGTCACGCCGCAGGAAGGCGAGTTCTACGGTGGGTGGATCACGTCGAAAGTCAGCGGTCCCTTCAAGGGCGGTCCCGGAACCATGGGCTGGTAGAGCGAGCTCAGGCGAAGCCGTTGGCCAGTCCCACGGTCCATGGCACGTAGCCCTCACCGAACTTGACCACGTGCACGAGCAGCATGTGCAGCTGATGGATGGGGACACGCTCCTGCCAGCCGTCAGCCAGAGCGCTGGCCTCCTGATATCCCGCGATGGTGTCCTCCAGGTGTGGCGATCCGAACACAGCCAGCTCCGCCAAATCTGTTTCGGCATGGCCTCCGTGCGCGCTGGGGTCAATTAGCGTGCCCACAACGTGCGTACCTTCTTGTGCCCACACGATGTTGCCGCCCCACAGATCTCCGTGGAGGCGAGCAGCGGGTGGTTGACCCGCTTCGGCCACCGCCCTGGTGCGGGCATCCCTGACGGCCTGGGGCTGTTCGGCGTCGAAGTCTCCCTCGGCAATCCTGTCAATCACCCTCCAGAGGCGATCCGCCTGATCAGTATCGAAGCAGCCCGCATTCTGTGCCTGATCCATGTGGGGAGCCAGTCGAAGCGCAGCGAAAAAGGGGCCCCACGACGCATACGTGGGCTCCTCAACAACGGGAGAAGGTAACTCGGCGAGGACGGCGTCCTCCGCCGGGAGGCCGGGTGGGGCGGCACCGAAGAAGGCGGCTCCGGCGGCATGGGTCAACGCAAGCCGTCGTCCGGCTTCGCGTGCCTCATCGCGGGACGGTGATCCGGGCGCCATGTGGCGGGTTGCGAGCCACTTCTTGCCGTGGGCCAGCAACTCAGCCACTGGGGCGCCGCCAAGAGATTCCGCCTCGGAGAGCCAGCCGAGGCTCGTGACCTCCGTCGAGATGGCGGCGGGGGAGGCGGACTTTTTAAATCGCTCAGTCATGATGTCAAGACTCGCACATGACACGCAGGCGGCAGAGGCTCCGAAGAGCTCCTGCCGCCCGGGCGTGGGACGATTGGATGCGGGTACAAGTCAGTGCGCGATTGCACCTTCGGCGCCGGCCCCTGTCATGGAACGCACCTCCATCTCCTGCTGCTTCTCGGGGAACTCCGCTTTACCCGTCAATGTGACGAGGATGGCCACGAGGAATGACAGCGGAACACTGACGATCGCCGGATTGTCGAACGGGAACCAGGCGAAATCAGCATTCGGCAGCATTGCAGTCTCCGCGCCGGACACAGCAGGGGAGAAGAAGATCAGGATCAGCGAGGACGCAAGTCCCGTGTAGATCGAGGCCAGCGAACCGCGAGTGTTGAACCGCTTCCAGTACAGGGAGAACAGGATCGATGGCAGGTTCGCCGACGCCGCCACGGCGAATGCCAGCGCCACCAGGAAGGCGATGTTCTGGCTCTTCGCCGCGATGCCTCCAATGATGGCAAGCGCCCCGATCGCCATGACTGTGTAGCGGGCAACCTTCACCTCCACCGCTGGATCGGCGGTGCCGTTCTTGATCACCGAGTTGTAGATGTCGTGGGCAAAAGATGCCGACGCGGTGATGGTGAGACCGGCAACGACGGCGAGGATGGTGGCGAAGGCGACCCCGGAGATGATGGCGAGGAAGATAGAGCCTCCCAGCCCTCCGTTGGGCAGGTAGAAAGCGAGTGCAGGCGCCGCAGCATTGGCTGCGCCGGGCAATTCATTGATCGCCTGTTGTCCGCCCGGGATGATGGCAGCTGCACCGAAGCCGAGGATCAGCGTGAACAGGTAGAACGCACCGATGAGGCCGATGGCCCAGGTCACGGACCGCCGGGCTTCCTTGGCAGTGGGGACCGTGTAGAAGCGCATAAGCACATGGGGGAGACCTGCGGTACCGAACACCAACGCAACCGCGAGCGAGATGAATCCAACAGGGTTGGCACCGTACTTGCTCATTGGCGGCAGCAACATATCGCCCGCCTGCGCCACGAGACCATTGCCAGGGTCATTGTTGACCTCGACTGCTCTACCGAACAGTTCGGAGAGGTTGAATCCGAAGATAGCCAGCACCCAGATCGACATCACCGCAGCGCCCAGGATGAGAAGGACGGCCTTGATCATCTGGACCCATGTGGTGCCCTTCATGCCGCCGATCATCACGTAGACGATCATCAGCATGCCCACGAGGATGATGACAGCATTTTGTGCCAGGTCACCGTCGAGGCCCAGCAACAGGGACACCAGGCCACCGGCTCCGGCCATCTGGGCCAGTAGGTAGAAGAAGCTGATCACCAGTGTTGAAATGGCTGCGGCCATCCGGACGGGCTTGTTCTTCATACGGAAGCTGAGCACGTCGGCCATGGTGTAGCGGCCCGTGTTGCGTAGCGGCTCGGCTACAAGCAGCAGGGCAACGAGCCACGCCACCAGGAAGCCGATGGAGTAGAGCAGACCGTCGTAGCCGTAGAACGCGATGGCGCCGACGATCCCCAGGAAGGATGCCGCCGACAGGTAGTCGCCGGCGATCGCGAGACCATTCTGACGGCCTGAGAATGCAGCGCCTCCGGTGTACATCTGTCCGGCGGACTTCTCACCGCTTCGCGTGACCGAGATCACGACGGCCATGGTGCCCACGACGAAGACGGCGAAGATGAGGATGTTGAGGACAGGATTGCCCAATGAGGTTTCGAGAGCGATCATCGCTGTGCCTCCAGTTCTGAGCGCAGCTTGGATGCAATGGGATCGAGGTTTTTGTTGGCGTGACGGATGTAGAGCCAGGTGATGAGGAATGTCGTCACGAACTGACCCAGACCCAGCAACACACCGAGGTTCACGTTGCCGATGACTGGAGTGGCCATGAAGTCACGGGCGTAGACCGACAGCAGGACGTAGGCGAAGTACCAGGTGAGAAAGGCTGCGGACATTGGGAAGGCGAAGGACTTGAAGCGACGCCTCAGTTGAACGAACTCATCGGACGCAGCCACGGCTGAGAATTCTGCCGCGGTTGGTTGGTGTTTCAGGGGGGCCGTCTCCGAGATCTCGGGTAACGGCCAGTGATCGGGAGGAAGATGTGATTCTGTCGGGTCTGGTGTGGACATGCGCGCTCCTCAGCTTCGTTGCAGGGGGAAGAGTCTTACGGAACGTAGCAGCAAAGCGAGCACCGGTGTGAATCTTGTGACGAAGAGGTATCGGCGTGTCGCATGCTGGTGAAGGTGTTTGCCCGGTCGTTGACCACAACGACGCAGGAACGGCGCTTGCTGGCTCCATTGCACCGGGCATGGTTGAGATCTGTGATCCGGGTGTCGCCGCGCCGCATCGTCAGCCCATCGCAGGCAGGACCCTCCCGGCGCGAGATCCGTTGAAAGCTCTGACCCACGGGTACAGCCCGTCATGGCGCGTGCCCACGTATGGGAAGGGAAGCAGGCGCATTTCACCTGGACCGAGGACCGCGGTGACCAAGAGGGCTATCGGCTACATGGGTTCTTCCATCTTCGTCATATTCTTACTGCCGCCACCTGAGGTTCTCGCTGTCATTCTTTGAGATATGCAATCAAGCGTCATAATAAAAACTGCAAACAGGGCATGAGCTCCGAGACCTCCATGCTGTGTCTGATCATTAATGCGCAGCGACGACGCGGGACCTGCCACGCAATAATATGAACTCGATCTATGTGAGCAAATTATTTAGTATAACAATTTCGAGCTCCTTTATATGACACCACGTGGGGAACAACTCTCAGCTGTGGTTCGTTTGACCACCGGACCTTGCAATACCCTGTAGCGTGCAAACATCGTAGTCAGAGGGAAATAGCAGTCGAGGAACCGCTCGTCCTGAATACGTGATGCGTTGAAATATTAAACGGATTCTGAACAATTCACCTGATTGGATTGGACGATTCGGCCCGGCGCGGAGTACCTTGGGACGCAGCCCACTCCGACCCCCCTACAGGAGCCGCTATGTTGAAGAAGCTATGGGCAGCTGTCGCTATTGGTGCCGTTGCTGCCGCCTCATTCATTGGAACGCCGCCAGATGCGAGCGCTGCCGTTGATGTGTACACCACGCCGGGTTATCACACGGTCAACGGACGTGAATGGAAGACTGTCTGCGAGAAATATTCCAGTGTTATTACGCGCTGCCGGGCAGAGATCAAATCGAGTGGTGAGTGGAAGTTCAACAACCTCACCTACACTCCCACCACCCACCGTGCATGGGGGGAGAACCCGTTGGCCAATCCGGGGTTCTTCACCTCTGAAGGGCGCAAGTGGGTGACCTCCTGCAATGATCAGTGGACAGGTAGGAACGGGTGCCGCTCCCTGATTTGGGACCCCCAGTACAACAAGTGGGTGTTCAACAACCTCGTGAGACTCAACTCGACACCCTTTCCACCCTCGTCATTCAATATGGACAGTGGGAAGTTCGCGACCCAGTTCGCCACCACCACACTCAACAAGTGGCGCAGCGCCACCAGTGACGGTTACAGCGGTGTGATCGAGCGGGGTACCGCCGTCACTCCCACGGGAACCATCAGTGCCGGACGGGCCAAGGTCAGCGTCAACGGCGCAACCACGTGGGTGACTGCCAAGTATCTGGACATCACGAGGCCCAAACCGGCTCCTTCGAAGCCGGGCGGCAGCAGCTCCGGCGACGTCAGCGACAGCGGCAGCCTGGGTAGTGGCTTTCTCACGACCACCCAGTACGCCACCACGGCTCTCAACATGTGGAACGCCTCAACCGGCAAGAGCTTCAGCCGCGTGATCAGAACCAATACTGCGGTGCAGACGACAGGGGTGGTCAAATCAGGCCGTGCCGAGATCGCTTTCAATGGCTCCAAGAAGTGGATGACCGCGCAGTATCTCACCACGAGACGCCCGAACACGGGGCCGGGACCCGGCCCCGGCGGAATCGGTAGCGGCGATACGTCGTTGAACCGTGGCTGGTCCTCCGGGTTGCACAAGCTCAACATCAACGCCACCAAGGTGGCGCGCCATGTGTGGGCCGTCTACCCCAGCATCAGAACGATGTACGGCTGGGCCCGACGCACCACACCTGATCATCCTGCCGGCCGCGCAGTGGACATCATGGTCCCGGGCTGGAAAACGGCTGCCGGAAATAGGACGGGTTGGGAGATGTCCAGGTTCTATCGGGCCCACGCTGATCACTTCGGCATCAGCTACATCATCTTCGACCAGCACATCTGGTCTGTTCGCTACGACGATAAGGGGTGGCGCAAGATGGGGGACCGCGGCAACAACACCGCGAACCACAAGGACCATCTGCACATCAACACCTACGACGACCAGAAGAACGCCTCCACGCTCAGCCAGACAGGGATGGATGAGCTGGGTGACATCGATGTGGATGACCTGGGCGACGTGGACATGGATGAACTGGGTGACATCGATGTGGAGGAGAACTTCGAGTGACGCCCTGACATGAGAACACCATTGGGCCCCGGACGCACTGCGTGTTCGGGGCCCAGCACATTGAATGGAGAAGCGAGGGGGAGGAAGTAGGAGGTTCAGACATGCTAGAATGACATAATGTGGCTTATCGGCCAACTGTGTCTTTGTCGTGATCTGAAGGTTTGCACATCGCCGATCCGCTGATGGCCTGACCGCTCACTACCGGTCCATCAAGTGGATCAGCCAGTTCTTTGCTTCCCCGCCCATCCCGGTGTGAATGAGTGCAAATTTGCTTGGTTCACCCCCGAGCCCTCCATCCGGTTTGCCGGTCAGGGTCGCAATGACCTCTTTGCCATCGCGCCACTTCTCGAGCTCGAACGTGCCCGCGTCCCAGATGTCGACGTGCCCACCGCCGTACTCCCCCTTCGGGATGTCGCCCTCAAAGCTCGCGTACTCCAGAGGGTGGTCCTCGGTCTGGACGGCAAGGTGGTTCTTGCCGGGATCGGTGGGCGGCCCTTTGGGCAACGCCCACGACACGAGGACGCCGTCGTGCTCCAGGCGAAAGTCGTAGTGCAGACGTCGAGCCTGGTGTCGCTGGATGACGAACGCGTTCCCTGCATTCCCGGCCGGACGTCCTGCCGGCACCGGCTCCGGGGTGTTGTCCGCATCACGCATGGAGCGATATGTGAACAACCGATCCGCGGCGGGGAAAAGCTCCGTCAATGGATCCTCCTGCTCCGCCGCGCGTTGTACGACCTCGGTGAACTCCAGCTGTTCAAGACCAGACGTCAACTCTTCCCACCGACGAGGGGCGGCGACTGTCGGCCGGGACCGCCCTCTCAACGAGTACGGCGCAATCGTGGTCTTGCTGCCGTTGTTCTGACTCCAGTCCAGCAACACCTTTCCCTCCCTCAGGGACTTCTTCATGTCACTCACAACAAGATCTGGGCGTATTCCTTCCAGTGATTTGGCGAGCTGGCGTGCCAGATCCGACGCATCAGCGCTCGTTAAGGATCCATCCAGCGGTGCATAGAGGTGAATGCCCTTGCTTCCGGATGTGACGGGAAGGCACCGCATTCCAGCGCCTTCCAGCACCTCACGGACCAGGTGCGCCAGCTCAACGCACTGAGCCATGGTGGCGCCCCCGCCGGGGTCCAGATCCAGCACGAGGCGGTCCGGATTCTGCGCCGCTCCCCCATCATCGACACGCCACTGAGGGACGTGGATCTCCAGCGCAGCCAGCTGGGCAAGCCACAGCAGCGTTTCGGTGTCGTCGATGAGTGGGTAGTCCTTCTCCCCCTCATCGTGATGCAGGACCGCAGTGGCCACCCATGGCGGGGTGGATCGCTCATCCAGGCCTTTATTGAAGAAGGCTTCACCGGGCTCTGCGTCTGTACCAACTCCATCCGGCCAACGCTTTCGCGTGGCTGGTCTACCGGCGACATGGGGCAGCATTCGTGGAGCGATCGCCTGGTAGTACGCAATGACCTCGGCCTTGGTGGTGCCGGCATCTGGGTAGAGGACCTTCTCAAGGTTGGTCACCCTGATCCGCCGACCTCCCACATCGAGGGTTCCGGACGTTTCTCCTGCCACAACTCAGTCCAAGTCCTGGCCCGGCTCCTGAGGCGCCACATCGCGACCGTAGACCAAGTCTCCTCCGAGGAAGCCTGCGCTCCCGTACGCGGCAACCGCTCCGAACAACATCCACCGGGCCGTCATATTCGCATTGCGGTAGCGGAACAGCAGCGACAGCGACGCCAGCGTGGTCCCGACTTCCGCGGCGGTGGCGTGCAGCGCGCCAACCCTGCGCTGACGCGTGCTCTGACGACGTCTGGCCCATTCGGCCACTCCGGTAACAGCAGCTGGCACCGCCATGCTGACTGCGACGCCGGAGAGCAGCGTGATGGCAGAACTGTGTCGCCTGCTGTCCGCCAATTCGAGGACCGCGGCAGCTGCGGTGATGCCGATGGGAAAGTGCACCAACGCTGGATGAATCGGGTGTCCTGTCAGAGAGACCCCGGTCAGGGTGTCATGGATGGCGTGATGTTTCTCCAACTCATCCGCGCCCGGATCCATCGCCTTGGCGAGTTTCTCGGTGATCGGTCTGCGTGCAAGCTTGGAAATGAGCTCATTGACGATTCGGTAGTTTGGCATGTTGTGCTCCTTGTCTCTACAGGAACATCATGCCGTCCAGCAGCCACCGTCGACCGGATTGTTCACAATCGAGCCTTACGCTGGAGACATGCGCGACAACCACCGCTTTGAACAGCTGCCTCTGGACACCCCGGACGATGATCCACGGTGGGAGGCCTATCAGGACATCTTCAGTTTCGGTTTCATGGGGCGCAGGCCGAACGAAGCCTCCGTGAACACCATGAGGAAGCAGGCCCGCGGGGATCGGTCATTCATGGACATGATCACCGCCACAGGACCGGGACTCGACGGCCCACAACCAGTGGCCGCGTTCGTGAGCGCGCCGTTCACCATGAACGCGGGTGCCGGGATCGTGGACTGCCTCGTCATCCAGGGAATTGCGGTCAGGCCCAGCCACCGCCGCAAGGGCATCCTCCGCCACATGATGCGACATCGATTGGATGCCGCCCGTGACAGCGGCTTCGGGTCTGCTGTCCTGACAGCCAGCGAGGGCAGCATCTACGGCCGTTACGGCTTCGGCATCGCGACACGGCAATTGGGAATTGAGATCGACACAACCAGATTTCGTATTCGCGACGGAGTCGAGCTGGCGCCAGGTAGCCTCGAGTTCGTTCATCCCTCATTTCTGGCGGACCACTTCGGGCGAATCAGCCTCGCCCATCAGCAGCGGTATCGGGGGTCCCACGGCCGCCTGGAGGAACACCGAATGGTGTTCACAGGAGCTTGGGATCGCAAGGAGGAGGGTCCGTCGCGCGCCCTGCGGGCACTCGTACACTTCGACATCCACCAGCAACCCGATGGCTTCGCCGTCTTCACGCAACGAGGCTGGGAGAGCACTCCGATCACTTCCGATGTCCTCCAGATCTGTTCCCCGGACCCGGCGATCGACCGATCCCTGTGGCAGGCACTCGTGGATATTGACCTTGTCGAAAATCTCACCTACGACTTCTCCCACAACGGGGATCCCCTTTCCTTGTCACTTGTGGATTCTCGTGCAGTGGCAGTCAAAAATTCCAAGGACGCCGTGTGGCTCAGGATTCTGGACCTACCGCATGCCGTTGCGGAGCGTGGTTTCGAAAGCGAGGGCACCATCGTCGTTCACCTTGAGGACCCTCTGGGCTACTGCTCGGGCACGTGGCGCATCACCGCCAGCGGAGGCGACGGTCATGCAGCGCCCACCACCGCTGAGCCCGACGTCAGTCTCGGAGTCGACAGCCTCGCAACGCTGTGGTTCGGTGATCGCACTGCCGCCACACTCGCCCAGGCCGGTCTAGTGCATGGAGGTGAAGAACATCTGAGGCGATTCTCGCAAATGTTTGAGACATCGGAGGCACCGGTCAATCTTTCCGACTTCTGAGGAATCGGCACTCTTCGGACGAATATGACCTGAAGCACCACCCGCCGAGAATTCCGTCGGAAACCACCATGTCGGCCATACTGACCCCAGAAGTCGCTATCCTGATTGCATTGGAAACAGACCGTTCGTTTCGATGCACGAACAGAAATGGAGAACAGCATGATCACCCTTGGAGTCATCCTCCTGATAGTCGGCCTGATCGTTGACAGCTTGAGTGTTCTGGTCTGGATCGGCGCAGTTCTGATCGTCGTCGGCCTGATCCTCAACCTTGTCCCCATCGGCGGCTCCCGCCGGCGGGTCTTCTAGTTGGGCTGGAAATACACACCAGAAACGGTGCTGGCGGGTACATTCCGCCAGCACCGTTTGCTGTGACCCGACGTCAGGCGACGAGCGTCACGCCCACCAGAGCGATACTGCCAACCATCACGGTGGAGGCGGCACCGAGCACGAGCGGCTTGGGTCCCACCCGGACGAGGTTCTTGATCCGAACGCCCAGCCCCAGCGCGAACATGGCAATGGACAGGCAAGCCGTCTGAATGATCTGAGCCACCCCCAGGACAGGTTGCGGAAGAACTTCCACGGAGGCGACGGCCACCATGGCGAGAAACCCCAGCACGAACAGGGGTACCAAAGGCGGACGCTTGGCAGAAGTCGTGCTGCTAGTTCTTTGCCGTTGCATTACTCCCAACACCGCCATCACCGGAGCCAGCATCAAAACCCGGGTCAGTTTGACGATGACCGCACCCTGCAGCGCTCCCCCACCAATGATGCCGGCCGCAGCCACCACCTGCGCCACCTCGTGGACGCTGGCACCTGCCCACAGCCCACCGGTCTCCGGATCGAAATTCAGGAGCGTGACGAGAACGGGGACCACGGGAATCATGACGGTGCCGAACAGCACCACCAGTGCAATACCGGTGGCGACATCCTCGTCCTCTGCATCGACCACTCCCTCGCAGGCGGCGACGGCAGCGGCCCCGCAAATGGAAAAGCCACAGGCAATCAGGATGCCCTGGGCCGGCGGGATTCCGAGGGCGCGACCGATCAACACCGTGCCCATCAGTCCCCCCGCCACCACAACGGCGGCCACGGCCACCATGCCGAGTCCCAGCTCCAGGAGGTCGCCCAGTACCAACTGCAAACCGAGCAGAATGATGCCGATGCGCAGGATGCGCTTGCCCGCAACAGCGATGCCCGGAGCCATGCCGGTGGGGATCTTCCAGATGTTGCCAAGGATGGCACCGAACACAATCGCTATGAGCAGCGCGCTGACCGCGGGAACGAGTTGATGCAGCAGGACTGCCACCGCTCCCCCGCCGAGACACAACAGCAACCCTGGGTAGAGCTTGGCGGTGGACTTCCCTGCAGCTGGGGTCGTCTCCTCGGTCGGGTCTGTCTCCGTGGCATCCTGCATGGGGCCAACTATTGCACTGATACCCGAGGTGCATAAATGAGCGTCCTATTGCCAATCGCCCTCGGTGAGAACGCGAAGCCACAGGATTTGCGTCGGCGGATATGGCGTATATCCGCCACAGAACGTCGGGCGTCCGGATTGGGAGGGGCCGAAGGTCAGTAGTTGATCATGTGCCCGCCGATGCCCTCGGCAGCTTCCTTGAGTGCCTCCGACAGCGTCGGATGGGCGTGGATGTTGCGGCCGATCTCTTCGGTTGTGAGGTCATATGCCTGGGCCAAGGTGAGTTCGGGCAGCAGTTCGGTCACGTCAGGCCCGATCATGTGGGCGCCGAGGATCTCGTTGTAGCGTGAATCCGCCACAACCTTGACGAAGCCCACGCCCTCACCGAGACCCCAGGCCTTGCCGTTGGCGGCGAAGGGGAATTTGGCGACCTTCACCTCGAAGCCCTTCTCCTTGGCCTGCTCCTCCGTGTATCCGAACGACGCAATCTGAGGCTGACAGTATGTGGCCCGCGGGATCATGTCATAGTTGATCGGCTGGGTTTCGGCGCCGCCAATGGTTTCAGCCGCCACGACTCCCTGTGCCTCGGCAGTATGGGCAAGCATCAGCTTGCCGGTGCAGTCGCCCACCGCATAGATGCCTTCGATGTTGGTCCGCATGAAATCGTCGATGTCGATGGCGCCCCGATCATTGGTCTCCACCCCCAGGCTCTCCAGCCCGTAACCGGTCAGGCGGGGCGCAAAGCCAATGGCTGACATGAACCGATCTGCCTCGAGCACCGTGGACTCGCCACCGTCTGCTGGGCTGACGGTGACCTTGACGCCGGTCCCTGTGTCCTCAATGGCCTCAACCTTTGTCGAGGTCATCACCTTGACGCCCATTTTCTTGTAAATCTTCGTCAGTTCAGCAGAGATCTCTTTGTCCTCCGTGGGGACCATGCGGTCAAGAAACTCAACGATGGTGACTTCCACGCCGTAGTTGCGCATCACAAAGGCGAACTCAGTACCAATGGCGCCGGATCCACCAATGATGATCGAGGAGGGAAGAGTCTCCTCCAGGATCTGCTCCTCGTAGGTGACAACATTCTCGGACACCTTTGTTCCCGGCAGCATCTTCGTGGTGGCGCCAGCGGAGATGATCGCGTTGGTGAACGTCACCTTCTTCTTGTCGCCGTCATCGCCCTCCACCTCGATGGTGTTGGCGTCCACAAAGGTTCCCCACCCGTCGAACTCCTTGATCTTGTTCTTCTTCATCAGGTAGTGGACGCCCTTGATCATGCGATCCGCCACCGCGCGGCTACGTGTGTAGGCTTTGCCGTAGTCAAACGTCACGTCGCCGCTGATTCCGAACAGATCGGCTTCATCATTGAAGATTTGCGCAACTTCGGCGTTGCGCAACAGGGACTTCGTGGGAATGCATCCCACGTTGAGGCAGACGCCACCCCAGTACTTCTTCTCGACGATGGCGACCTTCAACCCGAGTTGTGCGGCGCGGATCGCTGCCACGTACCCTCCGGGGCCGGCACCAAGGACACATACATCAAAATCGTGGGTCATGCCCAACACCTTAGTCCTGGACATGCCCACCACAACACTCGGGTTGCACGCATCTTTCCTCTCATCTCAGATATGAGATATGTTGGCGCGATGAGTACAACCAGTCAGGCAATCGGCACAATGATCCGCGACGGCCGCATCGTCAGGGGATGGTCCCAGCAACGGCTCGCGGACGAAGTGGGGACAGCGCAGAGCGCCGTCCATCGCATCGAGAACGGTCAACAGAACCTGTCTCTCAGCATGATTGATCGCCTGGCTGAGGCGTTGGACCAGCCGCTGATCCAGACGGCGACCGAGGGCAAGGTCAACTTCCAGATCACCGGTCCCACAACACTGTCGGGCGACATCGAGGTGCGTACGTCCAAGAATGCCGCCGTTGCCCTGCTGTGTGCTTCCCTTCTCAACAAGGGCACCACCGTGTTGCGCGGAATCGCCCGGATCGAAGAGGTTGACCGCATCACTGAGGTCCTCTCCTCCATCGGTGTGACCATGAAGTGGATCGGCGACGGCAAGGATCTCGAGATTCGGCGGCCGGAGGTGCTGACCCCGGAAACGATCGACCAACGCGCCGCACGACGCACGCGCAGCATCCTGATGTTCCTCGGGCCGCTGATGCATGACTTCACCACATTCCAGCTCCCCTATGCCGGTGGCTGCGACCTGGGCGCTCGAACCGTGCATCCGCACATGTCAGCCCTGCGTCGATTTGGTCTCGGGGTGGACGCGACCGAGGGCCAGTACCAGGCCACGGTCACTCCGGACGAAGTGCCCGAGAGGCACATCACTCTGGTGGAACGCGGCGATACGGTCACAGAGAACGCGCTGATGGCCGCCGCTCGCACCGACGGAGTGTCGGTACTGAGGAATGCCTCCGGCAACTACATGGTCCAGGATCTCTGCTTCTATCTCCAGCGCCTTGGCGTGAGCATCGAAGGCATAGGTACCACCACATTGCGTGTCCGGGGAGTCAAGGACATTGACGTCGATGTCGAGTACCAGATCTCCGAGGACCCCATAGAGGCAATGAGCCTTCTCACGGCCGGCATCGTCACCAATTCAGAGATCACCGTGCGGCGCTGCCCCATCGAGTTTCTCGAGGTGGAGTTCGCGGTCCTCGAAGAGATGGGCCAACAGATCGAGATGTCTGAGGAGTACAAGAGCCGGAACGGTCAAACGCGCCTCGTGGATGTCACGGTCAAACCCTCAACGCTGGTGGCGCCCCTGGACAAGATTCATCCCATGCCGTTTCCTGGGTTGAACATCGACAATCTGCCCTTCTTCGCCGTCATTTGTGCGACGGCGGAGGGTCAGTCGGTGATCTATGACTGGGTCTATGACAACCGTGCCATTCACCTCAAAAAGCTCTCGGACCTGGGCGCGAACATGCAGCTGATGGACGCGCACCGACTGCTGATCATCGGTCCGACGCGGTGGCGCGGGCGCGACATGGTCTGCCCGCCGGCACTTCGTCCATCGGTGTGCCTGATGCTTGCCGCCATGGCGGCCCGGGGCACCACGAACCTGCACGACGTCTACGTCATCAACAGGGGCTACGAAGACCTTCCCCAGCGGCTCAATGCACTGGGAGCCAACATCAGCATCTTCTGGGGGAACCCCGCAAAGAACTGAGTTGGCTGCTGCCTAGGACAACCTGGTTGCTCTGAACGAGTGCTCCGGCGTGACCACGTTTTCCTGTGCTGCTACGAGCTGCAGCTCCCTTTCCCCGGATGTGGTCGTCTTCTCCAGGATCGAGTACACGATGGACGCGGTGGTGGAAAGGGTGTCTGCCAGATTCCCCGTCTTCAACCAGTGCGTCAGGAACATCGCTGTGGTCAAGTCTCCGGAGCCCGTGAAATCGCGTTCCAGGAGCGGCGTCTCCACCACCCAGGCCTCATCGTCACCGACGGCCAGCATGCGCATGGGATCCGGAACCATGTCCTCTGCCACTACCGATGTGACAAGCACAATCTGTGGACCGCGATTACGAAGTTCTTCTGCAGCCTCCAGGACATCCCCGATCGTTTTGGTGCTCCGTCCCGTGAGGTATTGCAGTTCGAACAGGTTGGGAGTCAGGATGTCGGCCGCCTCCACAACATGTTCCTTCATGAACTCGGGGATGCCGGGCCGCGCATAGAATCCTCGTCCGTGATCCCCCATCACCGGATCTGCACAGAACAACGCGCCGGGGTTGCGTTCCTTGACCAGGGCGACAGTATCGAGGATCACCTGACCCACATCGGCCGATCCCTGATATCCCGACAACACAGCATCAACAGTCGAGAGCGCCCCACGTTCGTCCACACCCCGGAGGACATCGGCGACGTCACTGGCCGCGATCAGGGGGCCGCGCCACGTTTCGTAGCCCGTGTGGTTGGAGAAGTTCACGGTGTAGACAGGCCACACGTTGATGCCGGCGCGCTGCATGGGGAAAACGGCGGCCGAGTTCCCGGCATGCCCGTAGGCCACGGCTGACTGGATCGAAACAACAGTGTGCATTCCAGAATTGTCGCACTTGCCACAGGGTGGGTCATAACGACTCCTCCGCCGGCACCGATGATCATCATCGCGACCCCCGAGGTCGATGGCAGGGCATAATGACTCTCATGTCATGGCAGAGTGAGGGATTTCTCGGGTCGGGGTTCATTGCGATGGCGCATCGCGGTGGGTCTCTACTCCCAGAAAATCTGGGCATCGAGAACACGCTCTCGGCCTTCGAGAATTCCGTCGCGCTCGGCTACACCTACCTGGAGACCGACGTTCATGCCACAGGTGACGGTGAACTCGTAGCATTTCACGACCCTGATTTGGGAAGGGTGACCGATAGCCCCGGACTCATCGCCGAGATGTCGTTCAGGGATGTGCGGAGTGCACGGGTGGGGGGCCGCGAAATTGTCCCCACGGTGGACGAACTGCTGGAGGCCTTCCCGGAAACCCGCTTCAACATCGATCTGAAGGCCCCGGGAGCCGTTCCGCTGCTCGCGCGTGCCATCTCCCGTCACAACGCCGGAGCCCGGATATGTGTGGGCTCCTTCTCCGGGTCACACATACGAAGCTTCCGCCGGCTGATGCCAAGGGTGACGACGGCCGCCGCCACGTCCGAGGTGCTGCTGATGTCCGCGGGCCGTGTGAGCCGTCGCGACCCGAGAGGGGCACAGGTGGTGTTTCAGGTACCGATATCCCACAACAGGGGACCCGTCACCGTGCAACTCGTGACGCCGAGAACCGTCGCCGCAGTCCACGCCGCCGACCGTAAAATCCATGTGTGGACTATCGATGACAAGGACACCATGCACAGGTTGCTGGATCTGGGAGTGGACGGGATCATCACAGACAGACCGGATCTGTTGAAAGCTGTACTGCACACCCGGGGGATGTGGTCTACTTCTGAGGGAACCTGAGACCTCTGCGGTTCGTTGAACAACGAGTAGACCAAGAGTGAAGGAGGGAGAACACATGGCAGATCGTGCATTGCGGGGCGTCGGACTGGGCGCCAAGAGCTTTGAGGACGAACAGGGTATTGAGTTCGCCGGACGTCAGAATGTGGCGTTCGACTGCCCGAAGGGACACCACTTCGAGGTCGCTTTCGCCCTGGAAGCAGAGCTTCCGTTTGAATGGGAGTGCAAAAAGTGCGGCTCGATTGCAGTGCGAGCAGATGGTGAGGTGGGCGAGGAGAAGAAGACCAAGCCTGTGCGCACGCACTGGGACATGCTGCGGGAACGCCGCTCCATTCCGGAGCTGGAAGACATCCTGGCCGAGCAACTGGACAAGCTGCGTGATTCCGACGAATTGTACTGACGCCGGGGCCCGGACAAATCAGGGCCTGTCGTCCTCATCCGTGGGATGATCCGGCAAGATGAGGTTTCCTTCCACCGCTGAATCCTTACCCTCACCCACAACCTCCCCCTCGATCACGGTGCTTGGTGAGGCCGGGTTGGAGGGGGTTTGTGTGTGTTCGGACATGGCCCGTCCCACCCACCATCCCAGCACGGAGCGGACGCCGGGCCGGGTGAAGGGCAGCAGCAGCAACAGGCCGACAATGTCGGTGATGAAGCCCGGCATGATGAGCATGAATCCTCCCATGAGGACCAGTGCCGCGTCGGCCGTTCTCCCAGTGGGCAGACTGCCTGTCTTCAGAGATTCCGACAGATGCCTCCACGCCTTGCGCCACTCGCGTTGGAGAAGATAGGCCCCCAAAACCGTCGATATCATCAGGGCAGCGAGTGTCCACCACCCCACCTGTGTGGAGACGAAAACCAGCAGAGCCACCTCTGCCAGGATGAAAACGAAAAACCCTGACAGGGCCAGAGCTGGTATGCGGGAGGTCGTCACCCGGCTTCGGAATTGCTCAGGCATCGTTCTTTGATATCTCCGCCGTCTTACCTTTACCCGTGAGACGAGAAACCAAACGTTTCACTTGACCTGCTCGATAGTCGATTCCCCATAGAGCCGTTCGAATCATGGCTTCCACGACGATGCTGCGGTTCATCTTGGAATCGCCGAACTCACGCTCGACGAACTCGATGGGAACCTCCACCACCGTATGCCCGGTCTTCAGCGCGCGCCATGCCAGGTCCACTTGGAAGCAATAGCCCGCTGAGGCAACGTCGTCCAGCCCCAAGCTCCGTAGGGTCTCGGCCCGGAAAGCGTTGAACCCGCCCGTGGCGTCCTTGAGGGGAATGCCGAGCCAGAGCCTTGTCCACAGGTTGCCGCCCTTGGACAGGATTTCTCTCGACATGGGCCAATTGACCACGCTGCCGCCCTTGACCCAACGCGACCCCTTGACCATGTCCGCCTGTGCGAGCGCCTCCAGCAGCGACGGCAGTTGTTCCGGCTGGTGGGATCCATCGGCGTCGTGTTCCACGATGACCCCGTAGCCATTGTCCAGTCCCCAGTGGAAGCCAGCGAGATACGCAGCTCCCAACCCTTCCTTGCCCTTGCGATGAAGGACGTGAATGTGATCATCAGCAGTGACGAGTCGATCAACGATGTCGCCGGTTCCATCAGGGGAGTTGTCGTCGGCAACGAGGATGTGTGCCTCGGGAACTGCCTTGCGCAGGCGTCCGGTGATGCTCTCGATATTCTGGGCTTCGTTGTAGGTGGGAATGATCACCAGGGTGGTACCGAGGGGCGGATACTGCTTCATGGGTTGGTTCCATTCGCTGCCGGGGACTGTCGCGGAAGTCTATCCGAGGCTCGAGTTCGCCACCCCCGCGCCCCGGCAAAGCCCGCTGCGCCGAATCCGACGACGGTCAGAGTGATTCCCAGCCACGGGCTCAGGATCACCGCCAGATTGACGTTGGTCCGCAGAGGCACGGTGAAACTTCGATGAGCAGCCGTGAACTCAGCTGTGGGTTCGTGCACAGCACCGGTGGCATCCACCAGAGCGGAGACAGAATTGAGTGTGGAGACCACCACCTCACGCCCCAGTTCCATGGCTCGTACTCGATTGATGACCAATTGCTGCGGCACCTCGAAGGTACCCCCGTAGGTATTGGTGTTGCTCTGCGAGACGATGACATCCGACTGCCCCCGCACGGTGTCGTAGACCGTGTCATCCCACGCCAGTTCGAAACAGATGATGTTGCCCACCCGGAGAGATTCGTGCTCAGCGATGGGGGCCTCGATCACCCCCGGTTCAGTACCCGGGATGGATTGACGGCCGATCTGTTCCAGGATGGGCAGCCGTGGCAGTAGGAAGCTACGAAAAGGGATGTACTCCCCAAACGGCACCAAGTTGCGCTTGTCATACCGGTCCCCCGGACCTGTATCCGGATCCCACCAGATCCCGGAGGTTTGGCGGGTTGTTCCCGGGTCAGGACCTTCCATCACGGCGCCCACGAGGATGGGAACGCCCGCGATGGCGGTGGAAGTCTCCACGAGTGAGCGCGTTTCGGGGCGCGTGAGGGGATCACGATCTGTGGCATTCTCCGGCCAGAGCACAAAATCCAGCGATTCCTCGCCCAGTGCCCGATTCGACGCCATCAGGAAGATCATCTCGCTCAGCATGTTGTTGGTGACCGAACTGGCGTAGGCAGCCGTTCCATGCAGTTCTCGATTCACGTTGCCCTGGACGACGCCAATGCTGATCTGTTGTTCCGGGTCCATCGGGGGAATCAACTTCAGCGCCCCACCGACCACGAAGAGCACGGCGGCGGCTGCCACCACCCTGAGTCGTACCCGAGGCTCAAGAACGGCCGTCAGGGTCAACTGCGCCAGGAGCGCCAAGAGGTAGGCCACGCCCGTGGCGCCCACCCACGGCAGCCACCCGGACATTGGCTGATCGACGGTGGTGTAGGCAAGCCTGTTCCATGGGAAACCGCCGAAAGGCACCCGCCCGCTGGCCATCTCGACCGCCACCCATGCCGCGGGGACCAGGAACACCCAGCCGCGCAGACGGGTGATCAATGAGACCATCATCGCGAGCAGGACACCCCACAGTGACATGAACACCACCAGCGCGAAGGCCACCGGCACACCCAGGACATAGACCCAGTGGATGGTGATGGCATTCATTACCAGGCCAATCACTGCACCGAGGCCCGCCGCCTGCCCCACACTGCGGCCAGCCACGAGCCATGTGAACAGGGCGAGGCCGAGGATGGTTGCCGGCCACACACTCATTGGGGCCTGCCCCACTCCCAGCAGGAGCCCAGTGCACGCCGCCAGCACAAGGGAGATGCCCGTGGGCAGGGCTGGACGGGAGAACGGAATCACAGTGATGAGAATACCTGCCACCTGCAGGGCGTCCTGCGTGCCACCATGGGCTTATGGTTGATGAGGATCGCGTTGCCCGGCCAATTGACGAAGCAGCCACGGACGGCGCGCCACGCGAACAGGACAAGCATGACTCGTTGATGGTGTTTGACACCTCGTATCTGTATTACCGCGCATTCTTCGGCGTCCCCTCCAGTCTGAGGGCGCCTGATGGGACTCCTGTCAATGCCATCAGAGGACTGCTGGACGCCATCACTCGGCTGACGGAGCAGTACAACCCCCGGCGGATCGCGTGCGCATGGGACGACGACTGGCGCCCAGCATGGCGCACCGCTCTCGTGCCCTCCTACAAGGCCCACCGGGTCATCGACGAAGTCCCGGAAGGTGTGGACGCCGAGGAGACCCCGGATGAACTCGGTGTGCAGGTGCCGTTGATTCGTGAAGTGTTGGAGGCTGTGGGCATGCCCATCATGGGAGCAGCGGAGCACGAGGCAGATGATGTGCTCGGATCATTGGCCGCCCAGCACGACGGCCGTTGTTGGGTGGTCACTGGTGATCGTGATCTCTTTCAGCTCGTTGACGACACCACCCGCGTGATCTGGGTGGGCCAGGGGGTCGCCAAGCATCTGGTGGTGGACTCTGCATGGCTGCTGGACAAGTACGGCGTCGAACCCGGACGCTACGTGGACTTTTCCGTGCTGCGTGGTGACCCCTCTGACGGGCTGCCGGGAGTGAAGGGGGTGGGTGAGAAGTCCGCGGCTCGGTTGACCCGGGAATTCGGTTCGCTGGAGGAACTCGTTTCTGCGGCTATGCACGGCACAGGCACCATCTCCCCGGCAATCCGCAGAAGCATCACCGAATCCGCGGAATACATCCTGAAGGCGGAGGCCGTGGTGTCAGTTGTCCTCAATCTTCCCGTCGCCGTGCCGGCAAAGTTGCCCCTCACGGTGGACGCGGCACGCGTCGCAGAGCTCTCGGAAAGGCTCGGTCTTGCTGGCCCCCTGAGCCGCTTGGTGCACGCCTGCTCGTGAATCAGGTCAGCGGCTGGCGTGCAGGAGATACACGGCGGAACTGGCGAACATGTTGGACGCCACGTTTCCCAGGATGTGCGCCTCACCCCGCGCGTTGAGGGGGATGCACCGATCAATGCGCAGTCCCAGACTCCGGAACAACGGCTCCAGATCCTTCAAGGACGTGTAATGCAGGTTGGGCGTGTCGTACCAGGGGTACGGCAGGTCTTTCGTTATCGGCATCCTGCCGGAAACCAGCCGGGCCCGGCTGCTCCAGTGGGCAAAGTTGGGCATGGACACCACGCAGTGCACTGCGATGCGGCTGATCTGTTCCAGAACGTCACGCGGTTTCTGCACGTTCTGCAGGGTCCGTGACAGGATCACGACGTCGTAGGAGTCGTCGGCGAACTCATCGAGCTGTGAATTGAGGTCCAGATCAATCACATCCACTCCGGCACGCAGAGCAGCGACCAGTTGAGTCGGCTCGATCTCCACCCCGGTGCCGGTGCATCCCTTGCGGATCAGCAGCCGCAGCAGTTCACCGTCGCCACAGCCCAGATCCAGCACGCGGGAATCCTGTGGGATCAACTGGGCGATGAGCTCCAGATCCGGCCTCAACGTGTCACTCATCGCGTCCCACTTACAGAGATTGAGCGCTCATCGGCGATACGTTCCATGAACGCGCGGATTGAGTCATGGTAAGTGGGAATGTCAAGAAGGAAGGAGTCATGCCCCCATAGGGAACGGATCTCCCGGAAGGAGGTGGGTACCCGGGCTCCCTCCAGATGACGGACGATGCGTCGTGAGTGCTCGGTGGAGAACCGCCAGTCTGTGTCGAAGCTCATGACCAGGAACTTCACACGTCCAGCCGCGAGTGCATCCGTGGCACCCGTGACGGCGAACGGATCGAAGTAGTCCATGACCCGTGTCAGATAGAGATAGCTGAGTGCATCGAAGCGGGACTGGAAGGCCTCCCCCTGGTGATCCAGGTAGCTCTCCACCGCGAAATCGACGCCAAAGTTGGGTGTCAGCTCGCCCGATTGCGCGGCGCGCCCGAACTTCTCGGTGAATGCCGTTTCCGACAGGTAAGTGATGTGTGCCATCATCCGGGCCACAGCGAGTCCTTTCTTGGGAGCCGTTCCCTCGGAGAGGAACCGCCCAGCACGGAATCCGGAGTCCTTCATGATGGCCTGGCGGCCCACAGCTGAGAAGGCAATGTTCTGGGCGGTCAGGCGGGAGGAGCCGGCCAGCACGACGGCGTTGCCCATGTCCTCGGGATGATCCAGCGCCCACTGGAGGACCTGCATGCCTCCCAGAGAGCCACCGATCACGGCCGCCCAGCGCCTGATGCCCAGATGGTGGCCGAGTGCTCGGTGGACGGTGACGAAATCCGCCATGTGGAGCAGGGGGAAGTCGAGGCCGTACGGCTCGCCTGTCCGAGGGTTGGTCGATGATGGGCCCGTGGTCCCCTGACACCCGCCGAGGATGTTGGCGCAGACGACGAACCATGTGTTGGTGTCCACTGGTTTGCCCGGGCCGATCATGGTGTCCCACCACCCCGGCCGACTGTCCCCCTCGCGCCAACCGGCCGCATGCGCGTCCCCGGTGAGCGCGTGGCAGATGAACACAGCATTGCTTGCTTCGGGATTCAGGCGCCCGTAGGTCTCAAAGGTGACATCCACCTCGTCAAGCGTGGCGCCGCTGCGAAGTTCGAGTGGAGTGGGGGCATCGAAGAGTCGCAGGGTCTGGCTCACTGTGCTCTCCCGCCCGCCGTTGTCTCTTTCCACGGGGCCCATTGTGGTGCATGTCTCCCGGCCGTGAGAACAGCGACCACCGCCGCAACGCAGGCCTCGCGAGGATCAGCCCTTGACACCGCCAGCCGTCAGACCTCCAACGATGTACTTCTGCAGGTACATGAACAACAGGATGATGGGGATGGCGGCCAACACGGCGCCAGCGGCGAACACCGACCAGGGCGCATTGCGCTCGTCGGAGGCCCAGACGTAGAGCCCGACGGCGAGTGTGTAGTTCTCAGGACTGGCGAGGACGATCCTGGCCAGGATGAACTCGCCGTAGGTGGCTACGAATGACAAGAGCCCCACCACCGCAAGGATCGGCGTGACAAGACGCATCACAACCCCCCAGAAGATCTGGGCATGCGTGGCACCATCAATCTTGGCCGCCTCGTCCAGTTCCTTGGGAATGGTGTTGAAGAAGCCGTACATCAGGAAGGTGTTGGCACCCAATGCCCCACCCAGATAAACGGCGATCAGTCCCATCAACTCGCCCAACCCGAGGAAGGGATAGATGTCGCGCAGTGTCAGCAGCAACAAGAAGATGGCCACGAAGGCCAGCATCTGCGGGAACATCTGAATGATGAGCAGAGCAGTCAGACCACCGCGTCTGCCGACGAACCGGAACCGGCTGAAGGCGTAGGCTGCTGCCGCCCCCATCACGATGGTCCCCACCGCCGTGGCGGTGCTCACGACCAGCGAGTGGAGCATCCATCGAGGGAAGTTGGTATTGACGAGCTCCACGTAGTTCTCGCCGGAGACCTCGCTGAACAATGTCGCCGAGCCGGTGAGAGTTCCACCGGGGCTCAGTGAGGCCGAGAGCACATACAGCAGGGGAAAGACACAGAAGGCGATGACGACGACGGCCAGGATGTGTTTCCATCCCACTTCTTTCCACCATCTGGAGCCCTTCAACCGGGTATCGTTTTCCACTTGATGTGACATCACATGATCTCCTCGAGCTTGCGTGTTTGGCGGAAGCCGAGCCACGAGATGACTCCAACGATGACGAAGATCACGATGGACATTGCTGAGGCCAGTCCGTACTGCTTGACGCCGGATTCGAAGGCAACGGAGTAGACCATGGAGATCAGGATGTCGGTGTCACCCACAATGATCGGGGAGCCGGGGAAGTTGGGACCGCCTCCCGTCAGCATGTAGATGAGTGAGAAGTTGTTGAAGTTGAAGGCAAAGCTCGCGATGAGCAGGGGCGCCACCGAAACCAGCAGCAGCGGTAGTGTCACGCTGCGGAATCGTTTGAAGGGCCCGGCGCCATCCATGATTGCAGCTTCGCTCAACTCCCCCGGGATGGATTGCAGCGCTCCCGTGCACACGAGGAACATGTAGGGGAATCCGAGCCACAGGTTCACGCCGAGGATGGACAGTTTCGCGAGATTTCCGTCCCCCAACCAGTTGATGTCCGCACCGCCCAGCAGGGTTTGATTGATGATGCCGAACTGTCGGTTGAGCATCCCCTTCCACACCAATGCTGCGAGGAAGCCGGGGAAGGCGTAGGGCAGGATGAACAGCGCCCGGTAGATCACCCGTCCCTTCACCCGTGGGTCGTTGAAGATGGTCGCCAACCCCAGACCCAGCGCGAACGTCGTCAGTACTGACAAGATGGCGAAGGCGAAGGTCCACAGCATGATCTTGAAGAACGGACCCGAGAGCCGCGCGTCGGTGAACATGGCTGAGAAGTTGTCCACGCCCACCAGCACGCGCCAGCCGGGGGTCAGGGTAGTGCCGTCGTCGGCGACGAACAGCCCTCGGTCCGGATCAGCCGCGTACACCTTGCCGTCGGGAGAAGTGAAGGCGTCAGCTTCCTCGTCGTAGGTCAGGGACGATTTGGCGATGTAGGACAGTGTCCCATTGTCAGTCCGGAGCCAGCCGTCGTCCGGATCATCACTGAGACTCACCCGCAGATCGAGCACATCGTTTTGTCTGGACTGGATGTCTCCCAGGCTCAGTACCTCGTAGCCGGGAACCTCCGTCACTCGATCACCGTCAACCATCGCGTCCGAGGCATCCTGCAAGGGCTGTTCCTGAGTGCCGATCCGGGGTTCGCCGTCCCGCACGATGGCGAACGACAATTGGTCATTGCGTTCGAGAATGGTGACAGGGAAGGTGTCCGTACCCTCCACCCGACGGTCGGAGGTCTTGAGAATCTGGGTGATGGCGGGCTGCTTGGCATCGTTGTGGCCGTCGCCGTAGTTGGTGAAGGCCACATAAGCGGTATTGCCCATCACATACAGCTGGTACACAGCCAGAAACACCAAACCGGGCATCAGGTACTTGGCCGGGATGGACCGTTTCGAGAAGTAGACGTAATTCGCAATCACCAGCGTGACGGCGAGGAAGATCAGCACCGGCCAGTCGTCCCCGGGCAGGGATGCGAGGATGCCGAAAATGCCGAAGGCATTGACGAGCGCCATCAGGACGAGCTTCACGTAGAAGCCCGGACGGGAGAAGTCACGGGCATGGGAAAGTTGTGGAGCGCCTGTGCGCTCCTTCTCAGCAGTGTCGCTCACTTGGCCGTCCTATCGCGTCGCTCTCGAACCTGCGGGTGATGTGGGGGCCCAGCGGGCCCCCACATCAGGCACTGCTCAAAAGCTTCAGATTTCACCTTGAATGTTGGTGATCATCGTGTTCCACGCAGTAGCAGGATCCGCGGCACTGCCGTCAACGATGGACAACTCCGCAGCACCCCAGAAGGTCCACACGGCGCCCATCTCAGGGATCGCCGGAAGTGGGTCCCCGTCCACGCCTGCTTCACCAAACCCTTCGAGGATGGGATCATCGACTGCATTGGCGGACTCTTCGAGCGCGGGCGTGCGGCGGGACTCCTCATACAAGGTGTCCTGTGCCTCGGCCGTGGCCATGTAGTCGAGGAACTGGTTGGCGAGAAGCGCCTGCTCGGATTGGGAGGACAGGTAGACGCCCTGAACGCCCAGGAAGGGACGTGCTGGCTCTCCACCCGCGGACGGCACCGGCATCGCCGCGAAATCAAGGCCGGCTTCCTCGAAAGCAGGAATGTTCCACGGGCCGGTGATCATGTAGGGACTCTTGCCGTCCATGAAGGCCTGGTTCGCCTGGTCGCCACCGATTGAAGCGCTCAGGATTCCCTCGTCGGCAAGCTTCTTGATGTACTCAGCAAAAGCCACCCCTTCTTCGCCAGCCATTCCCAGTTCACCGGTGTACTCACCACTGTCGTCCGTGGTGAAAACGGGCGCACCGAAGGACGTCTGGATCGGGTACAGGTGGTAGGCATCGCCGGCGTCGCCCTGCTGGATGATGACCGGGAACTGCGCCCCGGAGGCTTTGCCCTGCTCGATGAGCTCATCGAATGTGGCGGGGGTATCCGTCGCGAGTGCATTGTTTCGCACCAGGGCGAGGTTCTCCACGGCGTAGGGCACGCCGTAGAGGTTGCCGTCCAGTGTGAAGCCCTTGACAGCGGGCTCACTCATGCCGTCGAGTTTCGCACCCAACTCAAGCGGGGCGATCACGCCGTTGTTGGACAGGTCACCCACCCAGTCATTGGCGCCGACGATGAGGTCAGGACCCTCCCCGGTGGGAACCTGTGTGATGAAGTCGGTCTTGACGTCCTCGGTGGGCTTTTCGATGATGTCGAGCGAGATGCCAGTGGCGGTCTTGAAATTCTCCCCCAGTGCGGTGAAGGCGTCGATGCGGTTCTCATCCATCCAGATGGAGAGGGTGCCGGCGTCCTCCATGGGTGCGGAGGTCTCTGTGCCCGGGGTGTCACCGGCAGGCGGGTCAGAGGTTTCGGGCGTTGCCGAGTCGCCACACGCCGTGAGTGTGAGCGCCAGACCGGCTGCTGCCAAGGCGAGGAAATGCTTGCGCATGATGGGTCAATCCTTTCGATGTGCCCAGCGTCGCAGCGGGGCAAGTGAAAAGACGCTAGCACCCCCGGGGACCCACTTCGAGCAACTCGGTCACACCGTTGCGGGACCGTGATAAACGACGCCACCCCCACGCAGCAGAGGAGCCATCCAGAGCTACACGGTGCGAAAACTTGGGGGGTGACGCGCGACCAGAGCGTGCAAGCCATCCACGTCACTGTTGTCGCAATCCCGCCTGATCTCAGGAGACGGCAGACAGAGCCTTTTCAAGTGCGGTGATCAGGTCGTCGACGTGCTCGATGCCGACGGAAAGACGCACCATCTCCCCCGGCACGCCCGCCGCTTCCAGTTCCTCATCGGAGAGCTGTGAGTGGGTTGTGGAGGCATTGTGGATCACCAGGGACTTGGCGTCGCCGATGTTGGCGAGGTGGCTGAAGAGCTCAAGCGCCCCGACGAACGACGTCCCCGCCTCGCGTCCGGCCTTGAGCCCGAAGGACACGAGTCCCCCAAACTGACCCTCGGCCAGAACCCGCTTGGCGATCTCGTGGGAGGGGCTGGACTCCAGCCCCGGATAGTTCACCCAGGCCACCGCTTCGTGGTTCTCCAGATACCTGGCAATGGTGAGGGCGTTGGAACAGTGCCGCTCCATGCGCAGGTGCAGTGTCTCCAGCCCCTGCAGCAGAAGCCACGCATTCATGGGCGAGATCGTGGCGCCGGTGTTGCGCAACAGCACGGTGCGCGCCCGGATGATGTAGGCGGCTTCTCCAGCAGCCTCGGTCCACACCACGCCGTGGTAGGCATCGTCGGGCTGCGTCAGACCGGGAAAGCGCTCAGCATGCGCGGCCCAGTCGAACTTGCCGGAATCGACGATCACGCCGCCCAGGGTGGTGCCGTGCCCGCCGATGTACTTGGTGGCCGAATGCACGACGATGTCCACGCCGTGGTCGAATGCCCGTGTCAGCAGAGGGGTGGCGACAGTGTTGTCCAGAATGAACGGCAGGCCGTGCGCATGTGCGGCGTCGGTCCACGCATCAAGATCAATGACGTTGAGTGACGGATTGCCGATGGTCTCTCCGAAAACAAGCTTGGTCCGCTCGTCCACGTGCTCAGCAAGATCCTCCGGCTTTGCCGGATCCACGAAGCGCACCTCGATGCCGAACTGCGGGAGAGTATGGGCGAATAGCGCATACGTGCCTCCGTACAGCGTGGAGAGCGCGACGATGTTGTCGCCCGCGTACGTGAGATTGAGCACCGCATAGGTCACCGCCGATGCACCCGAGGCCGACGCGAGAGCCCCCACTCCCCCCTCCAGTGCATTGACCCGCTCCTCGAACACGTTCTGCGTGGGGTTCATGATGCGGGTGTAGATGTTGCCGGGCTTGCGCAGGGCGAACAGGTCGGCGGCGTGCTCGGCATCGTCGAACGTGTAGGACACCGTCTGATAGATCGGCACGGCGCGCGAGTTTGTCGCAGGATCGGCCTGCTCCTGCCCGGCATGCACGGCGAGGGTTTCGGGGCGATACGTCATGGTGTGTCTCTCGTGAAAGGCATCATTGGATCCCACCCGCGATCGATGGACTCGTGGGCTCAACCACCACGGTGCCCGCTCTATTCCCGCGAGCCACAGCCTGTCCACCTGATGGACAGCCGGGCGCTGCGGAGACTTGAACGACGGACGCATCGAGCAGCACGGACACCACGCCGTCGGGGTGCAGATGTGACGTGGACCTACGCGCAAGTACGAAATCGTGCTGCGCTAGATTCCCGGGGTATGGACACTCCCCCGCTCATCACCGTCGCAGAACTCGCTGCCCGCATCCGTGATCCGCTCTCCGCACCAACGGTCCTGGATATTCGCTGGGCGGGGCCCGGGTCAGCGGATGGCCGGGAAGCATTCCAACAGGGACACATCCCGGGGGCCCGGTTCGTGGACGCCATGAAGGTGCTGTCAGGGCCGGAAACCGATGGCTCCGGCGGACGACATCCACTACCCACGCCGGAGAGTTTTGAAACTGGGATGCGGGCGGCGGGCGTGACGTCAGATCGTGGCGTGGTGGTCTACGACGACTGGAAGTCCATCGCGGCCGCCCGTGCCTGGTGGCTGTTGCGTCACTTCGGCCATGAGGATGTGGCAGTTCTCGACGGTGGGCTGGGCGCCTGGCGATCAGCCGGTCACGCTGTGGAGGAGGGCGTGAATGAGGGGGTGGAGGTGGGCGAGTTCGCGGCCACCGAAGCACGGTTGCATTCGCTCGATGCCGCAGGGGCAGCCGACATTGCGGCATCCGGTGTTCTCGTGGATGGCCGTCCCGCGAACCGATTCCGGGGTGAGGCTGAAACCGTGGATCCGGTGGCTGGACACATTCCTGGGGCGCGTTCCTTGCCTGCGCTGGACCTTGTGCGGGAGGACGGGACGTTTCTTCCGCCACGGGAGCTGAAGAAACGCTTCAAAGACGTGGGCGTGGATGGTCAAGGTTCGGCCGCCACATACTGCGGCTCAGGATTCCAGGCCTGTCACGTCGCGCTGGCAGCAGCAGTATCCGGTGTAACAGAGGACTTGGGCGTCTATGCCGGTTCGTGGAGCGATTGGATCACGGATCCCGGCCGTCCCATCGCCACGTAGTCCTCGACGCTCGTTCTGCAAGTCCCAGCCATTGGCAGTAAGCACCGCACAGGCAAGAGGTGCACCTACCCGCCGATTCGCTGAGCACAACTCAATTGCGTACAATGGAGTTATGACTGATCTTTTCTCCCCCATTCGCATTGGCACCATGGACCTGCCACAGAGGTTCGTCATGGCGCCCCTCACACGTAATCGCGCGGGCGAAGACATGGTTCCATCGGAGATGAATGCGCAGTACTACGCCCAACGCGCTGGCGCCGGACTGATCATCGCCGAAGGCACTCAGCCGAGTGCCGTCGGGCAGGGCTACCTGAACACTCCCGGCATCCACACCCCCCAGCAGATTGTCGGTTGGCGCCGTGTCGCCAAGGCCGTGCATGACAACGACGGGCACATCTTCGTTCAGGTCATGCACGCAGGACGGATTTCCCACCCGGAAAACAAAAACGGTCTCGAGACCGTTGCTCCCAGCGCCATCGCCGCGCCAGGAAGCGTGATCACTGCCTCTGGACCGCAGCCCTACCCTGTGCCACGGTCCCTGGAAACGGACGAGATTGCCGACGTCGTCGCCGAGTTCGTCCACGCAGCGCGATCAGCGGTTGAGGCGGGTCTGGATGGCGTGGAGCTCCATGCAGCCAACGGCTATCTCCTGCACCAGTTCCTCGCCCCCTCCTCGAATGTCCGTGGGGATGAATATGGGGGTTCTCCCGCGCGTCGGGCACGTCTGGTCATCGAGACCGTCACGGCTGTCTCGGACGCGATCGGGCCCGAGCGTGTGGGCCTGCGCATCTCCCCCGCACACAATGTCCAGGGCGTTGTGGAGGAGAATGCCGACGATACGCGCCAGACCTACGAGGCACTGGTCGACGGCATCGCTCCACTGGGTCTTGCCTACCTGAGTGTCCTTGCCGACCCCGGAGCTGAGCTGACGGCCAACCTTCGTGATCGCTTCGATGGACCTTTCATGCTCAACTCGGGATTCGCTTCCATCACGTCGAAAGACGACGCAGCGAGCATCCTCGAGAAGAAGCAGGCGGACCTTGTAGCGGTCGGCCGCCCGTTCATCGCAAACCCGGACCTCGCCGAGCGCTGGCGCGCCGACGCCACACTCAATGAGCCACAGTCGGCAACCTTCTACGGCGGTGGCGCCGAAGGCTACACCGACTATCCACGCATGCAGGCCCCCTGATCATGGACAACTCTGGGCGACTCGATGACCAACTGTGCTTTGCGCTCTACGCCGCGTCGCGCTCCATCACAAGTGCGTATCGTGAAGGGCTCGCTGAACTCGGTCTGACCTACCCCCAGTTCGTCACGCTGATGGTCTTGTGGGAAAGCGACGACATCACCATCAAGGAGCTCGGCCGACGGCTTCACCTGGACAGCGGCACGCTGTCCCCGCTGCTGAAAAGACTCGAAGCGCTGGGGCTCGTCACACGGCATCGCGCCAGCGATGACGAACGGCGTGTTCATGTCCGGCTCACGTCCAGCGGCCACGAGATGAAGGCTCCCGTACTCCGGGTCCAGCGCGACGTGGCCTCAGCTCTCGACATCACTACGGACGAGGCCGCCACGCTACGAGCACTCGCCCGTCGTCTCATCGGAGACTCCACCATCGGGGATCTTTCAGCATCCGGCGAGACCCCATCCATCCCCTGACGCAAAAAGTAGGAAAAGGACATATCACCATGACAGAACTCCCCACGACAACCCGCGAAATTCACTTGGCTTCCCGCCCCGACGGGTGGCCCACACCCGAGAACTTCCGTCTCGAAGAGGTGGACATTCCCGCCCTGAAAGATGGCGAGATTCTCGTGGTCAACCACCACATGTCAGTCGACCCGTACATGCGTGGCCGAATGAACGACACGAAGTCCTACGCCGCCTCCTTCCAGATCGATCAGCCCCTCGACGGTGCCGCCGTGGGCGAAGTCATTTCCTCCAGAAGTGACGATGTCCCGGTGGGCGCGACGGTGCTGCATGGCCTTGGGTGGCGTGAGCACGCCGTTGTTGAAGCGTCCAGCGCCAAACAGGTGGATCCGGCGCTGGCATCGGAATCTGCCTACCTGGGTGCGCTGGGCATGACCGGACTCACTGCCTATGCCGGACTGAACTACGCAGGCCATTTCAAGGAAGGCGACGCAGTCTTCGTCTCCGGTGCCGCCGGCGCTGTGGGCTCCATCGTCGGCCAGATTGCCAAGGCCTCCGGTGCCTCCAGAGTCATCGGAAGTGCTGGCTCCGCCGAGAAGATCGCCCGCCTCAAGGAGCTCGGTTTCGATGAGGCCTTCAATTACCACGATGGCGATGTCTCTGAACAGCTCCAGAAAGCAGCTCCCGAGGGTATCGACGTCTACTTCGACAACGTCGGCGGCGACCATCTGGAGGCCGCACTCACCAGCCTCAACGTTCACGGCCGCGTGGCCATGTGCGGAGCCATCTCCCAGTACAACGCCACTGAGCCCACCTGCGCACCTCGTAATCTGGCCATGGCGATCGGCAAGCTGCTGAATATCCGCGGCTTCCTCGTCGGTGAGTTCCAGGACAAGTCCGACGAGTTTGCCCAGAAGATGGCGGGCTGGCTGGATGACGGTTCGGTGACCTTCGATGAGACCTTCCGTGAAGGGTTGGACAAGGCCCCGCAGGCTTTCATCGACATGATGCGCGGCGCCAACAGCGGCAAGATGGTGGTCACCCTCTGATCCCGGGTTGATCGCAGCTCCGCCCGCACACCGAGCGGCGTCGCCCACACGTGAGGGCGACGCCGCTCGTGCTGTGTCACATGAGTTTTGACGGAGCCGGGCACACTGGAGCGCATGGACGTGACAGTGGTGGGCAGCGGCCCCAACGGGCTGGCCGCCGCCATCGCCATGGCCCGTGAAGGACTTGAGGTGCTGGTGCTGGAGGCAGCAGAGACCATCGGGGGTGGGCTGCGCACGCGGGAGCTGACGCTGCCGGGTTTCCAACACGACGTCTGCTCAGCCATACATCCTGCCGCCGTGACCTCACCATTTTTTCGCTCCATCGGATTGTTGGAGGCGCTGGACTGGATCACCCCGGAGGCGTCGTATGCGCATCCTCTGGAGGGCCAGCAGTCCCCCATCGCCTGGCATGACTTGGAGCGCACCGTTGAGCATCTGGGCGCCGACGGCCCACTGTGGCGCCGCTTGATGGCTCCACTCGTCGAGCGCATTGACGGCGTGGTGGATCTGACCGGACACCAGCTCCTCCGAATGCCGCGCGATCTCCTTGCTACGACACAGTTCGGTCTCCGTACCCTCATGCTCGGCAGCGGTGGAGTGCAGCATCTGTTCCCGGCCGAGGAGGCGCCCGCCCTGCTGGCGGGATGCGCGGCGCACGCCGCAGGACCAATGCCGTCGCTGGCCCCTGCAGGAGCAGGACTACTGCTGGCGGCGCACGGTCATGCCGGCGGCTGGGGATATCCGCGCGGCGGCTCTCAAGCCATTGCCGACGCCATGGTGGCAGAGCTCGAAAGGCACGGCGGACGCGTCGAGACCAACCACATCGTCGAGAGCCTCGACGAACTACACGACAGCCGCGTCGTGCTCCTCGACACCTCGCCTGAATTGCTGCGCACCGCCCGGGCCGCCCCCGGAGCCTACAGACGGGCACTGTCGCGGTACCGGTACGGATCCGCTGTGGCAAAGGTGGATCTTGCACTCTCCGGTCCGATCCCATGGCGAGACCCCGAGCTGGCGCTCTCGCCCACCCTCCACCTCGGCGGCAGCGCCCGAGACATTGCCCTGTCCGAGAATGCTGTTGCTCAGGGCCGTCTGCCGGAGCGCCCATACTTCCTCGCCGCCCAACCGTCCATCCTCGACGACACCCGCGCACCCGCCGGTGGTCATACCTTCTGGGCGTACTGTCACGTCCCCCAAGGCTCCACGGTGGACCCGCTCCCTGCGCTTCTGGCCGAACTGGAGCGGCACGCTCCGGGAGTCCGCGATCTCGTTCTCGCATCCGCCACACGACGCCCTGCCGATCTCGCGTCGTACAACCTCAATCAGGTGGGCGGAGACATCTACAACGGAGAACTGTCGCTGTTGCAATTGGTCAAACGACCCACCGTTTCACGCGCACCGTGGCGCACACCCATCCCCGGTGTCTACCTCTGCTCCAGCGCCACCCCACCCGGCCCAGCCGTTCACGGCATGAACGGTTGGTACGCCGCCCAATTGGCGTTGAAGGACATGTTCGGTATTTCTGCACTTCTCGACGGCTGACTTCCACCTCCTCGATCGGTTGAGGAGTGATCGCCTCTGAACATGCCTGCCCGCAGGCGGAACCTGTAGCGTTGCGCCAATGACGAGGCAAGCAGATGATCGTGCGCACGATGCACGCGTGGACCATGACGATGACACCACCGAAGAACTTCCCGAACTCAGTTTCGACGATCACCGCTTCGCAGCCCGGCCCGCCCGCCTCCGTCCGCGAGCTCGACGCAAAGACATCGACGCCAACCCCATCACCCCGCCCTTTGAACCGACGGGCTCCAATCGCGCCTATGTGGATTGGCTGGAGGAGCAGTCCATGCTCCACGACGCCACCAAGGTCTCGCGCCAACTGGCGGGCACTCACACCATGTGGTCCAATCCGTACGCCCATCCAGATCCCCGTGCGGCGCTGGCGCAGGCCTCCGTCTGGTACACCGCCTATCCGCTGTCCCACATCACCCCGCACGGCACGTCTTTTCTGGGGGCACTCGGCTCGCCCGAGCTGTGGGATGCGTTCTCCGCGATCGGCATCGATGCCCTCCACACCGGTCCCGTCAAGCTGGCCGGTGGCCTGGACGGCTGGGATCCCACACCCAGCGTCGATGGACACTTCGACCGCATGAGCATGGCCACTGATCCCCTCTTCGGCACCGAGGAGGAGTTCCGAGCCATGTGCGAGACCGCGTCCCGTCACCATGGCACCATCATCGACGACGTGGTGCCCGGTCACACGGGCAAGGGTGCCGATTTCCGGCTCGCCGAGCTCAACTACCGGGACTACCCGGGTATCTACCACATGATCAACATCCCGGAATCCGCGTGGCACCTACTGCCCGACGTCCCTGCCGGCAGCGATTCCGTGAACCTGAGCATTGAGTCCGAAGCCTCTCTGGCTGGTGAGGGCTACATCATCGGTGCCCTCCAGCGCGTCATCTTCTACGAACCCGGGGTGAAGGAGACCAACTGGTCCTGCACTCCTCCCATCACTGACACCAAGGGTGTGACGCGCCGCTGGGTCTACCTGCACTACTTCAAGGAGGGCCAGCCCACGATCAACTGGCTGGACCCCACGTGCGCCGGCATGCGTCTGGTCATGGGTGATGCCCTCCATTCACTGCTGGATCTCGGCTCCGGCGGTCTGCGTCTGGACGCCAACGGGTTCCTCGGCGTCGAGAAGACATTCGATCAACCTGCCTGGTCTGAGGGCCACCCCATGTCCCAGGCCGCGAACCAACTCATCGGATCGCTGGTGCGCAAGGTGGGTGGATTCACATTCCAGGAATTGAACCTGGCCATCGACGACATTCAACGCACGGGCGCCGTCGGCCCGGACCTGTCCTACGACTTCATCACCCGTCCGGCCGCCCAGGTGGCGCTGTGCACCAGCGACACCGAGTTCCTGCGTCTCGTGCTGCGGGAAGCGCAGGAACTGGGCGTTGACCAGGCATCGCTGGTGCATGCCCTCCAGAACCACGACGAACTCACCTACGAGCTCGTCCACTTCGCGGCCGCCCATCGCGAGGAGGTCTACACTCTCGGCGGCCAGCAGTACACTGGAGCCGAGCTGGCAGTGCACATCCGGCAGACGATGCGGGACAAACTGACGGGTGAGGCAGCTCCCTACAACGCCGTCTTCACCCAGAACGGCATCGCCAGCACCACGGCCTCCATCGTCACGGCGACGCTGGGCATCACCGATCTGAATGCCATCACCGAGGCCGACATCCGACGTATCACCTCAGCCCACCTGCTCATGTGCATGTACAACGCCTGGCAGCCTGGAGTATTTGCTCTCTCCGGGTGGGACCTGGTGGGGGCCCTGCCTCTGGAGCGTGAACAGGTCAAGTCCCTCATCGGTTCCGGTGACACACGCTGGATCGAGCGCGGTGCCTACGACGTACTGGGCGCCGCTCCAGAGGCGAAGAAGTCTGCCTCAGGCATGCCGAAAGCACGCGCCCTCTACGGTCCCATTCCGGAGCAACTCAAGAAGGAGACCTCCTTCGCCTCACGTCTGGCTGCGATCCTCAAGGTGCGCAAGCGCAACGGCCTCGCCTCAGCGCGGCTCATCGACGTTCCAGAGGTGGGCAACAAATCGCTACTGGTACTGATCAACGAACTGGAGATTGGTGCTGTCCAGGTGACCGCCCTGAACTTCTCGGCAGAAAAAATCGAGGCGCGGGTGCAGTCCGACCATCTTCCCCGTGGTAGGGCCTTCGATCTCAGTACCCGCCGCAAGGTGGGAACCGTGGATGATCTGCGAGGCTTCTCCATTGAGCTGCCCGCTTTCGGTGGTCTGGCCATGATCATTCGCGACTGAGAAGCATCCACGTCTCGCCCATTGCGCAAACAGCACCGGCTATAGAGCTCCCCCCCCCCGGGACGGGTCGGCAGCGGCGCCTTTGACGGTGTACTTTTCTTCCGTGGCCGAGGCAACAGCGGGGAAACGTCCTCTGGATTCGCCCGATGCCCGAAGCAAGGCGCGGCGACGGTTCCTGCGCTCTCCCGGGCAAACCATCGTCGTGGCGTTCGGCGCTGTCATTGTGCTGGGGACAATCCTGCTGATGCTGCCAATCGCTCGCAGCGGGCCCGACGGAGCACCGTTGATCACCGCGCTGTTCACAGCAACGAGTGCCGTGTGCGTGACTGGTCTCATCACTGTGGACACGCCGCTCTACTGGACGGGGTTCGGGCAAGGGATCATCCTGCTCCTCATTCAGGTCGGTGGGCTGGGCATCATGGCGCTCGCGTCGCTGGTGGGTTTGCTGATGTTTCACCGTATGGGACTCCGGACCCGCCTGACGGCGGCCCAGGAGACTCGAAGTGCGGGGATTGGCGACGTGCGCCGGGTTCTGCTGGGGGTGCTGAAGGTCAGCATCATGACGGAGACCGTCGTCGCGGCGATCCTCACAGGTCGCTTCGTTTTCGGCTACGGTGAAGCTCCTGTCAGAGCCGTGTACTTGGGTGTTTTCCACGCCGTTTCGGCGTTCAACAATGCCGGTTTCGCACTTTTCAGTGACAACCTCATCGGTTTCGCGACTGATCCCTCGATCTGTCTGCCCATCGCAGCTGCCGTCATACTCGGGGGTGTGGGTTTTCCCGTGCTTCTGGAAATGCGACGGTCCTTCGCCACTCCCCGGAAGTGGAGCATCCACACTCGCCTGACCCTGGCGACGTACTTCGGGATCCTGTTCATAGCGATCGCATTCGTGACGGCCAATGAATGGAACAATCCGGCGACGCTGGGCGCCTTTGATGAACCAGGGCGACTGATAGCAGGCTTTTTTCAGGGCGTCGTCCCTCGGACAGCGGGCTTCAACAGCGTGGACTACGGAGAGATGAAGGACGGCACCCTGTTGGCCACGAGTATGTTGATGTTCATTGGCGGCGGTTCGGCAGGTACTGCGGGGGGCATTAAGGTCACCACCTTCATCATCCTTTTCTTCGTCATCCTCGCCGAGGTACGCGGTGGTCGGGACGTCAACGTTGGTGACCGCCGGATCGGCCCGCGTGTGCAACGTCAGGCACTGACCGTCGCGCTGCTGTCTGTGGGGCTAGTCATGTTGGCCACGTTGTTGCTGCTTGAGATCACTTCCCTGCCGCTGCGCGACGTGCTTTTTGAAACTGTGTCCGCATTCGGCACGGTCGGTCTTTCCACCGGCATCACGGCAGACCTGCCAGTATTCGGCCAAATCATCCTCGTCGGCCTGATGTTCGTCGGACGTCTTGGACCCATCACTTTGGTCTCCGCACTGGCGCTGCGTGAGAAACAACTGGGATACACCCTACCGGAAGGACGGCCTCTCATTGGCTAGACACAAATTGCCCACTGATGGCCCCGTCGTTGTCATTGGTCTGGGGCGATTCGGAAAATCTTTGGCTCTCGAACTCGTCACCGAAGGGGTGGAAGTGCTCGGCATCGATACGGACTCCAGAGTGGTCCAGCCGCTGGCGGGTCGCCTCACTCACGTGGTGGAGGCAGACTCCACCAATGTCGAATCCATGCGTCAGCTCTCAGTGCACGAATTTGACCGGGCTGTAGTGGGGATTGGCACAGATCTCGAGTCCAGCATCCTGACGGCAACCGTGCTCCTGGACCTGGGCGTGCCAAACATTTGGGCCAAGGCTGTCACCGCTTCCCATGGAAGTATTCTGTCCCGGCTCGGCGTCCACCACGTGGTTCGGCCGGAACACGACATGGGCAAACGGGTGGCACATCTCGTGCGTGGTCGGATGCTTGATTACATGGAGTTCGACGACGGCTACGCCATCGTGAAGACGCGTCCGCCGAAGAGCATGTGTGGAATTTCTCTTGGCGAATCAGCTGTTCGGACGCGCTACGGCGTCACCGTCGTCGGCGTCAAACGAGCGGGCAGCGAGTTCACACATGCCACTGCGGGCACAATGGTTTCCTCCGAGGATCTCATCATCGTGTCGGGCACGGCCAGGAACGTGGAGCATTTCAGCACGCTCCAGTGAGGTGGCACGCTCCTCACCATCTCTGGGAGCATGTCCGTCCATGAGGGAGTCTGTGATGGGGCCAGTGGCGCCCAGGCGTCGTGCGGAGATCCGTATTGGGTTGAAGGAGTCATCCGCGGCCGGACTGGGGCTGTTTCCTCTGGGAGTGGCCTTTGGGCTGCTTGTTGTCAACTCAGGCCTGTCGTGGTGGCTCGCTCCGGCGTTGTCGATCGCCGTGTTCGCGGGTTCCATGGAGTTGTTGTTGGTGGGGTTGCTCGCCGCCACAACGCCCCTGGCGACCATTGCCCTGACCACATTCCTCGTGAACTTTCGCCACGTGTTCTACGCGTTCTCCTTTCCCCTGGAGGTCGTGCGACATCCGGTGGCAAAGGCCTATTCGGTGTACGCGCTGATCGACGAGGCATGGGCCATCACGAATGCCCGCACGACGGGATGGACATCCTGGCGTCTGGTGTCCATGCAGGTGGCGCTGCAGCTGTACTGGGTCGTGGGAGGGCTCCTTGGCGTTCTCATCGCCTCTCTCATCGACGCACCCATCGAAGGACTCGGCTTCGCCCTGTGTGCCCTGTTCATCACGCTTACGCTCGATGCGTTCCGTTCCCGCTCGCAACTGCTCCCGGTGCTGATCGCCGCGGCCGGATTCACCCTTGCCGTCATCGTTGTCCCCGATGAGGCCCTGCCGGTGGGACTCCTGGTGTTCGTAGCAGGACTCGTGATCCGCCACATGGCGCAGACCTGGAAAGGCCGGAATGCCTGAGACCGCCTACATCATCGGGGCACTCGTGATCGCAGGGGCGATCACAGTCGCGCTCAGGGTCATCCCCTTCCTACTGCTGCGCCCCCTGCGTGAATCGCGCTTCGTACGCCACATGGCCTCATGGATGCCGGCTGGACTGCTGCTGATCCTCGCGGCTGCCACCTTTCGGTCATCGGCGTTCGGGGCGACTTTGTACTTGTGGGAGGCAACCGCTGCGGCCGCTGTGACCGTTGTGGTCCACCTCACTTTGGGACGGAGAACGCTGCTGAGCGTCGGCGCTGGCACCACCACCTTCGTGGCACTCGTGAACCTTGTCTGACGGCGAGCTGGCGCACCTACCCCGAGCGCGGCTCAAGGTGCTTGCGCCGCCGCAGTCCGCTGGCAATCAGGCGACGCACCAGCTCGGAGGATCGCACCGGGACTGCTCCCAGGGCGACGAGGTGTGCATGCAGGTGCATCGGCACGTCGTAGTGGTCCAGATCGAAGGCTCGCTCCGAGATCCCTGCGGCCGCGGCGAAGGCGTGGAGTTCGGCGTAGGACTCGTCGGAGACCAGATGCGAGAACAGCGTGCCGTGAGCCGGCCACACGGGCGGGTCGATCAGGATGGCCATGCGCCCATGATGCCGCACGTCGGCCTTGAGGCAGCATGCCTCCATCACACCCCGGCGGTGTCCGAGTTCCGGTGATACCCATGATCCAGCGCGTATGCGCGGAAAACCTTCTCGGTCGAGCCCTCCAAGGACAGGAACTGTTGTGAGAGCTCTGTGGACAATGCCTCCAGCGCACTCCCCAGACGCTCAGACGCCACACGAACACTGGCATTGGCGGATGCGGCCGAAACCTCACGCACCCTGAGCAAATACCCCACCTGGTTGGCGAGCGATGTCTGCGGATTCACTTCCAGGAAGTAGTAGGACTCCGAGTGTTGCACCAGATCCACCACAGATTTGGATACCTCGCTGGACAGCGTCGCGAGAGTCTGAGCAACAGTGATCGGCTCCAGATCGTCGATGACACTGCAGTATTCAGCTTCCGCGAGGCCGTCAATGTCCATGGCCAGTGCGCGACGGCGGGACAACGGAGGGAAGGCCTGGGTGAACCAGGACAGGGCGCCGGTAAGCAGGGCAAATCCGGTCAGGGCCTGCACGGGGGCAAGCATGCGGAGCGTTGGTTGAATGGGAACCACATCACCGAAACCAAGCGTGCTCAGGGTGACCGCAGAAACAACGAGCGCCTGCATTACATCCGGGTAGCGAGCGGGATCCACTCCCGGTCCGTAGCTGAAACCGCTCGGTACCTGAGGCAGGTAGATCAGCGCCCACCCCACCACCTGGAGAAGCACCCACAGAATCGTCACCACCACCATGCCCGCTGGCCCGGCCGCGGAGCCGAAGCGATGTTTGAGGGACCGGGACAATGCCCACACTCCCTGCAGAACCGCATGACTCAGCGTGCCCCGGCCCCGTGGATGCAACAGGCTGTGGAACATGTCCCACAGACCGACCAGAATGAGGATCACGCCACTGATTGTCAATACCCATGTCACCTGTAGTGCTCCTGAACTGGCTGCTGCCGTATCGTCCATGTGATCACAGCGGCGCTGGCACACGGAATACCTCGTCCTGCTCACGGACTTGGCTACTGTAAATGCCAGCCAGCTCACCTGGCACGATCAAACATTCAAGGAGCGTTGCCGTGAACACGAAACTCGGGTCGGCGCTGTGTGCTGATCAAACCCGACGCGTCTTCGACCCGCTCGCACCGCGGGTCGTAGCGTGACCCACAACGCTGCGATTCTCATCAGCCCCGTTCCATCGCTCCTGCCCGTCCCTCCAACTGCACAAGGACCCCATCATGTGGTTTGACTCATTCTCTGATCTGTTGCGCATCCTGCTCGTGGGTTCAGCCGCCTACATTGCCCTCGTGGCAGTGCTGCGCGTCTCGGGTAAGCGCACCCTCAGCCAGCTCAATGCTTTCGACTTCGTGGTGACGGTCTCCCTCGGGTCGACGCTGGCCACCGTGCTTCTCAGCGCGGACACGTCGTGGTCAGAAGGCGTCATGGCACTGGCGCTGCTGGCGGGGCTGCAGTTCCTGATGGCGTGGATCTCGACGCATCTTCCCTGGGCGCGATCCATCTTCACGTCACGACCAGCTGTTCTGCTGCAGGGGGGCGAGCTGCAACAGGATGCGATGCGTCGCAACCGGCTGTCCGAAGCCGAGGTTCGTCAGGCCGTGCGAACCCAAGGCATCGGCGACTTCTCTGAGGTGGCTGCCGTCGTGTTGGAGACCAATGGCTCTCTCAGCGTGATCCCCCGTTCCCAGTACGGCAATGGCTCGGCCATGGAGGAGGTCAAGGGAGTGTCGGCGGCGTGATATTGGAGCAGACGGCGGCGCCGGTGGACGGCGAAATGCAGGCCGAGCCGTCGGGGGGAGAATGGCGGCTTCACACCGCGGAGGCACTCGCGGCACGGCTCGATCGTCCCATGGGATATCTCGGGCTGATCTTCCTGTTCGTGGTGCTCGGCCAATTGTTGGTCAGTGATCCCGAATGGGCTCTGGCGCTCAGCATCACCGGCTGGGTGTTCTGGGCCATCTTCGTCAGCGAGTTCCTGCTGCGCGCCTACGTCGCGCGTTTCCAGAAACGGTTCTGGAAACGCAACTGGTGGCAGATCATCTTCCTGCTCGTGCCCTTCCTCCGGTTCTTCCGGGCACTCCAGAGTTTGCGGCTCCTGCGCTTCCTGCGTATGAGTCGTCTGGCCAGGTTCGGCGGCATTCTCTCGGCCGGTGTGCGCGGCTCCCGCTCCGCCGGCCGCCTTCTGTCCAACCGCTTGGGCACTCTCGCTGCGGTGACGCTGGTGGTCATCCTCGCCTCCAGCCAGCTGCTGTATGCCCTGACCCCTGAGGATTCCTACAGCACGGCGTTCTACGAGAGCGCGCTGGCAACCATCACCGGCAGTGGTTTCTCTGTCCAGACGGGCTTGGCCAAGATTCTCCACGTGGTTCTGGCCGTGTACTCCGTCGCGGTCTTCGCCACGCTGGCGGGCACCCTCGGTGCCTTTTTCCTTCGCGGCGAAGCTACGGTCACCGCACCTGTCGAACAGCCCCCGGCCGCGAGCCCGACAGGGACGGAAAACCGCCCACTTCGTCCCGATAGCTCCCGGAGCCCTACTGTGATGCCATGAAAATAATGGACTGGTGGCAGCGGGCCCGCGGATCATTCTGGTTCGTCCCCCTGATCTGTCTCGTGACGGCGGTCATCTTGGCGCAAGGCATGGTGGCCCTGGATAGCAGGCTGTCCGAGGATTTCAGCTCACCGTGGACCGCATGGGTCTACCGTGTCGGTATTGATGGTTCCCGCTCCATGCTGAGTGCCATTGGTACCTCGATGCTTGCCGTTGCCGCCACGGCCTTCTCCATCACCATCTCCGTGGTTGTCACTGCCAGCGCCACGTACGGGCCCCGGCTGGTGGGTAACTTCATGTCCGACCGCGGAAATCAAGCGGTACTGGGAATATTCGTGGCCACCTTCGTGTATGCGCTGATGGTGCTGCGAACCATTCGGTCGGCGGATGAGCAGAATGGACTACCGTCCTTCGTTCCACACCTGGCCGTCAATCTCGCAATCCTCATGGCGGTTGCGAACGCAGTGGTGCTCGTCTGGTTCATCCATCACATTGCCACATCCGTGCGGGTGGAGACCCTCGCACACGGTGTACGCGAGAACTTCCGGTCAGTGGTGGACCGGATGCATCCTGCTGAAGTGCCGGAGAACATCGTGCACACTGAGGCGCTGCAGATCGGCGGGGGGCTCGTCAACAGTGAGTCGGTTGGCTTCATCACGAGCATCGACTTCTCGGGGCTGTGCTCGGTCGCGGCATCCAACGATGCTGTGGTGGAAGTCCTTCCCCGCGTCGGGGATCATGTGCTGCCGCATGAGCCGCTGGTGCGGGTGTGGCCGGAATCGAAGGCTGACGACATCGGAGGTGCGGTGCGTCGCAACTTCCGGGTCGGCAATTCACGCTCAGCCTGGCAGGACACTCGCTACGCCGAACAACAGGTGCTCGAATTGGCGGTCCGGGCGCTGTCCCCCGGCACCAATGATCCCTACACGGCAGTGAACTCCATCGAAGAGGTGGCGTGTGGCATCACGATGGCGGTCTCGCGTCCCGCACCCGGAAATACCATGCTGAGCGACGATACGGCGCGTATTCATTACGGCACCGTCGGTCTCGACGAGATCGTGGACATGCCATTTGATCAGATCCGTCCCTACGCCCTCGACCATGTGATGGTGCTCACCGCGCTGATCGATCTCGGGACTCGCATCAAGGCTGCCTCCATCCACGACGGCGTGGACGCCCGAGTTCGGCGCAATGTGGAGACACTGATGGAGGATCTCCGAGCCAGCAAACCGAACCCCCATGACCTTCGTCAGGTGGAGGCCCACCTGGAACTGCGACGCTCAGATCTCGCGCGCGCCGAGGAGAGCGATTGAAATACCAACCTTCGGCGCGTGAAGCAATGAGCACCGGGAGCTTGTGTAAGGCGACATGGGTCAGGCGGCTCCCTATCCGCGCGGGCTCTAATGCGTGCGGCTCTCGTGGCGGCTTCGTTCGGGCGGCTCGAACTGGAATGTGGAGTGCTCGACGCTGACGTCGAAATGACCGGCCACACAGTCCTGCATGCGGTCCAGCAGTTCCGGTAGGGAGCCATCGCTGAAGGACTCGGCGGTCACCACCACATGTGCGGTGAGCACGGGCAGCCCTGTGGCGATCTGGGTGGCGTGCAGGTCATGTACCTCCAGCACCTCCGGCAGACCCAGCATGTGACGCCTCACGTCCGCCAGGTTCAACCCCTGGGGCGTTGCCTCCAGCAGGACGTTGGTGGTCTCGATGAGCAGCTTCACGGCTCGGGGAATGATGAGCAGGCCAATCAGCAGCCCAGCCACTGAATCCGCTCCACCCCACCCCGTGATGGCGATGACGATGGCGGCGATGATGACCGCCACGGATCCCAGCGCGTCGTTGACCACTTCCAGGAACGCGGCACGAAGATTGAAGTTGGCGCTTCGGCTGGAGGCAAGCACCATCAGGGAGGCGATGTTGCCGACGAGTCCGATAATGCCGAAGATCAGGAGCTCCGTCGAGGGGATTGTGGGAGGCTCCGACAATCTCTTGATGCCCTCGACGATGACGAAGAGCCCCACGCCCAACAGCACAGCCGCCTGGGCGGCTGCCGCGAGTACCTCCGCGCGCCGGAACCCCCAGGTGCGGCGGTCCGTGGTAGCCCTCGCGCTCAAATAGGAGGCGAACAGGGCCATGGCGAGGCCTCCCGCATCGGTCAACATGTGGCCCGCATCCACCAGCAGTGCGAGAGAGCCGGTCCAGATGGCGCCCACCACCTCCGCGAGGAGGATCGTCACCGTGATGCCAAGCGCGATGGCCAGCCGCTTTCGATGCGTGCGAGCTGCCTCTGCGAAGTCCTCCAGACCCTGCGACGGAGAATGATTGTGCATCTTGTGACCGCCACCTCAATTCTGTTCGACGAAGCCCCGCCCATGCGGATTGCCCCGTTGATTTGATGGTAGTGCTCGGAGGAATCAGTTCCGTTGCACCACGATGGCGACGCGAGCGCATCCGGGGCGACGTGTGCATTGTGCGGTGGACATTCGTTGCAGCCAGCTTTCATTGTGTATCGTCTACGACGGCCTGTTCACATTTTCGGCCCGTTACGCTTCACTCTCACCCGTGGATCCAGCGCTGTGAGCGCCCCACCCGGTTTTCCCGGACAAGCCCAGGAGACACCCCTTGACAGCAGTTCGCCTCGCCTCGAGCGAGAAGTCTCGCTATGCGCCTGATCCTTCCGTGCTCACCGCGCTGCGCACGCCCCGCATCCTTGTCCGCGAGATACTCGCCGGGCTCGTGGTGGCCATGGCGCTGATCCCGGAAGCAATCTCCTTCTCCATCATCGCCGGAGTGGATCCCCGCTACGGGTTGTTCTCCTCGTTCGTGATGGCTGTGTCCATCGCCTTCCTGGGCGGACGCCCGGCCATGATCACCGCCGCTACCGGCGCCGTCGCACTGGTCATAGCGCCCGTGGCGCGGGACTACGGAGTGGATTACTTCATTGCGACGGTGATTCTCGCCGGCATTTTCCAGATAGTTCTTGCCGTCCTCGGGGTGGCAAAGATGATGCGCTTCATCCCTCGCAGCGTGATGATCGGCTTCGTCAACGCTCTGGCCATCCTGATCTTCTCCGCTCAACTCCCCCACCTCATCGGTGTTCCCTGGCTCGTCTACCCCTTGGTGGGGGCAGGTCTGCTCATCATGTGGTTGATGCCGAAGCTCACAGCTGTGGTCCCCGCACCCCTGGTCTCCATCGTCCTGACCACCGTGGCCGTTGTTGTTCTGGCACTCAACGTTCCCACCGTGGGAGATGAGGGTGAGCTGCCCACCAGCCTTCCGGAACTGCTCATCCCCAACGTGCCATTCACATGGGAGACGTTCCAGATCATTGCCCCATACGCGCTGGGCATGGCTCTGGTGGGACTGCTCGAATCTCTCATGACTGCGAAACTCGTTGACGAAGTGACCGACACCCACTCCCGCAAGACCCGCGAGGCCTGGGGCCAGGGCGTCGCCAACATGTTGTCCGGCCTGTTCGGTGGCATGGGAGGCTGCGCCATGATCGGTCAGACAATGATCAATGTGAAGGCTTCTGGTGCCCGCACCCGGATCTCCACGTTCCTGGCTGGCGTCTTCCTGTTGATTCTTGTCGTCGGTCTCGGGGATCTGGTGGGACTCATCCCCATGGCCGCACTCGTGGCAGTGATGATCATGGTGTCAGTGGGCACGTTCGACTGGCACAGCATCCAGCCCGCCACCCTGCGTCGGATGCCCATCAGTGAGACCACCGTCATGGCGGTCACCGTGATCGCCGTCGTGATCACTGACAACCTCGCCATCGGCGTCGTACTGGGCGTACTCGCCGCCTCCGTCCTCTTCGTGCGCCGGGTGGCGCACTTCGTGACGGTGGAGCGGACCCTTCACGGTGAGGGAAGGGGAGCAATTGCCCACTATGCGGTCAGGGGCGAACTGTTCTTCGCCTCCAGCAACGACCTGACGACGCAGTTCGAGTACCCGGATGACCCCAAGGACATCATCATCGACCTGTCGAACTCCAACATCTGGGACGCCTCCACCGTGGCGGCACTCGACTCTGTGACCTACAAGTACGAGCGCATGGGCAAGAAGGTCAGCATCGTGGGACTCAACAGCCAGACCAAGGGGTTCCACGCCAACCTGTCGGGCAACCTCGGCGCCGAAATCTGACGTGCATCAACCATTTGGTTGATGCAATGTTCAACCGCTTCGGCGATGTCTGAACCCCCACCTGCTTGGTGGGATGGGTTACATGGCACAACTCCGCGTACCCACGCATCTCTCAGACAAACTCACATCACGACGAGGAGCCCGGGTATCCCTGGCCGTAGTCCTCATCGTCTTCATCGCCCTCTTCGGCGTGTTCAACTCGGCGACGGCGCCAGCCGGAAATGACTCCGCGCCGCCCGGTTCGGAATCCGCGCAGGCGTCAGCGCTGCTCTCCGAATTTCCTGACGCCGACGAGCAGTCGGTGCTGATCGTCGGCTCACGTACCGACGGTGCGGCGCTGACCTCCGAGGACCTGGCCACGATGAGCGCACTGAAGCCGCAGCTGGATGCCCAGACCGGCCACGATGCCACCGGCGCGATGCCGAGCGAGGATGGGCAGGCTGCCGTCATGATCACGCCCATCACTGTCGGTTCGGACAACGCAGAGACGGCCCAAGTGGTCAAGGATCTGAGGACCACCATCGCTGACCAATCTGTGGACGGTCTGACGCTGCACGTGACCGGCGGCCCCGCTTTCGGTGCCGACGTCACCTCGTCCTTCGACGGGGCCAATATCACATTACTGCTGGTGACCATCATCATTGTGGCGATCCTGTTGATCGTCACCTACCGCTCCCCCGTCCTCTGGCTCCTTCCGCTGCTGGTGGTGGCCTTCGCTGATCAGATTGCCAACAAGGTGACCGCCGCCGTGGGCACGGCGCTTGAGTTGCAGTTTGATGCCGGAATCATCAGCGTGCTGGTCTTCGGTGCCGGCACCAACTACGCGCTGTTGCTGATTTCTCGCTACCGCGAGGAACTGCTGCTCTCCCATGACCACCGTGCAGCGCTCGCGTCTGCCTGGCGCAAGACGGTGCCAGCCATCCTGGCATCCAATGTCACCGTCGTCCTCTCGTTGCTGACGCTGGCATTCGCTGTGATTCCGGGCACCCGAGGTCTGGGAATCTCCTCGGCAGTCGGTCTGCTGATCGCACTCGCTGCCGTGCTGTTCGCACTGCCACCGGTGCTCGCCGTGTGTGGCCGCAGGGTCTTCTGGCCGTTCATCCCCAAGCCGGGGCCCGGCATGGAGCAGGGAAGGAATTGGCGCGCCGTCGCCGCGTACGTGGTGCGTCGCCCACTTGTGGGTCTAGGGGCCGGGCTCGCTCTGCTCGCGATCATGGCAACGGGCCTTGTCGGCACGCAGGTGGGGTTGAGCCAGGTGGAGAAGTTTCGTGTGGCCTCGGAGTCCGCCGCCGGTCTGGAGGTGTTGTCCGAGCACTTCCCCGGTGGTGAATCGCAACCCATGCTCGTCGTGACCAGATCAGCACAGGCACAGTCGGTGACGGATGCCGCCGAGAACCTGGATGGTGTCATCCGCGCAGCGGTGACCGGCGAAACCTCTGATGGGCAATGGTCCCGCGTCATGGTTACTGGCGAATATTCACCCAGTACGCCGGAGAGCCTTGAGCTGGTGACCGATCTTCGCGAGAGCGTCCACAAAATCTCCGGCGCCGAAGCACTGGTGGGTGGTGCGACGGCCACAGACCTGGACGCCCGCGACGGCAACGCCAGGGATCTGCTGGTCATTGCCCCGATGGTGCTCGCGGTGAGTTTCATCGTGCTGCTGTTGCTGTTGCAGTCGCTGGTTGCACCGCTGCTGCTGATGCTTGTCAACCTCGTCAGCGCTGGAGCGGCCATTGGTGCCGGCTCCTTCCTCAGCGGCATACTCTTCGACCAGGACGCGCTGGATTTGCAAGTACCACTGTTGGCGTTCATGTTCCTGGTGGCACTGGGCATCGACTACACAATCTTCCTGGTGCACCGTGCCCGCGCCGAAGCACACGTGGTGGGAACTCGGCAGGGAATGATCAACGCCGTCGCCCATACTGGCAGCGTCATCACCAGCGCGGGCATCGTATTGGCGGCCGTTTTTGCCGCGCTGGGCGTCCTGCCGTTGGTCACCCTGGGCCAGCTCGGCCTGATTGTGGGGCTCGGTGTCCTGGTGGATACGCTCGTGGTGCGCACCATCATCGTTCCGTCCCTGTTCGGAGTGCTGGGTGACACGATGTGGTGGCCACGGTCCATCGAATCCGGGGTTGACCAAGTGGAGGAACCAGTACATGAAGAGGAACCCGTCCTCATCGGCTGATAGGGGAAGTCCACGCACGACCACCGCGACACTGCGCTCCATGCAGGTGGGACAGCACGTGATCGCGGTGGCGCTCATCCTCATCGGGGTTGCCCGCGCCGTTTCCGAAGGTACCGACGTCATCGTCGCTCTCGTTCCGGCGGTCACACTGCTGCTGTGCTACGGCGCGGGCGTGTTCATCCCGCGCGGGTACTTCGGAGAGGCCGTTGCCCGTGGCTGGCTCGTGGGTCTGAGCGTGATCTGGGTGGGTTCGGTGGTCATTTCGGCTGAGTTCGTGTGGTTCGCTTTCGTACTCTGGCTGCTGGCGGGACACCTCTTGGCACGCTGGGTTTCCATTGCCTTCTCCTTGCTCGTCTTCGCTGTGGTCGCCCTGGCACCGGTGCTCCACAGCGGAACCACTGCGTATGCCAACATCGTCGGTCCCCTCATTGGGGGTATCTTCGCCCTGGGTGTGTCACGCGGATACCTGGAACTGCGCCGGGACGCGCGGGAGCGGGAATTGCTCGTCGAATCCCTGCAGCTTGCCCAACAGGACATGTCTGATCTGCAGGAGGAACTGGCACTCACGCAGCGACACTCGGGAGCCCTCGCAGAAAGAGCACGCATCTCGCGCGACATTCACGACACGATTGCCCAGGGCCTGTCCTCCATTGCACTGCTGGTGCGCGCAGAGCGGAATGCACCTGCAGGTCCGAGCTCGTCGCGCACCTTGGAACAGATAGAAGTTCTGGCAGCGGACAGCCTTGTGGACGTGCGCCGCATCGTGGCAGAGCTGACGCCGTCGGAGCTCCAGGACAACGCTCTGGCCATGGCTCTGGAACGTCTGATGCAACGTTTCGAGGAGGAAACCGGGGTTTTCACCGTTCTCCACGTGGACGCGACACTGCCGCGTCTCCCCACGGCGCAGGAAGTGGCACTACTTCGCACCGCACAGTCTGCCCTCGCCAATGTCAGGCAGCACGCTGAAGCCACGAGGGTGGTGGTGAGCCTGTTGGACGCAGACGACACCGTCAGATTGGACGTCGTCGACGATGGGCGCGGCTTCGACCCCTCTGATGTGGGTGCACGATCGTCCTCCGTCACCTCCAGCTATGGCTTGGCTTTCATGCGTGACCGGCTGCGCGAGCGCGGCGGTGGACTGGACGTCGAGAGTGCGCCCGGGGAAGGCACCGCGCTGTCCGGCTATCTGCCCATCGCCAACACTGTTGAGGAGCGTTGAATGACTGTCTCGGTACTGCTTGTCGATGACCACCCGGTGGTGCGTACAGGGCTGCGTGCAGTGCTGGGGACGCGCCCCGGCATCGAGATTGTGGGTGAGGCCGCCACCGGAGAAGAGGCTGTTGTGCTGAGCGGACATCTCCATCCGGATGTGGTGCTCTGTGATCTTCGTCTCGGTGACGGAATGGATGGTGTGGCAACCACTGGTGCACTGAGGGGGCTGAATCCTGCGCCATCGGTGCTGATACTCACCACGTTCGACCGTGACTCCGACATCCTCCGCGCCATCGAGGCGGGCGCCGCTGGCTACTTGTTGAAGGATGTGGCGCCGGAGGTCATCGTCGACGCCATATGTAGCGCTGCCCGGGGCGAGATGGTGCTGGGACCCGATCTGGCAAGCCGCATCATGCGCGGCATGCGCAACCCTGCACCCAAGCTGACGAATCGTGAACTGGAGGTGTTGCAACAGCTGGCCGTCGGCGCCTCGAACAAGCAGATAGCCAGGACCCTGTTCGTCAGTGAAGCCACGGTCAAGAGTCACCTGGTCCACATTTTCACCAAACTCGACGTCGACAGCCGCGCCCGCGCCATCCACGTGGCGACGAACATGGGCATCTTGGAACCTCACGGCTGAATCAGCTGGTCAGGGCAACCGTCCCGGATTGTCCGTGATCAGGCCTTGAGCAACTGCCGCAGGACGTAATGCAGGATGCCTCCGTTGCTGTAGTAATTCGCCTCAGCGGGTGTGTCGATACGGACGGTGACGGTGAACGTCGATTCCCCCGATGGCCCGGAGACCGTCACCGGTACCTCTTGCGGGATTCCGTCCGCATCGACGCCCTCCAGCCCGGAGATACTGAATGTCTCCTCGCCAGTGAGTCGGAGACTTTCGGCAGTGTCGCCGTCCTGGAACTGCAGCGGGAGTACGCCCATGCCGATGAGATTGGAGCGATGAATGCGTTCGAAAGACTCGGCGAGAACGGCGCGCACCCCGAGCAGCAGGGTGCCCTTGGCAGCCCAGTCGCGGGATGACCCGGAACCGTACTCCTTGCCGGCGATCACCACCAGGGGCACGTCGTCGGCAATGTAGCGCTGCGCCGCGTCGAAGATACTGAGTTCGTCACCGCTCGGCATGTGACGGGTGTAGCCACCCTCCACCCCGGGTACCAGTTGGTTGCGGAGCCGGACGTTGGCGAAGGTGCCCCGGATCATCACCTCGTGGTTGCCACGGCGGGAGCCGTAGGAATTGAAGTTCGCAGGTTCCACACCGTGCTCTTCGAGGTACTTGCCCGCAGGTGAGTCGCGACGAATCGCGCCAGCGGGCGAGATGTGGTCGGTGGTGACGGAGTCTCCGAGCAGGGCCAGAACGCGAGCGTCATGAATGTCGCGGAGCGGCTCCGGCTCCGGCTCCATTCCTTCGAAATACGGGGGCTGGCGTACGTATGTGGACTCCGGCGCCCACTCGAACATGTCGCCCTCGGCGATATTGAGACCTGTCCAGTTCTCGTCGCCGTCGAACACGTCGGCGTAACCGTCGGCGAACATCTTGGCTTGCAGCGATTCATTGATCGACGTCTGGATGTCTGCGCTGCTCGGCCAGATGTCGCGCAGGTACACGGGTTCACCGTCACTGCCTGTGCCGAGTGAGTCGGTCTGCAGATCAATGTTCATGGTGCCGGCCAGTGCGTAGGCCACCACCAGCGGCGGGGATGCGAGGAAGTTCATCTGCGTCTCGCCGTGAATGCGGCCCTCGAAGTTTCGGTTGCCACTCAGGACGGCGCTGACGGAGAGGTCCTTCTCACCGATCGCTCGGCTGACCTCCGGAATCAGCGGGCCGGAGTTGCCGATGCACGTGGTGCATCCGTAGCCCACGAGGTCGAACCCCAGCTCGCTGAGATAGGGCGTCAGGCCGGCACGCTCGAAGTAGTCTGTGACAACGCGTGAGCCCGGTGCCAGCGACGTCTTCACCCACGGCTTGCTCTTCAACCCCTTCTCCACGGCCTTCTTGGCCAGCAGTCCGGCGCCGAGCATCACCGAGGGGTTGGACGTGTTGGTGCAGCTGGTGATCGCCGCGATCACCACGTGACCGTTGTCGATCTCGGTTTTCTCGCCGTCCAGTTCGACGGGCACCGGATCCGAGGGCCAGGGTTCGTCCTCGGATGCGTCCTCCCAGTCCTGGGGCGGCTGGTTGGCAGCCTCGTCCTCGAAGGAGATGGGATCGCTGGCTGGAAAGCTCGAATCGTCCGCATCGTCGAGACCGGCGAGTTCCATCTGGTCGCGGGTCGGATCGTTGAGTAGTCCACCCACCACGCGTTTGGCCTTCGCCAGCGGAATCCGGTCCTGCGGACGTCGGGGCCCGGCAATCGAGGGCACCACATCGCCGAGATCCAGCTCGACGGTGCGGGAGTAAACGGGCTCATTTTCTGGGTTGTGCCAGAGTCCCTGCTCCTTGGCGTAGGTCTCCACGAGCTGCACCTGCTTCTCGTCGCGGCCCGTGAAGCGCAGGTACGCCAATGTCTCCTCGTCAATGGGAAAGATTGCACAGGTCGCCCCGTACTCCGGGCTCATGTTGCCGAGTGTGGCGCGGTTTGCCAGCGGAATCCCCGCGACACCGTCGCCGTAGAACTCAACGAAGCTACCCACCACTCCCGCTTCACGCAGCCGCTGAGCCACGGTCAGCACCAGGTCAGTGGCAGTGACACCTTCCTTCATGGAGCCCGTCAGCTTGAAGCCCAGCACGGGCGGGACGAGCATGCTCATGGGTTGGCCGAGCATGGCTGCTTCCGCCTCGATGCCTCCGACACCCCAGCCCAGAACTCCCAACCCGTTGATCATGGGGGTGTGGGAGTCTGTGCCAACCAATGTGTCCGGGTAGGCCTGCAGGACATCATTCTTCTGCTTGGTGAACACCACGCGCGCCAGGTACTCCAGGTTCACCTGGTGGCAGATGCCGGTGTTGGGAGGAACCACCACGTAGTCGTTGAAGGCCTGCTGCGCCCAACGCAGAAGTTGGTAGCGCTCACGGTTGCGTTCGAACTCGAGATCCGCGTTGATCAGGAAGGCATCCGGGCGTCCGAACACGTCGGCGATGACAGAGTGGTCGATGACCAGTTCCGAGGGGATGAGCGGGTTGATCTTCTGGGGGTCACCGCCGAGCTCTGCCATGGCATCGCGCATCGCCACAAGATCAACGATGCACGGCACCCCTGTGAAATCCTGCAGAAGCACTCGCGCTGGCGTGTACTGGATCTCGGAGCCGTGCTTGGCATCGGGATCCCAGTCCCGGACTGCTTCAATCTGTTCGGGAGTGACGAGTCGCCCGTCCTCGTTGCGCAAAAGGTTCTCCAACAGAATTTTCAAACTGTAGGGAAGCTTCGCGGACCCCTCCACGGCGTCCAGGCGAAAAATCTCGTAGCTCTCGTCACCCACCACCAGCGTGTCCTTGGCACCAAAGGTGTTCTGCATCTCGTCCTCCTCGACGTCGTCGTCCACCGGGTCCTCCATCTCTATCACTCTTCGAGCCGAGGATCATGTGATTTCACATGCGGGATTGTTCCGGGCAATGGCGTGGATGTGCCCGCTCGAGGGTCATGACGTCCCTACTGAAGGAGAGCGTCAGGAGGAGCAGCGCCGTCCCGGTGGCGATCATGGCGACCAGCACTGGAATCATCGGTATCACCGAGACCGCCAGCGTCACCCCCTGAACGCCGGCAACCACCCGCCTGAACTGGCTGAAGTTGAGCCGCTGCCCCAGAGCGGGACGCACGGTGGCGGCGGCGAAGAACAGGTAGCGCATGGCGCCTATGGCGAGGACCCAGGGACCCACGCTGAGCGCCAGGGGGATCGACAGGATCATGAGAAGAATCGCGTCCGTTTCCATGTCCAGCCTCCCGCCCTCGGTGGACGCATTGCCGCGCCGTCTCGCCACCCAGCCATCCACTGCGTCGAACGCCACAGCAGGCAGCGCGAAGACGAACAGGGGCCAGGAGCGAAAGGGGACCACGTTCCACAACGACAGGACAACGACGGTGGCGCACGCGCCTGTGAGTACTGCACGAAACAGCGTGATTCGGTCCGCTCCTGTGGAGATCATCGGTGTCCGTCGCAGGATGCTTGCCGCTGCAGCGGCCGGGACCACCAATCCCACAACAACTGCGACGCCCTGTACCGGCCAGCTTCCACCCAGCCACAGCACGACCAGCACGCCCAACGCCACGGATCCCACTACCGTGCCAACGGCGTCACCCACTGCTTGCGAAGCTGCCGAGGACCTTCTCGGCTTCATGATTGACTCCCCCGTGTCTGAATGGTGGCGCAGTGTCGTTGTCGCGAGGATACCCAGCCGTACATCAATACGACTCAGTTCAGGGCCGCTTGGGCTCAACCGGCACGATCACTTCGTTGCGGCGAAGAAAGCCCGGCTTCCACGGTGGATCGAACCGGGCGTAGCGCGGCGATCCGATCAGCACGAGCTCCGGATGTTCCTGCAGCCGGCTCAGGAGTCCTGCAAGTTGATCGGCGAACTTCTCCTCCGAGGAGCGACCACTGAAACGTCTGACTGCAGCAAGGGAAGCCGGTACCTCCCGTATCCGTACCTTGCTGTCCGTAGGATGAGGGAGCGTCTCCATCGTGTACTCGGCTGGCATCACAAATGCCACCACGTGTTCATCACCGTCCGATTCCTGCACGACAGGGGCGGTCATGGAGATCTTCTCGGCAGCTAGCTCCTGTACCACAGGCGCCGTCATCGCCACCTTGGTTCTGCCCGTATTCTCACCGAAGATGAACCCAGCAAGGATCCGGAAACCACGATTGACGGCTTCGTCAAACGGGCCGTGAACGTCCACCTCCGCTACCAGGTGGGCGGGGTACCGCCGTATCTCCCAGCCGTCGAACATTCTTTTCACGTCGTACTTCTGCTCTTCCGTCATGCTCAAGGATGACACGCCTCCAGCTTCGCACCCGGTTGGCTTTCCCCTACGCTCCACCGTTGTGACCTCAAACTCCAGAATTGCCGAGTGGGATCGCGCCACCGATATTCCTCTCATGGCCGCCGCCTTCACTTTCCTCGTGGCGTACGCGATCCCCATCATCTGGCCGGACGTCGAACCAAGATTCGTGATTGCTTGTGAAGTGGCCACATGGATTGTGTGGGCGTTTTTCGTCGTCGATTACGCGGTCCGTCTGGTGCTTGCCAGGGATCGGCTGCGGTGGGTCCGATCACATTTACTGGACCTTGCAGTGATCGCCTTGCCACTTCTGCGACCTCTACGGCTTCTGCGCCTCGTGACCATGCTGCGATTCTTGGACAGCCGAGCAACGATGAAGTTGCGCGGGCGAATGATGTCCTACGTCCTTGGCGGCTCAGCGTTGCTTGGATTTGTTGGAGCCTTGGCCGTCTTGGATGCCGAACGGGGTACACCGGGCGCCAACATCGAGACTTTTGGCGATGCCATGTGGTGGGCCGTCACCACAATGACCACTGTTGGGTATGGCGACCACTTCCCGGTGACTGGCAGCGGTCGGCTAGCCGCCGTGGGCTTGATGATCGGGGGCATCACAATTCTGGGAACTGTCACCGCGACTCTCGCCTCGTGGATGGTTGAGCGCATTCGAGATGAGGAGCAGGAGCAATGATCAGAACCTGATGATGGTCCTCGTGGTGGTGACATGCAAGTGGCGTACCCTCCCGGGGAAGAGATGACGCCAAGACACGGTGTGATCAGCCAGAACACGGTCTGATCAAAGGACCTGCGTTGGAAACGTTGGTTCGGGAAGGTTGTCCCATGCTCAAGGAAGTCCACGACATTGGGGACATCAACCAAAACACCACCAGCGAATCGCCGCTTGATTCACATGGTCCGTGACGGCGCTCAAGAGATGCCCGCAGGCGTTCCAGGTCTTCTCAGCAACCACACCGCGGTGGCCGCCAAAGTAAGGCGTCGATCTCAGGATGGTCACCGGTTGGCGGTGCGCAGCGGTAACAAGATCACTCCTTGGTTAGATCATGCCGTCCGTCCCACTCAGGTCGATTCACTTCTTATTCTCAGTCGTCAGAAAATTCCAGCTGGCCACTTCGGCGGATTGCACAACCTGCAGGGCCCCGGAGACAATACACAGTGCGGCTGCCACCACGAAGGCAAATTGTGCGTTCGAATACGAGGCTGCCCAAGCGATTGGAGCATTCATTATGGCCACGGGAAGCAATTGTGAGACGCCCAATAGCGCCTGAAACCGAACCAACATCTCTTCCGGCGCCTTCAAGATGAGGAGTGGAGCCACGTGAGTTGTAAACACGGCCGTCCCGCAGCCAATCAGAGCGCCCGCGGCGACGGCCCGCCACGAATTCGTGGCATTTCCTAGTATCAGCAATCCCACGCTCGCCAGCAAAGGTCCGGAAGTCAATGCAAGCTTCGGGCTTCGGAAGGTCCCAAGCGTTCCCACAAGGAACGTTACTGTGAGTAAGCCCACTGCCCATGCTGCATCAATGCTCGCCGCATCCCGCGACGACCACCCCCGGCTGCGCGCCGCGATTGGCACCGAAACAGCTATACTTGGCAGGACTGCGCCACACAGCAGGGCAACCGATATCAAGAATGGCCATACCTGAAGTTGACCAACTACTCGCAAACCGTCGCGGAAGGACTGAAGAAAGCCGACAGAGGGCGCAGCACTAGTCCGCTCGAAAGAAATCGTGGGCACAACCCATTTCAACGCCACTAGCACACATGCCGTCGCGAACGCATTTGCGACTATAATCATTGCCAAGCCTGCGATTGACACAAGGACGCCGCCAAGTGGTACTCCGACGATGCGCGCAATCTGAATTCCCCCACTGATGCGAGCAAGCGCTTTGGGGACGTTCTCAGCATTCCCAGCCAGTAGGCGGGGGTAAGCCGTTGCAGCTGGAGATTGAAATCCTGCCGCGAGTCCAGTGACGAAGCCGATCAATGCCAGCAGTAGCGCGCTTGTGCCCAACCAAGACACGACACCAAGGATGATGGCTAGAATCCCGATCTGTGCCGCGCTGACGACCACGAGAGTACGGTGCGGGCCATGTCGGTCACCTGCAACACCGCCGAGAACCATGAATACGACACGAGGAACGATAGTCGCCGTCGTAGTAGCGGCAACCGCCGCGGGGCCGAAACCACTCGATGTCCAAACCAGTCCGAATGCGAGCACCGAATCACCGACTGCTCCGACGATTGCTATCAGCATCCAAATATGGAACCGTCGTGGCAAATACTGATTCCCATCCCTATGCGCCGATGTTGTCACCATTCAATCCGTCCCTCAGAGGACCATTTGTAACGCCATCAACGCAGGACCCCAGCGAGCCAGCATGATGGTGGCCAATTCAAACACATCGAGCACCGACACTGCGCACACGACCGGGAGAGGCTGTTGCAGGCTCTGTTCATCTCGGTGTCACTCGTCGGTTGAGTGAACACTTTCGAGAGTTGTTCGAAGCGTGCCTCATCCACTGGTTCCTCGGCGAGTTGCTCCACCACTGGGGCGAGGGAGTCGCCGGCGCTGACCATCACCCGAGGGGACGCATCACCTTGGGGTGACAACATGGCGAGTACGGGTGGCGGTGCGCTTGATGACTCCTGCGTTGCGTAGTCTGAGGTGAGATCGAAAGATCTACCACCATCGCAAGACACTCAGGGAGACTTCGTGTCAGTTCAGCCATCATGGCATCACTCCATTCGCCCCCTCGCCATCCTGGCCGCGACGGCCCTCGCGTTCACGGCGTGCTCTTCGGGAGATCCCGCGCCGGATTCTGAAACGGATCCTGACAGCAGCAACTCTGTCAGCGAGGAGAAGGCCGACGACAAGGACGCACTCGTCGCGACCCCCACAGATCTTTCTGAGACCGTCGTGCTGGCTGGCGACTCCCCCGCCGCCCTGGCTGGCCAGGCTTCACAGACGTTCTTTGACAGTGCACCCGTGGTGGTCCTTGCGTCAGAGACAGAAGCTCTGCGTGGAGCATCGGTTGCGGTCGCTCTTGGGGTTCCCGTACTGCTCGATGACAACCAGCTCGCAGCAGAACTGGAGCGGCTCGGCGCCGAAGTGGCGCTTGCGATTGGGGCGGTCAATGACCCCGGCATCGACGTCGTCGTTCCTGAAGGCGATGAGCAGCTGGCGGAGATGATCGATGCCAGCACCGGTGGTGAGCCAGTTGCGGAAGGCGAACACATTTCCGCGCTCGTGGCTCTTGACCCGGACAGCCCACAGCTCCTCACAGCGGCTGCTCCAGCGAGTCCGGAGCCTTCGGTGTCACCTGCGACCTCGGAGTCATCAGCCCCCACCGAAACACCCACCACTTCCGAGTCACTAGCCCCCACCGACTCACCCTCACCCGTCGAGTCTGCAGCCGCCAGCGATGCTCCCACACCGGCGCAGAGCAGTGCACCGGCGGAGGCTCAATCGACGCCGGAACCGCTGGAGTCGGATCGCGACGAGTTGCCGGAAATGGCGCGGCCTCAGCCCCTCAGCGGAGTGACCGTCATGACAACCGGGGCGGACCGCGACGCCATCGCCGTCGGCACCGCTCTCTCAAGTGGTGCTCAAGTGATGATCGTGCCCGGCGGCGACCCGCGCTCCTCATCCGAGACGATCGCGGCCCTGGGCGAAGCAAAGCCCGATGTTGCCGTGGGTGTGGGCCCCGAGTTCGGCGACGCCGAAACGCTGACTTGGCAACTGGCCACCGCGGCCACAGGAACGGAGCTGCCGGGCGGCGGACAGCTGGTCCTTCCCGGCAAGACTTACGTGGCGCTGTACGGAACCCCGGGAGCGCCCGTCCTCGGTGTGCTCGGTGAGCAGGAGGGTGAAGCCACCATCCAGCGTGCCGCCGGACTGGCAGCGGAGTACGAGCCGCTGACAGAGAACGCTGTGGTGCCCGCCCTGGAAATCATCGTGACGGTGGCGGCTGCGCAAGCGGGCGGCGACGGCGACTACTCCAATGAGATCGCAATCGAGGACGTAAAACCACTGGTCGATCTGGCCGGTGAGAACGGCCAGTACGTTGTGCTGGATCTGCAGCCGGGGCGCACCGATTTTCTCACCCAGGCCAAGCTCTACGAGGAACTGCTGAAGCTTCCCCATGTGGGGTTGGCACTGGATCCGGAATGGCGTCTGTTGCCGAACGAGGTGCACCTGCGTCAGATCGGCCATGTGGAGGCGGCAGAGGTCAACTCTGTTGTCACGTGGCTGGCCGACCTCACTCGTGAGAATAATCTTCCCCAGAAGATGCTGATTCTCCACCAGTTCCAGGTGCAGTCGCTGCGTGACGTCAACGACGTGGACCACAGCCGATCCGAAGTTGCCCTGCTCATCCACGTTGATGGGCAAGGAACACAGCCCATGAAACAGGACACATGGCGAACCCTGATCAACAATGCGCCCACGATGGAGCACTGGGGCTGGAAGAACTTCTACGACGAGGATGTCCCGGGCCCACTCACTCCCACTGAAACCATGACAAAGGTGGATCCCGTCCCCGACTTCATCAGCTACCAGTAGCCACAGGTCTCCCAGTTCACTGCCAACACGCACATTGTGTGGGTGGTGGCTGGGAGGATGAAGGGTCAAGATCCGTCCAGCACAGGAGGTAGCTCCCTCATGGGTTCCCATCACGTTGAGTTCCTCGGATCCCGCGGCACCACGCTTTCCGGAACTCTTGAACAACCAGAGGGTCCTATTGCGGCGTTCGCCCTGTTCGCCCATTGCTTCACCTGCACCAAGGACACCGTTGCCGCCTACAGAATCTCCCGTGAACTCAGCATCTTGGGCATTGCCGTTCTACGTTTCGACTTCACCGGCCTCGGCAGCTCTGAAGGGGAGTTCGCCAACACCACTTTCAGCTCCAACGTCGATGATCTGGTACACGCGGCCGACTACCTGCGCTCCCAGCATCAGGCGCCGACGCTACTGATCGGTCACTCCCTGGGCGGCGCGGCGGTCCTGGCTGCTACTCACCGCATACCCGAGGTGCGGGCAGTCGCCACCATCGCCGCCCCGGCCGACACCGAGCACATGCTTCAGGTTCTCAGCACGAGTCGCCAGGAGATCGAGGAACACGGGGAAGCCGAGGTGTGTCTCGCGGATCGTCCATTCCGCATTCGCAAAGAATTCCTCGACGACATCCAGAGTCAATCCCAAATCCGCCGGATCCGGAAGCTCCCTGCTGCTTTGATGGTGATGCACTCCCCTGCCGACCGGAGCGTCAGCATTGACAACGCATCCCGTATCTTTGTCGCCGCACGCCACCCCAAGTCCTTCGTCTCCCTCGATGGCGCCGATCACCTCCTCACTCGGACCTCCGACGCTCGCTTCGTCGCGTCGGTCCTCGCAGCGTGGGCCAGCCGCTACCTGCCCGATTCCCCAGAAAACGAGGACGATGCCGCTGCACCGGAGGAGGGCGTCGTCGTGGTTTCCGAAAACGGCGAGGGCCTCTACGGGCAACAGATCGTCGCCGGAAGGCATGTCTGGGCTGCCGACGAGCCGATCCCGCTGGGACTGGACACTGGCCCCTCGCCCTATGACCTGCTGCTTGCTGCTCTGGGTGCTTGTACGTCCATGACGCTGCGCATGTATGCCGAGCGCAAGCAGTGGCCGCTCTCCCACGTAAGCGTGTCGTTGACCCATTCCAAGATTCACGCCAAGGACTGTGAGACCGAGAAGGGGCGCTTGGATCACGTGGAAAGAAACATCAATATCGTCGGCGATCTCGACGATGAGCAACGTCAACGCCTGCTTGAGATCGCTGATCGCTGCCCAGTGCACAGGACACTGAACGCTGAGGTCAGCATCCACGCCACACTCGGTGAGTGACCGGAATTCAGGATGCGCCTGATATGTCGAAAGGCTGAGTCTGAAGCCGGTTGCAAGATCAAACCGCGACCACCACGTCATGGTTGTCCTTCACTACGAGGAGTCGGCAGGCACTGATCATCGGGGTGCTCCAGCATCACGAAGGGTCTGAAGACACCTGCGGTCAGGAGCAACGCCGGTTTGGCAGGCAACCGAGCCGCGAGCCGGTCTTGATCCGCACGAGCGGGAGTGGTTACGCGGCCGAGGACCGGACCAGAGCGACGAAGTACTCGTGGAAACGCAGGTCGCCACCCACCTCTGGGTGGAACGACGTCGCGAGCAGATTCCGCTGCCGGACCGCAACGGCGTGGCTGGTCTCTCCCACTCCTCCCATCATGGTGTGGGCCAGGACCTCCACATCGGGACCCGTCTCCTCCACCCACGGCGCCCGGATGAAGACTGCCCGAACGGGGCGGGCTGAGCCGTCGCGCAGCGTGGGGACGGTGAGGTCCTCCTCGAAGGAGTCCACCTGTCGTCCGAAGGCGTTGCGCCTGACGGTGATGTCGAGACCGCCTAGGGTTCTCTGGCCTTCGGGCCCGCCGATCACCCGTTCAGCGAGCATGATCATTCCGGCGCAGGAACCGAACACGGGCATCCCAGTCGAGATGCGGGAGCGGATCGGGTCGGCGAGATCGAACAGGTGCAGAAGCTTGTCCATGGTGGTGGACTCCCCACCCGGGATGACCAGGCCCTCGACGGCCGCCAGTTCGGCAACGCGTCTGACGGGAACGGCTGTGACACCCAGCACATCCAGCGCGTGCAGATGTTCCCTGACGTCACCCTGTAAAGCGAGGACCCCGACGGTGACACTCACCAGCCGCGCTCGGCGAGCCGGTGCGGCTGCGCGATCTCCTCGACGTTGATGCCCACCATCGCCTCCCCGAGGCCGCGGGAGAACTTGGCGATCTGGTCAGGGTCGTCGAAGAACGTGGTGGCCTTCACGATGGCGGTGGCCCGCTCGGCAGGATTGCCAGCTTTGAAGATGCCCGAGCCGACGAACACCCCCTCGGCGCCCAGCTGCATCATCATCGCGGCGTCGGCCGGTGTGGCGATACCGCCAGCGGTGAACAGCACCACGGGCAGCTTCCCAAGTTCGGCCACCTCTTTGACCAGCTCGTAGGGCGCCTGCAGTTCCTTGGCAGCGACGAACAACTCGTCGGGCGCCATCGACTGCAGCCGTCGGATCTCGGCGCGGATGGCCCGCATGTGTCCCGTGGCGTTGGACACGTCGCCCGTGCCGGCCTCACCCTTGGACCGGATCATGGCGGCGCCCTCGGTGATGCGTCGCAGAGCCTCACCCAGGTTCGTCGCACCGCACACGAACGGGGCGGTGAAGGCCCATTTGTCGATGTGGTTCACGTAGTCGGCGGGGGTCAGTACCTCGGACTCGTCGATGTAGTCCACGCCCAGGCTCTGCAGGACTTGGGCCTCCACGAAGTGTCCGATGCGGGCCTTGGCCATCACGGGGATGGACACGGAGGCGATGATGCTGTCGATCATGTCCGGGTCGCTCATTCGCGAGACCCCGCCCTGCGCGCGGATGTCAGCGGGCACGCGCTCCAGTGCCATGACCGCGACGGCTCCGGCGTCCTCGGCGATCCTGGCCTGTTCGGCGGTGACCACGTCCATGATCACGCCGCCCTTGAGCATCTCGGCCATGCCGCGCTTAACGCGTGCGGTTCCGGTTGTGGCGGTTTGGTTCTGGTCTGTGGACACGAAGAAGTTCCTGTTCATGAGGGAAAACGTGACGCCACGTGAGATTCGCCGGGCGTCTGCACGAAGACGCACTCATGGTACGCCGACGTTCGAGGCACTGCGGCATCGTACGGGCAGACCGGATGAATCATTTCCTTATGCCGTGGCCATTACGATCATTCACTCTTCCCTCATTCCGATTCCTGTTCAGGGTCGTCGGCCACGGGAAGTGGCTCGTTCTGGGTGACTTCCTCTTCACCGGGCTCATCGTCGTAGCGGGACATGATCGCATTGATGTCCTCGCAGATATCGGGACCCGGGACTCCCCACCCGTCTTCATAGCGATACACCTCAGCCAGGGTGCGATGTCCGCGGTCCCCATCCACAATCTCCACATCATGCGGACCCAGAAGCGCAGGATGCCTGACTCCGGCGGCCTCGGAGACCTTGACCAGATCGCGTCGTAGCGTCATGACGTAGTTCGCGACCCGGTGGGACTTCTGTTCCGGATCCAGGCCGTGGGCAAGCCACGCATTTTGGGTCGCCACACCTGTGGGGCACCGATCAGTGTGGCACTTCATTGCCTGAATGCAGCCGATGGCAAGCATCGCCTCTCTCGCAACATTGACAAGATCCGCTCCCAACGCGAATGCAACGATCGCGTTGCCGGGCAGGCCCAGCTTGCCGGAGGCTATCCACGTCACCCTGTCGGCCAAACCAGCCCGGGCGAACAGAGAGTAGATGCGGGTGAAGCCGATCCGGAACGGAAACGAGACATGGTCGGCGAAAACCATGGGCGCGGCGCCGGTGCCCCCTTCCCCACCGTCGATAGTGATGAAATCCACGCCGCGTTGTCCATCGCTCATGAGGTGGGCCAGTTCTTCCCAGAATTCCATCTCACCGATTGCCGACTTGATGCCAACCGGAAGACCAGTGGCGTCTGCCAACCGCTCGACAAAATCCAGCATCGCATCGACGTTGTGGAAGGCCGTGTGACGGGACGGGCTGATGACGTCCTTGCCCTGCTCCACGCCACGAACGCACGCGATCTCCGCATTGACCTTGGCGCCGGGCAGGTGGCCGCCAAGTCCCGGCTTGGCACCCTGGCTCAGTTTGATCTCGATGGCTGTCACCGGCCCGCTCTCAGTCACTTCCAGTAGCCGGTCGAGGTCAAAGTTCCCCTGGGCGTCCCTGCACCCGAAGTAACCGGTGCCGATCTGAAGGATGAGATCGCCACCCTGGCGATGATGGTCCGACAAGCCCCCTTCACCGGTGTTGTGCAGGAAACCTCCCAGTGCTGCGCCTTTGTTGATCGCCTGGATTGCCTGAGGGCTGAGCGAGCCGAACGACATCGCCGAGACGTTGACCAGTGACCGGGGCCTGAAGGCGTGTCGTCGGCCACGCGGCTCCCCGAGCACTTTGGCACTGGGCAATTCGATGGTGCGTCCGTGGATGGGCGAGGCAGGCACGACGTCTGCAAAAGTTCTGTGCTTGATGATGGGGTATGCGGAGTTCTCGGTGTCATTGTCCGTGCACAACCCGAAGTAGTTGTTCTCATTCTTGGCGGAGGCGTAGACCCAGCGACGCTGATCGCGACTGAAGGGCCGCTCGTCGTCGTTGCTGGCCACGATGTATTGACGCAGTTCCGGGCCGATGGACTCCAATGCGTAGCGCAGCCGCGCAGCCAGCGGAAAGTTGCGTCTCAACGCATGATCACGCTGGATCAGATCCTGCCCGGCAAGACCTGCAACTGTGGCGGTCGAAGCGAGGACCGCCTTTGTCCGCTTCTTCATGGGTACACCATGCCATGGCGCCACCGTCAGTCGAAGGGTTCTGTGACACTGGTTTCCGCCTCATGACGACAACCGTGCCGGCAATCCAGGAGAGCATGGACTACATTCTTCGAACGTACGCAGCTGGCAAGCCGAAAGTGACCACATGCACCATGCGCTCCGTTGGTCCATCCTCCTGACGACCGGAATCGCGGTGGGAATTGCGGTAGCCACCCTGATGCCGCCCCTGGAATCCGATCAACCCGCTGGCTCCGACAAGTTGTACCACGTGCTGGCGTTCGGTGTTCTCGCCTTTCCTCTGACCACGATTCGACCTCGTTGGAGCCCATGGCTGTTCATCCTGTTCTCGGCCTATGGCGCCGTCATCGAGCTCATTCAGCCCTATGTTGGTCGCTCGCGCGAGGTGGCGGATCTGGTCGCCGACATGGCAGGCGTCGTCTGCGGCATGGTTCTGGGTTTGTGTGCCAGTCGTGCGCTGAAAGCTGTTGACTCCGTAGATCCTTCGCTGGAGAGCTGAGAACTCCTCCTCTCATTGTCGGATGCATGGCGTAGGTCACCCGCATATGGACGGACCGGACCGGGCTGAAAAGCATGACGAGGGGCGCGATGAACCATGCAATTGTGATCTTGCTACATTAAGTTTCCCGGATCACGGATACTCGGCTCCGCTGTGTCTTAAGCTGAGCTGCACGCCTTGTGGTGCCCCTGTCTCCCCAGTCAGACGGCACCGGTCTCAGAGAGGAGACGCCTACACGGGTGATCTCATCCCTCTTGCGTCAACGTTGACGCGTGAAGTGAATTACAAGCTCGTCCACCCCACCCCCATAAGGAGCAAAAAAATGGCTGCAACACTTCGAATTCGCGGATTGGCAGCGCTCGGTCTCGCTGTCGCCATGGCTGGTTTCTCCGGTCCTCCAAGTTTCGCAGAACCTCCGAACGATACCGTGCCGGAGGCACCCTCCTCCACAACGCCGATATCACCGGGAGCGCTCACTACATCTGATGACGTCGATGCCCAGGCGGGTGATGACACTTGTCCGCAGCTCGAATTGCCCGGAAATTGGTACGGCGACAATGCCGAGCTGATCCAGGACACTATCGACGAGTACGGCCGCTGCAGTTGGCCTGACGGGACCCCACCCGACGAGCTTCCGTATGCCATCTTCGACTGGGACAACACGGTCATCAAGAACGACATTTCTGACCAAACCATCTTCTGGATGCTTCGCAATGACAAGATTCTGCAACCGCCCGAGCGCAACTGGCACTACACCAGCCGTTACATGACGATTGAGGGCGCGGAAGCGCTGCGGCAGGCATGTGGCACGTTGGCGGAGCCGGGTGAACCGTTGCCAACCAGCACCAACGTCGAGTGTGCAGATGAGATCCTGTCAGTACGAAAGACGGAGAAAACCACTGACGGCGACCGTGTCTTCTACGGGGCAAACCACCGCTACATGAACGCGATGTATGCGTGGGTGGGCCAGATCATGCAAGGTTATACACCCGCCGAAGTGCAAGCCATTGCAGCAGAAGCCAGGGAGGCTGCGTTGAACGCACCCATCGGTGCGACACAACAAGTGGGATCCAGCACACAAACGGCATGGATCCGCTACTACCCGGAAATGAAAGACTTGATTCAGACGCTGAAACGCGCAGGTATCGAGCCGTGGATCGTCACCGCGTCGCCAAAAGAGTTCGCCGATGCCTGGGGCCCAGGAGTGGGAATCGATTCCGATCACACGATTGGGATCTTCCAGCTTGTCGAAGATGGCAAACTCACCGGGCACCTCAGAGGTTGTGGTGGGTTGCCGGATGGTTCGGATTCGATCATGACCTACATCGATGGCAAACGGTGCTTCATCAACCAGACGATTCTCGGCATTGAGGGTGCCGAAGCACTTCGTCCCGCGCCCGAATCACAGCGGCCGGTGCTCGGAGCGGGCGACTCCACCACGGACCTTTCGATGGTGCGCGACGCCGTCGGCGTGCACATCGCCATCAACCGCAACAAGGCGGAACTGATGTGCAACGCCTACGACAATGCCGACGGCCGCTGGGTGATCAACCCCATGTTCATCGAGCCGTTGCCGAAAATGGAGGGGACCTATCCCTGCTCCACCGACGCATACACCGATGGTTTCGGTAATCCCGGCCCGGTGCGTCGCTCGGACGGTTCCATCATCCCCGATCAGGAAGACACGATCTTCGGAAGTTCAGAACCGACAATGACGGCCACGCCGACCACAACGGTGACTCCGACGGCAACTGCCAGCCCGAGCATGACAGCAACTTCCAGCCCCACTGCAACTGTGTCCACGACCCCAACCTCACCCCCCACCACCACTCCGCCTACGACGGGAAACCTCTACACCACGCCCGGCTACCACCGCGTCAATGGCCGTGATTGGTTCACCACCTGCGAGCCCTACTCGAGCACCCGGCGCTGTACCACCACCATCTGGGCAACCCAGGTCATCTACGCCAACGACACGTTCACCCGAACCGACGGCTGGGCGTTCAACAACCTGACCTATCTGCCCTCACCGCGCAGCACTTGGGAGGGCAACCCCCTTGGCCACGACGGCTCCTGGACATCCTCGGATGGACGCCAATGGAAGACCGAGTGTGATACCCCGGTCACCGGCGGCAACGGCTGCCGCAGTTGGATCCAGGCCCGAGTCGTCGAGCAAGGCCTGACCGCGGCAGGAGAGAGGAATTATTCGTTGGTCACGAAATGGGTGTTCAACAACATTGTGTTGTTCTCCTGACCAATATTTCACCAGGAGCCTCGGCCAGGTGCAGCCGGAGCGCGGATCAGTCCTACCGGGCCTATTCCGCGCTCTCGGCTCGGCTGGGCTTCTCAGATTTGTCGTACATCCGCTTTCTGCGGTCACAACAGTTACGCTGGCAGCACTTCGTCAGGGCCTGTGTGTCCCATGTCAGGCCCTCGGTCATTGACAAGGGGAACTGCCATGAGCATTGATGAGAAATCCGCCGACGAACGGGTCGACGAAAAGACTGCGCGTCAAGTGGCGGAAGCCGCCCGTGAAAAGAAGTGGGAACGGCCCAGCTTCGCCAAGGGTCTCTACATGGGCAACTTTGACTGGCAACTGGTTCATCCACACCCACTGCCCGATCTCGACGCCGCCGCACGGGGTACAGCCTTCATGGCGAAGCTGCGCGAAGCGCTCAAAGGGATCGACGCCTCCGTCATCGAACGCGACGCCAGGATCCCTGACAAGGACATCCGGATCCTGCGCGATGTCGGTGCCTTCGGCATGAAGATCCCTGAGGAATACGGTGGCCTCGGTCTCAACCTCGCCGACTACGGCCGGGCGCTGATGCTGATCGGCTCGCTGAACCCCAGCCTCGGCTCGCTGCTGTCAGCCCACCAGTCCATCGGCGTTCCCGAACCCGTGAAGATGTTCGGCACCGAGCAACAGAAGCGCGATTTCCTGCCACGGTGCGCCGCCGGTGCCATCTCCGCATTCCTGTTGACGGAGAACGACGTCGGCTCGGACCCTGCACGCCTCGGCACAACCGCGACCCCCTCCGAGGACGGGCAAAGCTACAGGATCAACGGGGCAAAGCTGTGGACCACCAACGGGGTGGTGGCAGAGCTCCTCGTCGTCATGGCCGTGGTCCCACCCCACACATTGCCCGACGGCACCAACGCGCCTGGAGGAATCAGCACGTTCGTCGTGGAAGCAGACTCCCCCGGGATCGTCGTGGAGAACCGCAATGCCTTCATGGGCCTTCGGGGCATCGAGAACGGCGTCACCAGATTCCACGACGTCGAGGTTCCGGTTGCAAACCGCCTGGGCAGGGAGGGCGCCGGTCTCAGGATCGCGCTGAGCACCCTGAACACCGGACGCCTGTCCATTCCGGCGTTGTGTGCCGGCGCTGGCAAATGGTCGTTGAAGATCGCCCGTGAATGGTCGGATGCCCGGGTCCAGTGGGGCAAACCGGTCGGCGAGCACGAGGCCATCGGTAAGAAGATCGCCTACATCGCAGCCAGCACCTTTGCCCTGGAGGCAGTCTTCGAGCTCTCCGCCGCCCTGGCCGACTCCGGCATGAAGGACGTCCGCATCGAGGCTGCACTGGCCAAACTCTTTTCCTCCGAGGTCGCTTCGAAGATCGCCGACGAGCTGTTGCAGATCCGCGGCGGGCGCGGCTATGAGACCGCCGCCTCTCTGCAGGCCCGCGGGGAACGTGCCGTGCCCGTCGAGCAGCTGGTGCGCGACATGCGCATCAATCGCATCTTCGAGGGCTCCACCGAGATCATGCACCTGCTCATTGCCCGCGAGGCCGTCGATTCCCACCTGAAGGCTGCCGGGGACCTGGCGGACAAGAATGCGAATCTGCAAGCAAAGGCCAAGGCGGCCAAGGGTGCTTCCGGTTTCTACGCCAAATGGTTGCCGACGTTGGCGGTCGGCGCCGGCCTGCTACCCAACTCCTACGCGGATCATGGCCGACTGGCCAAACCCCTGCGCTTCATCGAACGGGCCTCTCGACGCCTCGCCCGGCACACCTTCGCAGGCATGGCTGCATGGCAGGCGGGCATGGAGAACCACCAGGCGTTCCTGGGCCGCGTGGTGGATGTTGGCGCAGAGCTGTTCGCGATGGCCGCCTGCATCTCCCGGGTGGAACTCATGCGCAACGAGGACCCCGACAACGCCGCATCCGCCGAACTCCTGGCCCTGGCATTCTGCGAACAGTCCGAACTCCGCTGTGAAGCCCTGTTCAAGGACCTGTGGACCAACAGCGACAAGACCGACCGGAAGCTGTCCAAGAAGGTACTCGCCGGGGACTTTGAATGGCTGGAATCCGGAATCATCGACACCTCCGAGGGCACCGGTCCCTGGATCGCTCCCTGGTCCACCGATCCAATGGATGACAAGCGCCAGCCCTACGGTTCCTGACAATCAGCGGTGCCCCACCGACTCCCGCAGATCCATGTAGAGCAGTCGGCCCAACAACGCGCTCAGCTTGATCTCCACGCCGCTGCGAGCGTGGAACAGGTCCACCATTTTCGAGTGCGCGCCATGCGTCTCCGAGACGGCGATCGTCACGGCGTCCCGCAGCGTGGGGCTGGCAAGGAACTGGTCCTCGCTGTTCACCTCAGCCTGGGCGACGAGATTGTCGTCGTGCTTCATGGCCAGTAACAGTTCCTCCACCCAACTGGCCTGCTGGTGCTCGAAGAGACCCTCGCCAGCGAACTGTTCATTCAGGCTGGCGATGATCTCGGCCATCAGAGCCATCCGGGGGTCGCGGTTCTTGCGGGAGCCGGCGGCGGTGAAGCTGGGTGCCAGCGGGACGACTTCGCCATCGGCGAGTTTGATCTGCACCGCCTCACCAGCGCGATGCTTGATGCCCTCCAGGGTGACGTCGGAGAGGTCGACAGTCTCGGAGCGTTCCTCCGGCCGGATCTGGGTGGCCAGATAGCGGAAGAAGATGGCCTGCTTCTCGATGCCCGTGTCCTCGAAGTCGATGATCTGGGACAGGAAGTCGTAGAGCCGCACGAAGGCGGAGACGTCGCGGCGGAACTGCTCCAACTCTTCGAGCCGCGACGTGTCCTCGGCCTGGATGGCCGCGTTGCGGGCGGCGATGAACCGCTGCTTGACCGGCTGGACGGCGGCTGTCAGTGCATTGTTGCCCTTGCCCTGCACGTAGGACGTGGCAACGGCATCCACCTCCTCCGGGGTGTGGACGCCCGCGGCGTCGAGCTTGGTCGCCAGGTCGTGCAACAGGTTGGGGTCGGTGGCGGTGGTGATCGCGGCTTCCTCGAAGTACGGCTTGAACGCAGCGAGGATGTCCTCGGCCTCATTGACGAAGTCCAACACCATGGTCGTCTTGCCCGGCAGCGCCCGGTTCAGCCGCGACAGCGTCTGGACCGCCGCGACGCCCGCAAGCTGCTTGTCCACATACATCGCGCAGAGCTTGGGCTGGTCGAAGCCGGTCTGGAACTTTTTGGCCACGATCATCACCCGGTACTCCGGCGTGTCGAAGGCGTCGCGCAGGTCCTTCACGCCCGGGTTCATCGAGGACTCCGTGAACTTGTCCCCCGCATGGATGGCGTCGCTCGGATAGCCCTCGAAGTCGAATTCAGTGAACGTCACCTCACCCGAGAACGCGACCAGCGACGTGGCGTCGCTGTAGCTGTGCTGGGCGATGTAGGCGTCGATGGCCTTCTTGTACTTGTTGGCTGCCTTGCGGGAATCGGTGACCACCATGGCCTTCGCCTGCCCGCCGAGCAGGTGCTTCACATTGGCCTCGAAGTGCTCGACGATGATCTGCACCTTCTGCGCAATGTTGGTGGGGTGCAGCTGCACCCAGCGCATCAGGCCCTTCCGTGCGGCGGTCTCGTCGACGAGATTGCCGTGCGCGTCCATCGTCGGGATGGGCCGCATCTCGCCGTGGTCAATCTGCTCCGCCAGCTGGAACGCCGTGTCGTAGGTGGTGTAGTTCTTCAGCACGTCGAGGATGAACTCCTCCTCGATCGCCTGCTGCATCGTGTAGAGGTGAAATGGCCGCGGCAGGCCGGTGACCGGGTCCGGGGTGCCGAACAGCTCCAGTGTCTTCGGCTTCGGGGTGGCGGTGAAGGCGTAGAAGGAGATGTTGGGGGTTTCAGCCTTGGCCGATGCCGTCGCCGCCAGTACGGATTCGACGTCGACCTCTCCGCCGTCAGCAAGCTCAGCCACCTCCTGCTCGGAGAGCGCAGCCTTCAACTTGTTGGAGGCATCACCTGTTTGCGATGAGTGCGCCTCATCGGCGATCACGGCGAACCGTCGTCCCTGCAGCGACTTGTTCTTCTTGATCTCCTCCAGGATGAACGGGAACGTCTGCAGCGTCACGACGACGATCAGCTTGCCGGCCGCCAGTGTCTCGGCCAGGAGCGCCGACTTGGACGTCAATCCCCGCTTCGACGCCTCGCGCGTGTTGATGGCGGCGACGATGCCGGTCTTCGTCTCGATCTGCTTGACCGCCTCCTGCAACTGATCGTCCAGCACCGTGCGATCGGTGATGACGATGACGGAGTCGAAGACCTTCTGGTCGTTCTCATCGTGAAGGGTGGCGAGCCGGTGTGCGGTCCACGCGATGGTGCGGGTCTTCCCGGAGCCTGCCGAGTGCTGCACCAGGTACCGCTGCCCTGCGCCCTTTGCCCTGCTGTCGGCCACGAGTTCAGTGACGGCCTCCAACTGGTGGTAGCGCGGGAAGATCAACACGGTGCTGGTCTTCGGCTGGCCCGTGGCGGGATCCTTGGATTTGGTGGTCTCGTAGTGGATGAATTTGCCGACGATGTCCAGCCACATGTCGCGCTGGAACACGTCCCGCCAGAGATACGTGGTGGGCGATCCGTCCGGGTCCGGCGCATTGCCGGCATGGCCGTCGTTGCCGCGGTTGAACGGCAGGAAGCGCGTCTTCGGACCGTCCAGCTTGGTGGTCATCCAAACCTCGTCGTTGGAGACCGCGAAGTGCACCAGGGCACGCGTGCCGAATCCGAGCAGCGGCTCCCCTGCCGGCGCCCGGTCCTGCTTGTACTGCTTCTTCGCGTCCGCGACCGCCTGTGTGAAGTCCGTCTTCAGTTCCATCGTCGCCACGGGGATGCCGTTGACGAACAGCACGAGGTCGAGGGAGTTGTTGTTCTTCGACGAGTAGCGCACCTGCCGCATCACCCGCAACCGGTTGGCCGCGTACTTGGCGTTCACGGTGGGGTTGACGGCCTGCTCCGGCCGTTTCTGCATCATCTCGAACGAGGCGGGCGCGTCCTTGAAGCCTGAGCGCAGCACCTTCAGCGCACCACCCACAGGCTGCCCCTGATCGAGCAGCGTGGAGAGCCGTTTGAGGATCCCGTCCTTGGCCTTGTCCTGTGCATCCGGCGACATGGCGGGCTTGACCTTCTTGGCCAGTTCTTCTGGTTGCGTCTCTTCCAGCCACGCAAAGATGTCGTCAGGGAAGAGTGCGCGCTGCCGGTCGTAGTGGTCGTTATTGTCCGAGTACAGCCAGCCGTTCGCGGCCAAGTACTCGCACAGTTCGGTTTCGAACGCGGACTCGTGGTGCTGCGCCATCACGCGGCCTCCTTTCTGGCGATGTCGAGTTGGCCGGTGACGGCGGCTGTGATGAGCGCGGCGCGACGTTCGCGGGCCAACTCAATGAAAGCATTTGCTTTCCGAATGAGTAGATCAATCGCCGTAGTTTGACCGTCTAGGTACGCGGAGATTGCCTGTTGCTCTTCGAATGGAGGTAGGGGCAATTGGTAGCTCCGGAAGGCTCGTTCGCTCAGTGAAGGCACGGCTCCCGGATTAACAAGAAGATCCATCTTGACGTCTTGCAGGGCGTAGTAGAGAAATCGACTGTGGACGCCCGCTCGTGGAGTGACTGCCAACATATTGTTATCGATACACGAGTCGTAGCAGAGCACCCGTATCCTGCCGAGCAAGAGTGCAGCACCAATCTTGGCCATTACCAACGTTTCCGCTGGCACGACGCTTGCTCGCAACCGGGCGGCTGTTGTGGCGCTGATGGTGTCATAGCGGGCTGTGATCCGGCCGTCAGCTTCTGCTCGTCCCAATGCGTTCACCTTGTAGAAGGGGTAGGGTTCGTCATCTTTCCCCTGTTCCTCGATTGGAAAACCAGCACCTGCCGTCATGGTGGCAATTCGTCGCAACTGGGGCACCCGCCAATGCTCGGGTGTCCATCCAATCCACGGAATGCCGGTGTCTCGCATTCGGGTCTCTGCCGCAACGCCCCTCCGTACGGTCGAGCTGATCGTTTCTGTGCGGCGCGCTTGCAGCTGCTGTACAAGCTTCTCCTGCTTCTCAATCAGCGCCTCGATCTGGGCGGTCTCGCGGTCCAAGAAGTCAGCGATCCGAAGCTGCTCTCCAACCGATGGTGCTGGAAGAGGAAATGCGGCCACCTTCTCAGCCGTGAAGTGGGGAAATGTGGCAACACTGCACACGAGGGAGATCGAACCCTCGTGGAGGGCGGACTGCAGAGCGTAGTTGAGGAATCGGCCATCCGCCCGATGATCCAGCGAGCGGATGCGGATGATGGAGTTCTGGAATCCCCACCCAGGCATGTCCTCATCCACGTACGCCGACCTACCAAATCCGGCGCCACCTTCAACCACCACCACGTCCCCACGCCGCAGATCTAGATTTCTCAGTTCGTCAGCTGCGAACCACATCATTTGGTCGTCGTCGAAGGTCAGCAAGCGCCCGTGTGGCTGAACGTGGGCGGCCCGGAGATAGTTCGCTTCCATATCTGTTGGCCCTGCGGGCTGTGATTGAAGCATCTTCCCGAGGGTGACCTGCGCTATCCGTCTGATCGGCACGATGAGGAAACGGGTCACGCTTCGACCACCTGCAAGAGCTGCACGATCTCACTCGCCAGCCGGTTCAAGTCCGCGTCAATCTCCTCCAGAGGTCGCGGCGGCACGTACTTGTAGAACAGCCGCGTGAACGGGATCTCGTAGCCCACCTTGGTCTTGGACTCATCGATCCACGCGTCCGGAACAAATGGCAGGACCTCGCGCCCGAAGTACTCGTCGATGCTGTCTCGGAAGGGCACAAGCTCCGTGTCACGGAGACCGGTGTCGGGCTCGGGATTGCCCTTGGCGTCGGTGCAGATGTCCGCGTCCTCGTTACGCTCGCCAATGGCGAGCACCAATGCCTTGTACGCCGGCAGGCCGAGGCTGTTGCCAGTCGCCTTGACCGCTTGGCGCAAAGCCTTGGTGAACTCGTCGCGGTTCATGAAGATCTTGCCGGTGAGCGACAGCAGCGCCACCCGCACGCCCGCAAGTACGTCGCCGTCGAGCTTGGCGAGCTGCCGGATTGCGAGATACTCGTCGATGCGCTCGGCGTCCACCTCGAAGCGGAGTTTCAGCGGTTGCTCCACCGTGATCTCCCTGAATCCGAAGTCCTTGCTTTTCAGGATCTTGCTGTGGTCGTTGTCCTCGAAGTCGTCGTAGAGCTTCACGATGCGCTCGCGGTCGGCGTCACCCACCTCACGGTTCTTGGAGCCCAGGTTCTTGCGCAGCTTGGTCCAGAACGAGGTGGCGTCGATGAGCTGAATCTTGCCCTTGCGTTCGGCGGGCTTGTGGTTGTCCAGCAGCCACACATAGGTGGCGATGCCGGTGTTGTAGAACATGTTGGTGGGCAGGGCCACGATGGCGTCGACCAGGTCGGACTCGATGAGCCAGCGCCGGATCTCCGACTCCCCCGAACCGGCGCCACCGGTGAACAGCGGCGATCCGTTGAGGACGATCGCCGCCCGGCCGCCCGAGTTTTCCTGGTCTTTCCGGGCTGGCCGCATCTTGGACACGAGGTGCTGCAGGAACAGCGTCTGACCGTCGCTGATGCGGGGCAGGCCAGCGTCGAAGCGTCCTCCGCCCTTCTTGTGCTCGTCGCGGACCACCTTTTCGGAAGCTTTCCAGTCGCCACCGTAGGGCGGGTTCGAGAGGCAATAGTCGAAGTGTTGACCAGCATGCAGATCTTCGCGCAGGGTGTCGCCGAGTTGGATTGCGCCGACGCGGTGGCCCTTGGCGAGCATGTCGGACTTGCACACGGCGTAGGACTCGTCATTGAGTTCCTGTCCGTGGAGCGCAACGGTGGCTTGGGTGTTCATGTCGAGGATGCGCTCTTCGGTCACCGAGAGCATGCCACCGGTCCCAGCAGTGGGGTCGTAGACGGTGCGCACCGCGCCGGGGGTGACGAGCAGGTCGGAGTCGGGGGCCAGCAACAGGTCCACCATGAGGCGGATGGCATCGCGTGGGGTGAAGTGCTCGCCGGCGGTCTCATTGGAGGCGGTGTTGAACCGGAAGATGAGGTGTTCGAACAGTTCACCCATCTTGGCGTTGGACACCACGTCGGGGTGCAGATCAATCTCCGAGAACTGGGAGACGAGCAGGTAGAGCCGGTCATTGTCGTCGAGCTTGTGGATGGACTGCTCAAACCGGAAGCTCGGGAAGATGTCGGCGACATTCGATGAGAACGCCGAGACGTAGTCGATGAGGTTGGCAGCCAGGTTGTCTGGATCGCCGAGAAGCGTCTTGAGCGTGTAGTCGGTCGCATTGTAGAAGTGCAGTCCCTCGCGCCGCAGCTTGGCGCTGAGCGCCGCTTCATTCGGCGTGGAGGCGATGAGCTCCTTGATCTTCGCGCGGTGACCTTCGAGGACGCACTCCATGCGTCGCAGGATCACGAACGGCAGCGTCACGGTCCCGTACTGGGCCGGCTTGTACACGCCCCGCAACTGGTCGGCGATCCCCCACACAAAGTTCGCAAGCTGACTCAACGCGTTCTTCCTCTCCATCTGCTGGGGACCTCCATCGGCCCCGACTCGTAGGCTACTGGAGATCACCGTCGACGGCCGGACGACTACGGTGGACATATGTCGAGTCATGATGGTCAATGACAGTTGAAGGTGCACCGATGTGAACCGGAACCCCATACGGCCACTACATCTGGCAAGGCTGTCAGACACGACTGCGAATATTGTTGTAAGGCAGGTCATAGCGCGATTCGAAGACAGGATCCGCGTGGAGTGGGCGATGATGGGAATGATGACAGGAGGTGGGGAGCGGTGAATAATCCGATAGAAGTCACCCTGCACGGCGAACGCGGCCAGATCGCGGCTGACGCGGTCCAAGAGACGCTCGCCCAACTTCTCGTGTTGGTCAAAGAGGGTGGCAAGGTGACCGGCACTACATCTGGAGTGTGGGTTGTCGACCGTCTGGAGCTCGGATCCGCCGTCATGGCCATTTCGAACCCCGTGGCTCCGGGTGTCGTCACGCTTATCGACAGCGGAATTGCCGCTTTGCGGGAAGTCGCTGAGCTGCCACAGATGTGGAATCTGAAAATGGTCACGGCAGTGCGCAAGATGGCACGTCTCTCCGGTCAACGCGGGGTCGAATCAGTCTCCCTCAAAGCTCACGATGTTGAGCAGGAACTGGATGCGCGCGTGGCGCTGCAGGCCGAAACCGCTCTGACAACCAAGGAAGAGTCGTTGGGAAGTGTGCGGGGGCGGCTGGACACCTGGTCATCGCGTCGCGGCACTCAGCAGGTGGGCATGACTCTTGATGATGGCGGGTTACTCCAAGTTCGCTACACGAATGACCGCGCGTCCGAGATCATGGCTCTCCTTGACCGCGAAGTTGAGGCTTGGGGATTGGTGGAACGGAACTCTGCCGGGCAGCGATTGCGCCTGAAGCTTGAAGGTCTCGCTGTGGCGCCGCCCAAGCCGCGCATCGTGCCCGTGCACGAAGTTTCAGGAATCTATGCTGACTTGTGGCCTGGTGCCACGGCATCTGATGTTCTCGGGGAAACGCGGACATGACTTCACGCCGCGTCTACCTCGATACATCGGTGATTCTCAGCGCCCTGCTGGGTCCACAGGAACCGAATCATCAACATTGTGTCGATGCGATCACGGCTGCTCAACATGGGACATACCAAGCCGTCACGTCTGCGTTGTCGGTGGCCGAAGCGGTTGGTGCTGGTCGACATCGAAACGGCGTCAGCGCGTCAGTAGCTCAGAGACATCAGCGCAAAGCCCTCGAATTCGCGCAAGGGTTGGGCGCACTCTTCGTGGACATCACAGAACGAGATGGACGCCACGCGGCTGAACTTTCAGTTACGTATGCGCTCAAGGGTCCGGACGCCCTACACCTGGCGCTCGCTGCAAACTCTGGGTGTACGCATCTGTTCACGTGTGACAACGGCCTGCTGAAGATCGGCGAACAACTCCGTGGCCTCGTCGTTTGTGTGCCAGACGTCCAGGGGCAGCCTGCACTCCCAAGCGACTAGCGCAGCGAGCGTCACCGGCACGGCACTGCTCTGCCACTTACCGGCGTACATTGTGTTCATGGCTTCACCGACCGTACGCCGCTATCTCGGTGTCCAGGGCCGCGGCACAATCGCGCTGCCCGCCGATGTTCGCCGCCGTCTGCACCTGGATCAGCCGGGCGCGCAGCTGGAGATGACCGAGCGCGCCGACGGGGTGATCGAGTTGCGGGCCGCCCTTCCCGTTCCGGCCGAGCAGCGCTGGTTCTGGGCTGAGCGGTGGCAGGAGCGGGAGCGCGAAGTCGACGAGCATGTAGCCGCAGGCCGTGTGGCGGTTCACGAGTCGACAGAGGAATTCATGGACCACCTCGACGAGCTTGACGTCGAGTGAAGTTCGAGACCACCCCGGCGTTCTACAGCGACTACCGACGACTCAAGCGCGAGCGCGACGTCTCGCGCTCTGTTCGGGAAACAACGAAGGATGAGTCAATGACCAAGGACACCACGGCACCATTGGGTATCCGGCTTGCCCGGACAGACGATCCGGCGGAGGTGGATCGTCTCTACGACATCTGCCTGCGTACCGGGGCTGGCGGGGCCGGGGCTGAGGACCTGCACGACGATCCGCGGCTCCTTGGAGAGGTCTATCTCGGTGCCTATCTGGAGTATGAGCCCGAGCTTGCTTTTGTCCTCACGTCCAACGACGACACGGCCCTCGGCTACGTCCTCGGAGCACGGGACACCGTCGCGTTCGAGAAGCTGTTGGAGAGCGACTGGTGGCCACGGCTTCGCAAGCAGTACCCGCTCGGCAGCTTCCCGGAAGGCTCCCATGACGAGCGGCTCGTGGAGATGATCCATCATCCCAAGCACACGGACCCCGACGTGATCGATGGATTCCCCGCCCATCTGCACATCAACATTCTCGCTGAGGGCCGCGGTGGCGGCAGTGGGCGAAGGCTGCTTGAAACACTGTTCGCGGCGCTGCGCGACCGCGGAGTCGCTGGCGTTCATTTGGGTGTCGCACCGCAGAACACGAACGCCATCGGCTTCTACCGGCACCTCGGCTTCCAGCACCTCGACGGCAATCTCTATGCCTTGACGTTCTGACGCCCGAAATATGGTTGTCACCCAGAACTACACTGCCGTGCTCGACGCCTTGCTGGCATCCCCATGCTTCTCCCGTGCTGCAGCCTGCCGTCGTGCGTCGAGGCTGTGCATGACTGGGCCTGTAGTCACGCCGTGGATCAGTACGGACAGGGCAATCACGAGCCCCACAACCGACCACAGCATCCGACCCTCGGCGAAGTCTGCGTGACCCAACGCGTAGGCAAGATAGTAGATTGAGCCGATTCCCCGCACGCCGAAGAACGCGATCACCGCACGTTCATGGCGGCCGGTGCGGCCGCCGGCCAGGCCGATCCAGCCTGCCAGCGGTCGGATCACGAGGATCGCGAGGAGGGCGACCACCACCTGCGTCCATGTGATGTCGGCGAACAGCCCTCCAGCGATGGCCCCGCCCAAGAAGATCAGGATGACGATGGTGAAGAGCCGCTCCAGCTGCTCGATGTAGCTGTGCAACACCTTGTGATAGCCGTTCGTGGACTCGCCCGCGCGGATGGTGCAGGCACACACGAACACGGCGAGGAAGCCATAGCCCTCGATGAGTTCGGCGGCGCCGTAGGCGGCGAACGTCGAGGCCAGTGCAACGAAGCCTTCCCCATGCTCGGCGAGCCTGAAGTGTTTCGACGGTGCCCTGAAGAAGAGCCTTCGCAGACCCCACCCGACGCCGAGGCCGACGAGGACCCCCGCAGCCAACCGCCACAGGACATCGATGGCAAGCCACCCGCCGATCCACCCTGACGGAGCGACGCCGACGGTCACGATGGCAATTGCTGCATAGGTGAAGGGAAAGGCAAGGCTGTCGTTCAATCCGGCCTCGGACGTCAGGGAGAAGCGCGTCTCGTCCTCGGCTTCCTCAACGTCAGTTGGCTCCCCCACCTGAACCTCGCTCGCCAGGACGGGATCAGTCGGCGCCAGAACTGCGGCCAGAAGAACGGCGCCCCCGGCGCTCAACCCGAGGAGCCAGCCGCCGAGGAATCCGACGCCGAGCATCGTCAGCGGCATCGTGATGGCCAGCAGCCGCCACGTCGACATCCAGCGACGCCATCCCACCCGCCGGTCGAGTGCCAGACCCGCGCCCATCAGGGAGATGATCACACATGCTTCCGTCACGTGCTCCACGACTGCACCGTTGGCCATGGGGTCCGGGTTGGGCAACCAGTCGAGCCATGAGAACAGAATGATGCCTGTGGCAAGGAAGATCATGGGCAGAGAGACGGGCGCCCGCTGCAGCAGCCTTGGCAGCAGAGCGGCCAAAAACATTGCCACGCCGGCGGCTGCGTAGATGGCGCCTGTGGGATCCAAAGGTCGGGGTCCGTTCTCGAGGTTCGTGGATGGTTATCGGCCTGCGCCTGCTCACAGAACGACCCGGGGCCGTACGGATGTGGCACGAAGCATCCGAAGAATACCTGTCAGGTGGCACACCGGCCAGACGCTGCTGGCTGCCAGCTCAATCACGCTGCGATTCCTCTACTGTGTGCGTGGAAAAGGAGGCAAGATCGCTGTGCAGGGTGATTCCTGTAGCGTGGATCAATGAGCGAAATCCACAGCACCGTGCAGACTCACCCCGTGCGCAATCTCGAGGGCAAGATCGCGATCATCACTGGCGGCGCGTCGGGCATCGGCGGGGCCATGACCCGTTCCTTCATCAAGCGGGGCGCCAAGGTCGTGTCCGTGGACCTGGATGCCGAGGCTGGCAAGGCCCTCGCCAATGAGTTCGGCGACGCCGTGGTCTGCCTCACCGGCGACGTCTCGGATCCGTCCATGCCGCACCTCGCCGTCGCCAAGGCAGCCGAGCAGTTCGGAAAACTCGACGCGGTCATCAACAATGCGCACGCCTCACGCAAGGCCCCGTTCGAGGAGACCACCCAGTCGATGTGGGACCTGTCCTTCAATACGGGGCTGTGGGCCACCCGCGACTTCATGCTCGCCGCCCATGACGAGTTGAAGAAGACCAAGGGATCGGTCGTGAACTTCGGCTCCGGTGCCGGGTTGTCCGGCAACGTGAACGAGGCATCCTACGCGGCGGCGAAGGAGGCGATCCGGGGTCTGAGCCGGGTGGTCGCCAATGAGTGGGCGCTGGACGAGATCCGCGTCAACGTCGTGTGCCCCATGGCCATGACCGGCGGCGTCGAGCAGTGGCGCGAGGCCTATCCGGACGCGTACGCCACCGCGGAGAGCAAGGTGCCGCTCGGCCGCTTCGGCGACCCGGAGACCGACGTCGCCCCCATCGTTGCTTTCCTGTGCTCGGATGACTCCCGCTACTTGACGGGCCAGACCCTGATGGCCGACGGCGGTTCCATCAAGCTGCGTTGATCGTGAGAGGGTTCGACCCCTACAAGTTCGGGGCCCGGTTCTATGACTGGTTCTCCGGTGAACGGTTTGTGTACCGTGCAGGCCGGATCGTCGGTATTGACCTACTTCGGCTCAAAAGGGGTGATGTCGTGCTGGACGTCGGCTGTGGCACGGGGCTGAATTTCTCGCCCTTGAGGGATGCTGTCGGCTCTGAGGGGCTCGTCATCGGGCTCGACTCCAGCCCTCATATGCTCAACGTTGCCCAGCGACGTATTCAACGCCGAAGCTTTGACAACGTCCACCTTATCGAGGGGGATGCGATGGACTTCCCCCCGTCATGTGTCGACGATGTGCTCGCCGATCACGGTCGCAAACCCGGTGTCAGCGCAGTGTTCGCCAGCTACACGCTGAGCGTGGTTAAGGACTGGCAACAGGCATGGTCCTCCAGCATGGCCGTCATCGCTCCGGGTGGCCGGGTGGGCGTCGTCGACATGCAACTGCCCACCGGGACAGTTTCGCTGCTCAAACCGCTCGCATACCTGGCGTGCTGGATGGGCGGCTCCGACATCCATGCTCATCCGTGGACCGCGGTGGAGCGGGACTGTGGGGAGGTGGAGGAGACCACCGTCCGGGGCGGCCACATCGTGGTCGCCACAGGCACCTACCCGGTCAGTGCAGCGAAGCGTCGGCAGAGCCCCGGCGATACCTTGTGAACGTCACGCGGAGGCCCTCTCGGAGCGGGGAGGCGCAGAAAATGCCGGCTTCGACGGCGAATGCGGGATCCAGATGGGCCACACGCACCAGTCTCCACGGCTCGTCCCCCGCCCGTGCCCTGATGGTGACCGCGTCGCCGTCGCGGCTTGCCCGCACAGTCACGATGGTCCCCATCCACTCCGGCACAGGTGAGGCAGACCAGTCAGACGTGGTGTGCGTCACGACAGCGCCCACCTGCGGGGCACCGTCGGCAACTTCCACACCGGCTTTGATCCACTGATCATCTGAGGCCCGCAGGAAAACTCCGGCCTGATCGAACTGCTGTGTGTAGTCGAGCCGGAATGACACCTCCACGGCCTCGCTGCTTCCGAGTGGTTCAAGCAACGCGTGCTCGGAATCATGCACGAAACCATACGACGTGTGGCGCCACGCGTCGCTGCCTTTCCGGGCTGTGACAACCACATGGTCACCCTCCACTGCAACATCTGCGGGCTCGTTGGTCCAGTGATCCATGGCCAAGAGTTGCTCCAGGCCGGACCGGGATCTTTTGCGGTCATCGGTATTCATACTGATCATTCTCGCCCATGCATGGGAATGGCCGAAGCTGACCCACGATAATCCCTCATCATCCATCGGATGCAGGATTCATCCCTTTGTCACCCACCCGGCATGATCCACACACATGTCTGTGGTCAATACGCAGCGAATGATTGGATGACAAAGGTGTCCGACACAAGTTGACCCACGAAGCGGCTATAACAATTGAGGGGCCGAACATTAATAACGCATTGAGTGCATCTTCGTCCATCACGCGAAGAGGAGCGCTGGTCATTGTTGCATTTGCTCTGCTGGTTTCGGGGCTGCTCACGGGTCCTGTTCCCACCGCTTCGGCTGACTCGAAGGGATCGGTGTACACCACTCCCGGGAAGCAGATCGTGAACGGCCGCCATTGGCGTACCATGTGCGAGAAGTACTCCAGTTCCGTGTACCGCTGTCGCGCTGATATCTGGGCGACGCAAGTGCGCAGGAAAGGAACCGGCAGCGGGTACGAGATGGTGAACGGCTGGGCATTCAACAACCTCACGTATCTCCCCTCCGACCGCGATGTGTGGAAAGGTAATCCACTCGCCTCCACCGGAGCATTCACGTCGAAGGGACGCAAGTGGAAAACCGAGTGCGACAATGCTTGGACCGGCAGTGATGGATGCAGATCTTTTATTTGGGCGGATGTCGTCGCAGCCGATCTTGACCGGAACGGCAACCGACGTTTCACTCCGGCCAAGAAGTGGTTGTTCAACAACATCGTGCAGTTCGGAACTATGACCAAGCCACCACCCATTGCGAAGCCGGCGGACTGCACCCTTGATGTCGGGGGCATTCAGGTCAACATCGCTGCGTCCCAGGATTCGGTCACGGCGGTGAAGACATCGGGAACGCGAGCAGTCGTCACAATGGTGGAGCGCGTAGCCGGTACGGGATGCGAAACTCGCATGGTTTTCCGGGACTCAACCGGCCGAATTGGCTATGGAGGAGTCGCACCTGCAGCCATTCGCAGGCAGGACACCGGCACCACACCATCCGGAGTGTTCACGGTCAAGGACGCTTTCGGTATCAAACCGAATCCTTGGACCGAACTCGCATGGCGGGATGTGGGCCGCGATTCCTACTGGGTGCTGGACAACAATTCGCGCTACTACAACCAATGGCGTGAGGGGAAGCTCGGCGGCTTCAACAAGCGGCTGTCAGAGCATCTGATCTCGTACCGCGGCCAATATGACTACGCCGCAGTCATTGACTACAACCGAGGCCCCGCCATCAAGGGCAAGGGCGGCGCAATCTTCTTGCATGTGCACGGAAGAGGGGCGACGGCGGGCTGCGTGTCCATCACAGAAGCGAACATGAAGACCTACCTCCAGCACACCGCGGTGGGGGACGCCATCGTCATCCGTTGAGGCCGCTATTCAACCACTGCTTCACAGAAGCACCTCCAGATTCGGGTCCGAAAGGTCCAGTACTGCTTGCCGTGCCTCTTCGGGACCCCTGGCCTTGAGTGCGGCGATTGCCATCTGTTCGCAGGCGGCCAATGAGTGCATGCGCAAGGCGGCGCGCACGGCTGTCACTTTGCCCGGAGCCATGGAGAGGCTGGAGATTCCGAGCCCTACTAGGACCAGTGCCAGCAATGGATCCCCGCCCGCTTCCCCACAAACGCCGACCTTCTTACCTGTGGCGCTTCCGCCACGGGAGCTGTGCTGCACAAGTTGTAGAACAGCCGGTTGCCACGGATCCAGGAGATTTGCCAATTCACCCTCCATGCGGTCAGCCGCCATGGTGTATTGACTGAGGTCGTTGGTACCGATGGAGGCGAAGTCGACGATCGACAGCAGATCCTCAGACCGCAGTGCTGCTGCCGGTACCTCAATCATGATTCCCACGGACGGAAGGCCCGCGGCACGTGCCTTCTCAGCAAAGAGTTCGGCCTCCTCGCAGGTTGCGACCATGGGGGCCATCACCCTCAGATCCGCGCCCGTCTCGCGGTGAGCAGCACCCAGGGCTGCAAGTTGGTCCTCCAGGAGTTCAGGAATGGCCAGTCCCAGCCTCAGACCCCGCCGACCCAGAGCAGGGTTCTCCTCCTCACCAAGGTTGGCGAAACTCAGAGGCTTGTCGGCCCCGGCATCCAAAGTGCGAATGACCACGCGACGCTCACCGAACAGCTGAAGCACCTCGACGTAGATCTCCTTCTGCTCCTCCACAGTCGGCGCGCTCTGGCGCCCGAGAAAAAGGAACTCCGTACGGAATAAACCGGAGCCTTCCACATCCTCTTTGGCGGCAGAGCTTGCATCGTCCAGGGTGCCTATGTTGGCCAGCAGTGCCACTGAGTGACCGTCTTGGGTGACTCCGGCCCCCTGGCTGTCAGTGAGTGCAGCGGCGCGGAGCTGCGCACGCTCAGTCAAGTCGGCCTGCTCCGCCTGCGTGGGCGACACAATGACGTCACCCTTGCCGCCGTCAACCGCAAGAGTTGTACCGTCCGGAACACGCATCACATCCCGTGCCTTGACCACCGCCGGGATGCCCAGTTGCGCGGCCAGGATGGCGGTGTGGGAGGTGGGGCCGCCGGCAGCAGTCACGATGCCAAGCACCAAAGTCTTGTCCATGGTTGCAGTTTCGGCCGGTGCCAAGTCGTGCGCCACGACGATCGACGGGGTTCGCAACTCAGGAATTCCGGGTTCTGGTTTGCCCAGCAATCGACAGATCGCCCGGTCTCGTACATCGTAGAGATCGGTGACCCGCTCCGCCATGTATCCGCCCAGGCTCGAGAGCATCGTGGCATATTCCTCGACGGCTTCGTGCACGGCGCGGGTCGGACCAGCCCCCGCAGACAGCCTGGCATCAATTGAACCCTGCAGACCCGGATCGCGGGCCATCATCGCTGTCGCCTCCAGCACGGGGCGCGCCTTCTCCGTGACTCTCGTGAGTCGCTCCTCCAGCCCTGAGGCCACTTGTTCCAGAGCTTCGTGCACTTTGTCGACGACGGGTGCAGGGTCGGTCGTGGCTGGTTCGTCCGCATCGAAGGAGGCGGCCGGAGGCACTTGGACAACCGGTCCGATGGCGACGCCAGCCGACACACCAATCCCCGAAAACATCGTGTGTTCAGTGCTCATGGTCACTCCTTGTCGAGATCCCGGTTGAGTAGCTCCACCAAGCCGTCGAGGGCGTCGTCGGCACCCTCCCCCGTCGCCTCCAATGTCACGCTTTCGCCATGCTTGGCGCCCAGAGCCATGACCGCCAGGATGCTGCGGGCATCGACGGGATCCCCTCCTTCCTTGGCGATCTTGACGGGGAGTCCGGTCTCAGTGGCTGCTTGCACAAACATCGCGGCGGGGCGTGCGTGGAGTCCCACGCTTGATGCGATGGTGGCGGTACGAGTGGTCATGGTTGCTCCATCTTCTCCGTTGTGAAGTTACGCGTCGGCTTTCGAGGCGTCAGTTTCGCTCTTTTTCTTGGCCGCTCGCGCCGCCTTGCGTTCCGCTGCAACAGCTGCCTCCTTCTCCTTCTCCGCCGCTGCACGCTCGTCGACGAATCGTTGGTGTTCGACGGCGGGCATCCAGCCCGTGTCCACCACACGCTTCTGCCACACCATGGCGCCGGCCAGCAGAACAACACCCAGCACCACGAGGAGGATAACGCCCAGGATGACGCTGTCCGTGCGGACGCTCAGGCCCACGAGGGAGCCGAACCAGCCGAAGTCGGCATCGCCGAAGGTTGTCCCTGTGAGACCAATCCCGGACATCACCGAGTAGAGGAACGCGGGCAGGATGGTGATGAGCAGACCGTTGACGAAGCCACCGGCCACCGCTCCTCTGCGACCACCCGTCGCATTGCCGAACACTCCCGCGCCACCACCGGTGAAGAAGTGGGGCACCATGCCGGGCAGGATGATGGCAAGGCCGAACGCGGGCCCGAGCCACACACCCAGGATGAGCAGCATCACGAGCCCACCCACGAAGGATGAGATGAAGCCGATCAGCACGGCGTTCTGGCCGTAGGGGAACACGATGGGCACGTCCAGCGCAGCCTTCGCATCCGGCACGAGCTTGTTCGCGATTCCCTGGAATGCCGGAATGAGTTCACCCAGGAAGGTGCGGACACCATAGAGGATCACCGAGACGCCGACGCCGAACATCAGGCCCTGCATCACGGCAGCCATGATGAAAGCGCCACCGTCGGCCGCGTCCAAGAAGGGAAGTGCCTCATCGCCAAGAGAGACGAGGCCCCAGACGGCAAAGACGAGGTAGATGAGCACCATGGACAGGGCGGTGGCCACCATGGAGTCCCGCAGGAACTTGAGGCCCTGGGGGAACTTGATGTCCTCACTGGATGGGCTGTTCTTGCCCACCACACTGCCGACGGCTCCGGCCGCGATGTAACCCGCTGTGCCGAAGTGGCCGATGGCGATGACATCGTTTCCGGTCACCCGCTTCATCCAAGGATGGGCAAAGGCTGGCATGACCACCATGATCACGGCGAGCAGGAACGCGCCCACCAGCACGGTGAGCCACGTCAGGGTGTCACCGAACCCGATGGAGAGCACCACCGAGAGCAGCATGGCCATGAAGACCATGTGGTGTCCGGTGAGGAAGATGTAGCGCAGCGGTGTGAACCGTGCGAGCACCAGCATCAGGACGAATCCCAGTGAGAGGATGTAGGCACTGGTGGCACCGTAGGTATCTGCAGCCAGGGCCGTGATGACCTCATTGGTGGGCACCACGCCTTCAGAGCCTGTGACAGCGAGGACGAGCCCACCGAGTGGCTCGAGTGCCGCCACCACCACTCCAGCTCCGGCTCCCAGGATCAGGAATCCCAGAATGGCTTTGAGAGCTCCACCCACCACCTGACCAACGGACTTCTTCATGGCGATGAGACCAACGGCAACGATGATCCCGACGAGGTAGGCGGGAACGTTGAGGATCTGCGACCCGATGAATTGGAGAATGCTGACGAACCAGTCCATGACGGACTCCTTTGTTTTTCAGGGTCAGGATTTACAGGTCAAGCTCTTCAACCAGTTTGGCTTCGATCTCGGCTACGTCGGTGAAGTCGTCAACGACGAGGATGGGGACGTCGAGTTCGCCCAGTTGCTCGGCGAGCTCACTGCTGGTGAACACGAGATCCGCAGAGGATGCCGCCCCGCGGGCGGCGGAGATGTCGGCTGCTTCCACGTCGGCATCCACGTCAAGCTTTGCAAGTGCATTGTCAATGTTCATTTTGAGAATGATGGAAGTTCCAATTCCCATTCCGCAGACGGCAATGATCTTCATTTCTGTGTCCAATCTGTGACGTTTTCAATCGTGCGGTGGCAACGATCGGTTGTAACTTTTCAGTCTGAGATAAGGGCGGAACGTATTTCCTCAGGATCAGTCGAGGACCGCAGTTTCGCAAGCATTTCCGGATCGGCGAGAACCCCAGCCAGCTTGGACATGATGCCGATATGGGCGTCATGATCCAACGCGGCGAGACCGACCACGAGATCCACAGGGTCGTTGGACTTGTTCCCGAACTCCACCGGCGTGTCAAGCGAGACCCAGCTGAGTCCCGTCTTCAGGACCGCGGGAGATGTTCTGGAGTGCGCGAGCGCGAAACCCGGGGCTACGACGATGTAGGGGCCGAGCTTTTCCACCGTGTCGATCATCTCCTGGGTGTAGTCATCCTTCGTCACTCCACCGGCGACGAGGGCGTCACCCGCGAGCCGGATGGCGTCTCGCCAATCAGTCGCATGGGCGTCGAGGTGAATGGCAGAGGAGGAAAGCATGTCGTCGGAGGCAGGCATGAGAGGTCCCTTCGTCACAGCTGAATCTATTAGCATCAAATGTTTCATTGCCACGATACTAGATGGAGCGTTGTTGCGGAAGCCTTTTGTATGGAGCAACCATCGCTCGCGACAACGGTTAGCGAAGTTTGGACTACGCCCACACGTATCCAAGTATGGACGCTATTGTTTGTAGAGATTGTGGCTGGTTCGCGTTGAACGATGCCCAGCAGAATCAACAACTTTCAAGCACCCCGCCACGGAGATGACATATGAGCAATCCATCCGAAGTGTTCAGTCAGTTGGATCACCGCGCCATCGCCGCGGCCACGGCCATCCCCGCTCATGTCGTTCAGGCAAAGGGGAACGGGCACGCCGGCACCGCTATGGCGCTCGCACCGTTGGCGCATGTGCTGTACCAGCGCATCCTGAACCATAACCCCAGTGATCCCGGGTGGGAGGGGCGAGACCGGCTCCTGCTTTCCGCCGGGCACGCAAGTCTTCTGCTCTACGTGCAGCTGTACCTGACCGGCTACGGCTTGGAACTTGATGATCTTGCGGCCAGCCGTCGTCTACATGCCCGCACGCCCGGCCACCCTGAGATCGACATCACGCCCGGCATCGAAATGTCAACGGGTCCTCTCGGGCAGGGCTTGGCAAGTGCCGTGGGGATGGCGATGGCCGCCAAGCGGGAGCAAGCTCTTTTCGGTGCCGCCGCGCCAGAGCTGTTCGGCCACACGGTCTTTGCGGTTGCGGGCGACGGATGCCTCCAGGAGGGAATCAGCCACGAGGCCGCGAGTCTTGCCGGCACACTCGCGCTCGATAACCTCGTTGTCATCTGGGATGACAACAGCATCACGATCGACGGGCCCACTTCCGAGGCCTTCAATGAAGACGTTCGTGCGCGGTTCGCCGCCTATGGCTGGCATGTCGTCGACGTCGCCGACGGCTCTGATCCCGAAGCGATTGAGGAAGCACTACTGCAGGCGAAACTCCACACCGGCAGTCCCGTCTTCGTTGCACTCAGTACCGTGATTGGTGCACCTTCGGAAACCCATGGCGGAACACCCGCGGCACACGCCGGTGGTTTTGGCGATGATGAAGTGGCCCTGGTCAAGGAGACGCTGGGGTTCGCCCCTGACGCCTCCCTCGAAGACTTGGCGACACCCGATGTACTGGAGCACACCCGGAAAGCGATCCGTCGAGGTCGACAACTCCACTCTGACTGGGACGTGGGCATGAGTGAGTGGCGCACTCATCACCCGCAGGACGCGGCACAACTCGATGAATTCCGCCGGAGAAGCGTGGACGCCGAACTTGCGGCTCTCGAGGGGATTGCTCCGTTCGAGCCCGGTTCACCTGTCCCCACGCGGTCGGCCAATGGAAAAGTCATCCAAGCGTTGTCGAAGCTTCCGTCCGCCCGCTTCTGGGGAGGCTCGGCGGATCTTTCATCATCCACCAACGTTGCCGTGCCGGGATCCCACTTCACCAACGCCAACCCCAGCGGCGAGTTCATCCGCTTTGGAGTGCGGGAGCATGCAATGGCTGCCATCCTCTCCGGCATCGCGCTGCACGGCAGCTGGCGACCGTTCGCCTCCACCTACCTTGCCTTCACCGACTACCAGCGCCCCGCTCTGCGCCTCGCGGCCCTGATGGCCCTCGACGTGGTGTATGTCTACACTCACGACTCCGTTGCCGTCGGAGAGGATGGACCCACGCACCAGCCCGTCGAACAGATCGCTGCCCTGCGCACCATCCCGGGCCTCGACGTTGTTCGCCCTGCTGATGCCAGTGAGGTGATCGACGTGTGGCGGCGAATCATTGACTCAGCAAGGGGCCCCGTGGCGCTGGTCCTCTCGCGGCAGGACCTGCCGGTCCTGGAGCGTCCCTCGGAAAGCAGCGCCGTCCGGGGGGCTTACGTCATCACCACCGTTGGTTCCGGAGATGACCTGGCACTCATCGCCACGGGCAGCGAGGTGACGCTGGCCATCGAATCTGCCCGCATCCTCTTCGAAACTGAAGGAATTGGCGTGCGCGTCGTCTCCATGCCGTGCGTTGAATGGTTCATCGAGGAGCCGGATGCGTACAGGGAAGCAGTGCTCCCCGCTCACCTCACTGCACGAGTTGCGCTCGAGGCGGGACGCGGTGACGCGTGGTACCGCTTCGCCGATGCAGTGGTCAGCATTGAGGAATTCGGGGAATCCGGATCAGGCCCCGAGGTCTATGCCGCCCGAGGCATGACGCTCGACAGGGTCGTCACCACGTCACGTGTAGCGCTCAACCTTAATGAACGGCCAAGGAACCACTGATCAATGCTGTTCTCGGCGAGGACTTGGCAGGGCGGGATGAGATGGTGTCACGACATCTGGTGCGTGTACTGGATATCCATATCCAGATGTATGGGCACCAGATCGCCCGATCCGGTGCGCCGCAACCAGGACATGATTGACCAGTGATTCCCTAGCTGTCCATTTTCCGCAGGACGCCCTCAAGGTCCTCAAGCATCGCTTCCAGCTCAGCGGCTCGGTGCTCCTGGGGGTTGAAGCCGTCGTCGTCGGCATCCTTGAAGATTGACAGTGAGACCTGACTCTGCACGCCGAACTGTTCGAAAGCGTTCAGGATCTGGCGCCACTGCTCCACCGATCGCAAACCCTCTCGCCCCCCGTAGCTGGCAAAGGCGACGGGCTTGCCCTGCCATTCCTTCCCGAGGTTGTCGTAGGCGTTCTTGAAGGCGCCCGGAACCCCTCGGTTGTACTCGGCGGTCACGAACACAAAACCGTCACAACTGTCGACGGCCTTGGACCAACGGGTGACATTCTCATCGTCGTACTGCTTGTCGGCACCCATGGGTGGTGTGGCGGCCGTCAGCAGTGGGACGTCGAATTCTCTGAGGTCGAGGACTTCGTAGGTGAAGCCTTCACTGGCGCGCGCATCGGCCGCCTCCTTGACCCATTTGCCCACAGCTCCACCGAACCGGCCGTCGCGGATGGACCCGATGATGATGCCAATCTTCATGTGTTTCCCTCAGTGTTGAGCTGGATGACGGTGGCGGTGACGTGAACCCGTCGAAGTGTAGCGACGTACGTAAAAGTGGAGGCGGACTCCCGCCACCATCCGGCCCAATCTCAGCGCTCGCGCGCTGAGACCTCCACGCACGCCAGACGTGTAGCCAGCATGACCAGGATGCCGGTCAGGGCAAGGATGCCGATGGGCACACCAAGCCCGGTTCCCAGCGGCTTAAGGGTAGATCCCTGTGAGCCAGTGCTCGGCAAGCCGGGCTTCGGGTCCGTACTGGGTTCGAAGGTCGGTGCAGCCGAGGGCGCCGTCGTCGGTTCGGTGGGCAGCGGAGCTGTGATGAGTTCCCAGTTCTGCACGAAGAAATCGGCAGGATCAATGACGCCCTTGTCGGAGGCCCACTCGATCAGGAGCTGACGGATCTCCCGCTGCTCGTTGTAGACGACGGTGGCGTCCGCCACGTGAGGATAGTCGCCGCCACCGCTGGCTCGATAGTTGTTGAGCGCCATGACGAAGGCGTCATCGTCGTCGACTGGAGTGCCATCCGCGTAGGTCAGTCCTGTGATGCGTTCACCGACGGGCTGTGAGACATCAATGTAGTAGTTGAGCCCGCTGACAATGTCGTAGTTGTAGTCCGGTGTCGGGCCGGGGCGTCGTCCGTCATACTCGGCATTCGTGCCGGTCTCCGGATCAAACGTGGCTCCCTCCTCCACCTGGTTGAAGTACTTGGCCGAATACTCGAGGTAATCGCGCAGCTGAGCGCCGGTCATCTCCACCGCCTGCAGCGTGTTCTCGTAGATGTAGAGACCTGCGATGTCACGAATGGTTACCTGTCCTTCGGGAAAGACCGCGGTTCGCGAGAACGGCGCAGCGCTGGAGATCAGCGTCGCATCACCCAGGTCATCACCGATCGCCTCGGTGACCGTCTCCATCTGTACGTTGTTGATGAAGTCGATGATGGGGGTGTCCTCGTATCGTGAGGTCTCCGTCTTCAGTTCGGTCACGGACTCAGCCACTGGGGTGTTGACGTAGTCGATGGTCGTCTCGTGCTTGTCGGCCAGGAGGTTCTTGAGTTCCTGGTCCTCCTCCATGATCTGGTAGCCGTAGGTGGCCACCGCATTTGGGGCTTTGTCCTCGCTCCAGTCCACCATCCAGCCCTCGCCGTCGTCGGTATCGGGTACCAGTGGGAGCGTGGTGCGGGTGACGCTTCGTGCCCAGTAGTACGGCTGCGTCAACAGCACCTTTTCGCCAGCGACGTTGGTCATGATGGTCTCCGGGTCGTCCCGGTGGGTGTGGCCGAAAAGGATGTAATCAATGCCCGGTACTTGGTAGGCGACGTTGTTGATGACGTTCTCGTACAGAACATCCGCGTCGTAGCCCTCGTCAGGGGTGACGCCTTTGCCGCTGTGGGCGTTGACGACGACGACGTCGGCCAGCTCCTCCACGATGGGCACCCACTCCTTGGCGGTTTCGACGAGGTCGCGGAACTCGAGCACGCCGTCGACGTACTGCTTGTCCCAGACACGCACGCCTGGCGTCACCAGACCGATGACACCCACCTTCACGGTTTCGCCGTCGATGGTGCGCTCAATGATCTTGTACGGCTCGAGCCATGGCTCTCCGGTCTCGACATCTATGATGTTGGCACCCAGCAGCGCCGGGCCACCCGCATCGGTTTCAAGGTCACGCTCGTAGGCCTTGAGCATGTTTAGGCCGTAGTTGAACTCGTGGTTGCCGATCCCCAGCGTGTCGTAGCCCATGTGACGGAACGCCTGCGAGAGCGGATGCTGATCTTCACCGTTGAGCACTGCTTGGCGTCCATCGCCATAGCCGTAGTAGTAGGTCAGCGGCGTGCCCTGAATCACATCACCGCTGTCCATGAGGATGACGGACTCCTCCCCCACCTCTTCACGGACATCGTTGACGTAGGACGATACCCGGGTCAACCCGAGTACGTCATCCTGCTCGTCGTACTCAGCATTCGCGAAGTAGTCCCAGTTGTAGATGTGTCCGTGAACGTCGGTGGTGCCAAGCAGAGTGAGGTCGAGGCTGTCGGTATCCGCCTGCGCCGGACTGGCGAACCCAGCCGTCGACGCGAGGGCCAGGGCGGCAACAGCTACGCCAGCAAGGGATTTGCGCATGTATGGACCTTCCAGATCGTTGGACCAGGCGTCACACCATTGCGACGCTACGTCCCATGTTTCAGCAGGCTACGGACAACCAAATCTATGTGTCAACTAATCTTTCATGCCCGAGCCATCACCGGTGCGCATGCCACTGCGGCGACGTGCACGAGAAGAATTCTCACAGTTCGATCGGTAGACGCTGAATCCCGACCTCCGAAGGTGTCAACGCATTCGATCAGTCCCATGGGTGCGTCAATTGACGATGAGATTGAGAATGAACAGTAGGGGGATCGACCCAGCCCAGATGGCGGTGGTGACTCCAGACCATCCCTTGAGAGCGTCCACTCCCTCGATCCCTGTGAATCGTGTGACGACCCAGAAGTAGGAATCGTTGAAATAGCTGAACACCATGGACCCGGACGTGCAGGCAATGACCGCAACGAGCGGATCGATTCCCAACGTGGTGACCACCGGCGCGGAAACTGAGGCCGCCGTGATCATGGCCACAGTTCCCGACCCCTGCGCTGCCCGGACGACGGTGGCGATGATGAAGGGCACAAGGAACGCGGGCAACGCGGTTGCAGCAATTGCCTCGGCGAGGGCATCCCCCACACCGGAGTCGCGCAAAACTTGGCCAAAGGCACCGCCTGCGCCGGTGATGAGCAATATCAAGCCCGCGGAGGCGGCAGCATTGGAGAGTCACCCGTGCACCTTGTTGCGGGGCGTCCACCGGGGCAGAAGGACATAGACGGCCAAAATGGTGCCGATCACCAGTGCCACAACGGGGTTGCCGAAGAACGCAAACGGGACAACCCAATCACTGGCCACGTAGTCCTCGCCCGTGAGAGCGTCCTGCCGGGCCTTGTCGATGGCACCGGTCACGGTGTTGAGCACAATCAGGAGCAGCGGCACGATCAGCGGCAAGGAGGCGACGAGCGTGCCAACCTTGTGTGGCTCGGCGTCTTTGGGGTGCTCACCAAGGTAGGCAACCGGATCGTACGTCGCCATCTCCACCGCGCCTTCCTCTTCTCTGGTGGGACGCTTCGAGGTCGCCGTGGCAGTTCCTCCGCCTGTGCGAGCCCGCTGCTCACCGTAGACGGCAGTGCGGACCTCAGGAACGATTCGGTCCTCCAGCAAGGGTCCGATCCATTTGGCGTACAGAACCACAACCGGCAGCAGGAGGATGGTGAACGCAAAACCGGTGATGATGACCAGCCCCAAATCAGCACCGAGGATTCCTGTGACGGCGACGGGGGTGGGAGGCACCAGGTGGTGAGTCAGAGTCATCCCCGCTCCCAACGACAGGGCCAGGGATACGTAGCCGGCACGCTTCACCCGGGCAATCGAACGGGCCAAGGGGTTCATGATGACGTAGCCCGAGTCGCAGAAGACTGGGATGGATACCAATGAACCGGCGCTGGCCATTGCCCATTCCTCACGGCCTTTACCGAAGGCTTTCAAGAACGTTCGAGCCAGGGCGTCTGCGCCACCGGATACCTCAAGGATCTTCCCGATCGCAACCCCGAGACCGATGACGATGCCAATACTGCCCAAAGTGTTGCCGAAACCGGTGGAGATGGAGGCGACGATGCCGGTGAGGTCCTGCCCCGCAACCACTCCCGTCAACAACGCCGCCAACAGCAGGGCAACAAAAGCGTCGAGGCGGGTTCGAAGGACGACCACTACGATCGCTGCGATTCCCAGAACCAGCGCCAACAACAACTGTATATCCATGGTTTCCTTCACTGTGGAGAGGACCGACGAGAAATGAGCGGGAGTGATCCTGACTCATCAGATCAAATTGCTTCATTGAAAATGACAACTTCACCGAGCGCCGAGGTGGAGATGTACTATGTGATGTGGTTCAAAAACACTTATGCGACGAATTCATCTTGATACTGGCGCACGACGTCGTCGAATTCAGTATCTCGAATGAAACCCAGAGCCAGTGGGCGTTCCACGTCAAATTGTCCCGGCCAGGAACACACGATGTTCATGATGCGCTCATCGAGCTTGAGTGTCACCAGATCTCTCGCAGCCTGTCCGCCCACCCTGGTGAGACTCTCGAGCATCTGTTCCACGGTCACGACGATCCCAGGAATGTTCAGGGTCCGCCAGGAGCCGAGTTCGGTGGGATCTACTTCCAATGCATTGACGAGGTTCGCAACGGCTGTGTCTGGCGATGAAAGCCACATTCGGGTCTTCAACGGAACCGGACACTCCGACGCGATCCCGTTCAAAGGTTCACGGATGATCCCGCTTGCAAACGACGACGCCGCAGAATTCGGTTTTCCGGGACGCACTGAAATGGTGGGCAGCCTGCAGACACGGCCGTCAACAAAACCCTTCCGTGAGTACTCGTTGACGAGCAGCTCTCCGATCGCCTTGACGGCTCCGTAGGTCGACTCGGGTTGGGTGGTGAAGGTCTCGGGAACGACGTGAGGCATCTCTCCGCCAAAGACTGCGAGCGAACTGGTGAAGACGAAGCGCGGTTGGGTCCCGCACGCTCGCGCCGCCTCCAGAATTGCTTTGGTGGCGCCGACGTTGACGTCCATGGCCAGATCGAAGTCCTCCTCCGATCCGCCGCTGAGCACAGCTGCCAGGTGGAATATGCCGATTGTCTCATCGGTGATCACAGTGTTCAGCAGATCCGGGTCGGCGATGCTCCCCACCACTGACCGCACTCTGGGATCGGCGACAGGACACTCACCGAGATCAAGGGAAATGATCTGTTCGAAGTCGACGACGGCCTCACCGCGATCCTTGCGCTCCAGCAGTAGATCGATGACCCGGCTTCCCAGGAAGCCTCCGCCGCCTGTGATAACGATGTTCATACGAGATCCTTATGGGGGTTGTTTATGCCTGTATGGACGCAGTTCCCCCAAGATGCATGCGGCCTGAACTCTATTGTTCTTGGTCATATGCACGCCCCTGAAGTTTCCCCTCTTGGGGAGACCTACGTCTCTTGTAACAAAATTAGCAGAAGATCGGACACAAAAACGCAGCTATGCAAAGTTCTTTACCAGCGGAGCACGAGAACCCGGACCACTACGACCAACAAACAAAAACACCCGAACCTACCTGTGTAGGTTCGGGTGCTCCTGTCTTGAGGCACCTTCTGCGTCGGGCTGACAGGATTTGAACCTGCGACCCCGTGACCCCCAGTCACGTGCGCTACCAAGCTGCGCCACAGCCCGCCGTCATCTTCAAGTGACAACCTTCAGTAGCTTAGCGACTCCTGTCCGTCTTGGCACATCGGCCCGACGGCGGGTCAGGAGTGAAGATCGCGCGGCTCCTCACCGACCACGGAAAACAGCATTGCCGTGAACTGGCCGTCGCGTTCTAAGCGTTCGCGGCGGAGCCGGAGGCGTCGTGGGAGCAGCGGGGCTCCGGCTCCGAGGGTGACGGGATTGACGTGCACCCAGACTTTCTCCAGGAGTCCCACGTCCGCGAACTGGCCAGCGACGTCGCCCCCGCCGACGATCCAGATGTCTTTCTCTCCAGTCGCTTGAAGCAACAGCGGATGAAGTTCGCGGATGTCGCCGGCGAAGAGCTGGGGGCCCTCAGGCAATTCCATGTCACGATGAGTGAGCACCCAGCTTGGTTGTTCATAGGGCCACGTGAACGGCTTGCCCTCGAGTGCGAACTGGTTCCGCAACCACTCCACCGTATTGGCGCCCATCACCACGGCGCCGACGGTCTTGATGAACGCGTCGAAGTCGAGCGTCGCTGGCTCATCGCCGCCTTCGGGCTCGTCATGTCGGCCTGGAGTCCGGAAGAGCCAGGAGAGGCTGGATTCGTCGTCGGCGATGAACCCGTCAAGGCTGATGGCGGTGCAGTAGATGACACTCATCCCCACACCCTGCCATCGCGCCCCGACAGAATCAGCGACTCAGGCGCGATCCTTGTGCTTCTCGCGGGCGCGCACCTCGATGTTGATCGGGGAGCCGACGAAGCCGAACTCCTCGCGGAGACGACGCTCGATGAACCGGACGTAACCGTCGTCGAGCTTCGCGCTCGTGAACAGAGCGAACGTGGGCGGGCTGTTCTGCGCCTGCGTGCCGAACATCACCCGCGGCTGCTTCCCGCTGCGCACGGGGTGCGGATGCGACGCCGCAAGTCGTCCTAGGAACGCGTTCAGCTTGCCCGTGGAGACCCGTGTCTCCCAGCCCTCCGCGGCGGCTTCGATGGCTTTGCTCAGCTTGTCGACGTTGCGGCCTGTCAGGGCCGAGATGTTGACGGTGGGAGCCCAGGTGAACTGCACCATGTCGCGCTCGATCTCGCGATCCAAGTAGCGGCGGCGCTCCTCGTCGGTCAGGTCCCACTTGTTGAACGCCACCACCAGCGCGCGTCCGGTTTCCTCGACATTGCTCATGATCCGCAGATCCTGCTCGGTGAGTTCCTCAGAAGAGTCAACGACCACGACACACACTTGGGCCCGCTCGATGGCGGTCTGAGTGCGCAGACTGGCATAGAACTCGTGGCCGGATGCTTCCTTGACCCGACGGCGGATGCCGGCGGTGTCGATCAGGCGGTAGATCTCGCCACCCACCTCTGCGATCTCGTCGACGGGATCGACGGTGGTGCCAGAGATGTCGGACACAACGACCCGCTGCTGCTGCGCCAACTTGTTGAGCAAAGAGGACTTGCCCACATTGGGCTTGCCGACGATGGCGACACGGCGCGGGCCGACTTCCTGGATGAAGGACTCAGGAGGGGCTTCTTCCGGCAGCGCCTTCAGGAGCGCATCCAGAAGGTCCCCCGAGCCGCGGCCGTGCATTGCGGAGACGGGGAACGGCTCACCCAGCCCAAGATTCCACATGGTGGAGGCCATCACTTCGTGGCGCTGGTCGTCGACCTTGTTGGCCGCCAGGATCACGGGTTTCTTGGAGCGACGCAGCACCTTCACGACGGCCTCGTCCTCATCGAGCGTCCCGACGGTGGCGTCCACAACGAACATCACGGCGTCCGCCATGGAGATGGCCAACTCGGCCTGCTCCGCGATGGCCGCCGACATGCCGCGGGCGTCGGACATCCAGCCACCGGTGTCAACCAGCACGAACTCCCGTCCAGCCCAGTTGGCGTCGTAGGACACCCGGTCCCGGGTCACGCCGGGGGTGTCCTGCACGACCGCCTCGCGACGCCCAAGAATACGGTTGACCAGCGTGGATTTGCCGACGTTGGGTCGACCGACCACGGCAACCACCGGCTTGATGGTGGTGGGCTCGTCGCTCATAGTGTTCCTTTCATCGGCTACAGCACCCGTCATCTTATCGGCCCGCCCACAACTAGCCGCCATGCGGACGAGGACCCTTGACCGCACAAAAGCAATGCAGGTACCTTCGACTCCCCCTTCCGGCGAAGGCCTCCCTCATTGTGGGCTCGATCATTGACCAGTGTTTTCTGGCCGAGGCTGTGGGGCTCGAAGCGGACGGGTCCCTCCATCGGTTGTGAGCAAGGCTGCTAACCTGCCGGGCATGCTGACCAGCCGTGCGTGTGGAATGGCCGCCGGTCTCCTGGCCGATGCTCTGCTGGGTGATCCCGCGCGCCACCATCCGGTTGCCTGGTTCGGGTCCTGGGCCTCTTGGCTGGAGGAGCGCATGCACGCAGATTTCACCGTGCGCGGAGGCTGGTTCTTCGTCGCAGCGGTGGCCCCGCTGGCTGTGACATCAGTGATTCTGGAACGCACCAGCCGGCGCAGTTCCCTGGCCCATGCCGCACTGACGGCACTGTGTACCTGGATAGTGGTGGGTACACACAGTTTGGGTCGCGAGGGCACCGGCATGGCTCATATGCTCGACAACGAGGATCTGGACGGCGCCCGCGCACGCCTGGGTCATTTGTGCGGACGGGATCCGTCCGGCATGGACCACCCTGAACTTGCGCGTGCCGCTGTGGAGTCCATGGCAGAGAACACCGCCGACGCTGGCGTCGCCTCCATCTGGTGGGGTGCGCTCACAGGTATCCCGGGCCTGGTACTGCACCGAGCCGTCAACACCCTCGACGCCATGGTGGGCAATCGCAGTCCCCGCCATGCGCGGTTCGGGACCGTCTCCGCCCGCATGGATGATCTGGCCAATCTGGTGCCCGCCCGCATCACCGGAGCGACCGCCTGTCTGCTGGCACCGCTGGTGGGCGGCAGCATCGGCGAGTCCTGGCGCATCATGCGACGCGATGCGAGCAAGCATCCCTCCCCCAACGGTGGCTGGTGTGAATCCGCATGGGCGGGAGCTTTGGGCGTCCAACTCGGTGGGCGGAATGTGTATTTCCGACGCGTCGAGACTCGTCCCCTCCTCGGTGACGGCCCGCGGCCGGGCAGCACTGAACTGCGCAACGCCACCCGACTGGTGAGCGCCGTCACTGCAGCGACGGGCGCAGCAGCTGCATTGGGATTGTTGGTATCGGCCATGTTCAGCAGGCGGATGGGTCCACGCAAACAGATGAGCCCACGATGACAGGCATGCTGATAGCTGGCACCAGCTCTGATGCCGGCAAGTCCTTGTTCGTCACCGGACTGTGCCGAGTGGCCCGCCGCCTCGGCGTCGACGTGGCGCCGTTCAAGGCCCAGAACATGAGCAACAACTCCATGGTTTGCGCTGACGGCTCCGAAATTGGACGCGCCCAGTATCTGCAAGCCAACGCCGCTGGGCTGGAGCCTGCATCGGTGATGAATCCCGTGTTGCTGAAGCCGGGTACTGACCGCCGATCCTTCATTGTACTGCGCGGACAGTCGTCTGGAACCCTGGAAGCTGGGGAGTACAGCACCGGACGCCGACGGCTCGCCGCAGCGGCTTGGGACTCGTATGAAGAGCTTGCAGCCACCCACGACCTCGTCATCTGCGAAGGCGCCGGCTCTCCGGCGGAAATAAACCTCCGCCGCGGTGACTACACCAACATGGGCCTGGCGCGCCGATTCAATCTACCAGTGGTGTTGATCGGAGACATTGACCGCGGCGGTGTCCTCGCGTCAATCTTCGGCACCTGGGGGCTGCTGGATGATCAGGATCGCGCCCTGCTGAGCGGCTACGTGATCAACAAGTTCCGCGGCGACCAGTCCATCCTCGATCCGGGATTGACAGAGATCACCCGACGCACGGGACTTCCCAACCTTGGCGTCCTGCCCTGGCTCGAAGGGGTGTGGCTCGACGGTGAGGATTCCCTGTCCCTGGGCAACATGTCGCGAAACAGTCTGTCTCTGGACGACGGCAAGGATGGCGACCAGCGCCCTCTGAGCGTGGCCGTCGTGCGCCTGCCACGAATCTCCAATGCCACAGACGTCGACGCTCTTGCGCAAGAACCAGGTGTGCAAGTGGTGGTCACCACCAACCCTGCCGACGTGGTGGCAGCAGACCTGGCCATCATTCCCGGATCTCGCTCCACACTCAGCGACTTGGAGTGGCTGCACCGAAGCGGCAATGCGGGCGCCATCCGCAGACGTGCCCGAGTTGGCACACCCATTTTGGGAATCTGCGGTGGCTTCCAGATGCTCACGAGAGAAATCGACGACAACGTCGAATCCGACGACAACCAACCTGGGCTCGGGCTATTGCCTGCCCGCGTCCGCTTCCACCCGGACAAGACGTTGCGTCGCCCCCACGGCACGTGGCAGGGACATCCCGTGGAGGGCTACGAGATCCATCACGGCACATGGTTGGAGGATGAGGACGCTCGCACGATCGGGGCCGAGGACTTCCTCGCGGGGCTGCAACTGGACCATATCTGGGGCACCATGTGGCACGGCTCGATGGAGTCCGATGCCTTTCGTCGCGCGTGGCTGCGTGAAGTCGCGCGGCAGGCTGGCCGCGCATGGGAGCCCCGCTCCGATGCTCCGGGTTTCGGCGAGCGTCGCGAACAGATGATCAACACCACCGCCGACGCCATCGAATCCGCCATCGATGTGGAAAAGCTTCTGGGTCTCGCGCACTGACCCCATCAAGCGCCGCAACGCACTGCTATACAACCCCCGCGTGATCCGGATTCCACTCGAATGCAACGATGGTCGCCAAGGCATGGCTCCTGAGGAACCCGGTGAGATTCCGGGACGGTCCCGCCACTGTGATTGTGTGTTTCCGCACACGAGAAGTCAGATACTCAGCGCCATGCAGCCATGACCGTACGGGCGAGTGACCCAGGAGGCAGGATGCAAAACATGTCCAGCAGAGCGCAGAAACCAGCACGAACACCCGGCCCCGCCGAATCCAGAACCATGCGTCTGGTGGGCGTGGGTGTGGGTCCGGGTGATCCGGAATTGATCACACTCAAGGCACTGAAAATCCTTGAGGCAGCCGCCGTGATCCTGGTCCCCACCACTGAGCGTTCGGGTGATGACCCGGGCCGCGCAGAACTCATCGTGACCCAGAGCTGTCCGGAGGCCTCCTCCGCCATTCAGCGCATTCCGTTCTCGATGGCCGATCGCCAAGGTGTCAGCGGACGCCGAAAGCAGGCTTGGCTCGATTCGGCGGAGGCCGCTGTTGACGCCTTCAACTCAGGGGCCGAGGTGGTGGTATTCGCCACTGTGGGCGACCCGAGTGTCTACTCGACGTTCTCCTATCTGGCCGCCCATGTCGTCGAACAACTCCCGGAGGTCACCGTGGAAGTGGTCCCCGGGATCACCGCGATGCAGGCGCTGGCCGCCAGTAGCCGCACCCCACTGGTCGAGGGCACAGAAACCTTGGCGCTCGTGCCGGTCACCGCCGGCTTGGAGACCCTCGAGCGGGTCTTGGCGACTGTCGACACCGTTGTGGCCTACAAGGGCGGACGCCACCTCCCCGAAGTGATTGAACTGCTGAAGAGTAAACATCGCGCCGGCGTGCTGGGCGTCCAGATTGGTCTGCCCGACGAGCAGATCGTCACGCTCGACGACGTCGCGGAGGGACACCGGGCGCCGTATTTCAGCACCGTGCTGGCTCCCGCGCGCCGTTCCGGCACAGCAGGAGGCCGGCTATGAGCGGCCGCGTTGTCTTCGTGGGTGCAGGACCGGGGGCCGCAGATCTCATCACCGTGCGCGGCGCCAAGGTGATTGCCGAGGCCGACATCATCATCTGGGCCTCCAGCCTGGTGCACCCTGACATCGTCGCCAACACCAAACCGGGGGCCGTGCTGGCTGATTCGGCAGGTGAGGCGTTGGAGGACACTGAAAAGCACTACGAGCGAGCCGCTGAGGAAGGACTCCTGGTGGCGAGGGTCCACACGGGTGATCCCTCCATTTATGGAGCCACCGCCGAGCAGGTGCGCGTCTGCCGCAAGCTCGGGCTGGAGATCGAAACCGTGCCCGGCGTGTCCGCCTTTTCGGCGGCGGCTGCCCGTATGAATGCCGAGATCACCCTGCCCGAGGTGTCGCAGTCCCTGATCCTGACGCGCTTGGAGGGTGGCCGCACACCCATGCCTCCCAAGGAGACGGTGCGCTCGTTCGCAGCGCATGGCGCCACGATGGCGCTGTATCTCTCTGCGGCACGCAACAAGCAGCTGCAGGAAGAACTGCTCGCAGGAGGCTATCCGCCGGATACTCCCTGCATCATCGGCTACCAGGTGACCTGGCCTGACGAAATGATGATGCGCTGCCCCTTGTCAGAACTGTCGGCGACGATGCGCGAGCACCAACTGTGGAAGCACACCGTTGTTCTCGTGGGCCCCGCCATGGCCGAGTCTCCCGAGGGCAGCCGCAGCCATCTCTACCATCCTGGTTTCCGCCACGAGTACCGCAAGGCAGAGAAAAAGGCTCAGCAGGAGTTGCGCCATCAGGGCGCCGGTCCCGTCACTGCCCAGCCCCACACCAAGCACACAGACACCACGAGAGAGGGCTGAGATGATCCACGTCCACGGCTACCTCGGTGAGATTTCACCGGCAACACACGAACTTGCCCGCACCAGTGACCTCGTGGTGGGCGGACGCCGCCACCTCGACAGCCTTGACGTACCCGAGGAGCGTCGCGTCATTCTCGGCGCCCTGACCCCGGCTCTGGAACGCCTGTCCCACCTGCAACCCGGCCAGGACGCGCTGGTTCTTGCCAGCGGCGACCCCGGCTTCCACGGCATCGTGCGGCGCATCCGTCTTGACGGCCACGAAGTCAACGTCCAACCCGCCGTCACCTCCGTCGCCGCCGCATTCGCCGCCGTGGCGCTGCCCTGGGACGACGCGCTGGTTGTCTCTGCTCACGGCAAACCCCTGACTGAGGCGGTCCGCACCGCCAGCCGTCACCGCAAGGTAGCTGTGCTCACCAGCAAACAAGACGGCATCGTGCAGATCGCCGAAACTCTGGCCGAGTTGGAACGCACCTACGTGTTGGCTGAACGGCTCGGGGAGGACGACGAATGTGTCCGCATCCTCACCACCGAGCAGGCACTGGCGCTCACCGACATCGCCGAACCCAACGTCGTGCTGGTCCTCGATGGCCACCCGGACGACCCGGCGCTGATAGACCGGGAGACTTCCCACCAGAATCAAGAGCCTGTCCCCGTTCGGGACGCCACTGGTGGGGAGTCCGAAGTGATCGGCCAGATGGTGAACTCGCCTGCCGCACACCGGCGGGCCGACCAGATCGACAAGCTGTTGGGCACCACCACCCGCCGCTACGCAGGGCCCACCTCCGAGTTGATCGCCCAGGCCTGGGCTGAGTGCGACCTGCTGATCAGCCATCTTGCTCTCGGTGCCACCACACGGCTGGTTGCTCCGTTGCTGCGCGACAAGAAGAGCGATCCGGGAGTGGTGGTCATCGACGAGGCCGGTCGCTTCGCTGTTCCACTCGTGGGCGGCCACGCCGGTGGCGCCAACACCCTCGCCACCCGACTCGCGGACGGGCTCGGCGCGACAGCGGTACTCACCACCGCCACCGACGCGCTGAATCTGCCAGCCCTGGACACACTGGGCTGGCACTACGACGGTGACGTCGCCGGGGTGACCCGCGCACTCATTGACGGCGCTTCGGTGCGCGTTGAGAAGGACCACACCTGGCCTTTGCCGCCACTACCCGAGAACGTCGGCACCGATGTCGACGACGCCGTGGCACGCATCGTGGTCACCGACCGTGCAACAGCGGAACCCAACGCGCTGCCGACCGTGGTGCTGCATCCGGACAGCCTGGTGGTGGGCATGGGGTGCAACCGCGACACCCCCGTGGAGATGCTGCGCAGCCTGCTGGAAGAAACCCTGGCTGAACACAATCTCTCACTGCACTCAGTGCGCGCCATCACCACCATCGATCTCAAGGCGGGGGAGATCGGCCTGCTGCGGCTCGTGAAGCAGCTGGGTGTCCCGCTGATCGACTACACCGCTGAAGTGCTCGCTGCCCAGGAAGTGCCCACCCCCAGTGCCATGGTTGCGGGCCACGTGGGAACACCGTCGGTGTCCGAGGCCTCGGTGCTCGCTCACGGCGCGCAACTGGTGGTTCCCAAGAGCAACAACGGCGAAGCGACGTGCGCCATCGGCCGCATGCCGGCCCGTGGCCTCCTCAGTGTGGTGGGGTTGGGCCCCGGCTCGCGCGAACTGCTCACCCCCAAAGCGCAGGAGGCACTGCGCAAATCCAGCTTCATCGTGGGCTACGGCCCCTACGTGAAACAGATCCGTGATCTGGCACGTCCCGGCACCCGCATCATGGCCTCCAAGATGGGAACCGAGGCGGCTCGTACCGCTGCCGCCATCCAGGCGGCACGCGATGGGGAGAACGTCGCCCTGGTGTGCGGCGGTGATCCGGCCATCTACGCGATGGCGTCACCGGTGCTGGAGCAGGGCACTGACGGGATCGACGTCGACGTGGTGCCGGGTGTCACGGCCTCACTGGCTGTCTCAGCCATCCTCGGTGCGCCATTGGGTCATGACCACGCCACCATCTCGCTGTCCGATCTGCACACTGATTGGGACATGATCGAGCGTCGATTGCATGCTGCCGCCCAGGGTGACCTGGTCACCGTGCTGTACAACCCACGCAGCCGCACACGTCTGCGGCATCTGCCCCGCGCCTTGGGGATCATCGGAGCCCACCGTGATCCAGACACACCGGTGGCCGTGGTGCAGCAGGCCTGCCGACAGCGCCAGAAGGTTCTGATGAGCACCATGGCCGAGTTCCAGCCCGAATGGGTGGACATGAACTCACTGGTGGTCATCGGATCCAGCACCACCCACTACGTCACCACCGGAAGCGGGGAGCGTCGCATCGTCACCCCCCGCGACTACAAGTGGATGCCCGAGAAGTCTCACGACGAAAAGGAACTATCATGACCGCCGCCCTTGTCATTGCCGCCCATGGCACCCGCGATCGAGCCGGAGAGCAGGTGGCCCTTGACCTCACGAAACGGGTGGCCGCACTGCTCCCAGACGTGGATGTCCACGTCGGTTTCGTGGAAATCAGTGAACCCTCCATTCCCGAAGCCCTGACTGCCGCACTGTCGAAGCGACCCGCAGACGACATGCACGCCGTTGTGGTTCCTCTGATGCTGGGCACGGGTGTCCACGTCCGACGAGACATTCCCGAAGCAATCGATGAGGCGGCCGAGAAATTTCCCCAGGCCCGCATTGACTATGCGCCACACCTGGGGCCAGATCCTGCGCTGTTTCGTGCTGTGGTGCGTCGCATCGATGAAGCCATGGGCGATTGGAAACGCGAAGACACCGCGTTGGTGCTGGTGGGACGCGGCACGTTGGTCCCCAGGGCGAATGCCGACCATGCTCATCTGAGCCGCATGCACTACGAGGAGGGCGGCTGGCGCCATGTCACTCCGTGCTTCCTCCAGGTGACTGAGCCACGGCTGCCGGAAGGGCTCGACCTTGCGCAGTTCAAGGGAGCGCAACAGATCTTGGTGATTGGCCACTGGCTGTTCCCCGGCCGCATGCGCACGTGGACCCACGATCAGGCCCATGCATGGGCTGAAACCCATCCGGATACGCAAGTGCGCGTGGGCGAGGTGATTGGGGACTGCGAAGAGCTGGCCTCAGTGGTGATCCAGCGCTACCGCGACATGCGCCCGGACCACCCGTTGGAAGGCTCTCCCGCCTACGTCAGTGGCTTGCTGCTCGAAGGACGCCAGACCTTGGTGGTGGGTGGCGGGAAGGTGGCCACGCGTCGAGTCCCGACCTTGTTGGAGGCAGGGGCACATGTTCAGCTCGTGTCCCCCGTCGCCACGCCTCAGTTGGCGCACTTGGCTGAGACGGGCCAGATCGATTGGCAGAGGCGCTCTTTCGAAGAGTCCGATCTGGATGGGGCTTGGTATGTGCAGGCAACGACGGATGATCCCCGTGTGAATCGACGGGTTGCCGAAGGTGCTGAGGCCCGCCACACCTTCTGTGTTCGAGCTGATGATGCCTGGCGCGGATCGGCCTGGACCCCTGCGACCACCCGGCTCAAGGGTGCGACCGTATCGGTCCTGAGCAACAAGGATCCGATGCAATCGAGAACACTGCGCAACGAGATTATCGAAGTGATGTCCAAGGATTGAGCCAACGGCCCTGGTCTGAACCTGAACTCAGGTTGGTCAGGGCTCGCTGACGCCGACGATGGTACCGGCGCGGTCGATGCAGATGACATCGACCGCCACCGGTGCACCACGCAACACCTTGACCGCATGATCACGGGCGGCGGATGCCACCAGATCCCCCAGCGGTATTCCGGCTGAAGTTGCCATCTGCAGGGCACCCATGGCCATGGTTGACTCGCTGATGCGTTGGTGCAGTTCTCCGTCCCCACCGGCTGCACTGGCCAACTGTGCCAAGTATTCGGTGTTGATGCTCGTGCGGTGGGAGTGAAGGTCCAGGTGGCCATCGGCCAGCTTGCTCAGCTTCGCGAAACCGCCCACCAATGACAACCGCTCGACGGGATGGCGCGACACGTACTTCAGTACAGCCCCGGCAAAGTCCCCCATGTCGAGCAGGCTCAGATCGGGCACCTGTAAAAATTCGGTGGCGACGCGTTCCGACGTTGATCCTGTGCACCCCACCAGGTGCTGCAGCCCGGCGGCGCGAGCCACGTCGACACCTCGTCGGATGCTGTCTATCCAGGCACTGCACGAGTAGGGCACTACGACGCCGGTGGTGCCCAGCACTGACAGGCCGTCGACGATCCCGATGCGCGGATTCCACGTGTGCCGAGCGATTTCTGCGCCATTGTCAATGCTGATCTCCACTTCCACGTCCGTGGTGGCTTCCCCGTAGCGGGCAGAGACTGCCTGCAAGTTCTCGGTGATCATGCGACGGGGCATGGGGTTGATCGCCGGCTCCCCCACCTGCAGTGGCAGCCCGGGCAGAGTGACCCGGCCCACTCCGGGCCCACCGCTGATTTGCACCCCTGCTCCGCTCGTGCTCCGCACGACGGTGGCACGTACCAGGGCGGCGTGGGTGACATCCGGGTCATCACCGGCATCCTTGGTCACCCCAGCCATCGCCGAATCGTAGGAGAGGGCTTCGACGCTCAGTGCGAACGCGGGGCGTCGGCCCTGGGGCAGTTCTACCTCCACGGGATCGGGGAACTCGCCGGTCAGCAGCGCCTCCCAGGCAGCCGCGGAGGCTGCCGTTGCGCACGCGCCGGTGGTCCATCCGGGACGCAATCCCGAGCTTGCCAATTGGCCCCGACGCCCGCCCATCATCACAGACTCTGGCGCGAGGTGTTGGTCAGCTCATCGGTGCTGGCAATCGCATTCACTGCCGCCACGGTCATGGCGCTACCGCCGCGACGCCCGTGCACCACCAGATGCTCCAGAGCCAGCGGGCTCTCCGCGAGTGCACGCTTCGATTCCGCAGCACCCACGAAGCCGACGGGGATCCCGATCACCGCAGCTGGGCGCACGCCTGATTCGGCAACCACCTCCAACAGCCGGAACAATGCGGTGGGGGCATTACCGATCGCCACGACGGCACCGTCCAGATACGGCAGCCACAGGTCAACAGCGGCCATCGTCTTGGTGATGCCGCGCTCCTCGGCGATGGTGGCCAGTTTCGGATCTTTGATGAGACAAATCACCTCGTTGCCAGCCGGCAGGCGGGAGGAAATGATGCCGGTGGCCACCATGGAGGCGTCGCACAGGATGGGGGCACCACGACGCAGTGCGGCGTTGGCAGCCGCAACGACGCCGGGGCTGAAGCCCACTTCGTCGGCGATGCTGGTGTCGCCTGCGGCGTGCACCATGCGCACCACGGCGCGGGAGACATCCTCGGGGAACCGAGACAGGTTCGTCTCGGCACGAATGATCCGGAAAGATTCCTCATAGATGGATGTGCCAGTGCTCAGATATGCCTCATGCTTCATCGCTCCACCGTAGCGACGCCATTGCTCCACCCCGCGTCTGCCCACCGCATTGGCAGATGTCATAGTGGGTGGAACAAGTTCATTGCAAGGCTCATTCAGGAACCCGGGAATCATCCGGGACGGTCGCGCCACTGTGAGCCGCTCACCAAAGCGGAAGTCAGGAACTGAACCCCTTGCCCTGTTGATCGGGACGCGAGATCCCGACAGAAGGAGTGCCATGCACATCGCTGAGGGGTTCCTGCCCCCTGTCCAATGCGCACTGTGGTTCGCTGCATCGACGCCGTTCGTCATCCACGGTGCCCGCGAAGTCATCAAGAAGGCGAAGGAGTCCCCCGAGAACAAGCTGCTGCTCGCAGCTGCGGGAGCGTTCACCTTCGTGCTGTCCGCCATCAAACTACCGTCTGTGACCGGCAGCTCATCCCACCCGACTGGCACAGGGGCCGGAGCAGTCCTGTTCGGGCCACCGGTGATGGCCTTTCTCGCCACCCTGGTCCTACTTTTCCAATCCCTTCTGCTGGCGCATGGCGGATTGACCACCCTGGGAGCGAATGCGTTCGCCATGGCCATCGTTGGCCCCTGGTGCGGCTACGCGGTGTTCAAGCTGGTCCGCAAGGTCAACGGCCCGATGTGGCTGGGCGTCTTCCTCGCAATGGCCGTCGCTGACCTGAGCACCTACTGCATGACCTCTCTGCAGCTGGCCATCGCCTTTCCCGATCCTGCGAGTGGCTTCGGTGGCGCCATCACCAAGTTCCTGTCCATCTTTGCCATCACCCAGATTCCGCTGGCCATCGCGGAAGGTGTTCTCGGAGTGCTGCTGTTCGGGTTCCTGCGCAAGGTGGTCACGATTGATCTGGACAGGCTGGGCATGAAGTCCGCCACAGTGAAGCCCAAACAGGAGGCCAGCCATGCGTGAGCAGAATCCTGCCAACCAATCGCACCGCAAGCATGGAATGAGTTGGTGGGTGGTGGCCGTCCTCGTCGCCGTTCTGGTAGCCATTTTTGCCCTCAGTTTCTCACTTGCCCCCAAAGCCGCTGAGGGCGAGGAAGCCTTCGCAGGCACGGACTCAGTCGTCACCGAGGTGCTCGAGGAACAAGGTATCGAGCCCTGGTTCGATCCATTCTTCGAGCCGGACAGTGGCGAGGTGGAATCCGGCCTCTTCGCCCTCCAGGCAGCTGTGGGAGCTGGTGTGCTCGGATTCGTCCTGGGCAATCTCTACGGGCGTTCCAAGGGGCGAGAGAACCAGAGCGCGACGACGGAGCCCGTAGCTACTGAGTAGCTCAGCGATGCTCACCCACAACATCGTCATCGACGACGCCGCCTGGGACAGTCCGTGGCGGCGCCGTCGAGTGGGCGAGAAGGTTCTGCTCAGCATGGGACTGGTACTCACCGCGCTGCTGAGCGATCCCTGGCCCGGCTGCACCCTGGTGGCCGCGCTGGCATTGGTACTGATGTTGGGATCTGCACGTATACGCCCCATGCTCGTACTGGTGGTGATGACTGCCCCGCTCGCCTTCCTCCTCCTCGGAACGCTTCCCGTGGTGAGTGTCTGGCACGGCTTCCATGACATGGCCTGGGGAGACTTGGGGTGGTCAACGCACGGATTCGCTCTCGGTCCAGTGCGCTTCACCGCAGACAGTGTGGCGACGGCGGGAGCCCTCTGGGCACACAGCTTGGCTGGCACGCTGGCCTTCGTCCTACTGGCCACCACCACTCCAATGGTGGATCTGCTGAGTTGGCTGCGAACCCTCAGGGTGCCCGACCCCCTCATCGAGATTGCGTCGCTGACTTACCGGTTGCTGTTCCTGCTGCTCGGCACCACCATCGCCATTCGAGCGGCCCAGCACGCTCGCCTCGGTGACGCAGCCACCTGGCGCCGTCGCTGGTCAACCACCGCCAGCACGGTCGGCAGTGTGCTGCTCACCACCTGGGAACGTGCTGCGAGATTGCAGAGCGGTCTGGAGGGTCGAGGGTATGAGGATGCCTTGCTGACGTTGGCACCCAATCGTCCCCGCAGCTGGCGCTTCCTGTTGCTGAGCGTCCTGGGCCTCGCAGCAATCTGGTCGGCCAGCGTGGCCGACGTGTTGTGGGGTGGATGATGAACGTCACCGCTCCGGTTCTGGCAGCACATGATCTGGTGGCGAGCTTCCCCGGAGGCGAGCCGGTGCTCAACCGTGCGAATTTCGCCGTGTCGACGGGCAAGCGCGTCGCGTTGCTGGGCGCCAACGGGTCCGGCAAGACAACGCTGTTGACATGCTTGTCCGGCGCCCTGAAACCCGTCGGTGGGCAGATCACCTTCGAGGGCAAACCCCTGCGCCATGACCGCAGCAGTCTGCGAGCACATCGTGGGTGTGTCCAACTGGTGCTGCAGAATCCGGACGAACAACTCTTCTCCGCTGATGTCACCCAGGACGTCTCATTCGGACCACTGAACCTCGGATTGGACCAGCGTGACGCCCGGGCCAGGGTGGAGGAAGCGCTCGAGCTCTTGGGCATCACCCATCTGGCTGAGCGTCCCGTGCACCAGCTCAGCTACGGCGAAAAGAAGCGGGTCACCATCGCGGGGGCAGTGGCCATGCGCCCGCAACTGTTGTTGCTGGATGAGCCCACCGCTGGCCTGGATCCCGCCGGAATCGTCGAGCTGTTGAGCGCCCTGGAAGGGCTGTCGTCCACCGTCGTGCTTGCCACTCACGACGTGGATCTGGCCCTGACGTGGGCTGACGAGGTGGCCATCGTCGCACATCACCTTGTGCGTCAGGGAGGTCCGGAACTACTCTCAGATCCGGAGCTTGTGGAATCGGCGCGGTTGCGTCAACCCTGGCAGTACGAGCTGTTGAACCGGCTGAGTGTTGACCTCGGCACGCTCGGAGGCGATGGTGTCCCGCGTAGCGTGGCGGATGTGGCTGCGCTGATCAGCCGGATGCCTTCTGGTGTGCCCACTGAATGACGGTGCGGGCCGGTTGCCATCCTGTCAGGGCTCCCAGTGGTTGGGCCGTTTCCACCTGCATTCGGCTGAGCTGTCCACCCCATCGATGATGCGACTCGACGCAGAGCAGCTCTGCCTCAATCGTGATGCCGTGCACCACCAACCGTCCACCAGGACCCAGCCGTTCCACGGCACTCTCCACGACGGTAATCGTGGCGCCGCCACCGATGAATACCGCGTCCGGTTGAGGCAGCTCATCCAGCGCATCGGCAGCCCTGGCCTTGAGAATCTCCATGGCTCCCAGCGCTGTGAGCCTGGCGGCATTCTCACGGGCACGCTCCGCACGGACTGCGTTGCGCTCAATCCCGATGGCTCGGGCTCCCTCTGCGGCCCTGCACCACTCGATGGCGACGGATCCGGCGCCAGCGCCCACATCCCACAGCAGTTCTCCAGACCGCGGCCGCAGGTGTGCAATGGCAGTGGCGCGGATGTGTCGTTTGGTGATCAAACCGTCATGCTCAAAGAGCTCATCGGGCAGACCGGGTGCCGAGCCGAAAACGTGGCCGTTCGGGTCTTCGATCAGGGCATCGTCGGTCATGATCCACATCTTTGCACCATCGCGGTTTCACCTTGACCAACGTTATCGGGCCCCGATCACTGATCGCCGTGGCCCCAATGCCAAGATGAAGGCGTTGAGGGCGATGGAATACCGGTGCAACTCCGGAGCGGTCCCGCCACTGTGAGCGACTCGTCGCAAGCCAGGCCTTTCTCCCTCAGCCGGTGCACCACTTGGTGTCACTGACCTCACACGCAGGCGTGGACCTGTTAGGAGAACCCGATGACGACTGCGATGCCACCAGCATGAGCCGCGGCATTCCCCCCATGATTCCCGACGACGGACTGACCACTCGCGAGCGCCGGTTGCGTCCGGTGCTCATTGTCAATACAGGCGACGGCAAGGGCAAGACCACTGCTGCTTGCGGCATGGCCCTGCGTGCCTGGGCACAGGGTTGGCCCATCGGCGTGTACCAATTCGTCAAGTCCGCCACCTGGCACACCGGAGAACAGGACGCCTTCGAGTCCCTTTCGGGACTGGACGGCCGTGGCGAGGTGACGTGGGAACGCATGGGCACGGGGTGGTCCTGGACCCGCACACCCGCCGTCGACGCCGAGTCCAGCGCCCGCGCAGGTTGGGAGAACATTCGCGCCGGTCTCGCCGAGGAACGCCACAGATTCTGGTTGCTCGACGAGTTCACCTACCCCATGGCCTGGGGCTGGATTGACGTCGACGATGTGGTCGAGGCTCTGCGCACGCGTCCCGGTACCCAGCACGTGGTCATCACCGGGCGCCGCTGCCCCGAGCAGATCACGGATCTGGCGGACATGGTCACCGAGATGACCAAAGTGAAGCACCCCTTCGACCGTGGACAGAAGGGACAAGTGGGGATCGAATGGTGAACCTCATCCCGCGCCTCGTCGTCGCCGCCCCGGCCTCCGGCCATGGAAAAACCACCGTATCCACTGGGCTGATGGCCGCCCTGCACTCCCGGGGCCTCGCCGTCGCTCCCTTCAAGGTGGGTCCCGACTACATTGATCCCGGCTACCACACGCTCGCTGCCGGACGTCCCGGCCGAAATCTTGATCCCGTGCTGTGTGGCGAGGAGTTGATCCCACCCCTGTTTGCCCATGGGGCACACGGTTGCGATGTCGCGGTGATCGAAGGCGTGATGGGTCTGTTCGATGGCCAACTGGGGAGCCGCGGATTCGCATCAACCGCCCACGTGGCCGGGTTGCTGAAGGCCCCCCTGCTGCTGGTGGTCGATGTCCGGCACACCTCACGCAGTGCCGCAGCGCTGGTGGCTGGAATGGATCGGTTCGATCCCAACATCAGCGTGGCGGGCGTTGTGCTGAATCAGGTGGGAAGCACGCGTCATGAGAACGAGGTGCGTGAGGCGATTGCGGAGCTCGACATTCCTGTTGTGGGGGCGCTGCCACGAAAACTCGCCATCGAGGCCCCCTCACGGCATCTCGGACTCGTGCCAGCGGCTGAGAGACACGACGCTGGAATCCATGCCATGGGCGAGACCGTCGCACAGCACCTGGATCTCGATGCCATCATGTCCCTCGCCAGCGGTGCAGAGCCACTCGCTGGTACCCCATGGGACCCGAGCGCCGTCGTCAGCCCACCCTCACCGAAGCGTCCCAGGGTCGCAGTGGCTGGTGGCCGGGCCTTCACTTTCCGCTACCCCGAGACTGATGAACTGCTCGTTGCAGCTGGCTGCGATCCGGTCGTTTTTGATCCCCTGGCTGACGCCGCACTGCCCGAGAACGTGTCAGGGTTGTGGCTGGGCGGCGGCTTCCCCGAAGTGCATGCCACGGAACTGGACGCCAACACCAGCCTCCTGACTGATATTCGGCAGCGGGTGGGCGCAGGTCTGCCGACGGTGGCCGAATGCGCCGGCCTGCTGTACCTCTGCCAGCAGGTGGACGGCCATCAGATGGTCGGAGCCCTCCCTCTCACCGCCTTCATGGGTGAACGTTTGACGATGGGGTATCGGAGCGCCACCAGCGAAGCGGACACACTGATCGGCCGCATCGGCGAAACCATCACCGGACATGAGTTCCACCGCACTGTGCTGGCTGAGAGCGCCAGCAGAAGCACCGTCGCCGGTGACCAAGAGACCAACGACGGGGGTGTCGTGAGGGCTGCGCGCGGGGAAGCTGATGATGCTGCCGTGGACGCCACCGCCGCCTGGGTGCTGAATGGTCGCCCGGATGGATTCGCCACCGCTACCCTGCACGCTTCCTATTTGCACGTGCATTGGGCCGGCCATCCCCAGCTGGCTCAACGCTTCGCCGATGCGGTGCATTGTCATGATTGACGTTGCCTCACCCCGCGAAGTTACTGAACCAGACCTGTGGCACCACGGGGATCGTGATGTGGTTGCCGGTTTGGTGGATTTCGCCGTGAATGTACGTCCACCTCACACACCGCAGTGGTTGATGGAAGCGCTGACCAACGACGTCGATTGGGCGAGCTACCCGGATGTGGAGCCTGCTCGGAAGGCCATCGCTGCTCACCACCGAGTCGATGCCTCGATGGTGCTCCCAGTGGCGGGAGCCGCCGAGGCTTTCACACTGATCGCACGAGCCATCAAGGGCACCAGCCAGGTGGTGCATCCGCAATTCACCGAACCAGAGGCAGCTCTACTCGCAGCTGGACGACAGCCCCGTCGTCATCTCCTCGACGCCCGGACCGGGTTCACTCTGGATCCTCACCTGGTGCCGGCAGCCGATCTTGTGGTGGTTGGCAATCCCACGAACCCGACTGCTGTGCTCCACACGGCAGACACGTTGATGAAGCTGTCTGCGGGGGTGCTGGTGGTTGACGAAGCCTTCATGGATGCCGTGCCAGACCAGTCGGAGTCACTCATCGCCGCTGACATGACGGGCCAACTGGTGCTACGTTCCCTCACGAAGACATGGGCAATAGCCGGAATCCGAGCCGGATACGTGGTTGGTGACCCGGCTCTGATTCGCCTCATTGCGGCACAACAGCCGCCGTGGTCCGTCTCCACACCGGCCGCGGCAGCCATGGTCGCCTGCTGCCGTGCTGAGCGCGCCACGGAGGCGGCTGCTGTGTCACGGGAGGCAGCGCAGTGCCGCAGGGATTTGGTCAAAAGGCTGCACGGTATCGGGCTGAACACAGTGGAAGGCGCCGCCCCCTTCGTTCTGCTCGACACGGCACCCATCAGTACCAATTCGTTGCGGCAACCTCTTGCTGAACTGGGGTTCGCCGTGCGCCGGGGAGAAACCTTCCCCGGCTTGGGGCCGACCTGGTTGCGGTTGGCCGTGCGCACACCGGAACAACACCAACAACTCGTTCAAGAACTTGCCCAGATCAAGGAGCAGAGATGTCCCGCACACTGACGCCCGGCGAAGTGGTTCTCGTGGGCGGTGGCCCCGGCGATCCCGAGCTCATCACTGTCGCCGGACTACGAGCGCTGCAGCAGGCCGACGTCATTCTCCATGACAGGCTGGGCCCTGTCTCGTGCCTGGATGAGTTGCAGCAGAGCCCTGAGGTCATCAACGTGGGCAAGGTGCCCCATGGCCCTCATACCCCTCAGGAACGCATCAACGAACTCTTGATCGAGCATGCTCGTGCTGGGCGCAAGGTCGTACGTCTCAAGGGTGGAGATTCCTTCGTCTTCGGTCGTGGCGCAGAGGAGTGGCAGGCCTGCACCGACGTGGGAATTCCAGTGCGGGTGATTCCTGGACTGTCCTCAGCGGTAGCAGTCCCGGCACTGGCTGGCGTGCCTGTGACGCACCGATCCCTAGTGCAGGGTTTCACCGTCGTGTCCGGTCATGTCCCACCTGATGATCCGCGCAGCACAGTGGACTGGTCTGCACTCGCCCGTAGCAACACCACGCTGGTGCTGCTGATGGCCATGAAATACCTGTCGCAGACCACGGCCCGGCTACTGGAATCGGGCATGGCTGCAGAGACTCCCGCCATGATCGTCAGCGAGGGATCCCTTCCCGCCCAGAGCGCAGTCTTCACCACCCTTGGGCAAGTCGCACAACAGGCGGCAGCGCACTCATTCGTGCCGCCCGCGATCGTTGTCATCGGCGAGGTCGCCTCGTTGGCACTCCAAGGTTGAACGGAAAAGGTGGTTCACACCACCCGGGCCAGAGCATCCTCGACGTTGGATACCTGAGTGAGGCCTTCCGGCATCCCGGGCCTCCGAATCATCACGACGTGAGCATTTCGCTCATCGGCGGCGCGGAGCTTGGCCTCAGTGAGCTCCCCGCCAGAGTCCTTGGTCACCAGCACGGAGATCGCGTGTTGGCTGAACAGTTCTCTTTCGCCCGTCAGCGGGAATGGACCTCTGGAGAACAACAGCACCCACCTGGACGGCAGCATGCCGGATGGGCGTTCCGCAACGCGGGCCACCACATGGCGGTCTTCCAGGTGGGGCACGTAATCCAGCGTGTGTTGCCTGCCCACGCTCAGCAGCACAGGCCCGATCAATTCACTGGCTGCGGCAGCGGCCTGCGCATGATCCTCCACCCACAGCCAACTGTTGGCCAGCGGGTGCTCGCTCCATCCGGGCCGGGTCAACCGCACCAGGGGCACCCCCACCTGTGCACAGGCCTGCGCGGCGTTATGGGACATGGACTCAGCGAAGGGATGCGTCGCATCCACCACCGAAGTGACGCCCTCCGTGCGCAGGTAGGTGGCCAGCCCCTCGATTCCACCGAAGCCACCACTTCGCACAGGGCCAGCGGTCAACGGCTGGCTGGTGCGTCCGGCCAGCGACAACATCGCCAGCATCCCGCGGTCCGCCAGAGCTTGCGCGACAGCGCGCCCTTCAGCGGTCCCACCCAGCACCAGAATCACGATTTCCATTCAACCATGCACCGCTTCTCCAGCCGTGGGGCACCATTCCGCGAACATTCCGGTTGGACTGCCAACAGGAATGTTCCCGGAACTGGCACCTACCTCACGGCCTGACCGACCAGCACATCAGCGTGCTCACTCGATCCTGGGATTCACGTTCTCCAAGACGTGGAAGGCCGGTTCCTCGTACGGGTGGGCCCGGCGCAGTGCCGCCACGACGGCGGCGCGAAGCTCCCGAGGAAATGTCACCTCAACACGATTCTCCGCCACGTACTCCAACTTCCCCACCGCACCGATGGTGGGATCAGCCCCAATGAGCGGTCTGAATTGCCCGCGACCTTCCAGCACGAAAGCGCACTGGTCGTAGTCACCGATCCGTCCACCACCGGCCTCAAAGATCGCTGCCAACACATCATCGGTGTCTGCGATGGGGACGTAGAACACCAGGACATCGAGAGCGCTAGCCATCTGAGTGAACCTATCAGCGGTCTGAGGGAAGGTTGTCGACCAGGCGCAGGATCTGCTCCACAACCGCATCCGGCAGTTGGAAGGTGGAATCGATCACCACAACACCCTCCGAGGCGTCCGTGAAGTTGGAGACCGTGGAGTCATCGGCATCGCGGCGAATGACCTGGTCGGTGACGGATCCTGGATCCACCTGCTCCCCCAGTTCGGCGGCGCGGCGGGCCACTCGCGCGGCCGGGTCCGCCACCAGCAGGATACGGACATCGGCGTCCGGCGCGACGACGGTGGTGATGTCGCGTCCCTCCACCACGATCCTGTGGTTGTGTGTCGCTATGGTCTCCCGCATCCGTTTCGTGAGGATGCGGCGCACATCGGTGTTCGTGGCGACGATCGACACGGAAGCAGAGACCTGGGGCTCTCGAATCGCCGCGGTGACGTCGTGGCCGTTGATCTTCACCAGTGGCGCATCGGGATGCGTGGAGATGCGGATGTCGGCCTCCCGGGCGAGTCGCACGACAGCATCGGGATCGTCGACCACGCCGCCGGTGCGCAGGTATTCCCACGCGACAGCTCGATACATTGCTCCGGTATCCAAGTAGCCGATCTGCAGTTTCTCGGCAAGCAGTCGAGCAGTGGTCGACTTCCCGGACCCGCTTGGCCCATCAATGGCAATGACCAACGACTGGCTCACAGCATTCTCCTCATCACGGTTCCCATCAACGGTGCTCGCGTCATCCTTGTCACTGCGACCACGCCTTCCAGCCTCGTCCAACGAGGTTGGCTCGCAACTGTTCAGCCTGGAGACGCTCCACCGAAATGGATAGATACCCCACCTCGCGGACCGTGTCGTGGGTGAGCTCGAAGTCCTCGACGTTGAACCCGAAATCACCGACGTCTCCGAAGAGGCTCCCCAGGGCACGCGGCTCGTCGGGGATCTCGACGGTGACAATGACAACGTCCTTGGGTTCCTGCCCATGCTTGCCGCTCAGTGCTCGGGCGCCATGCTGGCCGATCCGCAGGAAGGCTTCGAGTTCATCAGGCTGATCCAGGACCCGGATGAGATAGGCGAGATCATCAGCCACCTCTCGCAATTCCTCACGGATGGCGGCAGCGTTGGTGCTGAGAATCTGGCGCCACAGTGCCGGATCCGAGCCAGCGATGCGCGTGACATCACGGATTCCCTGCCCCGCTAGGCGGAGATTCTCACCCGGGACGCTGCGCAGATGGCTGGCCGTCAGGATACTCATCAGGTGCGGCACGTGACTGACTTGTGCGACCGCCTCGTCGTGGACGTCGGCGTCCAGTTCCACCACCACAGCACCCGTGAGGCCTGCGATGCGGCGAACCATGTCCAGGGCCTCCGCGGTGTTGCCGGCCGCGGGTGTAATCGCCCAGGTGCGATCCTGGAAAAGATGCGCGGTGGCGGTCATCGGGCCGGTGAACTGCGACCCGGCCATGGGGTGTGACGGTACGTAGCGTGCAAAGTGGGGGCTCTGGGACGCGACGGCATCCGCGAGCGGGCGCTTGACCGAGCCAACATCGGTGACCACCGCGGACGGAAACCTCTCCAGCGCTGCGCACACCACTGCGGTGATCGTCGACGGTGGAGTGGCCACAATGACCACCGTCACCTCATCCGGCTTGAGGTTGGTCACCCGCCCCGCACCGAGACTGGCGGCCACCACAGCGTGCGAGGTGCGCAGGTCCTCAAGAATGACGTCGACGCCGGCACGACTCAACGCCATGCCCAGCGAGGATCCCACCAGACCCGCACCTATCACCAGGACGGGTCCGGACATCTCGCGCTCTGCAACCACTGGCGCCTTTCAGTTCACGGTGCGATCGGGACAACTTCTTGCCTGATCCTAGTACCTCGGTCCCCGCCCGATACTCTTGCGGCCATGGTCCGAATTCTGCCCGCCATCATCGACCTCATCCTTGTCATTGGCTTCGCCGTCATCGGACGAGCAAGTCACTCCGAAGGACTCTCACTCGTGGGCATCGCACAGACGGGCTGGCCCTTCTTCGCTGCATGCATCGTCGGCTGGATCGTCGTCAGCCTGTTGGACGACAGTGGCTACGGACCTCGAGCGGCTCTGGTGATCTGGCTGGTGACGGTGCTCGCCGGCATGGGGTTGCGCATTTCAGCAGGTGCCACAGCCGAGCTTCCATTCGTTATGGTCGCCACCGCCATCCTGTTCTCTGCCTTCTTCGGTTGGCGGCTCGTGGCGCGCCTGATCCGCGATCGCTCCGGAGCCACCACCTGAGGCGTGCCAATCTGTACTGTGGAGGCATGTCACCACGTCGCGCAGTTCTCATGCTCAGCGTCCCGTTGGTTCTTGCGACTTCATCGTGTGCGGTCGCCGGGAACGGGGTGGGCAGCGGATCCGATCTGGGCTGGTTGTGGGGGCTCATCGGTGTCGTCGCACTCTTCGTACTGGGTGGCGTGGCATACAAGATTCGCAACAGGCGGAGTGGCACACCGCGCTACGACACGTACGAGGCCGGAAAGTACAATTCGACGGACGAGCCCTATAAGGGCCCGGGAGCCCAGCATCCGCAAAGTAGGCCCCCCATCGGGTTCTGAGCTTCAGCTCTGTTCAGGTGAGACTCCCGGGATGTTCGCGGGACGCGGTCCGTTGTAGTCCGGGCCATAGGCACCGGGGGCCGGGCGACGCTTGCGCATGGGAGCAGTGATGCCCGGCGCGAGACGTCGGGAGATGACGAGAAAGCCGGTATGAGCACTGGTGCCGTGGCCGGGACGGATCGCCAGACCTTCAGCGTGCCAGTCGCGCACCGTCGTCTCGGTGGCGTGGGGTTCTGTGAAACCTCCGTGGGCCCGGAAGGTGTCGGTGACCCGGCCGAGCTGGGTGGCGGTGGCGACGTAACAGCACACAACGCCACCGGGCTCCAGTCGCTCCCCCACGGCCTCGATGCACTCCCAGGGAGCGAGCATGTCCAGGATCACCCGGTCCAGGCGATCATCGCGAATCTCCTCCACGAGATCCCCCACGGTCAACTGCCATGCCGGGTGTTCACCGTCGATGAAGAACTCGACGTTCTTGCGCGCCACTTCGGCGAACTGCTCTCGCCGCTCATAGGAGTGGAGCTGCCCCTCGGGACCGATGGCGCGCAGCAACGCCATCGTCAGCGCGCCGGAGCCCACGCCCGCCTCCAGCACGCGGGCACCGGGGAAGATGTCGGCCCACATCAGGATCTGGGCGGCATCCTTGGGGTAGATGACGGCGGCCTCGCGGGGCATGGCCACCATGTATTCGCTGAGCAGTGGCCGCAGCACGAGGTACTGCATCCCCCCGACAGACGTGATCGTGACCCCCTCGGGCCCGCCGATCAGCTCGTCGTGGCTGACTCCTCCCTTGGTGGTGTGCCATGTGGCACCCTCCTTGAGCAGCAGGGACTTGCGGCGCCCCTTGGAGTCCGTGAGCGTGACGCGCTCCCCGGCTTCCAGTGGGCCGCGGCGTACGCCAGAAAGATTGGTCATGAAGAGTTGCCCTCCGGGCTCACGGTGTTGAGATCTACTTGGCGTTGAAGTACTTGGCTTCGGGGTGGTGGACGACGATGGCGTCGGTGGATTGTTCCGGGTGCAGCTGAAGTTCCTCGCTCAACTGGACGCCGATGCGGCCCGGCTCCAGCAGTTCCACCAGCTTGATGCGGTCCTCCAAATCGGGGCAGGCCGGGTAACCGAACGAGTAGCGGGAACCGCGGTAGGCCTGGTCCCGAATGGCTGCCTCCACGTCGCCGTCCTCGGCCACGAGCCCCAGTTCAATCCGCGTGCGGTGGTGCCAGAACTCGGCGAGCGCCTCCGTCAACTGCACGGACAGACCATGGAGTTCCATGTAGTCGCGGTACGAGTTGGCCTCGAAGAGCCTATTGGCGGCTCTGGCCACGTCGGGCCCCATCGTGACCAACTGCATGCCGAGGACATCGGGCCCCAGTTCGGCAGCCTCCTGCTCGTCCCGGAAGTAGTCGGCCAGACACAGTTTCCTGTCGCGACGCTGCCGCGGGAATGTGAACCGGGTCAGTTCCCTCGACGGATCATCGGGGTGGCCGACGATGAGCGTCTCGTCCTTGCTGTGGACCGGCCAGTAGCCGTGGACAACCCCGAAGGTGCCCAGCCCTTCCGTCTTGATGCGGTCCATCCACATCCTCAGGCGGGGCAGTGCCTCGCTCTCGACGAGTTCCTCGTAGCTGATACCGCCGCGCACCCCTCGCAGACCCCACTGACCCATGAAGGTGGCGCGATGGTCCAGCCACTCGGACACCTCAGCCAGCGAGATCCCCTTGACAACCCGCGATCCCCAGAACGGTGGGGTGGGCACGTCAATGCGGCGGGCCACGTCGGAGCGGACACCGAGTTCGGGCTCCTCGATGGCCTCGAGTGTCTTCTTGTACACCCGCTTGGGCTTGATCGCTGGCAGTGTCGCGCCCGGCACGCCCCGTTTGACGGCCATGACGGCATCCATGAGTGCCAGCCCGTCGAAGGCGTCGCGGGCGTAGCGCACCTCGCCCTCGAACATGTCGCCGAGGTCGTGTTCAACGAACGCCCGAGTCAGGGCCGCACCGCCCAACAGCACGGGGTATTTCTCGGCCAACCCGAGGCGATTGATCTCGGCCAGGTTGTCCTTCATGACGATGGTGGACTTCACCAGTAGCCCGGACATGCCGATGGCGTCGGCGCCGGATTTCTCCGCCGCCTCGATGATGGCGTTGATGGGCTGCTTGATGCCGATGTTGACGACCGTGTAGCCGTTGTTGCTGACGATGATGTCGACGAGGTTCTTGCCGATGTCGTGCACGTCGCCGCGCACCGTGGCCAGCACGAGTGTCCCCTTGCCTGCCGAGTCCAGCTTCTCCATGTGAGGCTCGAGATGCGCCACGGCGGTCTTCATCACCTCGGCGGATTGCAGGACGAAGGGCAGCTGCATCTGGCCGGAGCCGAAGAGTTCGCCCACCACCTTCATGCCGGCCAGCAGGTCGCTGTTGATGATCTCGAGCGCAGGCTTGTGACCGAGTGCTTCTTCAAGGTCTGCGGCCAAGCCCTTGCCCTCGCCGTCGATGATGCGACGTTGCAGCCGCTCTTCCAGCGGCAGCGCCGCCAGCTCGGCGGCTCGCGACGCCCGGACCGAGGCAGCTGTCACGCCTTCGAAAAGGTCCAGGAACTTCGTCAGCGGGTCGTAGCCGTCGCTGCGTCGGTCATACACCAGGTCCAGCGCCACCTCGCGCTGCTCGTCGGGGATGCGGTCCATGGGGATGATCTTCGCGCTGTGCACGATGGCGGAGTCGAGGCCGGCCTTCACGCATTCGGCCAGGAACACCGAGTTGAGCACCATCCTCGCTGCCGGGTTGAGACCGAAGGACACATTGCTGACGCCGAGTGTGGTGCGCACTCGCGGGTAGCGCTGCTTCAACTCACGGATGGCCTGGATGGTCTCGATCCCGTCGCGACGAGTCTCCTCCTGGCCGGTGGCGATGGGGAAAGTGAGGCAGTCGACGAGAATGTCGCCCACGTCCATGCCCCAGTTTCCGGTGAGGTCCTCAATGAGGCGAGAGGCGACGCGCACCTTCCACTCGGCGGTGCGGGCCTGGCCCTCCTCGTCGATGGTCAGTGCGACGACTGCCGCGCCGTGTTCCCGCACCATCGGCATGATGCGGCCGAAGCGCGATTCTGAACCGGCACCGTCTTCGTAGTTGACCGAGTTGATGATGGAGCGTCCCGCGAGGCGTTCCAGTCCGGCCTGGATGACGGGTGGTTCCGTGGAGTCGAGCACCACCGGCAGCGTCACGGACGTGGCGAGCCGCGCCGCCATGACGTCCATGTCCGCGGCGCCGTCACGTCCGACGTAGTCGATGCAGAGATCCAGCACATGGGCGCCGTCGCGTGCCTGGCTCTTGGCGATCTCGACGCACTCGTCCCAGTTCTCATTCAGCATGTGTTCGCGGAACGCCTTAGATCCATTGGCGTTGGTGCGCTCACCGATGTTGAGGTAGCTGGCGTCCTGGGCGAGCGGCACCTCGATGTAAAGGCTGGAGGCAGAGTTCTCCTCCACAGCGTCACGCGGCACCACGGCGGTGCCGGAGAATCGCTCAGCCAACAGCTTGATGTGCGCCGGAGTTGTGCCACAGCAGCCGCCGATGACGGCCAGGCCGTAGTCGCGGAGGTAGTCCCCCAGCGCGTCAGCGAGTCCTTCCGGACCCAGCGGGTAGCGAGCGCCGTCGGCGGTCAACTCGGGCAGGCCTGCATTGGGCATTGATCCCGTGGCGATGCCGGCGCGACGCGAGAGGTGGCGCAGGTGCTCGCTCATCTCGGCGGGGCCGGTGGCGCAGTTGAGGCCGATGACGTCGATGCCGAGGGCTTCCAGCGTGGTCAGGGCTGCGCCGATTTCGGAGCCCAGCAGCATGGTACCGGTGGCTTCGACGGTGACGTTGACGAAGATGGGGAGATCGACACCCAGCTTGGTACGGGCCCGCTTGGCGGCGATAACGGCTGCCTTGGCCTGCAGCAGGTCCTGGCTCGTCTCGATCTGCACCGCGTCGATACCACCGGATGCCATGGCCTCAATCTGGAGCTGGTAGGCGTCGCGAATCTCAGCGAAGCGGATGTGGCCAAGGCTGGGAAGTTTGGTGCCGGGCCCCACCGATCCCAGTACGAAACGGGGCTTGCCGGGGGTGGAGAACTCGTCAGCCACTTCACGGGCGATGCGGGCTGAGGCGATTGCCAGTTCCTCCAGGCGGTGCTCAATGTCGTACTCGCGCAGTGCTGCGAGGTTGGTGCCGAAGGAGTTCGTCTCCACGCAGTCAGCACCGGCTTCGAAATAGGCACGGTGGACGGCCGCAACGATGTCCGGTCTCGTGACGTTCAGGACCTCGTTGCAGCCCTCGAGCCCTTGGAAGTCCGTATCGACGCTAAGTTCTTCGAAGCTCTGCAGCATTGTTCCCATGGCTCCGTCGGCGACGAGGACTCTGGTGTTCAGGTGGTCACGTATTGAGCTGGGCACGCGGGTCACTCTAACGCGGAAACTCACAAACCCATGGCCGGGTTTCACGAGCGCGGACGGTCCGGGCTCCTGCACCACAGATGTCTGGGCGCCTAGACTGATGGTCATGCGGTTCGATCATCTGGCCCCATTTCGCGACCTGGCCGTCGTCATCGCCTTCGGCGGGTGGAACGACGCCGGTGGCGCAGCGAGCGACACCGCCGCCCACGTATTGCAGAAGTATGACGGCATCGAGCTGGCATCCATCGATGATGAGCGCTACTTCGATTACCAGGCCACCCGGCCCTATCTGCAGCACTCCCCTGACGGCCCATTCATCGAGTGGCCTGCCATCACACTGACGCTGGTGCGGCATCCCGAGCGCGACATCCTCGTCATCGTCGGGCCGGAGCCGAGTCTGTTGTGGCGCAGCTTTGCTGACGAGTTGATCGGCTACATCAAGGATCTCAGTCCGCAACTGGTCGTTCTTCTGGGCGCCATGTTGAGCGACACGCCCCACTCGCGGCCCCTCCCCGTATCCATGTTCACCTTTGATTCCCAACTCCGTGAACTCCTGGATCTGGAAGCCTCCAGCTATGAAGGACCCACCGGCTCCATCGGCATCATCAACCAGATGCTGATTGCCCAGGGCATGGTCACCGCCTCAATGTGGGTGGCCATCCCCCACTACGTGGCGAATCCACCCAGCCCCAAGGGACAGCAGGCACTTCTGAGCAAGCTGGAGCAGGTGCTTGGCGTCTCACTCGACTACGACGATCTGCCCGACGAGGCGGTGAAGTGGACGGCCGCCGTCGACGAACTCAGTTCAGAGGATCCGGACGTGGCCGAGTACATCGAGCAGTTGGAGGAGGCCAAGGACGCCCATGATGTGGAGGGCGCCACGGGTGACACCATTGCCGCCGAATTCGAGCGCTACCTGCGTGGCCGAGGTGACGGCCCGACGCGGAGGGGTCCCCGCCGCGGTTGAGGCCCTCGTCGTGGCTTGTACTTCGTGGCGCTGTTCTATTGCGGCTCTGTCAATGCTGACAGGCGGCGACGGCGAGCTCTCGCAACTCAGAAACCATGGCGTCCGGCTCGGGCGCGTTGAAGACTGCAGAGCCTGCCACAAAAGTGTCGGCCCCCGCTTCGGCGCACCGCTCGATGGTGGAGGGTGAGACTCCGCCGTCCACCTGCAACCAGATGGGGCGATCTCCGATCAGTTTTCGCGTGCGCCGGATCTTCGGCAGCACCAGATCCAGGAAGGACTGACCGCCGAATCCGGGCTCCACGGTCATCAGCAGCACCATGTCAACCTCGTCCAGCATGTCGGCAAAGCCATCAATCGGGGTGGCTGGTTTGAGCGCCATGGAGGCGCGGGCCCCCAACTTGCGCAGTTCACGGGCGAGGCGGATGGGTGCGGCGGCGGCCTCAACGTGGAAGGTCACGGATTCAGCCCCGGCCTCGGCGAAAGCAGGCGCCCACCGGTCGGCGTCCTCGATCATGAGGTGGATGTCGAGCATCTTGTCCGTGACCTTGCGGAGCGATTCCACCACTGGTAGCCCGATGGTCAGGTTGGGCACGAAGTGGTTGTCCATCACGTCGACGTGAATGGCGTCCGCCCCGGAAATCCGGCCCACCTCGGCCTCAAGGTTCGCGAAATCGGCGTTCAGGATGCTGGGAGTGATGCGCATGACGATCAGCCTATCCGGGCGGATGACGCAGTGGTGCTGCAGTGTCTTCGTCAGCGAATGATCGGCGCGGGCCTCATCCCTTCCAGCCACAGCTTTGTGGTTCGAATGTGTTGCATCATGAGACTTTTGGCTCCCTCCGGATCCTTGTTGCGAATCGCGGCGGCGATCTGGACGTGTGCTTTGTCGCTCAGATTTTTGATCTCGGCTCCGGGCCCTCCCTCCATTTCGAGGATCCGGTAGTCGTGTCCTCGTTTGCGCAGCGACGCCAGCAGGGCGGCGATCATGGGGTCCACGCCACCGGCGATGATCATCGCATGGAACTCATTGTCCAGCCGTTGGGCCTCGTCGGGGGAAGCTGTAGCGCGAAGCCGTTCTGCGAGGGCGCAGAGCTCGTCTGCGGCTTGCGTGGACATCCTCGCGGCAGCGAGAGCGGCCATGTGGCCCTCGAGTATCTCCCGCATGGGAAAGAACTCGAGGTACCGCTCCAGGGGAAGAAGGGGAACGACAATCTGCAGCCCGGAGAGAATTTGTTCGGGATTCATCTCGGAGACGTAGGCACCACTACCGCGACGTGATGTGAGTACTCCCGCAACAACAAGCATCTTCTGAGCTTCTCGGAGAGAGCTGCGGGAAACCCCCAGGCGCTCACAAAGTTCTGCTTCGGTGGGTAACGCCTGCCCCGGCACCAGTGCCCCGGCAGCGATCATCCTGCACAAACCATCCTGCGCAACTTCTACGGCTCCCACGGTTCCTCCTTGGTTGGGATTCAGTATGCATCGGACATGATCGTCAGACACGCTCTCGAAATTCCACTGATTCCATGGTCTTTCTACTCCTGTTATGTCATCATTGTCAGACAGAACGGAGATCAATGCCGAAATCCACTCCCATGAAGACGGTCACGACAGACCCGGACACCGGACCCCGGTGGGCTCTGGACCCGCGCATGTGTCATCTCAACCACGGTTCGTTCGGTGCAGTCCCCGATGCGGTGACGGCCGAGCAGGACCGGCTGCGTCGCCTGGTCGAATGGAATCCAGTCAAGTGGTTCGCCACTCTTCCCGAGCGGATCAGGCTCGCGCGGGCGGACATGGCGGAGTTGCTGGGCACCGACCCGAACCGGATGGCATTCGTCCTGAATGCTTCTGCGGGTGCCACCGTCGTCTTCCAGTCCTTGGCCAACCGAGGCCACCCCGTGGACGTGCTCACCACCAATCATGGTTACGGTGCCATCACGATGGGGGCCGAACGACTGGCGCTGCGCACCGGAGGCCGTGCCCACACGGTTGGCATCCCTCTGAATGCATCTGGCAACGAAGTGATGGAAGCCGTCTCGGGGGCTTTGGAGTCCAGTCGCCCCACGTTGTTGGTGATCGACCAGGTCACCTCCGCCACGGCGCGTGCATTCCCGGTGGCTCAGATTTGCGACATGGCTCGGTCCCTGGGGGTTCTGACGCTGGTGGACGGGGCACATGCACCCGGTGTGCTGGCGGATCCCATCTGCACCGCAGCCGATTACTGGGTGGGCAACCTTCACAAGTTCGTCTGTGCGCCGCGGGGAGCCGGGGTCCTCGTGTCGAGGGGCAGCGGGCAGGAGTTGTTTCCCAGCATTGATTCCTGGGGTACGCCGCTGCCGTTCCCACAGAGGTTTGATTCGCAAGGAACGCTTGACGTCACCGCTTGGCTCACTGCTCCGTTCGCGTGGCGGCACCTGGACGAGGTCCTCGGTTGGGACAGCATTCGCCAATCGAGTGCTGAAATTCTTGAACACGGCTGCCGACTGGTGGCAAAACAACTCGCGAGGCACGTATCGGAACCGATACCGGACATCGGCCAACCAGTGGACACCATGCGGCTGCTGCGACTACCCGGAAGTCTGGGCGCCACCTTGGCAGCCGCGGATGGGCTTCGCGTGCCCTTCATGGACGCGACGGGCGTCGTCGCCGCATTCACCCACTTTGACGGGCGAGGCTACATGCGCCTTTCTGCCCATGCCTACACAACTATCCATGATTTCGAACAACTGGCCCGTGTAGGGATTCCCTTGCTACACCAGTGGACACGGGAACGGGTCAACGGGACCAATCCATTGAATCCAACAAGGCTCGAGGAGGAGCAATGCACAACAAGTTCATGACAACAGCGGCGGCGGTGTCAGCCGTCGCTCTCGCGCTGACCGCTTGCGGCAGCGACAACGGCAGCGGCAGCGGCAGCGGCAGCGGAGATGGTGAGAACGGGGGCGAAACCGTAACTCTCCAGATGGTTGAGAGCCTGACCAGTCCAGCCCGGACGGAACTGCTCAAGGGCATGCTGACCGATTTCGAATCCGACAACCCAAATATCAAGGTCCAGCTCATCTCTCCACCGACCGAACAGGCTGACCAGAAGATTCAGCAGATGCTGCAGTCGGGCTCCGGAGTGGACGTACTCGAGGTCCGCGATCTGACCGTCGGTCCCTTCACGAACAACAGCTGGCTCTACGACATGTCAGGTGACCTGGAGGGTTGGGACGGGCTGGACAATCTCACCGAGCAGGCCCGAGAAGTGGCGGTCAATGAGGAGGGTCAGTCCTGGTTCATTCCCTATGGCTTCTACGGACTCAGCCTTTTCTACCGAACTGATCTCGTCGCAGACGCAGGCTTCGATGGAGCCCCCAAGGCTTGGAGTGATCTCATTGAACAAGCCGCGGCCATTCAGGATCCGGCCCAGAACCGGTACGGCTACGCCTTCCGAGGAGGGGCGAACTCCATCGGCCAGCTTGCCGCGATTCTGCAGGCATACAACGCTGAGCAGCTCGACACTACCAACGCCTACAGGGTGAGCGACGGCGCCACGATTTTCTCGACGCCGGAGTCACAAGAAGCGATCGACCGCTACATCGAACTGTTCAAGACTGGTTCCCCCGATTCGTCTGTTGCCTGGGGTTACCCGGAGATGGTGCAGGCATTCACGAATGGATCCACCGCGTTCCTGCTGCAGGATCCCGAGGTCATCGCTGCGGTCGAGAGCTCCTCGCTGACCGAGGACCAGTGGAGCGTGGCTCCCAACCCGGTCGGTCCGACCGGTATGGCAGCATGGCCGCTGGCCACCGCAGGATGGGGCGTGGCCGAAGCGAGCGAAAACAAAGAAGAAGCAGTGGAGCTCGTGAAGTGGCTTTCTGGTGAGCCCTCAACAACGTTCGCGAAGGAGAACAGCCTCGTTCCCATCCTGAAGGAGGCGGGAGAGGACGAGTTCTTCAGCAGCGGACCCTGGGCAGCATACGTAGAGATGACTTCGGAGCCGGAAGTGTACATCTCGGTTGAAGAGCCCCGGGGTGTTGCCTGGTGGACGGAGTGGATGCAGAAATCGGAGGACGACTTCCAAAACGTGCTGCTGGGCGAATTGAGTACCGCTGAGCTTCTGGCGGACTGGGACCAGTACTGGACGCAGAAGTGGGAAGGCTGACCGAGCGTGTCACCAGTGACCGATGAGGTTGCCGACCGGAGGGCGGATGCCAAACGCGTCCGCCCCTCCCACAAGCGGCGGTTCACCGTCAGGACCGGACTTCAGATGCTGGCGTTCCTTGCCCCGGCATTCATTTTTGTCGGCGTCTTCGTCTACTACCCCATGCTCGTCGGCAGCCAGATGGCATTTCGTCAGTGGAGCCTGTGGGACCTGACCAGCACGCCGTGGATCGGATTCGGCAACTTCAGGACCTTGTTGTCTGATCCACTCTTTCCACGGGTTCTGTTCAACTCCTTGGTGTGGGTGGGCGGATCGCTCATCCCGCAATTCCTCCTGGGGTTCCTGATCGCACTCGCCCTGCGGCGAAAGTTCAGGTTCCGCGGTCTCTACCAGGCCGTCGTGTTCTACCCGTGGGCCGTGTCGGGTTTCCTTATCGGGATCCTCTTCCGGTGGATGTTCAACTCCGAGTTCGGCGTTGTCAACGATCTGTTGATGAGGGCTGGCTTCATCGATTCGCCAGTGCCCTGGCTCGCTGACCCCCAGCTCGCACTGCTTGCCGTGATCATCGCCAACGTCTGGTACGGAGTCACCTTCTTCGCCATCATGATCCTCGCAGCCCTTCAATCAGTGCCCGATGAGCTGTACGAGGCGGCCGCACTCGACGGCGCCGGCCGGTGGCGCACGTTGATCCGTGTGACGATTCCGACGATCCGCTCCACACTGATGCTCACGGTCCTCCTGCGCATCATCTGGATCTTCAACTTCCCGGACATCATCTACGGCATGACAGGAGGCGGACCGGGTAACCGCACGCAGATCGTCACGACATGGATGATCCAGTACACCCAACAGGGCGAGTACGGCCTGGCTTCGGCACTGGGCTTCATCGTCGTCGGTGTGCTCGTCATCTTCACCGGAGCCTATCTGGCACTCCTGACGCAGAGGGGCAACGCATGATCAATCGCGACCCCCGTGCATTGACGATCGTCAAGATCATCGGGCTGTTGATCTGGATGATCATCACATTGTTCCCGCTGTACTGGATTGCCCTGACGTCGTTCAAACCAGCCAGTCAGATCGCGGAGTACCCGGTGCGGTACTGGCCGCGTGAGTTCTCGCTCGAGAACTACATGAGCCTCTTCCAGAAATCACAGTTCGGCACCTACCTGCTCAACAGCATCATCGTGTCATCAGCGGCTGCCACCGTGGCGACGCTCATCGCACTGCTGAGCGCCTATGTGCTGGCCAGGTTCAGCTTCCGCGGCAAGGGCACCATCATGATGGCGTTCCTGGTGACGCAGATGATCCCAGCCTTCATCGCCCTGGGACCGCTGTACCAGATGTTCACCGGTTTGGGATTGGTCGACAACCGGTTTGGCCTGGTGCTGGTGTACGTGGCCATCACCATCCTGTTCTCGACAATCATGTTGCGAGGCTTCTTCGACAACGTCCCGGACAGCCTGGAGGAGGCAGCCATGGTGGACGGTTGCTCGCGATTCACCGCATTGTGGCGGGTCCTGGTGCCTGTCATGACGCCAGGCATCGTGGCAACGTTCATCTTCAATTTCGTCAACAGCTGGAACGAGCTTTTTCTGGCTGTCACGCTGATCAACAGCGACTCGAACAAGACGATTCCGACTGCGTTGAACGGGTTCATCTCAAGCTTCAACATCGAGTGGGGACCGATGTCGGCAGCCGCCGTGCTGACCATCCTGCCCACCATGGTCATGTTTGCATTCGCCAGTCGCTGGATCGTCGCGGGCCTGACGGCCGGCGCAACCAAAGGCTGATGATCTGGGCAAGTGACCGCAAGAAGGGTCATCGCAGCTCTGGATGGCCAAGGGCCCTGACCGTTCGGGTCGTTCCTGATCGGCGCCTACTTCCTTACCAGCGCAAGGAACATGGCGTCGGTGTTGTGGCGGTGTGGCCAGAGCTGGACGTAGTCGCCGAGCGCCGAGTCAGGCACCTCCGGGAGGAAATCGGCGGCGTGCAGGAGCACCGCATCGGGGAACTCCTGCATGACATCCTCCACCACCTCTGAGGTCTCGGCGCGATGCGGTGAACAGGTGGAGTACGCGACGACGCCGCCCGGCATGGTGGAATTCAGGGCCGAGCGGAGCAGATCCCGTTGCAGGTCTCCAAGCTGGGCGAGGTCCTCGAACCGGCGTCGCCAGCGCGATTCGGGGCGACGACGTAGCGCACCCAGACCGGTGCATGGGACATCAGCGATCACACGTGCGAAGCTTGCTGGCTCCCACGTGGGTGTACGGCCGTCGGAACAGACCACCGAGGCAGTCCCCTCCGGATAGGCCGAAAGGGACTGCTCAACGAGGGCGGCACGGTGCTCCAGCATCTCATTGGCCACCAGCAACTCACCCGATTGCCGGGCAAGACCAGCCAACAGTGCTGCCTTGCCGCCGGGCCCGGCGCAGAGGTCCAGCCATGGTCCCTCCGGTGCGCCCACGCAGGACAGTGCCCACGCCACCAGCTGCGATCCTTCGTCCTGCACTCCGGCACGTCCCTGTTTCACCGGCGGCAGGTGCGCGGGCACGCCGTCGGCGACGGCCCCGAACGGTGAGAAGGGGGTGGCGTGGGCACCCAGCGCGGTCAGTTCCCGCACTTCGCAGAGCCCTGGACGCACCACCAGCGTCGGCGACGGCGCCACACTGTTGGCGGCCAGAGCGTCAGCCACTTCGTCCTCAGGCAGGACATCGGCATAGGCATTGACGATCCAGACGGGGTGATGGCCACGCACGGCCAGAGCACCGGGCTCATCGAGGTTCCGCGCGAGATGATCTGTCCAGGTGGTGAGATCCTTGGCAGAAACCTTCCGCAGCACAGCGTTGATGATTCCCGTCACACGCTGGCCGACGGTGGCCCGGGCAAGGTCAACCGTCGCAGCCACCGCGGCGTGCGGCGCGACGTTCATCGACAACGCCTGGTGTGCTCCCAACCGCAGCAGATCCACCACGGCGGGTTGCAGCGTGGTCAGTGAACGTCCGGAGGCGGCTTCGATGATGGCGTCATAGGTACCCATGAGCCGACACGTGCCGGAGACCAACTCAGTGACGAAACCGTTGTCACGGGACTCCAGCCCTGAGGTGGCGAGTTTTTTCGCGAGAGCCAGGTTGGCATAGGCGTCCTGCGAGGTGATTTCGCGCAGCACGTCGAATGCCACCCTCCGGGGATCCTTCTTCATCATGTGAGTACCTTCCCTGTGGCATTGTTGCGGGCCCAGTCGATGGCGGCAATCCGACGTTTACCAGCGGGTTGGACCTCCAGTAGTTCGAGTTCCCCACGGCCGGTTGCCACAAACACTTCTCGTTTCGTCGTGCGCAAACGACCGGGGTCCCCCGGTTCGGCCTCGTCCGCGACACGTGCCCGGTAGACCTTGAGCCGCCCATCATCGAGCTCACACCAGGCCCCCGGATCAGGAGAGCATCCCATCACGAGGTTGCGTATCTCCATGGCGGAGACCTTCCAGTCAATCCGCGCATCGGCCACCGAGACCTTGGGTGCGACGGTGATACCTTCCTCCGGCTGCGGCGTGGGTGTCTCCCCCGCCTCCATGGCCTCCAGGGACTCCAACAGCTGAGATGCCCCCGACTCAGCGAGGGTGGAGAGCAATTCGCCAGCCGTGGCATCCGGCATCGGGATCGACGAGGTGCGGTAGACATCGCCCGCATCCAATTCACGCACGATACGGAAGCAGCTGGTGCCAATTGTGTCATCCCCAGCCATGATGGCTCGCTGCACCGGGGCGGCTCCACGCCAGCGCGGCAACTCGGAGAAGTGCAGGTTCAGCCACCCCAGCCGAGGGATGTCAAGAACACGCTGTGGTAGAAGTGCGCCGTAGGCAACGACGGGGCAGGCGTCGGGGGCCAGACGTGAGAGTTCAGCAACGAAGTCCTCATCGCCGGGTTTTCCGGGCTTGTGGACGGGAATTCCCAACTCCTGCGCTCGGACTGCCACGGGTGAGGCGGTCAGGCGTCGGCCCCGGCCGGAAGGCGCGTCGGGACGGGTCACGACAGCAAGGATCTGATGCCGTGAGGCGTGTAGCGCATTGAGGGAAGGCAGGGCAACGTCGGGTGTTCCCGCGAAAACCAGTCTCATGTCAGTCGCATCACTTTCTGCTCGTCCTCATCCCAGTACCTCGGGATCCACCTGGATGTACAGCCTCCCACCTTCCTTGCGCGCTGAACGTATTGCGGCCGCATACTTGACCCGGCGAACAAGTTCCCGCCCCTCCACGAGCGGCACCCTGAGCAGCGCGACGGTCTCCAACGTGGGGCCGTGTTGGAACTCGTTGGGCCCCAAGATGTCCACGTCCTCAAAGGGATCGTTGTCAAGGAATTCGCGGACCGCCTCTGCGTCGCCGCCCACCCGGACTGCCTTGACGGCCGGGGGCAGGCCAGCGGCGGTCCGCTCCGCGAGTTCGGCCGCTATGAACCCCCCGACGTTGCCACGCACCAACGCCTGCAGCGCGGGATGATCCGACGGCCCCACCGCCAGCACGCGTCCGCCATCGCGCGGGCCTCGGCACAGCGCCAGCGCGTTGCACCAGCGACGCATCGATTCCTCCGCGACACGGAGATCAGCGCGCATCAGCATCAGCTCGGTGTCCAGCAGGAGAACGCCGGCGTACCCCGACGGCGCAGACGGCTCAGCCCCCGGGGTCGCCACAACGATGGCCGCGGCATCTGGAACATCGGAACGGATCATCGCAGCCGAACTGTTGATCGCCACCACGCCGGGGAACGCACGTCCCAGCTCCTCGGCCGTTCGGACGGCGCCGACGATGGGGGCCCGCAGCTGCTGATGATGGCAGAACTCACACTCCCAGCGAGGCGGCTCGAACCCGCACCAGGCGCATTCCAGGCGACCCTGTCGCTGGCTGCGCAGCGGTCCCCGGCACTTGCGGCAACGGGCGGCCTCACCGCAACGCTGGCACGACAGCCCCGCAGAATGCCCGGCTCGGGGAACCTGGACGAGCACAGGTCCCTGACTCAGAGCTGTCCGCAGGAAGTCAAAGGCCATGGACGGGAGCCGCAGTCTGGCCGCCATGGGATCTCGACGGGCATCATTGTCCCCGCTCAACCGCACCGGCGCGGTGATGGCCCGTGTCTGGGCGGGAGCCAAAGCAACTTCCTTCAGCCAGCCGCGCTCCACCAGCGCGGCGACGTCGGTGGAGCGGCCATGTGCGGCCATCAACAACGCGCAGCCCGTGGCCACGCAGCGCAGCACGGCCATACCGCGGGTGTGCGGATAGGGCGCTCGTGGCTCGGCATGGGAGTCATTGCCGTCGTCGACCACCACAATCAGGCCGAGATCCTCCATCGGGGCGAGGATTCCGCTCCGTGTGGCCACCAGAACCTTCGCCTGACCACGCCTCAGCGCCAGCCAGTTGCGGTACCGGGCGGAGTCACCCAGCTCACCATTGAGCACGGCCACCGAAGCGTTACCGAACGTTGCTTGGAATCGAGCGACGGTGTCGTCGAGTTCGCGGATGGTAGGGACGATGACGATGGCACCCTTACCCGCTGCCAGTGTCGCGGCAACAGCTTCGAGCACCCCACCCACGAGATCTCCTGGACTTTTGGCTACGCACGGAACCTGCCAGAAGGCACGCGGCCCGACGTCGGTGGCGAGCGCATCGAGGAAGGCCTCGCCGCCGGGAAATTGCGTCAGTACCGTCCGGGTCTCATACGGGGTGGGCGCCGGCCACTGCCGCTGGGGCGCCTTCTCGGTGGTCGCATGACGGCGCGGTACGGCAAGGCGCACGACATCGGTGAACACGCCCGCATAGTGGTCTGCCACTGCACGAAAGAGGGCCACGAGATCATCGTCGAGGATCGCTTCGGAGGAGACGACGGACTTGAGCTTCAACAGCTTCATGTCCGGCTGTGCCTCACCGAAGCCGATCAGCCACCCCTCCCGGGTGCGTCCGGAGAAGGGCACCTTCACCCGGCAGCCGGGCACGGCGGTTTCGTCCAGGGCATCCGGGATCTCGTAGTCGAAGAACCGATCCAGGTGCGCCAGTGGCACATCGACGGCGACCCGCGCCACCCGTCGCGGCGCGGGCCCTTCAAACAGACCGGGTGCCGCCGTCGACATCGCTGGTTGCTTCCTAGAGGTTGCGTGGGTAGGGGCGCCGGTGAAACGAGCGGGTCATCCGCGCCCGCTCGGCAAGGCGGAGGAGAGAGTCCCACTTTGATCGTTCGGCGACCGACAACAACGAAGCTGAGCGGGATGCGGAGGCACGCAAGTCAGGCGATTCCCTATCCACGCGACCTCTCACCCCCTGACCGAGCGGGCAAGTGCCTCGGCGCGGTCGGTGCGCTCCCACGCCGCATCGGGCAGATCGCGGCCGAAGTGACCGTAGGTGGAGAACTGCGAGTAGATCGGCCGCAAAAGTTTCAGATCGCGGATGATCGCGCCCGGGCGGAGATCGAAGGTCGCGAGCACCGCATCGCGGATCTGTGTCTCGGGCACCGCGGAAGTACCGAACGTGTCAAGGTAGAAACCCACCGGATGCGCCTTCCCGATGGCGTATGCCACCTGGACCTCACACCGGTCCGCCAGCCCTGCGGCGACGACATTCTTGGCGACCCACCGCATGGCGTACGCGGCGGAGCGGTCCACTTTGGAGGGATCCTTGCCGGAGAACGCTCCGCCCCCGTGACGGGCCATACCGCCATAGGTGTCCACGATGATCTTGCGACCAGTGACGCCGGCATCGCCCATCGGGCCACCGATGACGAATGTTCCCGTGGGGTTCACGAGCACGCGAGTGTTGCGCGAGCTGAAACCGTAGCGATCCATGACGGGCGCAATGATTTCCCGGGTGACGTCCGGAACGATGGTGGTGGTCACGTCCACGCCGTCATCGTGCTGGGTGGAGACCAGAACGGTCTCAACATCCACGGCGTTGCCGTCGTCGTCGTAAGCGATGGTGACTTGTGTCTTGCCGTCCGGACGGAGGTAGCCCAGCGAGCCGTCCTTGCGGACCTCGGTGAGGCGTTCGGAGAGCCGGTGTGCCAGATCAATGGGCAGAGGCATCAGCGATGGGGTCTCGTTGCAGGCGTAGCCAAACATCAGGCCCTGATCGCCTGCGCCCTGCAGGCTGATGATGTCCCGGTCGTACTCCACCCGAGCCTCATACGCCGTGTCGACGCCAGCGGCGATGTCCGGAGACTGGGCGCCCAGCGCAACGGTGACACCACACGAGGCGCCGTCGAAGCCGACGCGCGAGGAGTTGTAGCCGATGTCCAGGATGCGCTGTCTGGCGATGGGCGCCACATCGGCGAAGCCAGTGGTGGTGACCTCCCCCGCCACAACCACGAGGCCGGTGGTGACCAAAGTCTCCACCGCCACACGCGAGGAAGCATCCTGGGCGAGAAGGGCGTCAAGAATGGCGTCAGATATGGAATCGGCGATCTTGTCCGGATGGCCCTCGGTCACCGATTCCGAGGTGAACAGGCGGCCCATGTCAGGAAGCGGGATCAGTGCCTGCGAAGGGATCAACGAAGTTGAATGCCGGATCTACTTCCGCGGCACGGTTCTCCTCCTCCGCCAGGGGGTCGACCTGCGTGTACTGCAGCATGCCGTCCTTGAGTTCACGCAGCGCGATGGACAGGGGTTTCTCCTGAGGAGCCGCAGAGACCAGCGGGCCGACATTCTCCAGCAGTCCCTCTCCGAGCTGTGAGTAGTAGGCGTTGATCTGACGAGCGCGCTTGGCGGCGAAGATCACCAGACGGTACTTCGAATCGATGGACTCAAGGAGGTCATCGATGGGAGGGTTCGTGATGCCTTCGTTGTTGATGCTCAAGATTCACCTTCTGCTTGTCAGTGCGGGGCTTGTGTTCACAAGCTCATCAAGCCTATCAAAGTGGCGACGGTGTCCTCGACCACGTCGTTGACGATGCAGTGATCCGCCTTGTGACTGGCAGCAATCTCCGCCCTGGCCGTCTCCAGCCGACGTGTCAACGCGGGCTCCTCCTCCGTGCCGCGGCCGATGAGGCGCCGAGTGAGTTCCTCCCAGGAAGGCGGCTTCAGAAACACCAACTGTGCCTCGGGCATGTTCTGCTTCACCTGCCGAGCGCCCTGCATGTCGATCTCGAGGACCACAGACCGCCCTTGCGCGAGTGCCTCGTCCACTGGTGGACGAGGCGTACCGTAGGAGTGCGTGCCATGTACCACAGCATGTTCGAGGAGAAGTCCGCGGTCAACGAGGTCTTGGAAGTGCTCAGCGCTGACGAAATGGTAACTCACGCCATCCACCTCGCCGGGCCGCGGATCGCGGGTGGTCATCGAGACCGAGTACAGGATGTCGGGACGCTGCTCCCGCAGCTCGGCGCACACCGTTCCCTTGCCCACGCCGCTGGGACCCGAAATCACCCACACCGCTGGCTGGTTTTCTGGCACGGCGACCAGCTTAGAGGTCGCCAGGCAGCTCAGGAAAACATGTCCTTCAGCCGCTCCACCTGATGCCGACCGAGCCCACGGATCCGACGGTTGGCGGCAATGTCCAGCGACTCCATGATTTCGGCGGACCGCGTGACGCCCACCCGGGGAAGGGAGCGCAGCAGATCCACCACCTTGACGCGTGAGAGCGTGTCATCCTTCGTGGCTTTGTTGAGAGCTTCATGAAGGGACAGCTGTCCGGACTTGATCTGGGTTTTCAGCTCCGCCCTCGCCCGTCGAGCTTCGGTGGCTGCCGCACGGGCTGCTTCCAGCTGTTCCTGGCTCAATTGAGGAATGGCCATGAGGTCACCGTCCTTTCGCCACATGGGCGTCGGTTGCACACACCAGTGAACCGTTCTCGATTTCGGTCACACCAGCCACCCCTTGGGGTGAGATGAATCTATCCTAAACCGTGTCACGGCGATGTGAAACGCTTTGCGCGATCCTGCAGTGCTTTTCGTCCTTCGCCAATGACATCCCGACTGACAGTGGGCAGGACGCGAGCACTGGCTTCGCCGAATACCGCGCTGACCCCTGCCAGGGTGCCGCCCTGAGCTCCTATCCCGGGCACGAGAATGGAGCCGTTGAAATGAGCGATGTCGCAGTTCAGATTCGCGTGGGTGGCGCCGATGACGACACCGACGGCGTGGTCCCAGCCCGGATTCCCGGATGTGATCACATCCACCACATGCTGCGCCACACTCACGCCCCCCGTGGTGGCCGTCTGGATGGCTTCGCCGTCGGGATTGGAGGTGCGGGCCAGAACATAGATTCCGCGGCCTGATTCCACGGCCGCTTCGATGGCTGGCAGAAGTGATCCCACTCCAAGATAGGGGCTCAGCGTGATGGCGTCGGCGCACAACGGTGATGCATCGTCGAAATAGGCGGTGGCATAACCCATCATGGAACTGCCGATGTCGCCCCGCTTGACGTCCAGCACCGACAGGGCACCGGCGGCTCTGATGTCCTCAAGAACGCGCTCCAGCACTGCCACGCCTGCTGAGCCGTACGCTTCGAAGAAGGCGGACTGCGGTTTGAACACAGCGACGTCGTTGCCCAACTCCTCGACGATGCCCCGCGCGCAGGCTTCCAACCCCCCAACATCTGCGGCCAGGCCCCAGGCGGCAAGCACCGAGGGCATGGGATCAATGCCCACGCACAATCTTCCTCGCTGTGAGGTGATGGTCTCGAGCCGCTCAGCGTAGGTCATGTCCAGATGTCCTTTGTGTCTCTGATGTCATGAATACCGCGCACGAGAGCAGGACCCTCATAGATGAAGCCGGTGTAGAGCTGCACCAGTTGGGCGCCGGCATCGAAGAAAGATCGGGCATCAGCCGGTGACATGATTCCCCCCACCCCCATGATGGGCAACTCGGTGAGGTGGGCAAGATTGTCGACGAAGCGCAGGGCTCGGCCTGTCAGCGGCGCACCGCTCAGACCGCCTGTTTCAGCGCCGCGACGTTGATCAGCGATCGCGAGTCCATCGCGGCTGAGCGTGGTGTTGGTGGCAATGACACCTGCGGCACCCGAGGCCTCGATGGCCCGCACCGTGGGCTCCACATCCGCTCGCATGAGATCCGGCGCGAGTTTGATGAAGACCGGGAGGTCACTCGGAGCGTGCTCCACCAGTGTTCGCACGAGCGCCGAGATTTCCGCTGCACCCTGCAGAGATCGCAAGCCCGGAGTATTGGGGCTGGAGACGTTGACCGCTATGTAGTCCGCGTGGGGCGCGAGCAGTTCCAACGACGTGAGGTAGTCCGCCGTTGCATCCTGGAGCGGCACCGCCTTCGTCTTGCCGATGGAGATGCCCAGCGGGATGCCCAGACTCGCATGGCCGCGTCTGACTCCCAGAGCGCTGAGGTGCGCCGCCATGGCCTCGGCACCGCGGTTGTTGAAACCCATCCGATTGATGATCGCCCGCGACTCCTTGAGCCGGAACAACCTGGGCGTCGGGTTCCCCGGCTGGCCACTGCCCGTGACCGTGCCCAGTTCCGCAAAACCAAACCCCATTCGAGCCCAGGCAGTCGCGGCCCTGCCGTCCTTGTCCAAACCAGCGGCCAGGCCAACGCGGTTCGGGAAGTCAACACCGGCGATCCGGACGCCGTCCACCTCGCATCGACGGCCGCTGACCGGAAGCAACGACAGGGCGTCGATCATTTTCTCGTGAATCTTCTCCGGGTCACCTCCGGCGTAGCGGAACAGGCCCGCTCGCGCAACGTGATAGGCGCTGCGCAACATCCGTGTGGAAGGTTTCACCGCAGCAGTCATCGCGACAGGACCGCCCACTCCTGCAGCGAGGCAACCGCCAGGTTTCCCCGGCGCTGCGCCTCGATGCCCTGCACGGCTGCGGCCAGCCCGGGGACCGTGGTCACGCAGGGGATGTCGGCCAGTACCGCCGCTGTCCGGATGAGGTAGCCGTCCTTGCGTGGCGAGGCATCGCTGGATCCGGGGGTGTTGAAGATCAGATCGATCGCACCATCGGTGATCAGCTCGACGATGGAGCGCTCGTCACTGTCCTGCGTGCGTTCGGAGAGTTTCCGGACCTGTCGGGCGTCGACGCCATTGCGACGAAGCACCGACGTCGTCCCGGTGGTGGCAAGGATGTGGAACCCCAGATCAGCGAGCCGCTTGATGGGCCACAGCGCGTGCCGTTTGTCACGGTTGGCGACGGAGACGAACACGGTGCCCGACGTGGGTAGCGGCCCTCCCCCGGCGGCCTGTGCCTTGGCGAAGGCGGTGCCGAAATCTTCGGAGAGTCCCATCACTTCTCCAGTGGAACGCATCTCGGGGCCGAGCAGTGTGTCGACGAAGGCTCCCGTGGCCGTGCGGAACCGGTTGAAGGGCATCACGGCCTCCTTCACGGCCATCGGCGCTCCTTCGCGGAAGGTGGCGCCGTCACCGGTGGCAGGCAGCATCCCTTCGGCACGCAGGTCCGCGATGCTGGTGCCCAGCATGATGCGGGCTGCAGCCTTGGCCAGCGGTGTGTTCGTCGCCTTGCTGACGAAGGGCACGGTGCGCGAGGCGCGTGGATTGGCTTCCAGCACGTACAGGGTGTCGCCGTGGAGTGCGAACTGGATGTTCAACAGGCCGACGACCCCGACGCCAGCCGCGATGAGTTGGGTTGACTCTCGGATCCGGTCCACCTCAGAATCGTCGAGGGTGATCGGTGGCAGCACGCATGCCGAGTCGCCGGAATGGATACCGGCCTCTTCGATGTGCTCCATGACGCCGCAGAGAAAGAGTTCCGTCCCGTCGTAGAGGGCGTCGACGTCGATCTCCACTGCGTCGTCGAGGAAGCGGTCCACCAGCACCGGCGATTCGTCGGTGATCTCGGTGGCAGCCGCGATGTAGCGCTCAAGGGCGCCATCGTCATAGACAATCTCCATGCCGCGTCCGCCGAGAACGTAACTGGGCCGCACCAGCACGGGATAGCCGATTTCGGTGGCAATGTGGCGTGCCTCCTCGAAGGAGGCCGCCATGCCGTGCTTGGGGGCAGGCAGACCGGCGCGCGCCAGTACATGGCCGAACGCGCCGCGTTCCTCGGCCAGGTGGATGGCCTCCGGGCTGGTGCCGATGATGGGAACGCCTGAGTCCTTGAGCACCTGAGCGAGCTTGAGCGGTGTCTGACCGCCGAGTTGGCAGATGACACCCAGCACCGGACCCGCGTTCGCCTCCGCGTGGTAGATCTCCAGTACGTCCTCCGCGGTCAGGGGTTCGAAGTAAAGCCTGTCTGAGGTGTCGTAGTCGGTGGAGACGGTCTCGGGGTTGCAGTTGACCATGATGGCTTCGTATCCGGCATCGCGCACCGCCATCGTGGCGTGCACACACGAGTAGTCGAACTCGATGCCCTGACCGATCCGGTTCGGGCCGGAGCCGAGGATGATGACGGCCGGTTTCGTGCGCTCCGGCACCTCAGACTCCTCGTCATAGGAGCTGTACATGTAGGGGGTGTGTGCCTCGAACTCCGCCGCGCAGGTATCCACGGATTTGAAGACGGGACGAATGCCGAGCGCCCACCGCACACCACGCACCACCTCTGTCGTGAGGCTGCGCAGGCGTGCCACCTGAGCGTCGGAAAAGCCGTGGCGCTTGGCTCGGTACAACAGATTCGCGGTCAGCTCCTTGGCGTCGCGTATCTCACCGGCAAGATCGCGCAGCAGTTCGAGCTGGTGAAGGAACCAGGGATCAATTTTCGTGGCGCCAAACACCGCCTCTGCGGTTGCGCCCTGCATCAGGGCAGCCATCACCAGGCGGATTCGGCCGTCGTGGGGCTGGGAGGCCAGCGACAGGAGCTCCTCGACGCTGTGTGCGGATTCGACGGCGAAAGTGAAGGGCGCCGCGGTGTCCTCCAGTGAGCGCAACGCCTTGCCCAGCGCTTCGGTGAAGTTGCGCCCGATGGACATGACCTCGCCGACGGATTTCATGTGGGTGGTGAGTCGCGGATCGGCCGCCGGGAACTTCTCGAACGCGAAGCGCGGCACCTTGACGATGACGTAGTCGATGGCGGGTTCGAACGCGGCGGAAGTCTTGAGTGTCAAATCATTGGGGATCTCGTCCAGGGTGTAGCCGACGGCCACCTTTGCAGCGATCTTCGCGATGGGGAATCCCGTCGCCTTTGATGCGAGCGCCGAGGAACGCGAGACGCGCGGGTTCATCTCGATGACAATCATCCGGCCGTCGGCGGGATTGATGGCGAACTGGATGTTGCAGCCGCCGGTGTCCACGCCCACGGCGCGGATGATGGCGATGCCCACGTCACGCATCCGCTGGTACTCACGATCGGTCAGGGTCATGGCGGGCGCGACCGTGATGGAGTCCCCGGTGTGCACACCCATCGGGTCAAAGTTCTCGATGGAACAGATGACCACGACGTTGTCCGCCGTGTCACGCATCAGTTCAAGCTCGAACTCCTTCCATCCCAGGATGGATTCCTCGATGAGGACCTCGGTGACGGGGCTGGCGGCGAGACCAGCGCCGGCGATCTGGCGCAGCTCCTCGGGGTCATGGGCGAAGCCTGAGCCCACGCCACCCATGGTGAAGCTGGGCCGCACCACCACCGGGTAGCCGAGTTTCTCCGCGGCGCCGAGCACCTCGTTCATGGAGTGGCAGATATGGGACTCCGCAGACTCAGGGGCACCCCCGGGGATGTCGGTCAGGGAGCCGACGATCTCCTTGAACTGCTGCCGGTCCTCTCCGCGTTGGATGGCTTGAACGGAGGCCCCGATCAATTCACATCCATACTTCTCCAGCACGCCGCTGTCATGCAGCGTGATGGCAGCGTTCAGGGCCGTTTGACCGCCCAGTGTGGCCAGCACGGCATCGGGGCGCTCCTTGGCGATGACGGCCTCGACAAACTCCGGCGTGATGGGTTCCACATAGGTGGCGTCGGCGAAGTCGGGGTCCGTCATGATGGTGGCCGGGTTGGAGTTCACGAGGATGACGCGGAAACCCTCTTCACGCAGTACACGGCAGGCTTGCGTGCCGGAGTAGTCGAATTCGCAGGCCTGGCCGATCACGATGGGGCCTGAGCCGATGACGAGAATGGATTCGATGTCTGTGCGGCGGGGCATCAGGCGTCCTTCTTGGGTAGGAGGTTGCACGGACGGGGAGGATCGCCTGATTCGCGTACCCCCATCCGTCCAACCTCCGTCGCCAGCATGGAGATGAAGCGGTCAAACAGGTGGGTGGAATCATGGGGGCCGGCTGCGGCTTCGGGGTGGTACTGCACTGAGAACCCCACCAGCTCGCCATCCCTGCGCAGCTCGAGACCCTCCACGACGTCGTCGTTGAGGCAGACGTGGCTCACATTTGCTGTGCCGTAGGGGGTCTCGACATCCTCCCCTATGGGGGCATCGACGGCGAAGCCATGGTTCTGGGCGGTGATCTCCACCTTCCCTGTCGCGAGCTCCTTGACCGGCTGGTTCAGGCCACGGTGGCCGAACTTCAGCTTGTAGGTGTCGAAGCCGAGCGCTCTGCCGAAGAGTTGGTTACCGAAGCAGATGCCGAAGTACGGGATGCCAGCGTCGAGAACTTGGGACAACAAAGCGATGGGTCCGTCAGAGGCCGACGGATCGCCCGGCCCATTGGAGTAGAACACACCGTCGGGATTCACTGCGAGAACATCTTCGAAGGTGGATGTGGCTGGCAGAAGATGCGTTTCGATTCCCCGCTCCGCAAGACGGATGGGTGTCATGGACTTGATGCCGAGATCGAGCGCCACAACCGTGAAACGCTTCTGGCCCTGTGCGGGGGTGATGACCGCCTCTTTCGTCGTCACCTCGGAGACGAGGTCGGCACCGGCCATGGGGGGGTGCTGTAGAACGCGTTGCAGCAGCGCCTCCGGCCGGGTTTCGGTGGTGGAGATGCCGACGCGCATGGCCCCTGCCTCACGAATATGGCGGGTGAGTGCTCGGGTATCGATCTCGGCGATGCTGACGATGCCCTGCCGTGCCAGCTCCGCGTCGAGGCTACGACGGGAGCGCCAGTTGGAGGGACGCGGCGAGGGATCACGTACCACGAGCCCTGCCGCCCAGATGCGCGAGGACTCATCGTCCTCATCATTCCACCCGGTGTTGCCGACATGGGGTGCTGTGGCAAGGACCACTTGACGGTGGTAGCTGGGATCCGTCAGCAGCTCCTGGTACCCGGACATGCCGGTGGTGAACACCAGTTCACCGAAAGTCTCCCCGTCCGCCCCAAACGATCGGCCGTGGAAGAAACGACCATCCTCAAGCGCGAGTAGTGCCGGGCGGGTCTGGGGCATGGCGCTCGTCCTTTCCTGCCTCATGGGGGCAGGAGTGTTCAGCAACAGGTTGTCATCGACACGATATCAGCGAGATGAACGACGCCGCTCAGCTGCGGTGCCCCGTGGACACAACGCCTCTCTGTCCCACCCCAAAGGACCCCCCTGCTGTGTGGGGGAATGAGCCCATGACTACGTATGTTATCCAGTTGGCCCGGGCAATCCGCCGGGGCTGATGTCAAGAGAAAAGGATGCTTCCCATGGCAAACACATCCCCGAATACACCCAACACACCGCGTCACAAGACCACGGTGGACGGCGCCCACACCGTCGAAGAAACGCACTCCGATCACTCTGAAACCTACAGGGATGAGCCGCTGTCCTGGAAGGACACGCTGTTCGGCAGTGGCCGCTCCGAGAACGTGCGCAATGTTTCGTGGGGAGCCATTTTCGCTGGCATTGTCACGTTCCTCGCGCTCGTGCTGCTGTTCTCTCTCGCAGTCACAGCCTTTGGTCTTGACGGCTCCTCGACGGGGGCCATCGTCCTCACCATCATCGGTATCGTTCTCGGTCTGTTCCTCGGTGGCGCTGTCGCCGGAGCACTGGCAGTTCGAGGTGGTTTCCTGCACGGGTTCGTCACATGGGCGGGTTCCGTCGTCGCCATCGTCGTGCTTGCTGCCATGATCACCCTTGGCGCCACCGGTGCCGTTGGTGGACTTCTGGGCAACGTCACCTCGGGTCTGGGCTCAGCTGTACAGGTCCAGCCCGGCGACAACGTTCCCACGCCCACGCAGGAGCAGCTTGACCAGGCTGGCCAGACGTACGAGGAGTACCAGGCACAGGCTGAAGAAGTTGCAGCAGATGTTGCAGATGCCACCCAGAAGGGTGCCGGTCACGCATTCTGGGGTCTGCTGCTTGGCAGCCTGATCGCCGCGTGCGGCGGAGTCGTTGGTTCACGCTCGGTGGCCAACAAGCGGGCTGAGATTGACGAGACCGCAGGCACCGCCCGTCGTCGCTGACCACGACCCACCACGGGAGAACAAACGGCCCGCCATCCTTTCAGGGAATGGCGGGCCGTTTGCCGGCTTGCACGGTTGAGTGATCAGATGTGCGACGGTGGCCCAGCCGGCGCGGTGTCGCCCTTGCGACGGATGATCTCAGCAACGATGGCGTTGACGAATGATGATGAAGCATCCGTGGACAGGTCTCCGGCAAGTCTGACGGCATCCGAGGCCACCACCGCGTCCGGTGTGTCGGTGTGCATCACCTCGAAGGCCGCAATGCGACAGAGGTTCCGGTCCACCGCCGGCATCCGGTCGAACGTCCAGCCACGGACAAGGCAGTCACTGATCAGGGCGTCCAGTTCATCAGCATGCTCTGCCCACCCATGAACAATGTCCGTGGTCAGTTCCCGAACGGGGTTTTCATCCGTGCGCAAACGCTCAGCCCATACTGCGAGCGCACCCACACCCCGGGCGTCGGCCTCAAAGAGCATGTCGAGGGCCGCTTTGCGGGCCTTGGTGCGGTAGGGATAGTGACCTGCACCGGGGGCTTCGGGGGCAGGGCCCACCAGTTCGTACTCTGCGTGATCCGGAACAGCCATCAGGACGACGACGCGCGGCCGAGATAGGACCCGTCGCGGGTGTCGACCTTGACCCTTTCACCAGCCGTGATGAACAGTGGCACCTGAATCACCTTGCCGGTCTCCAGAGTCGCGGGTTTGGTGCCGCCTGTGGAGCGGTCGCCCTGCAGGCCGGGCTCGCTGTAGGTGACTTCAAGCTCCACGGATGCGGGGAGTTCAATGAACAGCGGATTGCCCTCGTGCATCGCAACGGTGGCGCCCTGGTTCTCAAGCATGTAGTCCGTGGCGTCCCCCACCGTCTCGGCGGGCACGTTGATCTGGTCGTATGTGCTGTTGTCCATGAAAACGTAAGCCTCGCCGTCCATGTACAGGTACTGCATGTCGCGCCGATCCACCGTGGCGGTGTCCACCTTGGTGTCCGAGTTGAAGGTCTTCTCGACGATCTTTCCGGAGAGCACGTGCTTGAGTTTGGTACGGACGATGGTGTTGCCCTTGCCCGGCTTGTGGTGCTGGAAGAACAGCACCTGCCACAGCTGACCATCCAGGTCCAGCACCATGCCATTCTTCAGATCATTGGTCGACGCCACAGTCATCATCCCTTTCGGCCCGTGTCAGATCGGTGGCCTCGGGTGGGCCGAGCGTTGAGTTTACCCAATGGGGGCATGGCTGGCGAACGAGGCCCCACCGAGGAGGGACTGCTCCAGCCCCGGATTTTCGTCCGGATCACTTGCGATGACCCGGACAGACGGTACCTTTGGACCAACGCGGCCGTTTGGGGCCGCCGACGAAGGGAGCACCATATGGGTTTGGGCGACAAGATATCGAACGCCGCTGAAGAAGCCGCTGGCAAGGCCAAGGAAGGCTTCGGATCGGCAACGGACAACGAATCCCTCGAGGCCGAGGGCAAGATGGACCAGGGCAAGGCCAATGTGAAGCAGGGCGGGGAGAAAGTCAAGGACTCCGCCGCGGGTGCGTTCAATGACGCAACCGACGATCACAACAAGCACTGAGCCCACGGTCCTCTGACCACGGCAAGGAAGGAGCCGGAACCCCACGGGGTTCCGGCTCCTTCTGCGTGCTGCTGACTCCTCGTGGGTCCTGCGCCCGGGTTCAGCGGGCGATCACTGCTGAGTACACCGATTCCAGAACATCCTCATCAGGGTTGTCAAGGATGGTGGGTGTCCCCTGCTCCGCCAGAGCGACAAGTCTCAAAGTGGTGCCACGAGCCTTTTTGTCCAGGCTCATGAGTTGGCGCAGCTGCGGCCACGCGTCGGCGTCATAGCGCGTCGGGAGCCCCAACCCGTCCAGAAGCTCTCGATGCTGGGCGGCGACGCCGTCATTGAGCCCCATAACTTGCTTGGACACCTCTGCGATCCACACCATTCCGATGCTGATGGCCTGGCCATGACGCAGCCGATATTTCTCCCGTGCCTCAACGGCGTGGCCCAGCGTGTGGCCGTAGTTCAGCGCCTCCCGCCCCACATGCTTGCCCTGTGAGGTGCGCTCGGTGAGGTCTGCGGCCACTACAGCGGCCTTGACGGCGATGGCTCGCGTCACGAGTTCGGCAAAACGATCCGAGACGGTGTCAGTGGCTTCGGTTGGATTCTCGGTGATCAGTGAGAGTATCGCGGGATCAGCGATGAAACCGCACTTGACGACCTCGGCCATTCCGGATGCCACCTCGACGGGGGGCAACTCATCCAGCAGCGCCAGGTCCGCGAACACTGCGCGCGGTTCATGGAAGGCGCCCACGAGATTCTTTCCGGCGCCCAGATTGATGCCCGTCTTGCCACCCACCGCAGCATCGACCATCCCGAGAACGGAGGTGGGCACAGAGATGAAGTCAACACCCCGCAACCACGTGGCGGCCACAAAACCGGCCAGATCGGTCGCGGAGCCACCGCCGACGCCGATGACGACGTCGTTACGGGTGAAGCCAGCTTTCGCCAGCTCGTCCCAGCACCGGGCCAGCACGTCGGCGGTTTTGCCCGCCTCGGCATCGGGCACTTCGACGACGGTGACGTCGCGACCCTCTGTGACGGCCATCACCCGCTCCGCCAGGTGCCGTAGTGGCTTGGAGCAGATGATCGCGACGCGGTCGGCCCCCTGCAGTGCGGACGGCAAGTCCATCAGAGCACCCCGATCGACGAAGACGTCGTAGGGCCGCCGCGAGGATTCCACCGTGATCGTCATTCACTGACTTCCCGTGTCTCGGCGAGTTCGGCGGCCACCTCGGATGGGCGGCGATTGTCCGACATGACCCGGGTGGTGGCCACTTCCTCGTAGAAGGGCGTGCGCTCGCGCAGCAACTCGATGAGCCGGCCGCGCACGTTTCCCAGCAGCAGCGGGCGGACGTTGTTCATTCCGACGCGGCGGGTTGCCTGAGAGATCGACACTTCGAGCCAGATGACGTCGTGGCCACGCAGCGCCTCCCGAATGCGGGGGTTCATCACGGCCCCACCTCCCAGGGAGACCACACCGTCACCCTGGATGAGCTCCAGGGTGGCGGACTCCTCCAGTTCGCGGAAATGTGCCTCGCCCTCATCCGCGAAGATCTCGGTGATGGGCTTGCCCACCACCTGCTCAATCCGGTTGTCGACATCGACGAACGTGGTGTCCAACTTGATCGCCAGCAACCGACCAACAGAACTCTTTCCGGCTCCGGGAGCACCCACCAGCACGATGCTCATGTGCTCACCTGCAGGCCACGTTCTTGGATGCGCGCCAGATAGGATTCCACGTTGCGTCGGGTCTCCGAGACCGAATCCCCGCCAAACTTTTCGAGGACGGTTTCGGCAATCACCAGCGCCACCATGGCCTCTGCCACCACGCCGGCAGCGGGTACGGCGCACACGTCACTGCGCTGGTGGTGCGCAGCTGCAGCCTCGCCGGTGGCCGTATCGATGGTACGCAGGGCCCGCGGAACCGTGGCGATGGGCTTCATGGCAGCGCGCACCCGCAACACTTCGCCCGTGGAGATGCCGCCCTCGGTGCCGCCGGAGTGCCCGGTGACACGGGAGATACGGCCTTCTTCGGGCACGATCTCGTCATGGGCGTCGGAACCACGCCGACGTGCAAGATCAAACCCGTCACCCATCTCGACACCTTTGATGGCCTGGATGCCCATGAGCGCTCCGGCAAGTCTGGAGTCGAGACGACGATCCCCCTGGCTGTGTGAACCCAGACCCGGCGGCAGACCCCACACGAGAACCTCGACGACGCCGCCCATGGTGTCGCCCTCCTTCTTGCAGGCCTCCACCTCGGCCAACATCTGCGCCGAGGCCTCGTCGTCGAAGCAGCGCACCGGGTTGGCGTCGATGGCTGCCAGGTCTGCGTGGGTGGGGAGGTCCTCACGGGTGGCCACAATGGGGCCGAGTTCGACGACGTGGCTCAACACCCGGATACCGAGCGCTTGGTGGAGGAACGCGCTGGCGATGGTTCCGAGGGCGACACGGGCGGCGGTCTCACGCGCCGAAGCGCGCTCAAGGACGGGCCGGGCCTCGTCAAAATCGTACTTCTGCATGCCTGCCAGATCCGCGTGCCCGGGGCGCGGGCGCGTCAGCTTGGCGTTGCGGGCCAGCGCCGCCAGCACGTCGGGGTCCACCTCCCCGGGCGCCATGACCTGTTCCCACTTGGGCCATTCCGTGTTGCCGATCTGAATGGCGACAGGCGAGCCGATGGTCTCGCCATGCCGGAATCCGGCCAGGAGAGTCAGCTCATCGGCCTCAAACTTCATGCGCGCACCACGTCCCACCCCGAGTCTGCGTCGGGCCAGGTTGGTGGCAATCTCGTCGACGCCCACGCGGACGTGGGCCGGGATTCCTTCCATGGTCGCGATCAGTGCTTGGCCGTGCGATTCACCGGCGGTCAGGTATCTGAGCATGCACGCCATTCTTCCATCAAAGTGCGGTGGTCCCGTTTCCCCTCCGGCGACGCAGTTCAGTCATGGCTGCGGCGTGGGCGTCGTCGAACGTGATGGCTCCCCCGGTGAGCAGGTGGAACTGGTCCACCGCCTGTCCGGCCAGAAGATCCAGTCCGGAAACCATGATGTGATCACTCGTGGCGGCTGCCCCCAGTGGCGTGGGCCACGGATCGTAGACCGCATCGAAGATCCAGGCGGCGGCATCGGCCCAGGACTGGGCGTAGGGTTGTGTTGCCGCAGCTGGGATGGTGTTGGCCAACAGATCCACATCGGGCAGATTGTGTGCCAGGGGTTGGACGGAGGTGTCGATGCCCAGTGCGATCCCGAGGTCCTGAGCACTGGCGGCGCGGGATGGGTCGCGGGCCAGAATGACCACCTGGGCCACGTGCAGTCCGGCCAGCGCCACGAGCAGGGAGCGTGCCGTGGCGCCATTTCCGACGATGGCGGCCGTCTTCGGCACACCCAGTCCCCGGGCTCGCCAGGCGCGCACGAAACCCGGTACATCCGTGTTGTGCACCGTCGGTGGGTTCGCCTCGGTTCGATCATGGAAGACGATCGTGTTGCCTGCACCGACGAGGCGTGAGACGTGATCCGGTTCACCGAACGCCACGATCGCCTCCTTGTGGGGGGCCGTCACACTCAGGCCGGCCCAGGAGCTATCGGCGGCGCATCCGGCGACGAATGACTCAAGGTCACCGCTGGGCACCGTGAGGGCGTCATAGTCCCACGCAAGAGCGCTGCGACGATAGCCGTCGCGATGAATCGCCGGGGACAGCGAGTGCTGGGCAGGATCGCCGATCACCGCGCACTTCATCAGAGTGACCTTCGTCCCCGCATCAACAGCGGCCCGTGTTGGCCTGGCACCACTGCTGGAAGGCTGCCACGTTGGCATTGTGCTCTTCCGCCGTTGCGGCGAAGCGTGTCTCACCCGTATCAAGGTTCACCGTGACGAAGAACAGCGCGTCAGTGTCAGCGGGATGGGATGCCGCATCCAGGGCCGCTCTACCGGGGTTGCTGATGGCACCCGGTGGCAGCCCGGGGTACAAGTAGGTGTTGTACGGCGAATCGACGGCACGGTCCTCAGCCGTCGTCGTGACTTTCGAGAAGTCCTGCAGGGCGTAGTGGACGGTGGAGTCCATCTGCAGCGGCATGCCCTGGGCCAGCCGGTTCATGATGACGGCGGAGACCATGTCCCGGTACTCCTCCTGGTTCACCTCGCGTTCGATGATGGAAGCGACCGTGACCACGTCGAAGGGGTCCATGCCCAACTCTTCAGCGCCTTCAACGAAGCCGATTTCCTCAGCCACGGTATTGAACTGCTCAGCTTGCTTCTGAAAGATGTTCAGTGGGCTCACCGGCTCCGCAATCTGGTACGTCTCGGGGAACATGAAGCCCTCAAGTTTGCCTCTCGCCCAGACCGGCAGCCCTATTTCTTCCGGCGAAGCTGCTGCTGACAGTTCATCGCGGGTGATGTCGATTCCCTGTTCCGCCAAAGTCGTTTGGATCCTGGTCCACTGCCGCCCCAGCGTGTAGCCCTCGGGAATTGTCACGCGGATCACTGAGAGATTCTCCGGATCCAGCATCATCTCCAGCGCCTTCTCGGCCGGTAGTTCCGTGAGCAGGGTGTAGCGCCCCGGCTGTATGCTCTGCGATTCCGGATTCTTGGCCGCTACGCTGCGGAAGGTTCCCGTGGATTTGATGACTCCTGCCTCCACCAGAACATCACCGATCTGCGTCACCGTCGCTCCGGGCGGAACTGTGACGGAAATCTCATCGGCTCCCTCACCGGCGTAGTCATCCTCGGTACGGAAAGCAGTCCACGCCTCGCTCGCCTGCTGGAACACGAAATAACCCCCTCCGGCAAGGACCGCAATCGCGAGCAACACTGCGAAGGCGCTGCGGGCGTGGTAGCCCACCTTGCGCCAGTTGAATTTGCCGTCATTGTCGACGAACGCTGGGCTCACGATTCTTCTCCTTCTCCGACGGACTCACCAGCGAGGCACGATGTACGCGTCTCCCACTCGATGGCCCGCTGCAGGATTTCCACGGCTGCGGCTTGGTCAATGATGCGCCGCTGTTCTTTGATTCGGTGTCCGGCTCCTGACAGCGTACGAGATGCTGACGCCGTACTCATACGCTCATCGACGAGTCTCACGGGTACAGGTGAAAGAAGCGATGCAAGTTCTGTCGCCTTTGCGATGGCAAACTGCGCTGCCTGCTTTCGTTCACCCTTCAGCGTCAGCGGTAGCCCGACATAGATCGCCCCGGGTTCGTACTCCTGGACCAGCGCAACAAGCTCCGGCATTTCCCGTGCGCTGGCCCGGACCGTCTGCACCGGGTAGGCCAACGACGTGCCCCGATTGGAAGCAGCCACGCCGATGCGAGCTTTGCCCCAGTCAATGGCGAGGCGGCCTCCGCCGGGGAGCTCACCCACGATCAACCAGTGCCGCTTCGACGGCAGCCAGGGCCTCGGGCGCTGCTTCCGGCATTGTTCCGCCACCCTGTGCCATGTCGTCGCGGCCCCCACCCTTGCCACCCAGTGCTGCAGTTCCGGCGGCGATGAGTCGGCCCGCCTTGATGCCGAGTCCGCGCGCAGCATCATTGGTGGCGACGACGGCTGCGGCCTTGCCCTGATCGCCACCGATCAGCGCCACGACGGCCGGTGCGCTACCCAGCCTGTCACGCACATCGGTGGCCAGCGTGCGGAGCTCGCCGCCTGCGACACCTTTGAGTTCGACGCCGAGGAACTGCACACCAGCGACGTCGCGTACCTGACTCGCGAGCCTGCCAGCGTCTGCCCGCAGCTCGGCAGTCCGCATCCCAGCGAGCTGCTTCTCGGCGTCCTTCAACTGGCTGATCAGCTTTTCGACGCGGGGCACCAGCTGATCCGGCTGCACACGCAGGGTCTCGGTAAGGGTGTTCACCAAGGATCGTTCCGCAGCGAAGCGCCGGAAGGCATCGTCGGCCACCAGTGCCTCGACGCGCCGCACACCTGATCCGATGGACTGCTCGCCCAGCAGGTTGAGCACACCGATCTGGCTCGTGTTGGGTACATGCGTGCCGCCGCAGAGCTCGCGCGACCAGGGCCCGGCCAGTTCCACCATGCGCACCAGCGGCGGATACTTCTCGCCGAACATGGCCATGGCGCCCATTTTCATGGCGTCCTCAAGTTTCATGGTGGCCGAGGTGACGTCAAAGGAATCGCGAATGGCGCTGTTGGCGCGCTCCTCAACCTCCTGGCGCAACGCTGGGGACATGCCATGCGGTGCGGCGTAGTCGAAGCGCATGTAGCCGGGCTTGTTGTACGAACCCGCCTGGGTGGCGCTCGGCCCGACGAGCTCGCGCAGTGCAGCATGGACGATATGGGTGGCGGTGTGCGCCTGGCAGGAGCCACGCCGGGCTTCGGCGTCGACGACGGCGCGGGCATGCGCGCCGTCGGCCAGCTCACCGAGCACTCGCACGCGGTGAACCGCCAACCCGGGGACGGGGCGCTGCACGTCGAGAATCTCCAGCGAGTAGCCGTCGCCGGTGATGGTGCCGCGGTCGGCGTCCTGGCCACCTGCCTCGGCATAGAACGGTGTCTCCGCCAGGACCACTTCCACGACATCGCCGTCGCCCGCGCGGTCTGTCACAGCACCATCGGCGATGATGCCGGTGACGTGGGTTTCGATGTCCAGATCGTTGTATCCCAGGAACGGGACCTCGCCAGCCTCGCGCACCCGGCGGTAGGCCTCGGTGCTCGCGCCGCCGCCCTTCTTGGACTTCGCGTCGGCGCGGGCGCGCTCCTTCTGCTCCAACATCAATTCGTTGAAACGGTCACGATCCACCGCGAGGCCCTGCTCGGCCGCCATCTCCATGGTCAGGTCAATGGGGAAGCCATAGGTGTCGTGGAGTTGGAAGGCCTGCTCCGCAGGCAGTGATGTCTCCCCCTCCTCCTTGGCGCGGCTTGCTGCCGTGTCCAGGATGACGGTGCCCGAAGCAAGAGTGCGCCGGAATGAGTCCTCTTCCGTGCTTGCGGCGTCAGCAATGCGGGGCCAGGCTCCGTCGATCTCCGGGTAGGAGGTATGCATGGCATCGCGGCTGACCGGCAGCAGTTCTCCCAGCACTTTGTCCCCCACGCCCAGGAGACGCATGGCGCGGATGCTGCGTCGCAGGAGTCGACGCAGGACGTATCCGCGCGCTTCGTTTCCGGGGGTGACGCCGTCGGTCATGAGCATCAAGGCGCTGCGGACGTGGTCTGCGACCACGCGGAACCGGATGTCGTCGGCTGGATCCGCGCCATATCGTCGGCCGGATAGCTCCGCGGCGCGTTGGATGACGGGGAACACCTCATCGATCTCGTACAGGTTGTTCACACCTTGGAGCAGTAGGGCGGTGCGCTCAAGCCCGGAGCCGGTGTCGATGTTGCGGGTGGCGAGAGGACGCGCCACGTCGAAGTCATCCTTGGCGCGCACAGCGCTGAGTTCCTCGGTCTGGAACACGAGGTTCCAGATCTCCAGGAAACGGTCCTCGTCAGCCTCCGGGCCACCGTCTCGCCCATAGGCAGGGCCGCGGTCGATGTAGATCTCGGAGCAGGGGCCCCCCGGTCCGGGGACACCCATGTTCCAGTAGTTGTCCTTCAGTCCACGCTCCTGAATGTGCTCCCGTGGTATCCCGACTTTCCTCCACAACTCTATGGTTTCGGTGTCGCCGTGGAGTGCGGTGACCCACACCTTGTCCGCGTCGAAACCCCAGTTGCCCTCAGCGACACTGCCGGTGACCAACTCGAAGGCGTACTCAATCGCCTCCTGTTTGAAGTAGTCACCGAAGGAGAAGTTGCCGTTCATCTGGAAGAACGTGCCGTGACGCGTGGTGACACCCACTTCGTCGATGTCCAGGGTTCGCACGCACTTCTGCACCGAAACGGCGCGCTTGAACGGGGCGGGCTCCTCCCCGAGGAAGTAGGGCTTGAACGGCACCATGCCAGCGTTGACGAATAGCAGCGTCGCATCGTTGTACAACAGGGAGCTGCTCGGTACGACGGCATGATCGCGGGAGGCGAAGAAGTCGATGAAACGGCTCCGGATGTCGGAGGTCAGCATGGGATGTCCCTCGGGGTCTCTGAGTTACTCAGGTGGATTCGATGTCAAGCTCGCGCCGAAGCTCTGCTTCACGCGCACGGCTCGCGGCCTTGAAGGTGGCATAGAAGTCACCGAGCCCGGCAGCCGCTTCATTGCCGCGTTGGCCCACCTGCTCAGCGATCCCCTGTGGGGTCAACCTTCGCACCAGAGCCCGTCCGCGCGTGACGAGAAACATTGCAAGGGCAGCGCCCAGTACCATCCAGAAAAGTTTGCTCACTTCTTCTTTCGTCCCTTCAGCGCGCTCCGCACGCCATAGGTGAAGGCGGCCGTCTTGACCATGGGTCCGCCCAGAGTGGCAGCGAAGAGCTGCGACATCTGCGCGGCATTCTCACTGACAACGGTGGCATGACCGGAGACCTTGGACACGTCCTCGGTCACCAGGCTGATCTTGGCGATCTCGTCATTCGTCGCCTCCACTGTTCCCTTCAGTTCCTGCAGGATTGGCACGGAGTTGTGCCCGACGTCGCGTACCGTCAGCCTCATCTCCTCCAACACCCGTCCCAGCTTCAGGAGCGGCACGGCGCAGAAGGCCACCAGAGCACACAAAGCTATGGCGGCCACCAGGCCGGCCACTTGTCCGAGCGTAATGTCCATGCGGGAACTCCTCGTAGGTGTTGCGATTGATTCGGCGCAACTCTAGCCGACGGGCGGCCGTGGGCTCACCTGCTCGGCAGCCCACGCGAGTCGTTGCTTCACCGCCGCTTCCTGCCCGTGGTCCGTGGGGGCGTAGTACTGAGCGCCCAGCAGATCTTCAGGGAGGTAGTCCTGGGCAACCAGCGCATGCGGGAAGTCGTGTGGGTACTGGTAGCCCCTGCCATGACCATATGTTTGCGCCCCCGCATAGTGCGAGTCGCGCAGATGGCCGGGCACGTCACCGCCCTTGCCTGCCCTGATGTCGGCGATGGCTGCTTCCATCGCGAGATAGGCGGCGTTGCTCTTGGGGGCGGCGGCCGCCGCCACCGTCGCATGCGCGAGTGTGAGACGCGCCTCCGGCATCCCCAGAAGTTGAACAGCCTGTGCCGCGGCAACGCAGGTCTGCAGCACCGAGGACGACGCCATGCCGATGTCCTCGGACGCCGAAATCATGAGTCGCCGCGCAATGAAGCGGGGGTCCTCCCCCGCCTCCAGCATCCGTGCGAGATAGTGCAGTGAGGCATTGACGTCAGAGCCGCGGATGGACTTGATGAACGCGCTGATGACGTCGTAGTGCTGATCGCCCTGCCTGTCGTAGCGAACGGCGGCGCGATCCACAGCCTGCGCCACAATCTCTGACGTGATCTCAGCAGATCCCAGCGCGGTGGCTCCAGCACCTGCTTCTTCCAGAAATGTCAGGGCGCGACGTGCATCCCCCTGGGCCATGCGGACCAGATCATCCCTGGCGCTCTCCGTCAGTGTCACGGTTGCGGCGAGTCCACGCTCATCCGTGAGGGCGCGATCGATGAGGTCGCCAACGTCGCTGGAGGTAAGGGGTTTCAGCCGCAACAGCAGGGATCGCGACAGCAGGGGCGAGATGACGGAGAACGATGGATTCTCCGTGGTGGCGGCAATCAGCGTCACGATGCGATTCTCCACCGCGGGCAACAGAACGTCCTGCTGGGTTTTGCTGAAGCGGTGCACCTCGTCGATGAACAACACCGTGAAGGTGCCGCGCTCCAGTTCGCGGCGTGCCGTGTCCAACTCTGCGCGCAACTCCTTCACGCCTGCCGTGACGGCGGAGATCTCCACGAAACGCGCCCCGGAGGCCCGGGAGACGATCGAGGCCAGAGTGGTCTTGCCCACGCCGGGCGGACCCCACAGGAACACGCTCATGGGTTGGCCGGAGACAAGACGTCGCAGCGGCGCACCGGGAGCGAGCAGGTGCTGCTGACCGACAATTTCCTCCAGTGTCCGTGGACGCATCCGCACCGGCAGTGGTGCACCCTCCAACCGTGCGTCACTCAGGGATCCCACAGGCCTGACGCCCGCGGCTGGCACGGGGTCAGGATTACCGAACAGGTCGTAGCTCACGAAAACTCACTCTAGTCACGCGATGCGAAGGGTTCTGGTTCTCGACCGAGCCATCCAGTGCAGCAAACGCGGATTCGGCTGAAGTTGCGAACCAAAACCGTGTGACCCAACCTGTGAAGGATCGGCGATCCTGTCCGTGGGTGACCAAAGTATCCGGCATGAACTCACCCCTTCCCAGAATCTTTGCTCGCAAAGACCACCCGACATCGATTGGCCACATTGACCATCTGCTCCACAAGGGACATCTGAGACGCATCCTGCCGGGTGTTTACACCTGGTCCGGGGTCGAGGACTCCTTCGCAACGCGGGCAGAGGCAGTGTGGTTGTGGGATCCCAACGCGATCTTCCTTGGACACGCCGCGGCGAAGCTCACATGGTGGCCGCAATGTCGTATCGAGACGATTCTCGTAACTGGAACCCGCGCTCGCTGTCCGCAGCCATGGCTGCGCGTGACCACCAAGGCAATACCGGAGCACCTCGTGATCGACGTGGGCAGAGCACGGGCAGCCAACCCCGCACTGTCAGTTCTGGAAATGACAAGCACCGGTGACGGCAATGCCATCTGCGAAGCCCTGCGTCGCGGTGTAAGCACTCTCGCCCAAGTGAATGGCGCCTTGGAGCAGATGAAGTACAGCAACGGAAACGCCATGCGGCGCGTCTTGCTGCATGAGTCCAGAGACGCACCGTGGTCACCGCTGGAGCGCGAAGCCCACACCCTGCTTCGAGCTGCTCGCATCTCTGGATGGCACACCAACTATCCAGTCAGCACGAATGTGGGGAGATGCTTCGTTGACGTCGCGTTGGTTGTCGAGAGAATCGCAATCGAACTCGATGGGTGGGAGCACCACTCACAACGGGGGGCTTTCGACTCGGATAGGTTGCGGTGGAATGCACTCACTGTCGCGAGATGGGAGGTGCTGCATTTCACCCATCGAACTCTGGACCAATTGGTCCCGACCGTGGAACAAAGAGTACGTGATCGCACCCGGCGGCCGATTCAGGTTCGCAACTCGGGCCGATTGGGCCCATGAAGCGTGCGCACCCTAAGTTGCGAACCGGATCCGTGTCAGTCGCTGAGGCCCCAAGCCTCCGCCGTCAACTGCTGTGAGCGGATGCGGACAGCAGGGTCATGGGCATAGGTGACGGTGATCAGTTCGTCGGCGCCGCTCTGCTCCACGAGGGACTCAAGCTGGGCAACCACAACTTCCGGGGATCCGATGGCGCTGATCCGGAGCATGTGTTCCATCATCGCCAGCTCATCCTCGTTGCCGTCCACATCACCCGGCGGCAGCAACGCATCCCGGCCACCGGTGCGTCGCAGCGAGAGGAACATCCTCTGGACGGTGCTGAACTGGTGGTGCGCCTCGGCGTCATCATCGGCGGCCAGCACGTTCACCCCCACCATGACGTGGGGCTTGTCGATCTGCGCCGTCGGGGCATCCGGGTTGAACCTGCTGCGGTACATCTCGATCGCTGGCAGCAGGGCATCAGGAGCGAAATGTGAAGCGAACGAATACGGCAGCCCCAAGTGCGCGGCGATCTGTGCTCCAGCCGTGGACGAACCAAGAATCCACATGGGTACTCTACTGCCGGCAGCCACCCCCGCCCGCAGCCCGGAGGCAGCGGCGCCGGTGTCGAACCAGTCGTGCAGATCTGTCACGTTGGAGACGAACGCGTTGGGTGAGGCGTCCGAGCGGGCCAGGGCTCGGGCCGTGATGTGATCGGTGCCGGGTGCACGGCCGAGGCCAAGTTCCACCCGTCCAGGAAAAATGGCACCCAATGTGCCGTAATCCTCCGCCACCATCAGCGGCGCATGGTTGGGCAACATGACCCCGCCGGAGCCGACGAGGATGCGTTTCGTCCGGGCAGCTGCCTGACCCACGAGAACTGCGGTGGCTGACGAGGCGACGGCCGAGGTGTTGTGGTGTTCGGCAAACCACACCCGTCGGTATCCCAGAGCGTCAGCGGCCTCCACCGACTTCATGGAGGCCTCGATGGCATGGGCAACACTCTGACCTGTCGATACCGAGACCAGATCCAGGATGGACAGCGGAACGTGGACTGGCGAAGGTGTCTGACTCATGCTCACCATGGAACCATGCCACTCAAATAATTCTCGGCGCTGACATGGCCACTGGTTCCGATGGCGTAGGGTGTGAAGGTTGCTGCGCCGCCGCTCCCGGGTTCCTTCGGGATGCGGCCCTGTGTGTCCCACTCCCCTCCAGTCCTTTCCCGCATGAAATGAGCCCCAGATGTCCGCCCAACTCGGCGACCGCTTCAGCCGACGTCGCCGCATCGCGATCATCCTCGCTCTGGGACTCCTCACCGCGCTGGGGCCCTTCACGATCGATCTCTATCTCCCCTCATTTCCCGCCCTCAAGGATGATCTGCTCATCAACGATGCGCAGGTGCAGATCACGCTTTCTGCCACTACGCTCGGATTCGCGCTGGGTCAACTTCTGGTGGGTCCTCTGAGTGATCGTCTGGGCCGCAAACTTCCCCTGATGGCCATGAGTTCACTGCACGTCACCGCCTCCGTGCTGGTTGCCATTTCCCCGGGCGTCGAGTTCCTGACGGCGATGCGTGCCCTGCAGGGTCTGGGCGCCGCCGGTGGTGCCGTCGTGGCGATGGCCATGGCCCGCGACCTCTTTGAAGGGCGACGGCTCGTGGTGATGTTGTCCCGCCTGGCCCTCATCAGTGGAATGGCTCCCATCGTGGCGCCTCTGGTGGGCTCCTGGATGGTGACGTTCGTCTCCTGGCGCGGTGTGTTCTGGGCACTGGCCCTGTATGGAGCATCCATCGTCGTGCTCGTCTGGCTCCTCATTGTGGAAACACGCCCTCCGGCTGAGCGCACCACAGGCGGCTGGAAGAATCTGAGCAGCGCCTACCGCCGCGTCCTGAATGACCGGATCTTTGTGGGCGCCTGGCTGACGGGTGCGGCGGCGTTCGCCGGACTGTTCTCCTACGTCACAACCTCTTCCGTGCTGCTGCAGGAGGTTTTCGGGCTGTCACCCCGGGGATTCGGAGCTGTTTTCGCAGTCTGCTCAGTGGGAGTCTTCGTCGGTGTGCAAACAGGCAGTCGGCTCGCGCCCCGCATCGGCCCCCACCGTGTCCTCATCCTTGCCACCACAGGCATGGTGGCTGCCTCCGCAGCGTTGCTGATTGTCAATGCGGTCTCTGACTCCTGGATCCCACTGGTTCCCTGCATGTTCTTCTTCACGATGAGTTTCGGTGCCTGCCCGCCCAATCTTCAGGTGCTGGGCCTGCAGCACCACCGGCAGGATTCAGGTGTGGCCGCCTCCCTGATGGGTGCACTCAACATGTCCGCTGCCGCCACCGTGGGGCCTCTGATTGGTCTCTTTCCACTCACGAGCGCCGCCCCGATGGGTGTGGCAATGCTCATCTGCGGTGCGCTCTCAGCTGCCTTCCTGTGGAGCATCATCCGCCCGCGCACGCTCCAGGTACGCCTGGACTGAGACGTGGTCCCGACACGTGATGGGATACAACGACTACTGTGACCAACTCACCGAATCCACGCATCAGACCCGAGCTGCTGTTGCTCGTGTCCATTGCCTCGGTGCAATTGGGTTCCTCCTTCGCCAAACAGCTTTTTGAGCTGGCACCCCCATGGATCGTCGTGTGGCTGCGCCTGCTCACCAGCGGACTGGTCCTGACGGTGTTCGCCCGGCCCCGCCTACGGGGTCGAGCATGGATCGAATGGCGACGTGTCCTGGTGTACGCGCTCAGCCTCACACTCATGAACGCTTCCTTCGTCATGGCCATTGATCGCATCCCCATCGGCATGGCAGTCACTTTCGAGTTTCTTGGTCCGTTGGGTGTTGCCGTTGCAGGCTCCCGACGCGCCAAGGACTTTCTGTGGGCAGGACTCGCAGCTGTGGGGGTCGCGCTGTTGGGATTCACCCCGGGAGACCTCGACCCCGTCGGTATCCTCTTCGCACTGTTTGCCGGCGCATGCTGGGCCGCCTACATCGTGACGGCCGGAAAGGCCTCACAGCACTGGGCGGGCGCCACTGCGGTGACCATCTCCTCCTGGGTGGGCACCCTCTTGCTCCTCCCCCTGGTCCTGGCAACACTCTCGGCGGGAACGACGGCGTGGGTGTCGAATCCGACGGTGTGGGCCTGGGGATTGGCACTCGGTCTGCTCGGCTCAGTGATCCCCTATGCCGTGGAGCTGAGGGCCCTGCGCACCATGAACCGAGGAGTCTTCGGAATCATGATGAGCCTTGAGCCAGCAGCCGCCGCGGTGATGGCATGGCTGGTGCTTTCCGAAGACCTGCGGGGCGTCGAGATCGCGGCCATGATGTGTGTGGTGGCGGCGAGCATGGGGGCGCTGCGCGGGACCCGCGCAGCACCCGATCCGTAAGGAACCACTGATCTCGGTCAGGGAACTTCCGTCGCGGATGCCGATTCCGCCTGCGTCGGCTTGGACTCCTTGGACACTGGTTTGGCGTCCACACCGGCCTCCTTGCGCTGCTGCGCAGTGATCGGAGCCGGGGCCTGTGTCAGCGGATCGTAGCCGCCACCTGACTTGGGGAAGGCGATGACGTCGCGAATGGATTCCGAGCCGCTCAGCAGGGCCACGATCCGATCCCAGCCGAAGGCGATGCCACCATGGGGCGGTGCGCCGAAGGCGAAAGCATCGAGCAGGAAGCCGAATTTCTCCTGCGCCTCCTCCTCACCAATGCCCATGACGCGGAAAACGCGCTCCTGGATGTCGCGGCGATGTATCCGGATTGAGCCCCCACCTATTTCATTGCCGTTGCAGACGATGTCATAGGCATCACTGAGTGCACTGCCCGGATCGATGTCGAAGGTGTCGATGTCCTCCGGTTTCGGTGAGGTGAAGGCGTGGTGCACGGCGGTCCACGCGGAATCACCCAGCGCGACGTCACCGTCGCTGATCGCCTCGTTGGTGGGCTTGAACAGGGGGGCGTCCACCACCCAGAGGAAGCTCCAGGCCTCTTCATCAATCAGCCCGCAGCGTCGGCCGATCTCGACCCGGGCTGCTCCCAGCAGGTTCTGCTGTGCGGTGCGGGGGCCGGCGGCGAAGAAGATGCAGTCGCCGGGGGCGGCGCCCGTGCGCCCGGGAAGGGCAGAGAGCTCGTCATTTGAGAGATTTTTCGCGACCGGCCCGCCGAACGTACCGTCGTCAGCCATCGTCACGTAGGCCAGGCCCCGGGCACCACGCTGCTTGGCCCACTCCTGCCATGCATCGAAGGTGCGACGAGGTTGCGAGGCCCCGCCGGGCATCACGACAGCGCCCACATACGGCGCCTGGAACACGCGAAACGCTGTATCCGCGAAGAGATCTGTCAGTTCCGTGATCTCAAGATCGAACCGGAGGTCGGGCTTGTCCGACCCGTAGCGTTCCATCGAGTCCGCGAACGTCAGACGTGGGAAGGGGGTCTGAAGTTCATGTCCCTTCAGGGCCCAGATTTCCTTGATGATCATTTCGGAGAGGTCGATGACATCGTCGGAGTCCACGAAGCTCATCTCGATGTCCAACTGGGTGAACTCCGGCTGCCGGTCAGCCCGGAAATCCTCATCCCTGTAGCAGCGGGCGATCTGGTAGTAGCGTTCCATGCCCGCCACCATCAGCAGCTGCTTGAACAGCTGCGGCGATTGCGGGAGCGCGTACCAGGAGCCGGGGGCGAGACGTGCGGGGACGAGGAAGTCGCGTGCTCCCTCCGGAGTGGAGCGGGTCAACGTGGGCGTCTCTATCTCGACGAACTCACGCTCATCAAGTACCTTGCGCGCGGCACGGTTGACGGCGGAGCGCAGGCGCAGGGCCTCGGCCGGCGCGGGGCGACGAAGGTCCAGGTACCGGTACTTCAGGCGGGCCTCTTCACCCACGCCGCTGCGCTCGTCGATCTGGAACGGCAGGGGCGCCGAGCTGTTCAACACCTGGAGCTCGGAGATGGCCACCTCAATCTCGCCGGTCGGCAGATCCGGGTTCGCATTGCCCTTGGGACGCTGCTCGACGACTCCGGTGACCTGGATGCAGAACTCATTGCGAAGATCGTGGGCTCCGGAGGAATCAAGGATTTCGTCGCGGACAACCACCTGCGCGACGCCGGAAGCATCGCGCAGGTCGATGAAGGCCACGCCACCGTGGTCGCGGCGCTTGGCCACCCATCCGGTGAGTACAACGGATTGGCCTGCGTCGGTTGCGCGCAGGTCTCCGGCTTTGTGGGTGCGAAGCATGTGTGTACCTAGGTCCCTTCGTGGAAAACAGTTGCGGAATAAGAAGTCAGATGCGCAGTGAAAAGCTGATTGGTCACCAGGCGGTGGTGATGCCGGGTGTGAGGTCGGCCGCGGGGGGTTCCCACGTTGCCGGATCGGCGTCGATCTGCTCGCCGCTGCGGATGTCCTTGATGGAGTTGCCGAACCAGACGAAGGGGATGCCACGACGATCCGCGTGACGAATTTGCTTGCCGTACTTGTCCGCCTTCGGCGCCACCTCGCAGGCGATACCGCGAGAGCGCAGGGAGCGGGCCACGTCATTGGCGGCTGGACGGCTCTCCTCATCATCGACAGCCACGAGGACACAGCTGGGCACAGAGCGGTTGGCGCTCAACAGTCCTCTACCCATCAGGGGGGCAAGGATGCGCGTGACCCCGATGGTGAGGCCGACGCCGGGGTAGGTGTTCTTCCCGTCGCTGGCCAGAGCATCGTAGCGGCCACCACCTGAGACGCTGCCGATGCTTTCGTAGCCCACCAACTCGGTCTCGTAGACGGTGCCAGTGTAGTAGTCCAGACCGCGGGCGATCCGTAGGTCGGCGGCGATGCGTCCGGGGAACTCCGAAGCCACTGCGGCGAGCACCCGGGAAACCTCCTCGATGCCCTCATCCAACAGCGGGTTCTGCACACCGAGTGCTGCCACCTCGTCTGCAAATGACAGATCCGTGGAGCTGATCCGGGCCAGCGCGAGAGCCGCCGCTGTCTGGGACTCATCCATTCCCAGTTGCTCCGTCAGAAGCCGGGCCACGCCGTCGGATCCGATCTTGTCGAGCTTGTCCACGCGCTGCAGAACGGCGCTGGGATCGTCGATCCCCAACCCGGCATAGAAACCTTGGGCCAGTTTTCTGTTCCCCAGTCGCATGAGCACCGGAGGCATCCCCAGATCGCGGTGCATGCGCTCGAATGCTTCCAGAGCAACCAACGGAAGCTCGGCGTCGTGGTGCAGAGCGAGATCCTGGAAACCGACGATGTCGAAGTCCGCCTGGGTGAATTCGCGATACCGACCCTCCTGTGGCCGCTCCCCACGCCAGGACTTCTGGATCTGGTAGCGGCGGAACGGGAACTGCAGATGGCCAGCATTCTCCAGCACGTAGCGCGCGAAGGGCACCGTCAGGTCATAGTGCAGCGCAAGCTCATCCGCGTCCCCTGCTTCGGCATGCAGCCGGCGCACGACATAGATCTCCTTGTCGATCTCACCCTTGCGGGTCAGCTGCCTGAGCGGTTCCACGGCGCGCGTCTCCACGGAAGCAAGCCCATGGAGCTCAGCCGTGGAGGAGATGATGTTCAACACCCGCTGTTCGACCATGCGATCTGCGGGAAGGAACTCGGGGAAGCCGGAGATCGGCTTGGGACGTGCCATGCTCTGAGGTGTCTCGATTCTCACGTAGCGTTGATCAGCGCGGTCCGGAAGGTGGGGACCATGCGGGCGAGGGTCTCGCGCATCTGGGACATGTTACCGCCTGCCACGATGAGTCGCGATGGACCTCGATGAGCATTGCGCCACCCTGTCCGGCTAGATTGGAACCATGAGCGATAAGCAAGCGCCCTCAGACTTCGGTCGCGTCGACGAAGATGGCACCGTGTGGGTCCAGGCAAGCGGTGGAGAACGCAACGTGGGGCAGGTTCCCGATGCGACTCCGGAGGAGGCCATGTCCTTCTACACCCGCAGGTATGAGAACCTCGCAGCGGAGATCGGCCTGTTGGAATCCCGTGTCAAGGCCAATGCCATGTCACCGGAGGAGGCACGCAAAGCGATTGCCACCTCTCGCACCACCGTCGAGCAGGCGAATGCGGTGGGCGATCTGGCCGCCCTGATGGAGCGTCTGAACACGATCGAGGAACTGCTGCCCGCACAGATCGAGGCGCGCAAGAAGGCGCGCGCTGAACAGAACGCCGTCACCATCGCCTCGAAGCAGGCCATGGTGGATGAGGCGGAGAAGCTGGCTGCCGGCACTGACTGGCGCGGCGGAGTGGATCGGTTCCGTGCCCTTCTGGAGGAGTGGAAGGCGCTACCTCGCATAGACCGGGGCACGGACAACGAGATGTGGCACAAGTTCTCCGCCGCCCGCACCACCTACACCCGACGACGCAAAGCGCATTTCTCGGAATTGAACAGCCGCCGCGACGAGGTGAAGTCGCTGAAGGAACAGATCATCAAGGAGGCGGAGCCACTGGCCTCATCCACTGACTGGGGCCCCACCTCCGGCGCTTTCCGCGATCTCATGGCGCGCTGGAAGGCCGCTGGTAGCGCGCGACGTTCCGACGACGACGCGCTCTGGGCTCGGTTCCGCGGAATCCAGGACCAATTCTTCAATGCGCGCACAGCCGCCCAGAGCGCCGCGGACGGCGAACAGTCCGAGAACCTGGCTGCCAAGATTGCTTTGGTGGACAAGGTGGAGGCTGACCTCGCTGACGTGAAGGATGTCGAGAGGGCCAAGAGCATCCACCGCGAATTCTTGTCCCGTTTCAACGAACTGGGACATGTACCGCGGGGTTCGATGCGCGATCTGGATTCGCGAGTCCGGGCTCTTGGCGACAAGGTTGCCGGGATGGAAGCTGAACAATGGCGACGCACTGATCCGGAGGCCCGCAAGCGCGCCGAGGACACCGTCGCCCTCTTCCAGGCTCAGGTGGACAAGCTGAACCGCGACGTTGCAGACGCCGAAGCGGCTGGGGACAGCCGTCGGGCACGTGACGCCGCCAAGTCGTTGGAGACCTACAACTCGTGGCTGGATCAGGCCAGGGAAACGTTGACGGAGTTCCAGCAGGCCTGACTACGCAAGGCTGGCGACGGATCGATTCAGTAGTTGGCGCGGAAGACGTCGTAGACGCCCGGCACCTTGCGCACCTGACTGAGGACGTGGGCCAAGTGCGTCGGGTCCGGCGATTCGAACGTGATGCGGCCCACGAAGTGGCGGTTCTTGTTGGTGCTGATCGAAGCCGACAAGATGTCGACGTGTTGCTCGGAAAAGGCTGATCCCACATCGGAGAGCATTCGGGAGCGGTCAAGACCCTCCACCTGGATGGTCACGAGATAGCTGCCGCTGGTGGTGCCGGCCCAGGACACGTTCACGAGCCTCTCGGGCTGCTCCCGCAGGGATGGCGCGTTGGTGCAATCGCTGCGGTGTACTGAGACTCCGTCACCGCGTGTGATGAAGCCTAGGATGTCATCACCCGGAAGTGGCGAGCAGCACTTGGCCAGCTTGACCATCATGGTGGGATCGCCATCCACCAGTACCGTGGCATCGGATTTCACGGAGGCGCGCTGACGATGTTGCACCACCGTGTCCTCCGTGACGGTGTCCACCGTTTCGTCCTCACCGCCATGAAGTTCGATGAGGTGTTGCACCACGGTATGGGCACTGATGTGGTTCTCACCGATGGCCAAGTAGAGGCTGGGAACGTCCTTGACGCGGAGCGAGTTCGCCACGGCGGTGAGGTTCTCGAGCGTCAGAAGGCGTTGCATTGGCAGCCCTGTGCGGCGCAGCTGTTTGGCGAGCATGTCCTTGCCGGTGTCCATCGCCTCGTCGCGACGCTCCCGTGTGAAGTACTGCCGAATTTTCTGTTTCGCACGGCTGGAGGCGACGAATCCCAGCCAGTCACGGCTGGGGCCGGCGTTCTGGCTCTTGGAGGTGAGCACCTCCACTTTATCGCCCTGCTGCAGCGGCGTGGAGAGGGCCACGAGGCGTCCGTTGACGCGGGCACCGATACAGGAGAAACCCACCTCAGTGTGGACGGCAAAGGCGAAGTCCACCGGCGTCGCTCCGACCGGTAGCGCCATCACCTCGCCCTTGGGTGTGAAGACGTAGATCTCGTCGGAGTTGATCTCGAAAAGAATCGAATCCAGGAACTCACCCGGATCCTCCGTCTCCTTGCTCATGACACCCAACTGGTGCATCGCACGGAGCCCAGCCTCCTCCGGGGTCACTCCTTCACGCAGGTTCTCCTTGTACTTCCAGTGGGCGGCGACGCCGTACTCTGCCCGGCGGTGCATCTCGTGGGTACGAATCTGAAACTCGACCGGTTCATTGTTCTCCCCCAGCACCGTGGTGTGCAGCGACTGGTACATGTTGAACTTGGGGTTGGCGATGAAATCCTTGAACCGTCCCGGGATGGGCTTCCAGGCGCTGTGTGCGACGCCGAGGACCGCGTAACAGTCCTTCGTGTCATCCACGAGGATGCGCAACCCGATGAGGTCGAAGATGTCGGAGAAGTCCCGTCCCCGCACCATCATCTTCTGGTAGATCGAGTAGTAGTGCTTGGGACGGCCGTAGATTGTCGCCTTGATCTTGTTCTCCGCCATCAGCGACTGCAGCTGAGCTATCACCTCCCTCAGGAAGCGCTCCCGGCTCGGCGCCTGGGCACCCACCATGTCCACGATCTCGCTGTAGACCTTGGGTTCGATGGCCGCGAAGGACAGGTCCTCCAGCTCCCACTTGATGGTGTTCATGCCCAGCCGGTGGGCCAGTGGAGCAAAAATGTTCAGGGTTTCCGTGGCAATGCGTACGCGTTTGTCGTCCCGGAGGAAACCCAGCGTGCGCATGTTGTGCAGCCGGTCCGCAAGCTTGATGACGAGTACCCGCACCTCCTCGCTGGTGGCCATGATCATCTTGCGGATGGTCTCGGCCTTCGCCGTCTCCCCGTAGGTGAGCTTGTCCAGTTTGGTGACGCCATCCACCATCTGGGCCACCTCATCGGAGAAGTCAGCCCTCAGCTGCTCCATGGAGTACGACGTGTCCTCGACGGTGTCATGGAGGAGGGCTGCGACGATGACCGGCTCCGTCATGCCGAGTTCAGCAAGAATGGTGGCAACTGCGAGCGGGTGGGTGATGTAGGGATCCCCGGACTTGCGCTTCTGTCCGTCGTGGTACTGCTCAGCAGTCCGGTAGGCACGCTCGATCAGATCCAGGTCAGCCTTGGGATGGTTGCTGCGCACAATCTTGAACAGCGGGTCCAGCACTGCCACCTTGGGGCGGACCGCCCCGAGCCTCGCCAACCTCTGACGCATGCGCAGCCGCGGCTGCTCCGGACCGGTGGAGACACGCTGCAGCACGCCCGGCGTGGGTGCGGGAGAACGTTCAATGGGCTCTGCCATGGCGCACCTCCTCAATCATCCACCAAGCTCGTCAGTGGCCAAGTCTACCCAGCATCGCGATGCTCACTCGTCCAGATCTCGCAGACCTTCGACGGTATTGACCGATTTGCGTACAACGATCAACTGGTCGCCCGATTCGATGCGAGCAGCCGTGGAATCGTAGAAGCGACGCAGGGTCCCGTTGCGCACCACGCCGATGACGCGCTCGTTGCCAATGCCGCTGGGGTTGGCACCCACCTCGTCGGGCCTCGCCTGACGTTGCGTCACCTCCAGGCCGGTGCCACTCGTCAGGAGGTCCTGGATGATGGCGCCCAGCTCTGGTCCAATGGCGGACAGGCCCATGAGTCGTCCCACCGTGTCAGAGCTCGTCACCACGGACGTGGCACCCGACTGCTTCACCAGGGGCACGTTCTCATGTTCCCGAACTGAGACGGTGACCCCGGCCTGCGGGTTGAGCTGGCGCACCATGAGGGTGGTGAGGATGGCGGCATCATCGCGATCCAGACAGATGACCACTTCCTTGGCCTTGCTGATCTCCGCCCGGCGCAGGAGGTCACGTCGTCCAGCGTCCCCCTGGAAAGCAGCGATGCCATCCAGGTTGGCGTCGTTGACCGCCAGCGCGTTGTGATCCACCACCACGATCTTCTCGGCAGCCTGCCCGTGGCGACGCATGGTGTTGACGGCGCTACGACCCTTGGTTCCGTATCCAATGACGACGACGTGATTGCGCATTGTTCTCCTCCACCGCAGGTCGCGGACGATTCGGCTGCCCTCGTTGGCGAGGACCTCAATGGTGGTGCCGACCAACAGCACGAGGAACGCGATCCTCATGGGGGTGATCACAAGGGCGTTGATGAGCCGGGCATGCGGAGCCAGCGGAGTGATGTCCCCGTAGCCGGTGGTGGTGATCGTGACAGTCGAGTAGTAGAGGGCATCAATCAGGCTGACGCCGTCGCCCGCGGTGTTGTCCACGTAGGCAGCGCGATCCACCCAGACGACAAGGGTGCTCACGGCCAGCAGCAGAGCTGCGATGATGGCGCGACGCGCCAACTCCCGCAGTGGATGCTCCCGGAGCCGGGGCATGCTGACCAACGAGGTGCCGCCACCACGCTCGGTGGGTTTCGGCTTGTCGGCGCGTCGTCTGTTCATGGGCTCAGACGCTCAGGACCGCGCTGCAGTTGCTGATACCCCAGGAGTGCAAACGCTCCCGCCCCTTGAGGAAACCCAGTTCCAACAGGACGCTGACATGCACCAGATCGGCGCCCAGCTGCTCCAGAAGCTTCGCGGTGGCGCCGACGGTGCCACCGGTGGCCAGGACGTCGTCGACCACCAGGACGCGGGCGCCTGAGACAATGGCGTCCCGGCGGACATGCAGCTCGGCTGTTCCGTATTCCAGTTCGAATCCCTGGGAAATGACGTCACCCGGGAGTTTGCCGGGTTTGCGTACCGGTACGAATCCGGCACCCAGTGCCAGTGCGACAGGCGCCGCGAAGATGAACCCACGAGCCTCCATTCCCACGACGACGTCAATACCGCCGGGGGCCGAGGCCACGAGTTCGTCGATGGAGGCCTGGAAGGCATCCGCATGGGCCAGTAATGGTGTGATGTCTTTGAACACCACACCCGGCTCCGGGAAGTCCGGTACGTCGCGGATGAGGGCGCGCAGTTTTTCTGCCCTGGTTGTGCTCATCGATCCCCCGGCCGCTTCTTCCGCTCCGCGCGGGATGCGCCCCCGCGTGGCTGAGTGCGGGGTCCGTGCGGGGTCACCGCCGTTGCACCGCCGGAGGCGTCCGCCTCCATCACCAGGGTGTCCGAGCGACGGTTGGCCTTCAGCGCGGCACGCTCCGAGCGGCGCTGCAGGGTGGCACGATGTTCCACCTGTGCAGGCTCGTTCTCCTTGAAGGTGGTGAGCACGGGGGTCGCGATGAAGATCGAGCTGTAGGCGCCAACGAGCATGCCGACGAAGAGTGCGAGGCCCAGATCCTGCAACGGCCCGCTGCTGAGGACAGACCCGGCAGTCAGCAGGGCCGCCACGGGCAGCACACCGATGATGGTGGTGTTGATGGATCGCACCAGCACCTGGTTGATACCAAGGTTCGCCGCCTCTGAGTACGTCTTGTTTGTGTCCTCCAACCCCTGGACGTTCTCCTTGATCTTGTCGAACACCACCACTGTGTCGTAGAGGGAGTAGCCAAGGATGGTCAGGACCCCGATGACGGTGGCGGGCGTGACGGTGAAGCCGATGAGCGCATAGATACCGATGGTCACAATCAGGTCGTGGGCCAGGGCGATGATGGCAGCCACCGACATCTTCCAGTCCCGGAACCATATCCAGATCAGCGCCATGACCAGCACGATGAAGACCACGAGTGCGATCGTGGCCTGCTGCGAGACCTGCTGGCCCCAGGAGGCCCCGATGGCGTTGTAGGTGACCTCGGCCGGATCGGCTCCCGTGAGCTCAGCGATCGAGGCACGCAGGGTGGCCGTCTCGTCGGGATTCAGGATCCGCGTCTGGATGCGGACGGCGTCGTCGCCGATCGTGAAGACGGCGGCGTTGAGATCTTCGACCTCGAACTCGTCCACCGCCTGACGAACGTTCTCCACTGTGTTCGCGGTCACCTGCGTGGGTGCCTGGAAGTCAGTGCCACCCACGAACTCGATGCCGAGCGTCAGCCCACGGATCACGAGCGCGAGGATTGAGATGCTCAGCAGGATGGCCGAGAATGTGTACCAGAGCTTGCGGTTCTTCACGAAGTCATAGCTCACCTGACCCGAGTACAGACGGTGGGCCAGACCCAGTTTGGCGTTGGTCATCATGCCTCCTGGGCGACGGGTGTTCTGCGGCGGGTGCGGCGTCCCAGCAGGGAGTTCCGGGAGACACCCATGTGGGCAGCGTCCAGTCCGGAGAGTTTGTGTCCCTCACCGAAGAACTTCGTGCGGGTGAGCAATTGCATGAGCGGGTGGGTGAAGAAGAAGATCACGGCGAGGTCAATCAGGGTCGTCAGACCCAGCATGAACGCGAAGCCCTTGACACCGCCGACGGCGAGGATGAACAGCACCACGGCGGACAGGAGGCTCACGATGTCCGCCACCACGATCGTGGAACGTGCTCGCACCCAGCCGGTCTGGATGGCAGAGCGAAGGCTCCGACCGTCGCGGATCTCATCTCGGATGCGTTCGAAGTAGATGACGAACGAATCGGCCGTGATGCCGATTGCGACGATCGCGCCGGCGATCGCGGGAAGGTTGAGGGAGAATCCCACGGCGGATCCCAGCAGCACCATGGCAGCGTAGGTACTCAACGCAGCCACGATCAACGAGCCGAGAACAACGATGCCCAGGCCCCGGTAGTAGACGAAGCAGTAGCCGAGAACAATGAGTAGTCCGATGATGCCGGCGATGAGGCCCACGCGCAGCTGTTCACCACCCAGTGTTGGGGACACGCTTTCCACCTGGGAGGGTTCGAACGAGAGCGGCAGAGAACCGAACTGCAGGACATTGGCCAGCGAGGCGGCGCTCTCGTCCGTGAAATTGCCGCTGATCTGCGCCCGACCGCCCGGGATGGGGTTCTCCACCGAGGCGTTGGACTGCACCACCCCGTCGAGCACAACGGCGAACTGGTCCTGTGGGCTCTGTTTGGATGCGAGGGCGCCGGTCAGCTCCAGCCAGTCCGCCGCGGAATCAGACTCCAGGGTCAGGGAGACCACCGGTGCGAACTGGCCCTGGGGGATGCCGGAGGTGGCCGAGTCAAGCTGTTGTCCCGTGATGGCCACGGGTGCGAGAAGGAACTTCTGGAGTCCTTCCTCATCACAGGCGTAGAACGCCTGATCCAGCGTATCCGCCACGTCGTCGCCGCAGGTGTATTCAGCGAAGCCCGCAAGATCCGCCTCAGTGGCCTGATACGCGAGGACCTCGTCGACGGACAGCTTCACGCCCTCGTCCTCCTCCTCGGGATCCGGGGGCGCCGTGGGCAGGCCCGGGCCGTCCTCTTCCTCCTCGGGTTCGAGAGCACCCGTGTTGGGTGCAACGCTGAGGACCGGTCTGAACGCGAGCTCAGCCGTTGCCCCCACGAGTTCGACGAGGTCATCGCGCTGCACGTTCGGAGCTGAGACAACAATGTAGCGATCACCCTGTGTGGCCACAGTGGCTTCACCCACGCCGAGTCCGTCGACTCGTTGCTGGATGATGTCCTTCGCCAGTTCGAGGGACTCGGCAGACACCGTGGAGTTGGTGGCGTTCAGGGTGATCGTCATGCCTCCCTGGAGGTCGAGGCCCAGCTTCGGTGTCCAGGTGCGCGTGCCAGCCATGATGGCGAACATGATGCCCAGCACCACCAGGAGCAGGAGCAGCACCACTGCCGGACGGGATTTGCGGGAGCTAATTGCCACAGTTGTCTGCTTCTTTTCGTGAGTGGGTGAGAACGAGGTCTCAGTTGTCGAACCTGCGCTGGAGTTCTTCAGCCGAGATATCCCTGTCACCGGAATCCTCGTCACGGATGTCAGTTTCACTGCGCGGGTCGAACGTCACATCCGTCGCGGTTGCGCCGTCAGCGTCGATGTCTTCGGGGAGGAGTACTTCATCGCTCTGGATGTCATCCACGACCACGGCATCAGTGACGACCTCGTCGTCGGTGTCATCACTGAACTCGAACTCCTCCTCCTCAGCGGTCGTGGGGCGCGCGATGTTGCTCTTGACAATTGTGATCTCGACGCCCGGCGCCAGTTCGACGATGGCCTGGCGCTCGCCGAGGTGGCGCACCGTGGCGAACACTCCGGAGGTGAGGAGCACCCGGGTGCCGGGCGCCAGTTCGCTGATCGTCTGCTGATGCGCTTTCATGCGCTTCTGCTGCGGACGGATCATCAGGAAGTAGAAGATCGCTCCCATGGCGACGATGAGCAGGATGGGTTCCATGATTGTCCTTCGATGGATATGCGTGGCGGCCAGCGATTACTGTAGCCGACGAGACCCCCGGTACCCCACTGGGCTCACTCGACATCGTCGAAGAGACCGGGAATCGGCTCCGCGGGAGGCTTCATTCCGATGTGCGACCAGCCGGCGCGGGTGGCCACCCGTCCGCGTGGTGTCCGCATCATGAGGCCCTCCCGGATGAGGAACGGTTCGGCCACCTCGGAGACTGTTTCCGTCTCCTCCCCCACGCTGAGCGCCAGGGTGGACAGGCCCACCGGACCGCCTCCGAAGAGACGGCAGATGGCATCGAGGACGCCACGGTCCAGACGGTCGAGTCCCAGTTGGTCCACCTCATACATTTCCAGGGCTGCGCAGGCCACCTCCAGGTCCACCACGGGGTGATGCTTGACCTGCGCGAAGTCACGCACCCGCCGCAGCAACCGATTGGCGATACGAGGGGTGCCGCGGGAACGCGAGGCAATTTCATCGGCGGCACGATGGTGGACAGAGACGCCGAGCTTCGCGGCTGATGTGATGACGATGCGTGAGAGATCAACATCGTCGTAGAAATCGAGCTGCGCCGTGAAGCCGAAACGGTCCCGCAACGGACCCGGAAGCAGACCGGCGCGTGTGGTGGCACCCACGAGGGTGAATGGTGGCAGTTCGATCGGGATGGCGGTGGCACCAGGACCTTTGCCCACCACCACATCCACCCGGAAGTCCTCCATGGCCAGGTACAGCAGTTCCTCGGCCGGGCGTGCCAGACGATGGATTTCGTCGAGGAAGAGCACGTCCCCCTCGCTGAGCCCGGACAGTATGGCCGCCAGATCACCGGCGTGGGTGATGGCCGGCCCGGATGAGATGCGCAGCGCCACGCCCAGTTCTGCCGCAATGATCATGGCGAGCGTCGTCTTGCCCAGCCCGGGCGGACCGGAGAGCAACACATGGTCCGGGCTGTGCCCACGGTGCCGTGCGGCGTCGAGAACCAGCCCCAACTGGTCGCGCACCCGTGGCTGCCCCCCGAACTCGCCGAGACTCTTGGGGCGCAGCGCTGATTCGAAGTCGCGCTCCTCACCAACGATCTCGGGGTCCACCTCGGAGTGCTCCATCATCGCTTGGCCAGTGAGTTGAGGGCCGAGCGCATGAGGGAACCGATGGACATCGACGGATCGGCCTGGACGAGATGCGCCACGTTGTCGCACGCCGTCGCGGCATCGCGCGTTGACCAACCAAGACCCTGCAACCCCTCGGAGACCTGCTCACGCCACACCTCGGTCGTCGGGGCGGGCGCCTTCGCCTCGCCCGTGACATCCGCCAGGAGAAGCACCTTGTCCTTCAGTTCGATCACCATCTTCTGTGCACCCTTGCGCCCAATACCCGGAACGCTGCACAAGCGGGCAAGGTCCTCCGAGCTCACGGCGTGGCGGAGCTCTGCCGGGCTCAGCACCGAGACGATGGCGACGGCAAGCTTCGGCCCCACGCCGGAGGCGGTCTGCACCAGTTCGAAGGCGTCCCGCTCCCCCGGGTCATCGAAGCCGAACAAGGTCATCGAGTCCTCGCGGACCACCAGGGAGGTGTGCACTGTCGTCGATTCGCCGAGACGGAGCCCCGCAGCCGTGGCCGGCGTGGTCAGCGCCTTGAACCCAACACCGCCGACGTCGATGGTGAACGTGGTGGCCCCCGCCTCGATGACGGTGCCGCGCAGTTGCTGGATCAACGTTTTCTCCTGGCCTCTGCCGCCGCAGCGGCATATCTGTTCGTGTGTCCACCACGCCATGCGTGGCAGATGGCGAGTGCGAGGGCATCCGCGGCGTCCGCGGGCCGAGGCGGGGAATCGAGCCGCAGAATTCGCGCCACCATCACTCCCACCTGCACCTTCTCCGCACCTCCGGAGCCTGTCACAGCAGCCTTGACCTCCGTGGGTGTGTGATAGGCCACGGGCAGGCCCCGCCGAGCCCCCACCAGAGCAGCGACACCCGAGGCCTGTGCCGTATCGATCACGCTGCCCAGGTTGTGCTGGGCGAAGACCCTCTCGATGGCGACGGCATCAGGCCTGTAGGTGTCGAACCACTCGTCCAGCCCGGCCGCGATCTCCATGAGCCGGCTGGCGACATCGAGGGATGCATCTGTGCGAACGACCCCCACGGCGACCAGCGTCGGTGGACGCCCCACGGTGCCGTCCACGATCCCGACGCCACACCTGGTCAGGCCGGGATCAATGCCCAGTACGCGCATGGCAGCACCCCTCGTGGAGCCGACTCATTCGTCGCTGTTCAACGCGGCCTCCACCTCAGGGGTGAGGTCCAGGTTGGTGAAGACGTTCTGCACGTCGTCGGAATCCTCCAGGGCATCAATGATGCGAAACACCTTCTCCGCCACTGCGACCTCGTCCACCGCCTGGTCGAAGGAGGCGACGAACACAACCTCGGACGAGTCGTAGTCGAGCCCTGCGGCCTCGATCGCCCGGCGTACCTCCACCAGATCATTGGGATCGCAGATGGCCTCCCACGTCTCACCCGCCGCCACAACTTCCTCGAGGCCGGCATCGAGGGCCGCCTCCATCACCGTGTCCTCCGAGACCAGGTCCTCACCCTGCCGGGCAGCTACCGTCACCACTCCCTTGCGGGAGAACAGCCTGCCGACGGAGCCCACGTCGGCCATGGTTCCGCCGTTGCGTGTCACCGCGACGCGGACGTCCGAAGCCGAGCGGTTCCGATTGTCGGTGAGGCACTCGATCAGCATGGCCACACCGGCCGGTGCGTAGGCCTCATAGATGATGGTTTCGTATTCCGCGCCACCGGACTCGATGCCCGCACCACGTTTGAGTGCTCGATCGATATTGTCATTGGGGACTGATGCCTTCTTCGCCTTCTGGACGGCGTCGTACAGAGTTGGGTTGCCGGCAAGGTCTCCCCCGCCCATCCGTGCAGCTACTTCCACATTCTTGACCAACTTGGCGAACAATTTGCCGCGCTTGGCGTCGACGATTGCCTTCTTGTGTTTGGTGGTAGCCCATTTGGAGTGGCCCGACATGCATCCCGCCTCAGGTAGAAATCACAATTGCCACAGATCAGCTTACAGACTTCCCCGCCGTCACGATCTTGCTCATCAGCAGGACACTGTCTCCCTGTTCATAGCCCAGTGTGGCTTGCAGGGCGACGCCGGCGTCGGGCTCAGTGGTGTCAACGCCGATACCGGCAGAGACGCAGCCTGATCGAGACATGGACAACAGTGTTCGCTCAAGGAGCGCGCTTGCAATACCGCGCCGACGATGATGTGGATGCACACCGAGTCGTTCGGTCCAGCCCTCGAGCGGGGCATCGAGGCCCTCCTCACCATCATCGCCGGACAGGACGTAGCCAATTGCCCCCTCATCGGTGAGTGCAACCCAGGACCAGTCCGGCCGAATGCGTGACAGTGAAGTCTCCCAGTGATCGTGATTGACGTCGGCACCGAAGCACAGGTGATGCAGGGTGTGCAGTTCATCGCTGTGCCCGTGTTCGAACGGGACGAACGAGACGCCATCCACATCGCGCGGCACAGGAACAGTGCGGAGACTGTGGTGCATGTCGATAAAGTGACGCTCCACAACGAAGCCAGCGTTCCTGAGATTGTGGTGGAGTCCCGGCTGCCCGGCTTCGACGTAGCACCCCATCCACAGGTCTGTGCCGGGCCGACGGGCTTGCCACCATTCCACTGCCCGCGCCTGTTGCCACGCCAGCAACTTGCGTCCAATCGCAAGGTAGCGATGCGTGGGGTGAACCCCGCCCACCAATGTCACACGGGCCAACCCCGGATCCGGATCAACAACGTTCCAGCCGAACGCCAGCAAGCTGCCGTAGTTGTCCCAACCACCAATGCAATTGCCGTCCAGGCCATCATCCCCGGCCAGGTCCACAGGCCGCTCGGTTGCCGAGAGCAGTGCGTCATCCAGCGAACCGATCTGTTCGCGGAGACAGTCAAGCTCCTCCAGATCCGCTGGCGTCACCGGTTTCCAGTTCAGGTGGTCCTCCACGTAGCAATCCACGTCCGGCCTCCTTGCCTCGTCGTGCAACGTACTGGCCCTCAGCCACGGCACCCGAGTGCTTGTGTCTGTGTCCTCGACAGTAGCCGATCACCTTGTCACTCGCCCTGATTGCGGGTCTGCGGGGTGGCTCAGTGCCAGAGGTGGTCCCGGTCCTGGCGGCGCGGGGCAGTCTGTCCCCACAGGCGGCGCCATCGCGGCATCGGTTCCACACGGCTGCCTGCTGCGGCGACGCCACGCTGGATCGCCCACCAGGACAGTTGCTCTGAGGTGAAGAGTTCTCCCACAGCGGCCTGCACTTCGGCGGTCGTTTCACTGAGGGAACGGCCGTGGGCGTAGATGGGGGCACCGAAGCACACCCACACCCGCGGTTTCGAGCGGAGCGCCAGCCGCAGAATCTCCTTCAGCTTGAACGTACCGCCCAGCGCCACGGGCACGATGGGAATGCCGTACTGCGTCGCCAGGTCTGCGGCGGCAGTGGTGAAATCCCCCACCTGATCAGCCACCCGTGGATCGTCGGTGAACACCGCAACGCTGCGGCCCTGGGACAGCGCACGGCTGAGCCGTCGATGAGTCGTGCGCAACCGAGGGGGGAGTACCAGCTTGAGGACCTGCCAATCCAGGGCACCCTGCTCATTGGCGGCGAAGATGACTGGTGCCTGCAACCCCGTCAGGGCGTCGATGCCCATCACGTGGTAGTCCAGACGCCAGGCCAACTTGTTGAAGATGTCAGGAATGCGACGCAAATCGCCGGGTGAGAGTCTGTGACGGTGCCCTGTGGTGACCGGCGGGGCGCTGCTGGGGGCCCGGCTGCGCAGGCCGAAGAGGGTGCCGGCAAAGCCAGCCATGTCCTTCGGCCACGTCAACCGGGGACGGGTCGAGCTGTCGCCCGATGTGGCCCAGGGGCTCAGGTCGCGGGTCATGCCACGGCCCCCAACAGTGGACCCGGGCCGTGTAGATGGGTGATGTCGGGGTTGCGTCCAACGACGGCCGCGGCCACCTCGTATGCATCGGCGAGGCTGGAAGCGGCACGGTGACCCATGACCTCGGCACTCCGGCGATCACCTCCCACCCAGATCACATCGGAGAGGCCCGCGGCAGCCTCCTGCAGGCGGTACCAGGTGTGGAACACCCGGAGTGGATGATGGGCGAAACGCTCCCGATAGAGACTCAGGTACCACGGGTCATGAGCCGCACCGTTCTCGAACCGCCCCTGGATCTCGGCGGGATCCAGCGTTTCCGGGAGCACTTCAGTGAAAAAATCTGCTGCGGCCGACTCAATGCGGTTGGAGAAGTTGCGCACCAGTGGGTGCATGGCCACCAGAACTCCGCCCTCGCGCACCAGAGGTGTCCCAACGTGGCTTCCAGCTCGGTCCACGAGTGCATGGTGGGCTGCGTTCAGTGGAGTTCCCACCGGGTTGCCGGAGTTGAAGGCAGCACCCCATACGGAGGTCACCAGCACATCGGCCTGTCTGCCCAGTTCCACAATGTTGGCAGCACGCCACACCTCCCGGGCCTCACGGTGGACTGCATGCGGGTTGCCGCCGATGACATCCAGGACGTCATAGTCAGCTGTTGGGGAGGCGTACAGCTTCTGCGCCCCCCGTACGGGCAGCGCGGCAACAAACTGGCGTGCCGCCGCGTAGGTCAGCTGGTCTCCCAGACGCCACTCCCATTCCCTGCGATGCAGGAACGACAGGCTGGGCGACAACCATGGTTGCCCCAGGACGGCAACCACGGCAAAAGTGGTCACCTTTGCCGCCACGAGAGCCGAAGTCGTGCGGGCGGCTTCCCGGGTTGCACCGAGCCCTGCGATCCGGGAGATGGTGTGAACATCCGTGAGACCCAGGACGAACGGGTCCGCCTCATGATGGTCGTCGCGAAGACCGACGCTGACGACGAGGTCCGAGGCCGCCACCCTGGCGTTCAACCGCACCTCATGGCCGTCGATCTCACCGATGGGGACCAGATCATCACTGGTCACGTCGTGGCTCGTGATGAGCCCATCGGCGAGGAAGGACGTCGCCACTCTGTCACCCAGGACCCTACTGATGTCGCCAGCGCTCCAGCGACGACTCAATCCGGTGGCGATGACCACCTCAACGTCGTCCACCTTGCATCGGGCGGCCAGCTCCAGCACACGTTCCACCATCGTGCGGCGGACGTCGAAGCGCATTCGGGGCTGGGGCCCACCGCTGTCGGTCACCACGATCGTGAGACGGGTCTCCGGTCCGAGTTGGCCCGCGAGCGCATTTCCGCTCACTGGGGTGAGCAGTGCACCGTCAACGAGGGCAACAGGATCTGAGGATGGGGAGGCAGCGGCCGGATAGGCGACATGGGTCCCCAACGCGAGCCGTTGGAGGCGGACCGAGGCGCCGGACATGGTCAGCAGTGGCGGGGTCCTGTCGTCGACCTCAAGGACGAATCCGGGACGTGGCATCGTCGTGATCTCCCTACTCCTCAGGTACAACTTCGTTGTGTGAGCACGGCTCAGGAAGGCAGCTTCCAGCGCGGCTGCGGAGAGTTCGCCGGCCAGTCAATGATGGACCAGCCGCCGGTGCGTGCGGCGCGCATGAGACCGATGTCCGGACTGACCGCCACCGGATTGCCGACGGCTCGCAACATCGGGAGGTCCACGTGGCTGTCCGCGTAGGCAAATGAGCGGCTCAGATCAATGCCGTGGAGCGCAGCGTAATGATCCAGCCAGGCTGAGCGTGATTCACCCACCATGGGCGGGCCGGTGAGAAATCCGGTGCAATTGCCGTCAGCGTCCACGCCCAGGTCCGCCGCAACGATGTGGTCGAAGAGCTCCGCGAATGGCCTGGTCAACGGTCGGATGACCCCGGTGATGAGGATGGTGGTGTGTCCGGCCTCACGATGGGCTCGAATCCGTCGCAGCGCGTCAGCGGAGGTGCGGTCGAGGATGTGCGCAGAGAGTTTTTCATCGACGAAGCGCTCCATTTCGGCCAGGTTGGCGCCCTCGTAGCGTCTGTAGACCTGCCGAAGAAACACGCCGCGGTCCTTGCGCTCCGCAGCCAGATAGTGGGGCATCTGCGCAATGACCCGGGCAACCTCGGTCGCTCGCTCCACGACCGGGAGCTCAGGCAGCCGGAGCCACAGGTATGTCTCAATGACGTTGGTGACCATGACGGTGCCGTCGAGATCGAAGGCTGCCAGTACTGTTCCGGGTGCGGCCGGCTTCAGGTCCTTGAACGTGGCTGAGCGCGCCTGTCGCCGCGTGCGGGCAGCCTCCATGCGTCGCACCGGATCCGTGATGGCCGGGCAGTGGACCTCCTGGATGTAGTGCGTCCAATCGAAGGATGCCGAATCGAAGCCGAAGACGTCGCGGTCCGCATCGTCGAGGGATCTGTGCAGGGCCAGTGTGTTGTCATCCACGAAGTGGAGTTCAGATTGCAGGTACTCGCCGTACAGGCTCAGATACTTGTTCAGGAACTCCAGCTGCTTGCTGGTCTTGTCGAGCGCGGTCGCCGCCGCCCGTACCTTCTGACCCCGAGGTGCGAAACTGAGCAGCCGATTACCGATCGCCGTGCCCCTGGCAGCAAGCCACAGCTTGCGTTCCACGGGTTCCGAGCCCGGGAAGGTCCACGTCGCCAGCGGTGCAGAGCCCTGACCGGACACGTATGGATGCTTCGTGAAATAGCTGCGGATGTGCAGATAGATGCCCTGGAACGTCAGCGGGTTCCGGGCTCCGGAACTGCAGTGGTAGAACTCGGGCTGTCCCACGTCCGGTTGTGTGGCGCAGACGGCGATGATGGCATTGACCACCAGATCGCAGGGAATGATGTCGATGACGGCGTCGGGGGACGCGGGAAATTCGGGGAGTTGTCCGCGGCCGTAGGCGAGGATGAGCGGATCCGCCATCTTGAAACCCTCGATCCAGCCCTCATGCGGGAAACGGAGTGAGGATTCGACGATGGCCGGACGCACGATGGAGACCAGCATGTCGTGGCCCATCTCAGCCACCACGCGCTCACCCATCGCCTTCGCGAATGTGTACGCATCAGTCCATCCCAGCGAGCGTGCCCGCTCCGTACCGGCATCGATCAGTTCCTGCTTCACCCACTCCTTGCGGCGACGCTCAGTGTCCTCGGAGGTGGTGAGATAACCGGCCTTGCGGTGCAGACGCTCGGCTTCCCGGCGCAGGACAGTGAGTTGCTCGGAGCTGCGCGAGCGCGCCTCCACGTGCTTCTCCATGGCGAGCGCTGCTGCCGCCTCCACCTGATAGTCCACGTCATGGATGTGGGCGGCTTCTGGGATGGGCCCCCGGCGACGACCGGCCGTGTAGGCAGTGGAGATATGGACGTAGTGGGGCACCTTTGTGAGGTTGCCCTCATCGTCGCTGCATGCCTCACGCAGCTTGGTCAGGAGTGCCTTGGTTCCCACGACATTGGTCATGAAGGCCTGATCGATGGGCGGGTCGAACGAGACATCCCCAGCGCAGTGGACGAGGATGTCGAGGTCACGCGGAAGATCAGGCACCTGTGGCAGGTCCCCCTCGACCACCTCCACCCGTTGGTGCATGAGGGCCTCGACGGAACCGGCTGCAGCAACCACGTCGGCGAAGATTTTCTTCTTGAGCAGACCAGCCACTCGTTGATGTGCTGTGACAGATCCCTTGCGACGCACAAGGACCGCGGTGGTGACATCAGGGCACTCGGTGAGGACCTTCCAGAGAAGCTGTTCGCCGATGAATCCCGTGACGCCGGTCATGGCGATCTTCTTGCCTGCGAGCAGGTCTTTGATGCGGCCACTCAACAACGGTGGCGTGTGAACGCCCACGTGATCCGGTGCGCCGAAGCTGCTGCGGGGAGCCTTAGCCATGCGTCGTACCTCCAGCAACTTCGAGCGCTTCCGGAAGTGTGAATGCGCCGGTGTAGAGCGCGGTACCAATGATGGCTCCCTCAACACCGATGGGCACGAGGCCACGCAGGTCTCTCAGGTTCTGCAGCGTGGCAATTCCGCCGGATGCGATGACTGCGGCGTCCGTCAGGGCGCAGACGGCTTCAAGCAGTTCAATGTTGGGCCCCGTGAGCATGCCGTCGGAGTTGACGTCGGTGACCACGAAGCGGGAGCATCCGGCATCGGTGAGGAAGTCGAGGGTTTCCTGCCACGGCCCACCCACCTGCGTCCAACCCCGCGCCGCCAGATTCTCACCCCGCACATCGAGGCCGATGGCAATCCGGTCACCGTTGTCAGCAATCACCTGCTCACACCAGTAGGGCTGTTCCAGGGCCGCCGTGCCGATGTTGACCCGCCGGCAGCCGGTGGCGAGGGCCCGCTCCAGTGAGGCGTCGTCGCGGATACCGCCCGAGAGCTCCACCTGAACGTCGAGCCGGCCGACAATCTCCTTCAACAGCTCAGCGTTGGTACCCCTACCAAAAGCGGCATCAAGGTCTACAAGGTGGATCCATTCCGCCCCCTGTTCCTGCCAACGCATGGCGGCCGCGAGCGGGTCACCGAACTCCTTCTGCGTCCCGGCGACGCCCTGGACGAGCTGAACCGCGCGTCCATCTTGTACATCAACGGCTGGCAACAACTGCAATGCATCCACGATCAGGGACTCTATCGGATGCGCACCTGCGAAGCCGTTGTCTCTCCAGCAAGGCCTGATCGCAACACGTGCCATCTGCCTCTACTGCGGGACCACCACGGTTGCCAACTCGTTGCCATCGACATCCATGGCCTGCACTTCCACATACGGAGCCGACTGGTCCAATGGGATGGCGGTCTCAAAGCCGTCACGCTCCACAAGGGCCACCTCAGTTGCATCAGCCTCGTCCTGACCGGAACGCACCCGCCAGCTCTCCACCTCAGTAGCGCCATTCCAGCTGACATGCACCGTGGGAGAATCACCGCTGGTCTCCAGCACCGCCACAGGTGGCTCCGTGGGAGCGGCCTCCCAATCGGAGAAGAAAGCCCGATAGTTCGATTCCATCGGAATCGAGCCCTCCAACAGCAGCTCTCCATCGCTGTCGTATCGGGAGAAGTAGGGTTCCGATCCCCATCCCACCACGACGTCACCCCCGTCCAATTCCTGAAGGTTGCCCTGCGACACGGCCCAGCGCTTCTCGGGTGGGGAGTATTCAGTCACAACGCTGGCGGTCATGGCATCCATGTCGAGGTCAAGGCGCAGTCCCCGGCTGTCGCCGTTCTCCTCCGAAGCCCGGTTGTCGAACATGGTGATCGTACCGTCGCTCTGCCGGTGAGCGTCATGCTGGGCGCCGAAGACGGCGTCTGGATCAAGCTCGAAGTCACTGTCCTTGCCACCGAGCACCCACTGGATGTCTCCGGTGTCGCGATCAAGGTTGTAGACCGCATGCGTGCTGCGCGCTGACAGGAGAAGCGACCCATCGTCATCCACGGTGACTGAGTTGAGATGGAGGTAGTCGAAAGGGTTGTCCTTCGTGCCCTTGTCATCCGAAATACCTGTCTTCGCTGCCGTCACCGGCACCCCGTCGAGCGAACGCCACTGGAAGAGCACCTCGCCGGTGTCAATGTCCACCTCTTGCACGACGTCCTCGTAGACCCAGCCGTCCTCCGCGCCCCCGATCTCGCTCAGATCTGTCTGGGTGGGCACGTATGCAAGCAGCAGCAAGGTGTCGTCATCGGTGATCGTCATCTCATGCACGTCCGTGGTGCCCTGTTCCAGGTCACCGCCAACGCTGACGCGTGCGATCTCCTCGTAGGTATTGTCCATGAGAACGATTTCGCCGAGCGCCACAGGGGGATTGATGTCTCCTTCCCACCACGTCAGGACCGGCTCATCGGCATAGTTCTGGACACGGAAGCCGTACTTTCTCGTGTCGCCTTCATCTATCCAGACCGGGGATCCTTCCTCGTCAAGGATGAGTCCTCCGGCCCAGAGATCGTCATCATCGTTCCAATCGTCCTTCGGTGCGACGAAGTAGTACCCGTCGTCGGCCTGCTGCGTCCCCGGCCCGGTCATGGTGACAATCGGAGGATTCAGATCCGGACGGCTCACGAACTCTGATCGTTCGCTCGCAGCCCCGGCGGTGCCAAAAGGCCATTCGGATGGTGGTCCTGGTGCACATGCCGACAACACTGCGATTCCAACGACACAGCCGAGAACTTGATGACTTCTCATGGACACCACCATGCCCCATGTCCGGATCAGTTCAAATCGCCAAGACTCATCAGGGGTGCGGCGCCCTCGTGTCGTCGGGTGTTGGCTGGCGCGCTGGACGACGAAACAGGCCGGGCCACAGCACCGTGGGTGTCCCCGCAACAGAGCGATCAGCGTGGCCGAGTCGGTGGGCAAGGAGGCCCATGCTGATCAGCGCGATGAGGCCCCACACCAGGTAGGAGCTTCCTACGAGCTGCTGCAGCGGACCCCATTGCAGTTCGGCGTCGTTCTCATGCGGGAACCACCACTGCGGGTTGGCCAGAAACACCACCATCCCGCTGGCCGCGAGCCACACCCACCACCGTGTGTGAGACCCCGGACGCTCACCCCACACCAACATCACCACCACCAGCGGCAGCGACCACACCCAGTGGTGAGTCCACGACACCGGAGAACAGAACAGCGCAGCAAAGCCCACAGCGAGTGTCGCGGCGATGTGGTGTCCGAAAGCCAGAAGCCGTCCCGTCACCCACGCAATGAACAAGCCCACCCCCATGGCCACAACAAACCAGGTCACTGAGCGAGCGCTGCCCTCGAGGCCAAGGCGGTACAGGACGGCGTTGAGCGATTGGTTCGAGGCGTAGGCAAGTCCGCCGATGCGTCCGGTTTGGCTGAGGGTTTGGGTCCAGTACTGCAGCGAGTCCTGCGGCATCAACAAGTGTCCGATGCCCGTGAAAATCGCAAACGAGAAGCCGGTGGTCACCGCACCCCGCCAGTCCTTGCGCAGGACGAGGAGCAGCAGGAACACCGCTGGTGTCAGCTTGATCGCGATTGCCAGGCCAATGAGCGTTCCACCCCACCATCTGCCGCGGCCGAGAATCGCGTCAATGATTACCAGGGCCATCAGGACAGCATTGACCTGACCAAACGCCAATGTGTCCCGCACCGGTCCGAACCACAGGCCAATGGCCATGGCTCCTGTCACCAACCACCACAGCTGCGCTGCGGGACGATCATAGATCTGTCCCAACGCGATCCGTAGCACCACGGCAACGCTGGCAATCGACACGAGTGTGAGCCCCACGGACCCCATCCACAGCGGCACGATCGCAAAGATGGTGAAGAGCGCCGCTGCAATCGGGGGGTAGGTGAATGGTAGGTGCGCCCCCTGCGACAGCTCCGGCAGCGGTCCGTAAAGGTCCCCACCGTCGATGAACACCTGTGCACCGGTTCGATACACATCGATGTCGATCCGGTAGGGCGTCGGAAACTCGCTTGGATAGCCGAACGTCAAGAAGGCAGCACCCAGCAGAAACAGGGCCAGCGCTGTCCAGCGCAACACACTGGAATTCAAGTATCTCTCAGGTACGGGCACGCTCATCTGTCCCTGACCGCTGCTGGCAGGACTGGACCCAGTAAAGTGAAGCCCCTGCCACATCGGGCGAGCACGGTGCCACGGCCGGTTTCCACTCCAATGACCCCCGACCAGTGCAATCCGTCCACACCCACGGACACTATCGGACCGGAGCCCCAACAGCCGCTGAAGACCTCCGTCATCGCTTGTCATGACCGAATAGACGCGTAGATGTTCGTTCCGTTGGCGCTCCGATGTGCGGGAAGGGCACGGGTGAGATCACGGTATGTGAAGGTTCTCGTAGCGCAAGTGTGGCTATCGCCGGAAGATGGTGGTGTTCCGGACGATTTCGGTAGCCGAGTTCTTTCCGTGCTCGATGCCGATGCACTGATGCATTGAAGTCCGTGGTAATGACCATCACTATGCTGTGGCTTTCGTCGCTTGATGACGGTGGTTGTGACTGGTGCGTGTCGTATCCCATAGGTTTCGAGACGGCGAGGTTATGAGACATTCACGTTCAGAGCGATGCATCGTGCTTTTGGTTGCTTCACCTGTCCGCGGTGTGTAACGCCGGCGTCCGTTCCACTGGGATGTTGACGCCTGGTCAGATGCCCATCAGCGGCGCTTGAGGGCATGCTCGCCGGACTACTCTGAGCGGTATGTCTGATGCGCCGTTCCAGCCACCGACGGAGAACACGCGCGCGACCTCACAAACTGAATCCTTCGGGCAGTCCACACCAGCCGATGATGTAGAAGTAAGCATCATCGTGGATCGCGAGCAGGGCAAATCACGGGTCGCTCCCGCCCGTGCACCCGGAACCATCAGGGTGCGCAGCGTCATCACAGCAACTCTCGTTGCTCTGCTGGCTGGCATCGTGATCGGCGCTTTGACCATTGATCGACCAATCCCCAACACTCCCATCACGTTGGAGAGTTTCCCGCGAGAAATGTTGGGACTCGAACGCGAAGACGTCGCCTTTCGCGACGGCAACGCGGAAGCGGTCATCGAACGCCTCGATTCACAGTTCGAGGCCCAACTCGCTGCGTACCGGTTCGCCTACGGGGGCGAGGGAGCGCGCTTCGGTTATGGCGACAACACCTCGCTGATGATCGTCAACGGAAAGCTGGCCCCACAGGTCCCAGTCACAGAAGACACAGATTGGGGACCCTCAGTAGTCATAACCCTCAACTCAAAGAACACCAGATGCGTCTCCGAGACCGTGATCGTCCACTCTAGGGTGCTTGGCGCGGAAATGGGTACCCAGCTGGAACCAGACACCGAATACTCGGAGGTGCGAAGGTCGAGAGAGCGGTACATGTGGACTGACTGCGTTCTCCTCGATGAACAACGAAATCTCTCTTTGCGCCTCGAAGGTCAATCACCGGGCGATGACAGGATGGAGGCCGCGAATCAGTTCCGAGATGAACTCGAACGTATTCACGCCAACCTCATCTGATTGTCGTGGGTCGGCCGCTCGAGATTGCGGCACGTAGCTCACTATCCCGGCTTTCTGTCCTTCGAGTGCGCTTCCCCGTAGCATGAGCTCCTACCGATTCGACGTAGATACGGGAGAACAGCAACATGGGAAAGATCATTAATCTGTTGGTTGTGTTGCTGTCACTCGTCCTCCCGGTCTCCGGTTGCGCTGCGAGTCCAAACGTAGAGCAGACGGTCTGGATCCTTGAGTCCTTCGCCGACGAATCAGTGCAGGTGATGTCTTACGGCTTGACCGTGCCAAGTGCCACGCTCTCTGATGGAGAGGTGTGGGGCGTTCTTGGGGTGAACTCTTTCAGCGGTGAGTATGAGTTGTCCGGCGATGACATCAGATTCTCCCAGTTGACGAGCACCGAAATAGCCGAGGATGATGAGGCTGCGGAACAAGAAGCACTATTCCTCTCGGCCCTTCAGGCAGCGGCGCATGTAGAGGTGGAGGATCAGATGCTTCTGATCTTGCATTCAGCGGACACTGTATTGATACGCTTTTCGGAAGCCGTGGAAGGGTGAAGCCTCCTTCCCTCTCATCCAGCCCGGACTTGTCGTCTGAGGAAGGGAGCGAGTCAATCCGCTCGTAGCCGCCTCTAACCGCAGCGCTGACTTGTGAGGGCTGGTGAATGCCACCGTGCGCAGGGGACGTGTACTCACCCCTTGCGTGGTCACGGCTAGCGCCCCATACCGTTGTCTTGTATCTCACGGGTAGGAGACGTCTCACCGTTCCCATGTTGACGACGACTCGTGCGTTCGTCTCGCATCCCATGCGTTTTGACACACTTGGGTTACGAGACAGCCGCTTTCACGAATCACCGGTAGGAGCGGTCGACCGGCGCCCGACTGGGGACTGAAACCGGATGAGGTAGCCGTCCGGATCCTGGACTAGGAACTGTTGCACGCCAGCTTCGGCTTCTCCAACGTCGTACCACTTTGTCTCTGGCTGCATAAACAGTTCCACTCCCGCTTGATGGAGTGCGTTGGCCAGGGCGGCGCTATCCGAGACGGCGATCTGGAGGTTCACACCTCGCCCCAAGGGGCGCTCCAGGCGACCAGTAATCCAGTTGCGACCAACTCCAGCCTCTTCAAGCATCAGATGGGCTGAGCCGAGGACGATGTACACAAAGCGTTCGTCCGGTCGTGAGTAGCTGATTTTGAAGCCGCAGAGACCGCACCAGAACTCGATGCTCGAATCGAGACTCGCGACGAGCAACTCGGGGACGAGCGCGGGTTGGAAAATGCCAAGCATGCGACCATCCTTCCAGCATGGCCTCACCCCGCTGTCCGCGCGGGGTCTTCGAGACGCCGACGGTATTGAGCGCACTATCGAGTTGGCATGGATCATCGACGACAACATTCCGCCTCATACCTCCAAGGATGCGAGGCGCCTCACGGCCGGCTGCAGCGATGCTCGACGGCCATGGTGTGGGTTCGATCGATTGACGGCGGCGTTGTGTGACCACTGGGAATCGCGTCCAGGGTGTCCGATGCCTTGCATCTCATACGTTTCGAGACACCTCGGTTACGAGACAGTTCGCGTCCGCGAACCTCTCATGAGCGGCTCCTCTGACGGTGGAGGCTCGGTGGATTGCGTTGCCGCACCGAGTTGGCCCTTTGTGACCACCGCCAGCACAATCGCGGCGATGAGGATGCCCGCCCCCCACCAGTTTGTCGATTGGACGAGTGAATCGGGGAACACGACAACCAGGAATCCGAGGAAGCAATTCACGGACGCGTGAGCCAGGATAGCGGCCAGTACGCTGTCAGTCCCGTTGCGTACCCAGGCCATAATTACTGACAGTCCGATGACCACGACCGTGTAAAGAAGAACCTGTGCGATGCTGCCGCGGGGGGTGTCCCAGATCTGGGTGAAGAATAGCGGCGCGTGCCACCCGGCCCACAGGACGCCGATTAGCATCGCTGCTAGGAGCGGGGGACATTTCTGCTGGAGCTTGGGCTGGGCGAACCCGCGCCAGCCGATCTCCTCCAAGCCACCACCCAGGAACACGATACCCAGCAGCTGGACCGGGTATATCAACAGTTCCGCACCCAGTCCCTCGGTGGTGAAGGAGCCCAGAGTTCCGGGCAGGAAGATGACTCCGGCCAATAGCAGTGCGGGGACGCCGATCAAAGCGATACCCCACCATCGCAGACGGAATCTGAGGTTTGTGACGTTCGTCCAGAACCGTCGGACGCCGGCGTTGCCCTCTGTGAATTGAATAACGATGAGCGCCGCGATGGCGGGGCCGAGAATCCCCAGAGGGTTCACCAACGCCACCACTTGAATAGAACCAGGTATGGGAAGCACCCCGATACCATCCTGCCCAAGCCACCACGGACTCCAACCGATCCAGGACAAGACGAAGGCGAGGATAAAAAAACTCAGGATCGGATACCGGGTGATCGGACCGGGCGTCTTCGGCGACTGCTGGGTGATGTCCGCCGGATGAGAGCTCATCCGCGCAAGGCTATCTCAGGAGGCTTCATGGCCGATGGGCACGGGGGCCGTACCAACCAACGACAGTTGGCTTCACGTTAACGGAACCTGAGAGCGGATCTGCGACGTGCGCACTCATCTTGACACCCTCGCGCGAATAAACCTCGTTGATCACAATATCGTGCTGCTCTCGCTCACCTACGGACGCAGTTCCGCCAGCCACCGTCCTATATCCCATGTGTTTCAAGACACTTCAGTTTCGAGACACCGAGGGTCGAAACGACGGAACTCAGGTGTCCGTTGCGGGATCCATCGCTGGTGAGGGAGTTTCAACGATCGCTTGCTCCAAGACTGAAAGCACGCGATCAGCACGGTCATGCGCAAGGAAATCGCAGTCGAGGGTGTAGTTCGCGTCGAAGCTATGTGTTTGTCAACGATCAGCCTTGCTCGTTGGGGCCCTATAACATGACGTCATGGATCCGAATCCGTACGCTGCATTTCTAGCGCCGCAACGGCAGTTAGTCGCCAGCTTGGAGCCGGAGGAGAGCTGGTGGTCTTGGCGCGCCCATGAGGTCCATATTGCGCGGGCGTCAAGACCTGAAGCTGCTGCGCGGGTGTTGGTCGTGCATGGCGCTGGAGGCCACGGTGCTGCACTATGGCCCCTTGCCGCGCTACTAGCGGATCAAGGACTCGACCTCGCCGCTGTTGACCTGCCGCTATACGGACGGACCGCCACTCACGACCCCGGCGCGGTGCGCTATGGCGACTGGATCCACCTGCTGGTCGACCTCATCGCTGCTGAAGAGGACGGCCGACCGCTCATAGTGCTCGGGGCCAGCATTGGAGGACTGCTCGCCTACGAAGCAGCCGCACAGTCTCAGGGTGTCGCTGCGGTAGCGGCGACCTGCCTCCTCGACCCAAGTGATTGGCGAGCTCGGGCACATATGACGCGCTTCGGCATACTCGGAGTGCTCGGTCGGCCCCTATCGGTACTGGCACGTGGACGTCTGGCCAGAACGATGATTCCGATGACTTGGATCGCGCGCTTTCGGCAGATGAGCCGAGACCGCGGCCTATCCCGGCTGTGTGCCACGGACCCCCGCGGCGGAGGCGCCCGTGTTCCACTCGGCTTCCTTGCCTCGTACATGAATTATCCACATACGTTGCCGGAAATGATGACAACCCCGGTCACCCTTGTTCACCCCAGTCACGATGCGTGGACTCCGATCGAACTAAGCGTCCGATTCCTACGGCGTATTGCTGCCCCAACGCGTGCGATCATTTTACGGGAATGTGGACATTTCCCGATCGAAGAACCCGGTCTCGCTGACCTCATCGATGCAATCCAAGAAATCGCGCTAGGGCTAGTTACCGGTCACCACATCGACAAGTGAGGCTGTGCTCCCGACTGAAAAATCAACGCTGAACTCGTACGTTTCGTTGCTGGTACCTGGCTACGCCTTCCCTCCGCAACACCACCTTGCGCAGGGGCTCATGGGTTCCAAGCAGTACCCGGACCTCGACATCCACGGATGCGACTTACAACGCATGGGTTTCGAGACAGAAGGCTTACGAGACACCTGCCAGTAGTATCGAAGCGGCAGGGAGACGCATCCTGCATGAGACTTACGCCGTCGCTGTAGTGGTTGACGACGTGGACCTAGAAGCACGTCGTCCTGGGCACGGCAGTGGACTGATTTGGCTGATAGCTTCGACGGCAACGCCAACATCGATGGCCATCCCTACGCCAAGAGAAGGAGGCTCGGATGCTCAGCAGAAGGTCGTATCTCGTAAACGTTCTAATTGCCCACGCAGTGCGCAAAGGCGTCGAAAACTCTCACACTGATGGGACGCTGGAACGAGAAACAAGTATCTCGCCACTTCCTGCGGATTGTAGGGAAGGAACGTGAGACAGCTCCATCGAGGCAGAGGATGCCTCGTTGGCATCACATGGCTCGAATCCGAAGTCCAGATGCCGGAATCAGCGGTCGGACATATCTCCCTACCGCCTCTAGAGCGCGCGTGGTTTCGTCGCTACCCCGATCCACAACTGACCATCTTTTATCCTGATGAGGACGACCCCGACTTTGAGTTCCTCTACCTCCATGACGTGATCAGTCTGCGACGAGACAGAACCATCGGTAGCTCTGAGGGCGGTGTGGTGAAGCAGCTGACCCGGCCCACGGAGGAACAGCGAAGCAGGGCACTTAGTCTGGAAGATCTTCCAACATGGCTCCGTGAAGAAACTTCGATCGATCTTGATGACGTCGCTGACCAGCTCGCACGGGTCTTGGCGACGTATCCTCCCAACCGACAAGAACTACCGGGGTGGGGAAGCCGGTGACTGGACATCCTTGAGGTGGCATCTGACTTGAGGAATTGTGGCAATTGTTTCGGCTTGTCCGACGTGCTGAGCGTCAAAGCAGTCAATATGTTCGACGTCAGAGAATCCAGTGTCGTCGAGACGCCGCCTCTTCATTGAACCTATCATGCTATCTCATAACCCTAGCGATACGAGACGTCTCACCGGCCGTTGATCGCCACGAGAGCCTTTGCGGTTCAACGCGCGACGCCGCACTTGAACGCCCCCCTCGACAATCTCATAACCATGTCTCGGAACCCATGGCGCCGCTGTTGGTACTCACCGTCAGTTTCGAGACACGCGGAGCGTACCCAGTAGCTGATCCTCTTGCGGGACGCCAGCCTCGACGTACGGCAGCACCCCCCGGAGCCCGAGGCAGCGAACGCTGCCACTGAGCAGCAGAAAAAGCCCACCATCTACCGGCGAAAGTCACTCGTTATTGTGCCCGCAGCGCCCGGTTTCAGTCTCTGTCTGACGTGTTGGCGTTTTTCGCATTGAAAGCGAGCTCCAGTAAGGTCAGGACAGCGAAAGCGGCCCCCATGACGCGCCGGGGGCGTCGCGAGCCTCGCCGAGTGAGCCAGCACTCTACAGCGCCGTCAACAGCGAGAGACGAGACCTGAATGACGGAGACGGCAATGCCTGCACCGATCACCGCCAACCACCGCGAGCGAATCGGAGCCGACTGAAACGATAGAAGCCACTCCTGTTTCGTCGTGTCCTCGTCGCTGCTGTCCGTCTCGCTGGCCTCAGGGTGTGAGTCCTGACTCGCGCCGACGAGACCCGTCATCAATCCCGTCCCCGCCATCGCCACCACGCTGGGCGCCATGACGTAGCCCCATCGTGTCCACCTCGGCCAATCGGCTGGTCGGAACAGCCACACGCTTGTCCCCGACACGACAGACGCTGCGATCGCTTGCGAGACCGATTTCACGTCAACCCTCCCTATTCAGTGCACTGCAGTCCACCAAGCGTTACAGACAGCGTCACGACGATGAGCTGGTCAGCCAGTTACGAAGGAGCTGGACTCCGGCTGCTCCCGATTTCTCCGGGTGGAACTGCGTTGTACTGAGGCTCCCCCGCTCCACGGCAGCGACGAAGGTGGCGTCCTCGTGTTGTGAGGTCGTGACGTCGGCTGCGCCATTGATTTCCCGCACCGCGTACGAGTGCACGAAGTAGAACCTTTCATCCTCGAGATTCCTGAAGAGTCGGGACTCCCTCGGCGGCTGGATCTCGTTCCAACCCATGTGGGGCAGCCGCCGGGTGGGCAGCGCTTCGACCAGTCCCGAGAGCACGCCGAGCCCTGCGGTAGCCAGGCCGTGCTCATCGCCCTCGTCAAACATGATTTGGTGACCCACGCAAATCCCCAGGAGCGGCCGCTTCTCATCCAGCCAGCCAGTGATCAGTTCACGTCCTCCCACCGCCTCGATGCCTGCCATGCAGGCCGCGAAAGCACCGACGCCGGGCACCACCAAGCGGTCCAGCCGGTTCAGCTCCGTAGCTTTTCTGCTCACCGTGACGGCCGCACCGGCCAGAGTCAGGGCACGAGCCGCCGAGTGGAGGTTTCCCGAGCCATAGTCCAGGAGCCCCACACGGGGCGCTGGCATCAGAGAGCGCCTTTTGTGCTGGGAATACCCTGCTGCCGTGGGTCGACGGCGATGGCATCGCGGAGCGCGCGTGCCAGTGCCTTGAACTGCGCCTCGACGATGTGGTGGGGATCACGACCCGCGAGTAGCCGAAGGTGCACGCACAAGCCCGCATTCAGTGCGAGCGACTCCACCACGTGGTACGTCATGGACCCGGCATACGGCACGCCGGAGCCGCCGATGAGTGCGTAGACCTGAGCGTCGGGCTCCCCGCTGCACACCGCATAGGGACGGCCGGCGACATCGACGACGCAGTGCGCCAGAGCCTCGTCCAGGGGAACGGTGGCATCGGCGTAGCGTCGGATACCTGCCTTGTCCCCCAGCGCCTCCGCGAGTGCCTGGCCGAGGACGATGGCGGTGTCCTCCACCACGTGGTGCCCGTCGATGTGGACGTCGCCGTCGGCGGAGATGTCCATGTCAATCAGCGAGTGCTTGGACAGGGCAGTCAGCATGTGGTCGTAGAACCCGACCCCGGTGGAGATGCTGGAGGCACCCGTGCCATCGAGGTCAATGGCGACTGTGATGCTCGATTCACTCGTCGAGCGCTGTGCGGTGGCAGTGCGGCTCATGCCGTCTCTCCTTCGAAGGTGGGCGAGATGTCATCCAGGGCGTCCCTGAGGGCCGCCATTTCTGTGGGTGTTCCGGCCGAGGCGCGCAGGAAACCCGCGGGTCCAGTCTCACGGATCAGGATGCCACGATCCAGTAGCTGCTGCCACACGTCGTGTCGGTCATCGAATCGGCCGAAAAGCGTGAAGTTCGCCTCCGAGTTCACGACAGCGTACCCCCGCCCTCGGAGCCAGTCCTCAAATCCACGTGATTCTGCCGTCAGCTCATGCACCCGCTCCAGCAACTCCTCGCGGTGACGAAGAGCAACTCGCGCAACTGCCTGTGTCTGGGCGCTCAGGTGATACGGGAGGCGCACGATTCTGCAGGCATCCACCACGGCCGGCTGCGCGGCGAGATACCCCACCCGGCCCCCGGCGAGGGCGAAAGCTTTGCTCATGGTGCGGCTGACGACGAGCCGGGGGTGCTTGTCCATCAGCTCCAGGGCCGACGGCGTCCGCGCAAATTCCTGGTACGCCTCATCCACCACGACGATGGCATCCGTGCGACTGCACACCTCATCGATGACCTCATTGCCGGTGATGGTGCCAGTGGGATTGTTGGGCGTCGCGATCAGGACGACGGTGGGATCGTGTTCGTCGATGGCCCGGCAGATGAGGTCGGCATCCAGCGTGAAATCCGGATTGCGTGGCACCGTCACGTACCCGGTGCACGTGTTACGGGCGTATTCCGGATACATGGAATAGGTGGGGGTGAAGGCGAGTACGCGTCGCCCGGGACCACCAAAGGCCGTCAGCAGGTGCGACATGATCTCGTTGGAGCCATTGGCCACCCAGATGGATTCGTGGCTCAGAGAATGCCCGAGGTAGGTGGCGAGATCGCGACGCAGTTCCTGCGCCTCACGATCGGGGTAGCGGTTCAGGCCCATCGCCGCATCAACCACGGCGTCCGCCATCTCGCGGCGCACCATTTCACTTGGCGGATACGGGTTCTCATTGACATTCAGCACCACGGGAACCACCAGTTGCGGTGCGCCGTAGGGCTCGGCGCCCACAAGATCGGCCCGCAGGGGAAGCTCACCCAGGGAGATCATGTGGATCGTCTGACCGTGATGGCGTTTGCGTGACCGGGGAGGTCCTCGGCCAGCGCGAAGCGCTCCACTCCGTCGGCAATTTGCAGGAGTGCCTCGCGCGTGTAGTTGATGACGTGCACGGTGCGCATGAAGCTGCGCACGTTCAGCCCGCTGGAGTGGCACGCGCAGCCGGCAGTCGGCAGGACGTGGGTGGACCCGGCGGAGTAGTCGCCGAGGCTGACGGGCGAGTTGTCACCCACAAAGATTGCGCCCGCGTTGCGGATGCGCGCGGCGAGAGCTGCGGCGTCGGCCGTCTGGATTTCCAGGTGCTCGGCGCCGTAGGCGTCGGCGACGGCCACCGCCTGATCCAGATCGCGCACCAGCACGACGGCACTCTGGCGGCCACTGAGCGACGTCCGGATACGGTCGACGTGCTTGGTTTCGGCCACCTGTGCGCTGACCTCTGCGACAACCGTCTCGGCGAGCGACAGCGAATCCGTGATGAGGACCGATGCAGCGAGGGGGTCGTGCTCGGCCTGGGAGATGATGTCGGCGGCCACGTAGACAGGGTTGGCGGTGTCATCGGCGATGATCGCGATCTCGGTGGGGCCCGCCTCCGAGTCGATGCCCACCACGCCACGGAGCTGGCGCTTGGCGGCCACCACCCAGATGTTGCCGGGTCCAGTCACCAGCGAGACAGGCTCACAGAGCTCCGGCACGCCGTGGGCGAACATGGCAATGGCCTGGGCCCCACCCACTGCGTAGACCTCGTCCACGCCGAGCATGTGACACAGCGCCAGGATGTTGGGGTGCGGCCAGCCGCCGAATTCCTTCTGCGGTGGTGACGCGACGGCGATCTGAGCGACCCCCGCCACCTGGGCGGGCACGGTGTTCATGATCACGCTGGAGCTCAGCGGCGCCAGTCCTCCCGGCACGTACAGGCCGACGCGATCCACGGGAATGTTGCGCAGCCCCACCTGCGCACCCTCAGCAAGGATTGCGGGCTTGGGATCACCGTCGAGTTCCAGTGTCTCTGCCACGTATCGGCGACGGCGGATGCTCTCAGCGAATGCCTCGACGAGTCGTGGATCCAGCTCGTCGGCGCAACGTTCCAGGACCTCGGCGGGGACGCGGAAGGATTCCGGCACGACGCCGTCGAACTGTTCCGAGTAGTCAGTGAGGGCTTCGGCCCCTCGAGCATGGACGTCGGCGCAAATGGGCCGGACCACCTCCAGGGCAGCCTCGACGTCGAATTCGGCACGCGGCAGCCTGGAGCGGTACTCCGATGTGACTTCCCTCAGATCAACGGTTCTCAACACAGTCACGCAGTCTAGTTGTTCTCGGGAAAGGATCAGGATGTCTCGGCGTCGCCATGATCAGTGTTACGGTCACGCCTGTCGGGTGGCCCTGATCCCCGGTGCAAAGGAAGGCAGCCCGTATGAACCGTCGCTTCGCTGAACTCGATGCCAGAGAGACACCGATGGGACTGCTCACGCTCCGGCGTCGCATTGATCCAGTCCTGGATGCCGAGATCTATGAGGCCAAACTTGGCGACGAGTTCCTCATGTCCAGCGCATTCACCGTCGCGGAGCGGGAACTGGCCCGGCTGGGACTCGCAGCAACACCCGGTGAGGATCTGGATGTCCTGGTGGGTGGGCTCGGTCTTGGCTACACCGCCGTCGAGGCACTACGGGATGACCGTGTCCGATCAATGACCGTAATTGACAAGCTGGGTGAGGTCATCGCATGGCACCAACAGGGTCTCCTCCCCGAAACCGCTCTGACCTCTGATGAGCGCACGACCCTGGTGGCGGAGGACTTCTTCGGCCTCATGCGGGGTGACACAACCCTTGGCCCGGCTACGCCCACACTTTTTCACGCCATACTGCTGGACATCGACCACACACCCCGCTTCTGGCTTCATCCCAGCCACGCTGCTTTCTACACGATCAAGGGCCTGTGGCAGCTCCAGCAACACCTCCATCCCGACGGGGTGTTCGCACTGTGGTCCGATGAACCGCCGGACACTGAATTCGTCGCGGCGCTGGAAGCTATTTTCGCCACAACGACGTCCCGGGTGATCACCTTCCCCAATGCGCTCACGCGTGGCGAGTCAACAGCCACCATCTACGTGGCCACCGCTTAGCCGCGCAGTCCGACCATCCCATCCGCCTGTGAGGTGGCACCTCCTGCGAGAGCCCGCTGAATGGCGTCGATGAGCAGATCGATCTCCTCATCAGTTGCCACCAGCGGCGGCGCGAACCGCACGGTTGAGCCGTGGGTCTCCTTCGCGAGCACGCCGTCGGCCAGCAGCGTCAGGCAGAGCTGGCGGCCGCTCATCAGTCCCGGTTCGACGTCCAGACCCACCCACGCCCCGCGCACCCGCAGTGATGCAACACCATGACCCACGAGACCTGACAGTCCGTCACGCAGCCGCCGACCCATCCGGGCCGAGCGCTCCTGGAACTGTCCCTCCTGGAGCATGTGCACCACCTCGGTACCAATGGCCGCGGCCAACGGATTGCCGCCGAAGGTGGAGCCGTGCGACCCGGGCGTGATGACGTCGAGGATGCCACGATCCGCAGCGATGGCGGACACCGGATACAGACCACCGCCCAGCGCCTTGCCCAGGACGTAGATATCGGGCACCACCCCCTCGTGATCGCAGGCGAACGTGGCGCCCGTGCGGGCGAGTCCGGACTGGATTTCATCGGCCACCATCAGGATGTGGTTTCGGTTGCACAGCTCCCGCAGTTGGGTCAGGAAGCCCTCCGGCGGCGAGACGACGCCTGCCTCACCCTGGACCGGCTCGAACAGCACAGCGACGACGGTGTCATCGATGGCTTCCTCGACGGCCTCGATGTCACCGAAATCGACCCGCCGGAAACCTGGGGTGAACGGCGCATACCCACCGGTGGCGACTGCATCATCCGAGAAGCTGATGATGGTGGTGGTCCGGCCATGGAAATTGCCACCCATCGTGATGATGGTGGCCTGATCCGGCGCGACTCCCTTGACCTCGTAGCCCCACTTGCGGCTGACTTTGAGGGCGGTTTCCACCGCTTCGGCGCCGGAATTCATCGGCAACATCATGTCCTTGCCAGTGAGCTGTGTCAGTGCCTCGGCGAAAAGCGGGAGCTGGTCGTTGTGGAAAGCACGACTGGTGAGGGTGAGACGCTGTACCTGCTCGAGGGCACGTGCGACGAGTCGTGGATGACAGTGCCCAAAGTTCAGTGCCGAATATCCAGCGAGGCAATCCAGGTAGCGACGGCCGTCGACGTCGCTGACCCAGCACCCCTCGCCGGAGGACAGAACGACAGGTAAGGGATCATAATTGTGCGCTGCCCAGCGCTGCGTCGCCGCGATGTGATTGGACGTGGCCTCGGTGAAACTGCCTGCAGCAGCAGCCATGGATGGTACAGGTGTTTTCGGTGAGCGTACTCCCATGTCCCCATCAGAGGCCCTTGACGCTTATTCGTCAAGCATCTCAGGTTGCGATGGTGGGCGAACCATCCACCTCTGACGGGGGTGGCGGATCGCTGGGTTCTGGCGCAAACGCAGCCAGAAGCATCACCGGCGTGATGGCAACCAAGGGGGCCACCAGGAGCGCGGCAAGTGCATGCAACTGCAGATCAACGCGCACCTCGTCCCCTCCCACGGCACTGGCCAGTCGCTGATCAAAATCCTCGGGCATCACAAGTAGTCCCACCTGCCATGTGATGAGGCCGGTGAGACCGGCCCCAAGGACCGCCAACACAGACACCCACCAGCCATTGCGGTGGAAGAGCAGCCAGCACGCAATCCCGATGATCAGGCCGCACACGGCCGCCAAGAGCGTGAAGAGTGCATCCGAAGCGAAGATGCCTGCCAGCTCCCGCTCCCCCAGAGAAGCCTCCAGATCTGCGGAAAGCTCATAGGCGGGCCTGAAAGCGAAGACGGCCCACAGGATGCCCGCCACCACACCCGCGCCCAGGCATGCCAGCAGGAACAATGCAACGCGCCCGCGCACATCAGAGATGTCCGGACGCCATGAGCCACTTCGACGCTCAGACATGGCCAGTCAACTTTCCCACGCCCACGGCGGATGGACCGAGAACGGCCTTCAAGTCTGCGAACAGCGGCGAGCTGGGAGCAACACGGAATCCCTCCCCCAGCTTGAACGTGGTGATCCGCTCCCCGTTGCGGAGTTGTAGATGCACCTCGGCCGCACCGGGGTAGCCGACGAGGATGTGTTTGATCTCTCCCACGATGCCCGGCGTGCACCTCACGGCCGGCAACGTGAGAACCACTGGTGGGGCCGCTCCATCGAGGTTGACCTGCGGCGCGAAAAGATCCACGGCCCTCATGCGAGCACGATCCTCCCCCGCCTCCACCACTCCGCGCACCGCCACGATCGTGTCCGGTGCCAAGTGCATGGCGACAGCATCATAGACACGCGGGAAGATCGTCACCTCGATGGAGGCCGCCAGATCCTCCAACATGATCTGCGCGTAGAACGCACCCTTCTTGTTCACACGTCGATTGACCGAAGTGATGAGACCACACACCGTCGTCTCTCCCCGGTACCCGTCCATGGCAGCAACGGAGCTGACTGAGTGATTGCCATTCGCTGCCAGGACGTGCTCGAGTCCGTTGAGCGGATGGTCCGAGACGTAGAGCCCGAGCATCTCCCGCTCGAAGGCAAGCTTCGTCCGGCGATCCCACTCCTCCACCTCGGGCACGACGGCACGCTCCACACCCTCGCCGTCCCCGCCTCCACCGAAGGCTGCACCAAAGAGATCGTCCTGACCATTCTCGGCATTCTTCTTGACGTCGATGATGCCGTCGACCGCACTCTCGTGAATGGTCAACAGTCCGCGACGGGTGTGGCCCATCTCGTCGAAGGCTCCCGCCTTGACGAGCGACTCGATCACACGCTTGTTGCAGATCAGCAGCGGCGCCTTGTCCAGGAAATCATGGAAGTCAGAGGCCCTGTCCTGTGTGGCGCGCTCGGTGGTCCAGGCGGTGACCACCTTGTCTCCCACATTGCGCACGGCACCCAGCCCGAAGCGGATGTTGGTGCCGACGGGGGTGAAGGCCAATTCGGAGGAGTTGATGTCCGGAGGCAGCACCTGGATTCCCATGTGTCGGCACTCGGCCAGATATCCGGCGGACTTGTCCTTGTCATCACGCACCGATTGCAGCAGGGCAGCCATGTACTCCGTGGGGTAGTTGGCCTTGAGGTAGGCCGTCCAGTAGGACACCAACCCGTAGGCAGCGGAGTGTGCCTTGTTGAACGCATAGTCGGCAAAGGGGATCAACGTGTCCCACAGCACTTGGACGGAGGCGGCGCTGAACCCCCGCTCGGTCATCCCCGCCTTGAAGATCTCATACTGCTGATTGAGCACCTCGTGCTTCTTCTTGCCCATCGCCCGACGGAGCTCGTCAGCGGCGCCCAGGGTGTAGCCCGCCAACTGTTGCGCGATGGCCATCACCTGTTCCTGGTACACGATCAGGCCGTAGGTCTCCCCCAGAATCGGCTCCAGTGCTTCCGCGAGCTCGGGGTGGATGGGTTCCACCGGCTCGCGGCCCGTTTTGCGGCGGGCGTACCTGTTGTGGGAATCGGCGCCCATCGGACCGGGACGGTACAGGGCACCGACAGCGGAGATGTCCTCGAAGCAGTCGGGCTGCATCGAGCGCAACAGGGCACGCATGGGGCCACCGTCGAGTTGGAACACGCCGAGGGTGTCACCGCGGGCAAGCAGGTCGTAGGTGGGCTGGTCATCCAGAGGAAGGTTGTCGAGGTCGACGTCGATGCCGCGGTTGGTCCTGATGCTGCGGACCGCATCGTCGATGACGGTGAGGTTTCGCAGCCCCAGGAAGTCCATCTTGATGAGGCCGAGTGATTCGCAGCCCGGGTAGTCGAACTGCGTGATAATGGCGCCGTCGGACTCGCGCTTCATGATGGGGATGATGTCCAGGAGTGGCTTTGAGCTCATGATGACGCCAGCCGCGTGAACGCCCCACTGACGCTTCAGCCCCTCGATGCCCATTGCGGTGTCCACCACCGTGCGGACGTCGGCCTCCGCGTTGTACATCTCCCGGACCTCGGAGCCCTCCGAGTACCGCTTGTTCGTCTCGTCGAACAGCTGCGGCAGGGTGATGCCCTTGCCCATGACGTCAGCCGGCATGGCCTTGGTGATCTTTTCACCCACCGCGAAGGGCATGTCCAGCACGCGTGAGGCATCCTTGACGGCCGCCTTGGCCTTGATGCTGCCGTAGGTGACGATCTGGGCAACCTTGTCGTTGCCGTACTTCTCCGAGACGTAGGCGATGACCTCTGCGCGACGTCGATCATCGAAGTCGATGTCGAAGTCCGGCATGGACACCCGCTCCGGATTCAGGAACCGTTCGAACAGCAGGCCGTGGGCAAGTGGATCCAGATCCGTGATCCGCAGGGCATAGGCGCAGATGGAACCGGCTCCCGATCCGCGGCCAGGACCCACCCGGATCCCGTTCTCTTTCGCCCAGGTGATGAAATCGGCCACGACGAGGAAATAGCCGGTGAAGCCCATCGACGCGATGATGCCGGTCTCGAACTCGGCCCGCTCCCGGACCTCACGCGTGATGCCATCCGGATACCGACGCTCCAGCCCGCGTTCCACCTCTTTGTGAAACCAGGTGTCCTCGTTCTCGCCCTCTGGGCAGTCGAAGACGGGCATGAAGGTGCCCATGCCCTCGGTGAAGCTGGTCTCACACCGCTCAGCGATCTCCAGGGTGTTGTCACAGGCCTCAGGCAGTTCGGAGAACAGAGCCCGCATTTCCGCAGGTGATTTGAGGTAATAGCCACTACCGTTGAACTGAAAGCGATCCACCTGGGCCTTGCGGGAACCCGAGGAGACGCACAGCAGCGTGTCGTGGGCATCGGCGTCATCGGCGTGCACATAGTGAAGATCATTGGTGGCAACCAACGGCAGCTTGAGGTCCTTCGCCAGACGCAGTAGATCACCGCGGATGCGGGTCTCAATGTCGAGGCCGTGATCCATTACCTCGGCATAGAAGTTGCCTTCCCCGAAGATGTCGCGGAACTCGGCGGCGGCGGCCACGGCCTTGTCATACTGACCCAGCCTCAGGAATGTCTGCACCTCACCCGATGGACACCCCGTGGTGCCGATGAGTCCCTTGCCGTACTCGTTCAACAGTTCCCGGTCTGCGCGAGGCTTGTAGAAAAACCCCTCCAGTGAACTGCGCGAACTGAGGCGGAACAGGTTGTGCATGCCCGCGGTGCTTGAGGCCAGCAGTGTCATGTGGGTGTATGCGCCACGTGCCGAGACGTCGTCGCCGGTGCCGTCACCAAACTGCACGCGCTTGCGCTCAGAGCGGTGCGTGCGGGGGGTGAGGTAGGCCTCGAGCCCTATGATGGGCTTGACGTTGTAGTCCTTGGACGCCTTGTAGAACTCGTATGCGCCGAACAAATTGCCGTGGTCTGTCATGGCAATCGCCGGCATCCCCATGCGATCCGCACCCTCGAAGAGGTCCTTGATGCGGGCGGCACCGTCCAACATCGAAAATTCGGTGTGACAGTGCAGATGGACGAACTGATCCGACAACTCGGGGCTTCCCTTCACTCACCATGCGAACGAGGCCCCACCCTACCGCCACGCCCCGACGAAACCGGCACTGGCTCTCTGCCGCTGTCGGAGCCCACTCCGGAATCCGTGCAGTCACCCGCAGTGCTTTCTGCAGCACCAAAATCATCGATGTGCACTGGACCTGGGAGCGGCAGTCGCCGTCGGATCGCAACCGCCCAACAGACTCAGCTGACGAGCGCTCTCCCGCTCCACCAGCGCCTCCAGACCCATCCGCAGAAGAACGGATTCATCGGTTCTACCTGTGAGCTCTGCCGCCTTGGCCAGAAGGTGTTCGTCGAGTGTGACTGCTGTCCTCATTGTCAACTCCTCTCGTCACTCACGGCATCAGGGGACGGGCCCATTATCGCTCCACCAGCAGCAGCGGCAACGGTGTGGGGTCAATGGGATAGCGTCAGATCTGAAAATGGGTTCTCCGTTCCGGAACGAGGTGGGTTCGTGCAGTCGTCCGTGAGGGACCCGGTGCCCATCATGGCAATAGCCGCTGCTGTCTTCCTCGTCGCAGGGATTCTCGTGTGGTTCACCGCACCAACCGACGCCGTCAGTTTCGATTGGTTCAGCTACGAGCCGTTCCCCGACGACGTCGTTCTGACGGCAACGAGCCCCGGATACCATGCGCAACGGGTCGTGGCGGCTTGCCTGGCCGCCGTCGGGCTCGCCCTCACTGGTCTGGCCATCGGATTTCAGTGGGGTCGCGCATGGGGGTTTGCGGTGGCACACGGGGCCTGAGCGTAGTCGGTGTGTGGGAATGGCTGGCATGTACCGCGCTGATACCTTCACAGGTGTGCCAAACGACCGTCTCCAGTGGGCAGACACGGCGAAAGCTCTCGCCGTCGTGCTCGTTGTCGTGTACCACGTGTCGCTGACGGGTCTGACCAATTTGGCCAGGGGTGTGACTACGCCTCCCATTTCTGGGGCCTGCAGAGCACGTGGCTACTGCCGGTGCGGATGCCGCTGTTCTTCCTGGTCTCCGGGGTACTGGCCACACGTGCCTTGCAACGGCCCTGGCGCCGCATCCTGCGCCCCCGCATATTGGATCACCTCTGGACGTTCTGGCTCTGGACCGTCGCCATTGCTGCGCTCTACGCCTGGGCGTACGCGCCGCAGGCGTTTGGCGTATTCACCGTACGAGCCCTGTCCTGGACGCTCACTTTCGGGGGCTTCTACTGGTATTTACCACTTCTGATGCTGTTCTTCGTCACGGCGAAGTGTCTACGACGTCTGCCAGTGCTCGTGATTGGCGGATCAATAGTTCTTTACATCCTCGCTGGGGATATGCCACGAGACGTGGGATACCCGGTGGGCAATGACGCCATGCTTCTGGTGATCCGCTACTGCCAATTCTTCGTCTGGTTTTCGGTGGGAGCTTTTCTGCGACCGTTGGTGGAACGATGGGCGAAGGTGCCGGCCCTCGTGATGATCATTGCCGCTGTCCTGTATGTGCCGATCGTCGCTCGCTACTACAGCGGCGAGGAATTGAACCTGCCCCCTGAGTTGTTGGAATTGGGTCTCAGACGAGCGAACCTCACGCCGTTGCTGACTCTTTTGGGTATCACTGTGGCGCTGGGGCTGAGCCGCCTGGCGTCGCGCCTGGAAGCGGTGCGTCGGCTGGGCCGCTATCTCGCCGAACGCACCCTGCCCATCTACCTGGTCCATCCACTGGCTGTGACGCTCCTGGTTCTGGTCGTACCACCGCTGACGCCGTTGACAGCTGGAACCACAACCCTTCTGGTGCCGTTCATCGTCATTGTGCTCGTGGCACTCAGCACGTTCATCTACGATCGCAGCCACACCATCGCGCCGTGGGCCTACAAACTACCCGGCTCACCGGCAAGCGAGAAAGCTGCCGTATAGCGCTTTATGAGTTCGTCGGAACACTCTGGTCAAGCTGACCAGACCAGGCTAGTCTGGTGAGAGGAGGCATCACTGTGCAAATCAATATCCAGCAGGCCAAGACCCACCTCTCTGACCTCATCCTGCGTAGCGAGCAGGGTGAGGAAATCATCATCGCCAGGTCCGGAGAACCAACCGTCAGGTTGGTACCGATCGTCGAGCCTGCGGACCGCATATTCGGGCAGATGAATTTCGAGATTCCCGACGATTTCGACGCTGCCCTGCCTGAAGAAGAGCTTGCCGCATGGGAGTGAAGTTTCTCCTCGATACCCACATCTTCCTGTGGCTTCTCGCAGCCCCCGAGCGGATCGACGAGCGAATCCGCACACCAATGGCAAGCCGGAAAAACGCATTGCTCGTATCAGCCGTCAGTGCACTGGAGGTGGCAACCAAGGTGCGCATCGGCAAGCTCACCGTGCCCGGTCTGCTCGAATCCTGGGAATCGCGCGTTGCAGGGCTGGGCGCCGTGGAGCTGGACGTGACGAGCCGCCATGCAACGCTTGCGGGCTCACTGCAGTGGGAACATCGCGATCCGTTTGATCGACTGCTGGCAAGCCAGGCGATCCTCGAGGACGCAACGCTGGTCACCGTCGATCGCAAGTTGTTGGAGCTGCCGGGCCTGCGCACCCTCACATAGTGGTGACCCCAAGCAGTACAGAGAATGGTTGGCCCCGTGTGAATCAGCCGAGCGCCCCGATCACTTGGACGGCGATGATCTTGGCGATGATGCCCAGCGCGAACAGTGCCGCATACCCAGCATCGATGCGTTCATCGCTGACCCGTCCCGTGGCAAAGGACAGGATGGCTGGCTGGCCAATGTAGCCGGCGAAACCGCCGGCCCCTCGTTGCGCACTGAGCCCCAGGAGCCGGGCGCCGCCCAGGAACGCGACGGCCGATACAACCACGATGACAGCTGACAACACGCCCGCACGAAGGCCCGTGGAAGTGAGTGCTTGGTCGGCGAACATATCTCCGGAGGACAACCCCACCGTGGCAAGAAACAACAGCAGCCCGAGCTGTCGGATGGTGAGGTTCACCGAGAGCGGCATCTGCCAGATCAGGGGCCCACTCCGGTGAACGGCTCCCAACACCATCCCCACAATCAGCGGTCCGGCGGCCGGTCCCAGCGAGAACTCCCCACCGCCGGGTAGCGGGACCGTCACTGCCCCGAGCAGAAGGCCGAGCACCATACCCAGGCCGAGGGCGAGAGCATCAACTTCTGATACCCGACGTTCGGAGTCACCGAAGTACTTGGTCAGGGCCCTGAGTTCACCCTGGGGCGCCACAGCGAGGACGCGGTCGCCGAGCTGTAGAACCAGGTTGTCGCGCGCCAGGAGGTCGGTGTCACCGCGCCGGACGCGAGTCAGGACGCCTCCGTACTGGCTGGGTAGATTCAGTTCCGCCACGGTGCGGCCCGCGATGGAGGGCGAGCTCACCACCAAGCGCTTGAAGTCGACTGCATCGCGATCCGAGGTGAGTTCTCGCTCCATCCTGTGGCCGAGAAAGCCCACGGCCTCATCAACCGGCTCCGGATCGCCAATCACAAGAACCTGGTCACCCGGATGGATGTCCTCGCCGGGCGCCAGTACGCGGGTATGGCCATCCCGAATCAGGTAGCTCATCTTGATCGTCTCGTTGACCCAGCCGGGCACATCTCTCAGGGCCGTTGCGCGCTCGACATGTACGGATTCCGCCACCAGGCCGTCAGCGCTGGGCGGCGCCGAGTCCTTGGCTCCGGGCCATTGCTTGGACACGACCATCGCGACGGCGATGATCGCAAGGATGACACCCACTGGGTATCCAAGGGAATACCCGACCGCTGCGTCCGGGCTCCCCGTCGCTTCGGTTGCGGCCGCCAGTGCAGGGGTGGAAGTCAGGGCACCGGCAAGAACACCTGCGATCAGGGGCGAGCCGAGGCCGAGAGCACTCCCAACCAGGACGGCGACGGTCGCGACGGCCGCGATGATGGCGATGCCGAGACCCATGAGCGGAAGCTGTTTGCGCAGGTCGGCGAAAAACGTCTCGCCAGCAGCAATGCCCACCGTGTAGACGAACAAGGCCAGTCCCAGCGAGGACACGAGGCCGAGTCCCTCCCCCAGCGCTGGCTCCCACGCCCCGAATGCCAGACCGACGAAGAGCGCGCCCGCTGCGCCGAAGCGCAACGGGCCGAACGGGATCACTCCCACGGCAGCCCCCAGAGCCACCACGAGGAGGATCGTCAGCAGTGGTGAGGCGGTGAGCAGGTCAAGCAACTGAGGAGTCCTATTCCGTATGGGCCGGGTACCGGACAGAGAGCAGGCTACTACCCTCGCATGACCGGCTGATCAGTTCCTTGCTCGCGTTAACTGTTTGGCAATGGTTGGTCTGCGCGCCCGAACCGAACACTTAGCGCAATCAGCTCATCAGGCCATCAGCTGACGATCGCTCGGTCCTATCGGCCGCGGCAGCTTGGAGCTGCCCGAGAGGAACTCGTCCACACCCCGGGCGGCTGAGCGCCCCTCCGCGATGGCCCACACGATCAGCGACTGACCTCGACCCGCGTCGCCACATGCAAAGACGCCGGGCACGTTGGTGGCGAAATTGTCGTCCCGAGCGATGTTGCCCCTCTCATCAAGTTCAACACCCAGCTGTTCGGCGATCGTCTTCTCCGGACCGGAGAACCCCATCGCCAGCAGCACGAGTTGCGCAGGGATGTGCCGGTCGGAGCCCTCCACGGGAACGAACTTTCCGGCCTCGAAGCGCACCTCGCTCAGATCCAGACCAGCGACGTTGCCGTCGTCATCGCCCACGAAGCGGGTCGTGGAAACGGCGTAGATCCGGTCCCCACCCTCCTCGTGTGCCGAACTGACCTTGAACGTCATCGGGTATGTGGGCCAGGGCTGACTCTCGGGCCTCAGCTGCGGCGGCGTCGGCATGATCTCAAGCTGCGTGATGCTTCGCGCTTCCTGGCGGATCGATGTCCCGAGGCAGTCGGCGCCCGTATCACCGCCGCCGATGATCACGACATCTTTGCCCGTCGCGGTGATCTGTTCAGGAACCTCACCGCCGAGCACCACCTTGTTCGATTGGGGCAGGAACTCCATGGCCTGGTGAATGCCACGCAGGTCGCGCCCGGGCACTGGCAGGTCCCGGCCCACCGTCGAGCCGATCGCGAGGACGACGGCCTCGTAGCGCTCCAGCAGTTCACCACCAGTGATGTCCCGCCCAATGGCAACGCCGGTCTTGAACTGGGTGCCTTCCAGGCCCATCTGCTTGAGACGGCGGTCCAGGACCGCTTTTTCCATCTTGAACTCGGGGATCCCGTAGCGCAGCAACCCACCGATGGCATCGGCCCGTTCATGCACCACGACGGTGTGCCCGGCGCGCGTCAGTTGTTGCGCCACCGCGAGACCCGCCGGTCCGGAGCCGACCACGGCCACCGTCCGGTCTGTGTGCCACTCGGGCTGCTGCGGCACGACACGGGAGTCATCCCACGCCTTGTCGATGATGGCCACCTCAACGTTCTTGATGGTGACGGGGTCCCCGTTGATGCCGACGACGCACGACGTTTCGCAGGGGGCCGGGCACAACCGGCCGGTGAACTCCGGGAAGTTGTTGGTGGCGTGCAGGCGCTCCAGTGCCGGCTGCCATTCGTCGCGCCACACAAGATCGTTCCACTCGGGGATCAGGTTCCCCAATGGACAACCGGTGTGGCAGAACGGTATGCCACAGTCCATGCAGCGACCGGCCTGCTTGGAGATGATCGGCAGCAGAGCGCGCCCGGGGGTGCCCGGATAGACCTCACGCCAGTCGTGGACGCGTTCGTCCACGGGGCGGCGATCCGCGACTTCACGTGGCGTGGTCAGGAATCCCTTGGGATCAGGCATTGGCGGCCTCCATCATGAGGTGGGTGGTCTGGTTGTCGTCGTGCCCGTCAGCTCTGGCCTGATCCCGGACTTTCATGAGCCGTGCCCAGACTCGAGGCTCGATTCTGGTGAAGCGGGTGGCGAGTGAGGCGTCGTCGAGCATCAAGAGTGTCGCCGCGACGGCGGAAGCCGTCTCGTGCCGGTGTTCTTCGAGCAGTCGACGCACCCGGATGATGTCTTCAACGCCCATGTCGACGGCGTCAACGAACTCGGTGTTGAGGCAGGCGGGATCCAGGTCCAGCACCCAGGCGAGCCCACCGGACATGCCGGCGGCGAAGTTGCGACCGGTGGGCCCCAGAATCAGCGCCTCGCCTCCCGTCATGTACTCACAGCCATGGTCGCCCACCCCCTCGACGACGGCCGTGGCACCGGAATTGCGAACGCAGAATCGCTCCCCCACCAAGCCACGCAGGAAGAGCTGACCCGATGTGGCGCCGTAGCCGATGACATTGCCCGCGAGCACCTGTTCCTCGGCGATGAAAGCGCTGGAGGGATCTGGCGCGACGACGATGCGCCCGCCGGAGAGCCCCTTGCCCACGTAGTCGCAAGCATCCCCCACCAGGCGCAGCGTGATACCGCGTGGCAGGAAGGCACCGAAACTCTGCCCGCCGGTGCCCGGCATGGTGAACTCGATGGTGCCCGGCTCCAGCCCCGCACCGTCTGTCGTCCGGGTGACCTCGTGGCCCACGATGGTGCCGACGGTCCTGTCGATGTTGCGTACGGCGACGGTGTGGCGCACCTGTTCACCATGCTTCAGCGCTGGCGCAGCCAACTCCAACAGCCGCATGTCCAGCTTGTGCTCCAACCCGTGGTTCTGGGGTGTTGTGTTGTGCAGAGGATGGTCCACGTCGATCCGCGTCAGGATGGGGGCGAGATCCAGGCCCTGGGTCTTCCAGTGGCGCACGGCCTGCGAGGTGTCGAGGGCATCCACCCGGCCCACGGCCTCCTCGACGGAGCGGAATCCCAGTGATGCCAGGATGTCGCGGACTTCCTGCGCCATGAACTGGAAGAAGTTCATGACGTGTTCGGGGTCTCCGGTGAACTTGGCACGCAACTCCGGGTTCTGTGTGGCCACGCCCACCGGACAAGTGTCCTTGTGGCACACCCGCATCATGATGCAGCCGCTCACCACCAGCGGAGCCGTGGCGAAGCCGAATTCCTCGGCGCCCAGCAGCATGGCCATGACCACGTCGCGCCCCGTCTTCAGCTGACCGTCGCACTGCACGACAATGCGGTCGCGCAGACCGTTGAGCAGCAGGGTCTGCTGTGCCTCAGCCAACCCCAACTCCCAGGGACCACCGGCATGTTTGAGCGACGTCAGGGGTGCTGCTCCGGTGCCGCCGTCGTGGCCGGAGATCAGCACCACGTCGGCCTTGGCCTTCGAGACGCCCGCCGCCACGGTACCGACGCCCACCTCGCTGACGAGCTTCACGTGGACCCGTGCCGACGGGTTGGCGCACTTGAGGTCATGGATCAGCTGTTTGAGGTCCTCGATGGAGTAGATGTCATGATGTGGGGGCGGCGAGATGAGGCCGACGCCCGGCGTGGAGTGCCGCGTCCTGGCCACCCATGGGTAGACCTTGGGGCCGGGCAGCTGTCCACCCTCCCCCGGCTTGGCGCCCTGGGCCATTTTGATCTGCAGGTCGGTGGCCCAGGTCAGGTACTCGCTGGTGACGCCGAATCTGCCGGAGGCCACCTGCTTGATGGCGGAGCGTCGACGATCATCATGCAGACGTTCCGGATCCTCCCCACCCTCGCCTGTGTTGGACCGCGCACCCAGCGCATTCATCGCGATCGCGAGAGTCTCGTGGGCCTCAGCGGAGATGGAGCCATAGCTCATGGCGCCGGTGGAGAACCGCTTCACGATCTCACTGGCCGGCTCCACCTCCTCCACATCGATGGGAGAGCGCCCCTCCGCGAACCGGAGCATGGAGCGCAACGTCATGAGGCGCTCGGAGTTGTCATCCACCAGCGAGGTGTAGCGCTGGAACACCTCGTAGCGACCACTACGGGTGGCGTGCTGCAGGCGGAAGACGGTCTCCGGATCAAACATATGCGGTTCGCCCTCGCGACGCCACTGGTAGTCGCCGCCCACGGCGAGATCACGGTGGGCCAGTGGGATGCCGTCGGCGGGATAGGCCCGTTGGTGACGACGGTGCACCTCCTCGGCGATTTCGGTGAGACCGAGTCCACCGAGGCGGCTCGTGGTGCCGGTGAAGTGAGCGTCCACAAGCTCCTGGCTGAGGCCGAGAGCCTCGAAGACCTGGGCGCCGGTGTAGGACGCGACGGTGGAGATGCCCATCTTGCTCATCACCTTCAGCACACCCTTGGACAGCGCCTTGGTCAGGTTGGCGATGGCGAGCTCCGGGAGCACTTCCACATACATCTCGCGCCGCGCCATGTCTTCGGCGCTCTCGAACGCCAGGTAGGGGTTGACGGCTGCCGCGCCGTAGCCGAGCAGCAGGGCCACGTGGTGGACCTCGCGGACGTCGCCCGCCTCCACGACGATGCCCACCTGGGTACGCGACTTCTCCCTCACGAGATGATGGTGAATGGCGGCCGTCAGCAGCAGCGACGGAATGGGCGCCAACCCGGGCGTGGAATGACGATCGGACAGTACGAGGGCCCGGGCGCCGCCACGAATGGCGGCGGAGACCTCGTTGCACAACTCGTCGAGCCGAGCCTTCAGGGCTCTGCCACCTCCCGCCACCTTGTAGAGGCCACGCACGACGTGCGTGGCATAGCCGGGAACGGTGCCGTCGTTGAGGCGAATGATCTTGGCGAGTTGCTCCGAGTTGAGGATTGGCTGCTTCATCGTGATGAGGTGGGCAGCCTCGGGCACGGGATCCAACAGGTTGCGCTCAGGACCGATCTTGGTGGTCAGCGACGTCACCAATTCCTCACGGATGGCATCCAGCGGCGGATTCGTGACCTGCGCGAACAGCTGTGCGAAGTAGTCGAAGAGCAGGCGCGGCCGCTCCGAGAGCACTGCTAGGGGCGTGTCCGTGCCCATGGAGCCGATGGATTCGGTTCCGGCGTTGGCCATGGGCGCGATGACCAGACGCAGTTCCTCGTGCGTGTACCCGAACACCTGTTGTCGCCGGATCACCGACGCATGGCCGTGAACGATGTGCGCTCGGCCCGGCAGCTTGTCGAGCTCCACCTTGTTGCGCGCCACCCAGTCGCCATAGGGATGCTCGGCGGCCAGTTCTCCCTTGATCTCCTCGTCGTCGATGATGCGGTGCTTCTTCAGGTCCACGAGCAGCATGCGGCCGGGCTGCAATCGACCCTTGGCGACGACATCACCCGGCGGAATGGGCAGGACACCGGACTCGGAGGCGAACACCACCAGGCCATCCGCGGTTTCCCAGTAGCGCCCGGGACGCAGGCCATTGCGATCGAGTGTTGCGCCGATGATCGCGCCATCGGTGAACGTCATGCAGGCCGGGCCGTCCCACGGCTCCATGATCGCGGCGTGGTACTCGTAGAACGCCCGACGCTCGATGTCCATGGACGGGTTGCCCTCCCAGGCCTCGGGGATCATCATGAGCAGGGCATGTGGCAGTGAGCGTCCCCCGAGATGCAGGAGTTCCAACACCTCATCGAAGGAAGCCGAGTCGGATCCGCCCGGCTGGCAGATGGGGAACAGCCTGTCCAGGTTGCCCGGGATGTCGTTGCTCATCAACAACGCCTCGCGCGCCCGCATCCAGTTCCGGTTGCCACGTACGGTGTTGATCTCACCGTTGTGGGCGATGTAGCGGTAAGGATGAGCGAGCTCCCACGACGGGAACGTGTTCGTGGAGAACCGGGAATGGACCAGTGCAAGCGCGGACTCCATGGTGGGATCCAGAAGTTCCGGAAACACCTCTTCGAGTTGCTCCGTTGTGAGCATGCCCTTGTAGACGAGCGTGCGGGAACTCAGGGAGGCGAAGTGGACACCGGCCTCGTGCTGGGCCCTGCGACGCAGACCGAACATCAGCCGATCCAGCGCAATCTCTGCCTCGCCGCCCCGCCCCGCCACGACGAGATGCTCGAAGTGGGGCATCACCGCGATCGAGACAGGCGACAGCGTTCCGGTCTCGACGGCTACCTCTCGCCACGCCAGGACGTCGACATCCTCCTCCTCAGCGATGGCCTCGATCTGCTTCTTCACCTCTTCGCGACGCTTCGCGTCGGCGGGAAGGAATGCCAGTCCGACGGCGTAGGCGCCGGCTTCCGGAAGATTCGCATCAACGACGCTTCGCAGGAAGCGGTCCGGCACCTGCAGCAGAATGCCCGCGCCGTCGCCGGCGGCCTCGTCTGCACCCGTGGCTCCCCGGTGGTCCAGATTGCGCAGCGCTTCCAGCCCTTGGGTGACGATCGAATGACGGGCGATGCCGTCGAGCTTGGCCACGAAGGCGATGCCACAGGCTTCGTGCTCATGGGCCGGGTCATAGAGACCCACTTTCCCGGGCCGGGACGTCATCTGCATAGTGCCTCCTCAGTGCGCGGGGCACCACAGTGGATGCCCGCACACAGAGAATAAGCACCGGAATGCTGCCGAAATCACCGATTTCAGCGCTGTTTCATGATCGTAACTTCCGCGTCGCAGAACTGTTGCGCAGCCGGAACGGGCGGAGACGTCAGCTGGTCCGGTCGTGCTCGGTCATGTGGGCGAGATCCCGCTCCGGCATCCAGACGGCTCCCACGGGGGCGTCGCCCGAAAGAGCTGACACCACATCGTCGACACCGGCTGTCGATCGACGGCCGCGCCACATTGCCCACCACGGAAACACGGGTATCGGATCGGTGATTCGCACCCGAGCGAGCGGCACGGATGGAGGCAGGGCCATGGCCGCCCCCACGAGCGTGGCGGGCGCTGAGCCCAGGGCGACCCGCTCCAGCCAGTGGTCGTAACCAAACGTCGCCTCCGACTGATCCACGGTGAGACCAAACGTAGCCACGAGTTCATCGAGAAGGTCGGTCCATTCGGCAGGCGCTGTCCTCGACGGGAACCACAGCGGTTCTCCGACAAGTTGAGCCATGGTGACGCTTTCCTGGGCGGACCGGTGGCCTGCGGGAGCCAGGAGCTGAATGGGTTCCATGAATACGGGACGTCCCCGGATGTCGGAGGGCCAGGGGGTTGGGAGCTGACCGGGGCGCCCCAGAGCGACATCGGCGTCGCCGCGTCGCAGCACCTCCAGTGCGTCGTCGCCGTGCCGCATCGTCGCGGACAGCTGCAGATCGGGGCGGGCTGCGGCCAGAGCCCGAAGCCTCGGCAGCATGGAGAGATGCTCGTCCAGAACATCGACGCTCAGTCCGTCTACGTGAGTGACAGATGCCACCGCCGCGTCCATGGCATCCACGGCCTGGCGGGCGCAAGGGAGGAGCCGCTCACCTGCGCCAGTGAGGGCAACCCCGCGTGTGTCTCTGATGAGGAGTCGCGATCCCAGGAGAGATTCGAGCCGCGAGACGCGTTTGGACAAACCCTGCTGGCTGATGAACAACTGCTCGGCGGCACGACCGAAATGGAGCTCATCGGCCACCGCAACGAAGGCGCGAAGCAGTCCACTGTCCAGATCCATGGACCCATCCTTCTCCACAACCGTCGGTTGTCAATGGGCACTCGATCGCTGTTGGACGTCCAGCGCCGGGCGACTTTGAATGGATGTATGCATGACACCGGAATTCGTGTTCCGTTCGACGCCAGGCACGCGTCGGACAATCCTGCGCCGATGACGGCCGAGCAGTTGAACGACATGCGCGATCAGTGTGCGGTGATTCTGGCGGAATCCTTCGCTTGTGGCCGTCTCACCAAGGAGCAGTTCGACTCCCGCCTGACCATGGTGCTCACAGAACGAAGCGAGCAAGAGATCGATCGCGCGATGGCCGATCTGCCGCGGCCCACACCACAGGCGCCGATCGTCGCCCCTGGAGTACGTCCTCATCCCGCCGCGGATCCAGCGGATCAGCACTGGATACCGTGGTTGCGGACTGGGATCACCTGCCTGGTGATCTGGCTCGCCACATCAGTGATCCAGGGGGCACCCCTCTACTTCTGGCCGGGCTGGGTCATCGGACCGTGGGCCCTGGTGCTACTCGCGAAACGCTGGGGAGCTTACCGATCGCCACCTCGGGAAGAAGGCCACCGCACTCTCCCAGCTTCCTGCGGCTCCGAACGAAGACAATCGTGAGCGTCATGGGCCAAGCCGTGCGCGGTGGAGCTGTGTTCATCTGCACGAGCATCAGCATGGTGGCACTGGCCGCGTGCTCGATGTCGTGGGAGCCGCCGAGAATCCTTGAGCCCATTGCGATCACCCCGACGGCGCCAACGGATGCGGAACCCGACATCGTCTTTGAGCGCCACGGAGTTTCCGTGCCGCGCCGTGACGGCTCCGCGGCGCAGGGCTGGCTGGTGCTGCCCAAAGGGAGCACCCCGGAGGCGGCCGTCGTCGTCGTGTCCGGATCGGGTCAAACAACGAGGGCCGACGCACTGCCACTGGGCGAGTCCTTTGCGAGCAATGGGATCGCGGCGATTGTGGTGGACAAGCGGGAGAAGGGCTACTCGTTCGTACACCGAGACTTCGACGCCCTCGCCGACGACGCGGTGGGTGTCGGCGATTTCCTCGCCCAGCACGAGGCGACCAGCGGAGCACGACTCGCCATCGTCGGGGTGAGTGAGGGAGGCTGGATCGCACCGCGCGCCGCGGCAGCGAAGCCTGAGCTGTTCTCGGGCGTCGTTCTGGTCTCGGCGCCCATCGTGTCACCGTTGGCGCAAGCATCCTGGATGATTGACCGCGCCGTCGCCGAACTGCCGAATCCAATTCGACGGGTGGCGGCAACTGCGGTGGCTGCTGGGCGACCATTCCTCAACTACGCCGATGAGGATTCCGACGATGCACTGGCGAGTCTGAACGTTCCGGTGTTCGCGGTGTGGGGTGCAGAGGACTCCGTGGCACCCGTCGCTTCGGCGCACTCTCGGCTCACCGCACTGGTTGACGAACCCGTCACAACGATGCTGATTCCAGAGTCGGGGCACACCCCCGCCTCGTCGACGTGGGTCCCGCACACCTCCCGTTGGCTACACGAGCTCCCGGCATCCGCGCAGGACGTCACCTGCGGCGTCCAACCCTCGGACCGCTACGCCGCTCCTCAACCGCCAGCTGCCCGGTGGTATTTGGATGCCCGTGTGCACATGGCCCTTGCGGTCAGCGCAACCACGCTTTTCCTGCTTACCCGAATCAACCGAAAGGTTCGTCAACCGTGAGTTCCTCGTCGCTCGTCTCCAGTGGTGTCATCCTGCTCACCGTCATTGCCGTCGCATGGGGTGGCACTTTCCTGGTGCGCGTCACCACCGGCGGTCAACCGGTCAATGAACTGCAGCGCTCCTTCTTTCGTGCCGGTCATGCGCATGCAGGAGTGCTCATCATTTTGGGGCTGGTAGTACGGCTTCTCCTGCTCGAACCGCGAGTTCCCGGGTGGGCGCGCGCCCTCTCCGACGGCATACTGTTCGCCGCGATTCTGATGCCAGCAGGATTCTTTCTGTCCGTCATCGGCAAGGAGCCTGAGCGACCCAACGGCCTGCGAGTGCTGATCTGGATCGGAGCGGTGTCGCTCGTCGTCGGACTGCTGGCGGCGGGGATCGCCCTGATCATGGCTGGCGTCGGCCCCTGATCACGTTAACCGTTCGGAAATGGTTGGTCCCGGCGTCGGCCTTTGGTCGCGTTAACCGTTCGGAAATGGTTGGTCCTGGAGTCGAAACCGAACGGTGAACGCGATCAGGTACGGCGGCCCAGCTTCGCCAGCACCTTGGTCAACCGGTCGGCGTCCTGGTCAATCTCGACGCCCGGCTTGCAGATGCCCTCCATGTAGAGGCCCTCACCGAAGGCGTCCGCCCCTGACTCGATGACGTCGAGTTCCCCGTCGGTGAGGTTGGCATCGACTGCTGCGGCGGTGGCGATGTCCCAGCGGTGCACGAGCATGTCCCAGATGTAGAACGTCTCGAAGGTGTCCCCCACTGTCGTCGGACCGAAGAATCCCTCGAAGCCGGTGGTGACGACAGCATCTTGCCCGACAAGGTCAGCAATCCGGTCCGCATGGGCGCGCCACGATGCTGCCGGGTCAGCGGGAGTGTCGGAGTCACTGTCCACGTCGAGACCTCGCTCGGTGAAGAAGTCGCGCTGGGTGCCAATGATGTGGCCGACGATGTCGCCTACCGTCCACCTTTCACAGGGTGAAGGCGCCGACCAACGATCGGCTGGGACTGCGTCGAGGACTTCCTCAAGCGGTTGCCGGGCTTCGTTGAACCCGCTCAGTGTTGTATTCATGCCGGAGACGCTACGTGGTGCGGCAGGATGTCAATTGATGAAACCCGACATGCGACGCGAAGCTCCGGCGACAGCTGTGGATGACATCGAGCGTGCCCACTTGAAGGAACCATCGGACACGTCGCACGAGATGTTTCGCTACGCCGGGCCCGATGAGCTCTCCGGCCTTGTGCGGCGGTTCTGGATTCCGGTCTGGTCACTGCCCACAGGGCAGTCGGCACCGCAGAAGGTCCTCCAGTACCCGGTGTGCCTACTCGTCGTGACGCCGGAGTACGCGCGCTTCTACGGTGTGACAGCCGGGTTGTCGACGACGACCCTCGCCGGAGGGGGCTGGGCCGTCGGCGTCATGTTCGAGCCGGCCGCAGGGTACCTGCTGACGGGGCGATCCGTCGATGAGTTCACTGACCGCCACGTTGACCTTGCCCACGTACTCGGCGACGACGCTCGTGCTCTGGTGCACGACATTCGCTCAGCGATGGCCCAGGATCCTCGAGCTCCGGACTCGCACAAAGGGGCGATGGCGGCGTACGTCCGCGCACTGCGACAGTTCACACCCGTGGACGAAGAAGGCCTGGTGGTGAACAAGATTGTCTCGTTCGTTGAGAACACAGCAGAGGTGACGCGCGTGTCGCAGGTCTGCGACGTATTCAGCATGACCGAGCGTTCGCTGCAAAGGCTTGTGCACCGTCGGCTGGGACTCACACCCAAGTGGCTGATCCAACGCCGGCGGTTACACGACGCCGTCGGAAGGTTGCGGGAGCGCTCGACAACGCTGGCCGAGGTGGCGGCCGAGCTCGGGTACGCCGACGAGGCGCATTTCATCCGCGACTTCTCCGGCGTCACGGGGACAACGCCCGGCAGATTCGCCAACGTGCATCGTTCGCAACGATGCTGATTTCGCGGCTACAAGCCTTGTCTTTCAGCTCTGCCAGGCTGGCGATGGGATCAGGTCGGCGGGTGTGGCGCACTTCTCCAATTGCGCATCCGCGTCGGGTGTGGGCGGACTGATGCCCTGGAGTAGGAACCGATGATGCATTCGCGGTACCCGCTCAGGGTCGATGTGGCGAGGCGGAATGAACCACGGCAACCCGGTTGCCGGGTCGATCAGGATCTGCCACTGCACAGCCGCGGATCTCGAGGGGTCTGGCTCCACCAAACGGTGATGGTAGGGACACACCAAGATCCCGTTGGCGATGGAGGTGTCGCCGCCGGCCCACCACGGCTTGATGTGGTGGGCCTCACACGCCGCGGGAGGGGCATCACAGCCCGGGAAAACGCACCCCTGGTCGCGCAACAGCAACGCGGCCCGAATCGGCTTGGTGAAGAACCGGTGCGCCCGTCCAACATCCAGCACCTCCGAAGCACCGCCCAAAACTGCGGGTGTGAGGTGTGCGTCACACGAGAGACGCCGTGCCTCCCCCGCAGAGATCGACTCACCACTGGCCAGCACGGTGCCGGCGCCGAGTCCGTTGACCAGCGCCTCCAGATCCAGGTTGAGTAGCACCTGCGGCCGGTCGCCACCCACATCCGGGAGTCCTCCGCAGTGGGCCATCATGTTGCACAGGCGCACCAACGCATCCGCACGCCGTGCCGCCTTGTCCGGCACCTCACCTGTGGCCTGGTAGGACGCGGCAGAGGGCATCAGCGCGTTCAGCTGCGCCAGGAACAACTCTCCATCCGCGATCGGCACCTGGCCGCGGATCAGCATCGAACCATGATGATCCGGCACCACCACCAACGACCGCCTGGCATGCGCGATCCGGGTATCACGTTCGAGACGCTCGGCCTCCCGCTCTTCGGCCCGCTCCGGATCAACAATCTCGGCCATCCGCTGCGCCACCTTGCGAAGCTCGTCAGGATCCAGCCGGTCAGCAAACGCCACCACATCACGCTGGCAGGTCTCCAGCTGCGACGGCGACAACGCCACCGGGAGGTGCTTCAACCCCGCCACTATGCCACGGGCCTGCTGCTCAGAAACCGTCCCGTCCCGCCACGCCCGCGCAACAACGCTGAACCGATTGGACAAGTCACCGGCAAGCCGCACATCACGGCGCGACGAGGACCGCGACACCCGATTCGTCGCATGCAGACGTTCCGCCACACTCAACCCGGGCTCGCGCACCAATTCTGCCTCATGCAGCAACTCCATCCGTACTGCCGACAGCCGGTCACACAACCCATCAATCCGGGCCACGACATCCAACAGCTTGGGAGTATCCCCGATCGCCGCCGCGGCCATCGCAGCAGCAATATCCAAGACAGCTTCCAGCTGCCCCACACGCTGATCTCCAGACTCCTCCATAGCCCTGATTCTTCCAGCCACCACTGACGTTTTTCGAACAGACTCGCTATTCTTTCGAGAAGATCAGACCGCTACCACACCGAAACAATGTGCGGATCGCACGCTTGGCAGTGTGGGTCGACGCAACAGACCACGCCGGAATGTCACACTCGGAGACGAGACGTATTCGGGGAAGTCACGCAATCCACTGATCAGTAACGGCCAGTAGATGTTCCGCTCAGGCCGAGCGCTACACGATGACCCTGTGCGCTTGTTCGGCCCCGTCGTTCAGCAGGTCATCGAGCACGGGGCGACCTACGTGACCCGTGGCTGTGCAGCCTCGTTCACTTTCAGCTACCCATTCCGTCGGCGCGTGACCAAAACCTCACGCTCGTCCGGGTGCCCAACATGTTTGGAAAGCCAGTTGTTGATCGGCGCTGCGGCCCGCCACACACCTACGATCTCATCCAGCGCCCGGGGTGTGCTGATCCATTCCTGGTTCGGCCCGAAAGCTTGGGAGACGGTCACGCTCTTGTGCCTCAACAACTCGATGCGGGGATGATCCCGGGCGTACCCACGCGGGGCGGTCTTGAGTTCCGAGCCGCCGACCTCCAGCCCGGCTGCTCTGGTCTCTGCGACCAATCTCGTCAACTTCTTCCCCGAGGACTCGTCGTCCACAGCCGCGTAAAAGCGTTGTAGTTGGTCGCGCGTCATCATGTAGATGCCTGATGCAACGAAAAGCCCCTCGGCACTGATCTGCACGTAGTAGATCGCGCTGGATTCGGTGTTGTCGCCGATGGCAGCTGCCCCGGCGAGTTTGTAGGGAGACTTGTCGTTGCTGAACCGAACGTCGCGGTTGGGACGAAAGACTTTGCCTTCACCAAACTCAGCGCCGACGGCGTCGAGCAGCGCTAGGAGCGGCTGACGCACTGACTCCCGGTAGATGTGTTTGTTGGCATCCCAGAAGGACTTGGTGTTGTCCATCTCCAGGTCATCGTAGAAGTCGAGCGCCGCAACGGGGAACCCTTCAAAGCTCATCGGAGTGCCTCCAGTCTCCTCGACGCCCGATTATGGTTTCAGTGTGCCAGAGCGTCACAGCTCTCGGTCAGGGAGAAGAGTCGAAACGCTCTCGCGGAGCGGGATCTCACCCAAAACTGATTCCGTGTTTGGCCCTGTGATCGGCGAGAATGGTGTCGATGACCCGGGCTGTCCGCATCGCTGAGACGCCAGTGCTGGGACAGCTTCCATGGCCCAACAACTCGTCCACGACTGTTTGGATCAATGGTTGTTGGACGGTCTCTGGGTACGGCGCATCGATTCTCCGCATCCCCTCGCTGGTCCGCAGAGTGAGCGGCTCCTCGTCGAAGATCGAGAAGCTCAGCGTTCCGCGCGAACCCACGAGCTCGACCTCGTCAAGGTTCTCGGCCGCGGAGAAGCACCACACACCGCTGCCCACCGTTCCGGACTCGTGTTCGAAGGCAGCGACCACCGTGTCCTCTGCTGGTCCGCTCCCGATACGATTCGTCGCGCGTCCAGTGACATGTGCGACGGGGCCGAGGAGATGGTCGAGCAGGTCCAGAGTGTGAGAGGCCAGATCCACAAAATGGCCACCACCTGAGACTTCAGGCTGCCGCCGCCATGGCAGCGCATCACCCGTGTGCTGGTCCGCCGGGCGGAGATGGCGGATCGAGAAAGCACGCAAGTCGCCGACGGCCCCCTCGTTGAGCATCCTCCGAACTGTCTCGAACCACGGCATCGCCCGGCGATAGTAGGCGACGAACAGTGGTAGGCCCGCGCCGCTGGCGGCCTCGTTCATCTGGGCTCACTCCTCGGCGGTCCGGGCCATCGGCTTCTCCACATACACGGGCTTACCGGCTTCAAGCACCCGAACGGCGTAGTCGCGGTGCGAGTCGGGAGGGGTGGCGACGTAGACAGCGTCCACCTCGTCATCGTGGATGAGCTCGTCTGCGTCGTCGTACCACCTGGGCACACCGTGCCTGGCTGCGTAGTCGGCCGCCCTCGAGCCGGTGCGTCGCATCACGGCGACCAACTCGGACTCGTCAGCTCGTTGGAAGCCCGGCCCGCTCTTGACCTCAGTGACTTTGCCAACGCCGATAATTCCCCACTTCACTGTCGCCATGCGGCCCCACGATAGCGGCCGGGTCCGCTATTGCCGCGATACCAACGTCGCGTAGTCCTCGCGGAGGTCCTTGACGCTGTAACCCTGCGTCCAGATGACCTGCACCCGACGGTCGGCACCAACACCGAGGATCTGGGAGCCGTGATCCACCTCGTAGCCACCCGAGGGAAGCTTCTTGCCCTCCTCGATGGCGATGCCCATGGAGGAGGCGATCTTCGAGATGGTGTCCAAATCCCCGGTCAAACCGATGAACGACTCGTCAATGCGCTCCAGGTAGGCCTTGAGCGCCGCAGGATCGTCACGAGCCGGGTCGGTGGTGACCATCACGAGGGTGACGTCGTCACCGAGGCCGCCCTCCAGCCGGCGCCTGGCCGTGGCCATGTCCGCGAGGATGCCGGGGCACACATCCGGACAATTCGTGTAGCCGAAGAACAGCGCCAAGGCCTTCGTGGTGGGAGTGGTGGCAAGGTTCCACGGGTTCCCGTCCTGATCCGTCAGGTCCACATCCGGCATCTCGTAGCCATCGGTGAGGCCGGTGCCGTGGAAGCCATCGTCACCCATGTCCACGTCCGCTGCGGGGTCGTCGTTCCCGCACGCAGCCAGCGGTATGACGAGCAGCGCGCCCAACAGGCTCCGCCGAGGGATCACTCCTGGCCTCTGCGCACACCCGCAGCGAGTTCGTCCACGAGGCCGCGCAGCCTTTCCAGATCACCGGGCATGTCCGCGCCGTCGGAATCGAGGCAACGCAACAGCGCGGATCCGACGATCACGGCGTCCGCATACTGCGCGACTTCCGCAGCCTGGTCCCCATTGGACACACCCAGCCCGATACCGATGGGGAGCCCATGATCGGCCCTTCTGGCCCGATCTGCAATGACCGGGGCAGCCGACGACGTGGTGGTCCGGGTACCTGTGACGCCCATGACACTCGTGGCGTACACCCAACCGCGGCACGCTGCCATGGTGGAGGCGATGCGCTCATCCGTGGAACTGGGCGCGATCAGGAAGATGCGGTCCAGCCCGTGCTTGTCGGTGGCTGCCGTCCAGAGTTCGGCCTCGTCGGGAGTCAGATCAGGAGTGATGACGCCAGCACCACCGGCAGCCTTGAAGTCGCGGGCGAACTCGTCCGGGCCGTACTGCTCGACGAGATTCCAGTACGTCATCACAAGCGGTGTGCAGCCTCGCTCCGCCACGACCGTCGCGGCGCGGAACGCGTCTCGGGTGCGGACGCCGCGACGCAGAGCCTTGGTGGTGGCGTGCTGGATGACGACACCATCGAGGACGGGATCCGAGTATGGGAGACCGATCTCGACGAGGTCGACGCCCACACCATCGCTCAACGCACGGAATGCATCCAGGCTGTCCTCGACCGTGGGGTAGCCCACCGGGAGGTACGCGATAAGTGCGGCGCGCCCCTCTTCGACACATTTGGCGACCACCTTGCCGGAGATTCCGAGGCGGTCCTGGTCAGTGAACCGTGTCATCGTGACGCTCATGACTCCATGCCTCCCACGACCTTGTCCGGCTGCCCCGACATCCCGAACCATTCGAACGCTGTGCTGATGTCCTTGTCCCCTCGGCCGGACAGGCACACGAGGATGGTGGGCCGGGCATCGGGCTGCTCGTCAGCCAGCCGACGGCCGAGCCGCTTTGCGCCGGCGAGGGCGTGGGCGGTCTCGATGGCGGGCATGATCCCTTCTGTGCGGGTCAGTTCGCCGAACGCCTCCATGGCCTCAGCGTCGGTGACACCTTCATAGAGGGCTCGGCCGGACTGGGCCAGCCAGGCGTGCTCGGGGCCGACGCCAGGATAGTCAAGTCCGGCGGAGATGGAGTGCGAGTCCACCGTCTGGCCGTCCTCGTTCTGCAACACGATGGTGCGGGCTCCGTGCAACACCCCCATTGTTCCGGCGGAGATCGTGGCGGCGTGTCGGCCGGTCTCGATGCCGTCGCCCGCAGCCTCGTAGCCCCAGAGGTTGACCGCTTCATCTTCAATGAAGTCCGCAAACATGCCCAGCGCGTTGGAGCCCCCGCCCACGCAGGCCGCGACGTGATCGGGCAGTCCACCGTGGTCCTCGATCATCTGGGCGCGCGCCTCCGTGGAGATGATGCGCTGCAGCTCGCGCACCAGCCACGGGAACGGATGTGGGCCGGCGACGGTGCCAATCAGGTAGTGGGTGGTGTCCACGGTGGAGACCCACTCCCGCATGGCTTCGTTCATGGCGTCCTTGAGCGTGCGGGATCCCGCAGCGACGGCGTGGACCTCTGCGCCCAACAGCTGCATGCGCGCCACGTTCACAGCCTGACGCTGGGTATCCACCTCACCCATGTAGACGCGGCACTCAAGCCCCATGAGGGCAGCGGCGGTGGCGGTGGCGACGCCATGTTGCCCGGCCCCGGTTTCGGCGATGACACGCGACTTGCCCATGCGCTTGGTCAGAAGCGCCTGTCCCAGCACGTTGTTGATCTTGTGGGCGCCTGTGTGGTTCAGGTCTTCGCGCTTGAGCAGGATGCGGGCATTTCCACAGAGTTTCGAGAAGTTGTCAGCCACTGTGATGGGAGTGGGTCGGCCGGAGTAGTCGCGCTGCAGCCGACGCAATTCCGCGATGAACGTGGGGTCCTCGCTGGCACGGGAGAACTCGGAGGCAAGTTCGGCCAACGCTGCATTCAACGCCTCGGGCACGAATTTCCCACCGAAGTCACCGAAGTGGCCGGTGGCGTCGGGTAGCAGCTGGGTCATGGTGCCCAGCGTACCGGTTCCTCGCAGACGCCCCTTACCTCGTGGCGTCGCCAGCAGCTGGAATGACAACCGGTTCGCCATGGTTCTTCGGCCATGGCAGCACGTGCAGCACGGCTGCCACGATCATTCCCCACACAAGACCCAGAATCAGGGAACACAGCGTGTTGACGAGCCAGGCCAGCGCGCCACCCACCCCTGCGACATCAACGACGAAACCCTCGAGGTAGTGCACGAAGTCATACGGCGGGGAGAACCCCAGATCATTCATGCCCACGAGGATGATGTGTCCACCCACCCACAGCATGGCGAAGACGCCGACGGTGGAGATGATGGCCAGCACCTTGGGCATGGCTGAGACGAGTGCCTTCCCGACTGCCTGGGAACGTTCGGACTCGCGAGCGGCCAGCGCCAGGCCCACGTCATCCATCTTCACGATGAGAGCCACGACGCCGTAGACCAGTGCAGTGATGCCCAGTGCTACAACAATCATGATGATGGTGCGCGAGAGGAACCCCTCGGCGGCCACCTCGTTCAGGGAGATCACCATGATTTCGGCGCTGAGGATGAAATCGGTTCGGACCGCTCCCTGAACCACTCTGCCTTCTGCCTCCGGGCCCTTCATGACCGCAGGGGTCTCTTTCTGCGGCTCGTGGCGGCGAAGCATTTCCAGCACCTTCTCGGCTCCCTCGAAGCAGAGATAGGTGCCACCAAGCATGAGAAGTGGAGTCAGCAGCCATGGGAGGAACTGGCTGAGCAGCAAAATGATGGGAAGGATGATCAGCAGCTTGTTGCGCAGCGATCCAATGGCGATCTTCTTGATGATGGGAAGCTCGCGCTTCGGATTCACCCCGGCGACGTACTGGGGGGTGACCGCGGTGTCATCCACCACCACACCCGCCGCCTTGAAGCTGGCCCTGCCCGCAGCGGCGGCCACGTCGTCCACACTGGCTGCGGCCAGCCGGGCGAGGGCGGCCACATCGTCGAGCAGTGCTGCCAGTCCGCCGCTCATACGTTCACCACATTCATCATTGCCGCGACTGCTCCGCGCGGGTCGCCGTGGCGCACCAACGCTTCTCCCACGAGGACCACGTCGGCACCCTCTGAAGCGACGCGGGCCGCGTCGGCTGGTGTGAGGATGCCCGATTCAGCCACCTTGACGGCCGCATCGCCGATGCGTGCGGACAGTCCACCAAAAGTGGCGAGGTCCACGTCCAAAGTTTTGAGGTTGCGGTTGTTGACGCCGATCACCGTGGCGCCGACGGCGAGCGCTCGATCCACTTCTTGAGCGGTGTGGGTCTCCACCAGGGCCGTCATGCCCAGGACGCGGGCAAGCTGCTGGAACCGGTCCAGTTCTGCGTCGGTGAGGGAGGCGACGATGAGCAGGACCATGTCCGCGCCATGTGCTCGCGCCTCGAAGAACTGGTACTCATCCACCATGAAGTCCTTGCGCAGCACCGGCACGTCGACGCGTGCGCGCACGGCGTCGAGATCCATCAAGGTGCCGTTGAACCGGCGTTCCTCGGTGAGGACCGAGATTGCAGAAGCGCACCCCGCGGCGTATTCAGCAGCGAGAGCGGCTGGATCTGAGATCGGGGCCAGGTCTCCCTTCGAGGGCGACTTGCGCTTGACCTCAGCAATCACAGCAAGCCCCTCCGCACGGAACCCCGGCATGGGGTCAAGTGCAGCGGGCGCGTTGAGGGCCGCAGCTTCAATGTCGGACAGCGACACCGCGGCGCGGCGCTCCTCGAGATCATGCCGCACGCCTGCAACGATGTCGTCGAGAACGCTCACGCGGGCTGACCCAGACCCATTGCCTTCATCACCATGGTGACAATGCCGCCGAGAAGGATGATCGCGGCGCCGATGATGACCACCAGCCAGCTGGGGCCCATGACCCCACCGATCGCGGCGACCACGAAACCGACGGAAGCCATGATGGAGCCCACCCAGGCTGCGGGGCTGCGTCCGTGGTGATAGTACTGCGGGGTCCTCGCCATGGCAGGGGCCTTTCTTTCGGGGATTCACATCTGTTGCTCGGTGTCTCGAGGAAGATTATCTCAAAGGCCACCGTTCATCGCTGACCGTGCTCGCCCGTGGTTGGATCCCGACCGGCATCGAACTGTTTCCACAGGTCTGCCGCCGGGGCCTTCTCTCGCGATCCCGCGTTCGTGCGCCACGATGGGCCATCACGAAATGTGGCGATGGCGGCAACTCCGAGAACCACACAGAACACGATGGTGAGCCATGCCCATCCACCAGCGAGGCCGGCACTGATGCCTGATACCACCGCCAGCAGCATGCCCAGGGCACCCATGACACGCAGTCCCGGACCCCGCAACATTGCTGAGACGCCGACACCCGCCGCGGCCGCCCATCCAAGCGCCTGTACCGCCGCTGCATCCACCGCTAGCCCCGTAAAGGCGACGCCGAGAGCGCCGACGACACCCAGGAGGGCCGTTCGTCCGCCTGACAGGAATCGGAGTCCCATCACGGCGTCTTCATACCTGCAGCGATGCCGAGGGCTGCAATGACGGCGGCAGCCTTGTGTGAACACTCGGCGTCCTCGGTTTCCGGCACCGAGTCCGCCACGATGCCTGCTCCGGCCTGAACGTGGGCCACGCCGTCCTTGAGGACCGCGGTGCGGATGGCGATGGCAACGTCGGAGTTGCCCGCGAAATCGAAGTAGCCCACCACTCCCCCGTACAGTCCCCGACGGCTGACCTCCAGTTCGTCGATGATCTCCATGGCCCGTACCTTGGGTGCACCCGAGAGCGTGCCCGCCGGGAAGCAGGACAGCGTCGCTTCCAGGGCCGTGCGGCCTTCCGCGAGCCGACCGCTGACGGCCGCCTCCAGGTGCATGATGTGGCTGTAGCGGTGGATGTTCATGAATTCGTGGACCACGACGCTGCCCGGTTCGCTGATGCGGGCCAGATCATTACGGCCGAGATCCACGAGCATGATGTGTTCGGCGCGTTCCTTGGGATCGGCCAGCAGTTCTTCGGCCAGCGCCTTGTCCTCGGCATCAGTGCGTCCTCGCGGACGGGACCCGGCGATGGGTCGCGTGGTGGCCAGCCCATCGCTGACCGTCACGAGAGCTTCTGGACTGGATCCCACGACGTCGAATCCCGGCAGACGCAACAGGTACAGATACGGGCTGGGGTTGGTCAGCCGCAGGCTGCGATAGACATCCAGGGCATCAGCGTCACACGCCACATCGAAGCGCTGGGACACCACCACCTGGAACGCCTCACCCGCCCTGATCTCCTCGATGGCGGCCCGAACAGCCCCTTGGTACTCCTCTGGGTCCCGCTGCCTGTGCACCTCAGGGGCGATGGAGTCTGTCACGGGTTGGGCCATGCTCCGACGTGGCTTCGACAGAGTGTCAGCCATCTCGTTCACCGCCACGACGGCGTCCAGGTATGCACGCTCGGCGCCCTCGTCCGTGCCATCGAAGTTGATGGCATTGGCAATCAGCCAGACCTCGGAGCGATGGTGGTCCAGCACAGCCAACTGGCTGCTCAGCATCATGACCATCTCGGGGAGTTGGAGGTCATCGACGCAGTTGTCGGGCAGTTTCTCCAGCCGCCTGACAGTGTCGTAGCCGAGGTAGCCCACCATCCCGGCGTGGAAGGGCGGCAGGCCCTCGACGGCGGGCGTGGCGAGTTCGGCGAGCGTTTGCTTCAGGACGGTCAGGGGATCGCCGTCGTGGATGCCGACAAGTTCCCTTCCCCGCCACACTGCCCGGCCGTTCTCCTCGGTGAGGGTGGTGGCGGCCCGTACTCCGACGAAGGAGTATCGCGACCACACGCCCGCCTCGGCGCTCTCGAACAGGTAGGTGCCCTCGCGCTGGGCACACAGGGCGTCATAGAGTCCGATGGGGGTCAGATCATCCAGCCGCAGGCGCGCGTGCACGCTGATGACACGTCGGCTACGTGCCATCTCGACGAACTCCTCCAGCGTCGGCGAGATGTTCATCATGCGGTGTCTCCATCCCTCAGTTCGGTGTAGAAGCACGAGCGGCTTCCGGTGTGACAGGCAGCACCGCTCTGATCGACTCGCAACAGAATCGAGTCCCCGTCGCAGTCCAGGTGCACCGACTGGACGGACTGGGTGTTGCCCGAGGTCTCCCCCTTGACCCAGTACTCACTGCGACTGCGGGACCAGTAGGTCGCACGGCCGGTGGCAAGCGTGCGGCGCAACGCTTCGGTATCCATCCACGCCAGCATCAGCACCTCACCGGTGCTGGCGTCCTGCGCAACGACGGGCAGCAGCCCATCGGTATTGAACTTCAGTTGCGGTCCCATATGCGCAATTGTGACAGGCAACGCCACTACGCTTGAGCCATGACTCTCGCTCAAGACCAACGCGCCCTGCTCTGCGACCTCTTCCTCGAGCTGGGTCCCTTCGCACCCACGCTCGATGAGGGGTGGAAGACCCAGGACTTGGCTGCGCATCTGTGGATTCGCGAACACAAGCCCCAGGCAATGCTGGGAGTGCTCGTGGAGAAGTACGAGAGCCTCACCGAGCGCATCCAGATGGACGCCCTGCACACCCACGGTTTCGTTGGGCTCGTCGAGCAACTGCGCAAGCCTCCACTGTTGCTGCGCCCCATGGACTCTGTCATGAATGGCGCGGAGTTCTTCATCCATCACATGGATGTGCTGCGCGCCAATGACCGCGATCAAACGCTCAGCCCCGAGCATGAGGAATCGCTGAGGGCGCCCCTGAAGATGTTTGCCAAGAAGATCGCGAAAACCTTCGGGGACAGGCTGGTCCTTGACACCAATGATGGCAAGCAGCTGGAACTGGGGCGGGGCACCACACCGGTCCATGTGATCGGCAAGCCGTCGGAGCTGGTCCTCTTCGTCTCCGGCCGCACAGACAATGCCAACGTGGAGCTCGTGGGTGAGCCGGCAGCGGTCAAGAAGCTCGTGGAGTCAGTGGGCGGTATCTGACGTATGCGGCGGGTACACGTCATCATCTCAGGCCACGTTCAGGGCGTCGGCTTTCGCTACCAGACGCAGCAAATCGGCGACCGGCTCGGTCTGGCCGGCTGGGTCCGCAATCGCTCTGATGGCGCTGTCGAGGCAGAGGCGGAAGGAGACGAAGAGTCCGTTGAGAAACTCCTGACGTGGCTGGGCAACGGACCCGCGGGCGCGCAGGTTCAGCATGTTCAAGTCAGCGAAATAAATTCGACAGGGGATTCTGGCTTCGACGTTCAGTCCTGAAAACAGGGTCAGCGGTCCTGCTCGAGGAGGAGCTCCCTTGTTCGCGCAGCGTCGACACGGCCTCGTGTGACATTCATGAGTGGGCGTGCCCGACACTTTGACGCGAAGATGCGACTCGCCGTGAATCAACTTCAGGAGACGGTTCCGCGTTGCTCATTGATTGCTTCCTTCACAGCCACATAGCCTTTGAATATTGCTCGCACCGGAATCCACGACGGATTTCGCGTTACCAGAGCTCCCCATCCTGGTCATGGCCAGCGACACAAGGAGAAGTTCAGCGTGGTTTTTTCCCGTAGAGGTTTCATGTACGGCTCCGGTGCCGCCGCAGTCGCGGCAGCGTTCGGCCCCAGCTTCCTGCAAGCCGCTTCAGCGGCTCCCGCGCTGACGGGTGAGGATCTTGAGCTCCTGCGCACACGATGGGTGGACTCACTCACCGGCCGGAAGTTCATTCCTGGTTCCCCCGCCACGTTCACCTCCGCTATTGCGGATCTGGACGAGCGTGTCGCCAATCAGCTGGCCAAGGTCAGTCCCACACCGACGCGATTCTTCAGTGACCGGGACTGGGCCGTCGGCGCGTCGGAGACAGCCAAGTCCAACAACATGCGGATGAACTACGTCGGTCTGCAGCTCCTGGCAGTGGCGTGGGCGACGCCGAACTCCACCTACGAGGCTTCCACTGAGGTGCTTGACGTCATCAAGCAGGGTCTCGAACACATGTACACGAATGTCTACAACCCCGATACGACATGGTGGGGCAACTGGTGGTCGTGGAACATTGGGGCCACGCAGCCCCTGAGCGACACGATGGCGATCCTCCATGCCGAGCTGGAGCAGTCCGAAATCGACAACTACTGCGCAGCCATCGACCACTTCATCCCCGACGGTGACCCACGAATGCAGGCCCATCCCACTGGACCCAAGAAGTCTGAGGGAGCAAACCGGGTGGACATCTGCCAGGCCATGGTCGTGCGCTCAATCGTTCAGCCCGACACCCAGTTGCTCCAACGCAGCGTGGCGGCCCTCAGCCCCACCTGGCAGTACGTCACCGAGGGCAATGGATTTTTCCGCGACGGCTCCTTCGTCCAGCACTCCACCATCGGCTACACCGGAACCTACGGGCTCGTCCTACTCGGCGGTCTGTCACGGCTGTTCGCACTGCTCGCCGGCACCGCGTTCGACATCACCGACGAAACCCGTACGAACGTGACAGGACTGATCGAGGGTTCGTTCGCGCCGCTGATGTACAACGGCCAAATGATGGATGCCGTCCGTGGCCGGGCGATCTCGCGAATTCAGGAGCGCAGCATCGACAACGGCAACATCCTCATCGAACACACGCTCCGCCTCGCCGAGGCCGCGGACGATGAGACGGCGACCCGCTGGCGTGGCCTCTGCAAACAGTGGATCCTCAACAACGACGCCGAGACCATCACCAACTCCACCGACATCACCCGGCTGGCGCTCGTGACGGAGCTGTTGAACTCCGACGTGGATCCCGTGCAGGACACGACCGGGCCACACATGTTCCCTGCGATGGATCGACTCGTGCACCGCGGAACCGGCAACGACTGGGCGGTGTGCGTGGCCATGTGCTCCAACCGCATCGCATGGTCGGAAGGAACGCCGCAGGAGAACTTCCACGGCAGCAAAACCAGCCAGGGTATGACATACGTCTACCTGTCCGACGACGATGACCACTTCGACGACGAGTACTGGGCCACCTCCGATCTCGCAGCTCCAGTTGGGACGACCGTGGACCTGACGCCGCTCCCGCCCAACCCCGAAGGAACATGGGGAGAACAGACACCGGACAACGAGTGGACCGGCGGCGCTCAGCTGGCCGACATGGCCGTCGCGGGCATGCATCTCATCGCTCCCGGCGACACTGGGCTGACGGCTCGCAAGACATGGTTCACGACACCGGACATGGTGGTGGCCCTGGGTGCCGAAATCTCGACCGCCAGCGACGCCGAGGTTCAAACGATGGTCGAACACCGCAACCTGGGCGTAAGTCCACGAGAACTGACGGTGGACGGCGACACAGTCATGGCGCCATCCCAATTGTCCAACCCGGACTGGGCGCATCTGGAGGACGTCGGGGGCTACGTATTCATGGACGACTCCATGCGGGTGATGGCCAGCGTCGAGGAACGGGAAGGCACGTGGCAGAGGAACAGCACCAATGAGCGTCCGGGCTCTGAGGTGGTGCAGCAGCGCTGGTACGCGACGCTCGCCTACCAGCATGGGACCGGATCGGCCGTTGATGGCTCGACCTACGCATACGCACTGCTCCCCAACGCGTCACTCGCCGAGACGATCACTTGGGCTACGACTCCAGGGGTGAGAATCCTCAGCAACAGCGCCGTGGCCCAGGCCGTGTCGCTGAGCGATGGCGTCACGGGAGCCACATTCTGGAAGCCGGGCACCGCAGGTGACTTCACCGGTGACGCCAATGTATGCCTTATGGCTCGAAGAGACGAGCACAGCATGGAGATGGCGGTCAGCGATCCGACACAGCAGCAGGACGCGGTCCGGGTGACCGTTGCTGGGATGGATACCCGTAGCATTTCCGGTCCGGATGCTGAGCGCGTGTCCTTTGAGATGGATGGGGACGATACAAGACTCGTCATCGACACGTCGGGGAGCGCGGGCATCACGCTGACGTTTGCGCTGGTGGGCATTCCGGAGGAACCAACCACTTCGCCCACGGCGACCGCATCGAAGACAGCAGCACCCTCGACGCCTCCCGCCACACCGCAACCAACCACCCGACCGGGTCTTCCCAACACGGGAGCCTGATGGGGCGTTGACCAAAACAGCTATTCGCGTCTGTAGGTGCGTTCTGTGGTGACGATGTATTGGAAGCCCAGTGGGCTGGTCCATACGATCTCGCCGGGGACACGTTGTTTCGCGCGCCAGGCCGCCACTGTTTTCGCGTGATGGACTTTGTGGCTGAGGGGCTCCAGCAGCCCGACACCGGTTTGCGGGTACCTGCATGACGTGCGGTACGCCACCGTGTGGTCCAACTCCAGGCCGCGGCTCGGGGTGTGGGAATAGGGAAACGCCTCGGTGGGAAACAGCAACTGGATGGCTTCACGCATCCGCGCTGATGGCCGGTACTGCTGCTCTGAAGCAATGGTATTCAGATCGATCACGGGTTGAATCGTGACGTTCTTGCCGCCCAGCAAGTCTTCCAGGGTCAGCGAGGAGATCCAGCCGACCTTCTCAATAAAGGCGGCACCACCGAGGCGGTTCAGGTCCTCATCATTGACATGGAGAAACACCTTGGATTTGGGCTGCAACTTCGCCGGCGGCACCGTGATCCGGCCACACGCATGGCCGATGCACTGATGCGGATCCCTGTTCACACGGCCAGTCTCCGGATCCACCAACGGCCCAACAGCTGATCCCGCGCCATAAGGATCCTCCGGCTCAGGTCCTTGACTGGGATCAGCCAGCAACGGATGCTGTTCAGCCTGCCGCGTTGTGTCAGGGTTCAGGGCTTGCTGCTGCAACCCCAACGCCAGCGCGGGGGTCGCCAGAATTCCCAGCGCTTTGGCGCGCAGCACCTGCTTGGTGGATTCCGCGTTGGCTTCGTCACTGCGCAAGATGTCGGCGAGCTGATCCACCGCCGCATCCAGATACAACGCATCCAAAGCATCCATCCGTGCGGTGACATCGATGGCACCCTCACTGTGATCCCGGAGCACCACCTCCCTGGCGGCGGCGGCTTGTTGTTGCTTCTTGGCCGCCAACGCCGGGTCTGCTTCGATGACCAGCCGGTCCAGCAGATCGAAGGCGGCCTTCCAGCTGAGTCCTTCCTGCTGGTGGAACCACTGCCTGCCCACCAGATCCGCATCGCCGCGCGAGAGCTGGCAACACTTGGCCGCCGCCATCCCAGCTCGACGCATCTCCAAACCGAGCCCCTGCACCGCCGCCCACAACGTGGGATGACGGTAGACCAGATTCAGCACCTCAAAAATGCGGGAGCGTGCATGCCGGGCAGAGACACCCAACAGGCCACACAGTTCAAGGTGCACAAATTCATGAATCTCCGGGGTACCCTCCCCGCCACCGGGAACAGTGGAGACCAACAACTCATCGATCAGATCATCATCGATCTCAATGTCATAAGCCACCACCAAATCATGAATAGCCAATGCCTCATCCGCCGCGGCCTGACGCCCCGCGACCAGGGCAGCCCTCAACCTGTCAGCTGCCGCCTTCCCTGTCGCTCGCATAAGACTATTATACGCTCACACGTTCGATATATCTAGAGCTGGGAGCGAAAAACTTGCATAGTGTTCGTGCGTCGGAATTACGAGGCACCGGTGATCTCCTCGACGGCCACTTTTCTCGACTCTCGTAGCGAGAGGGTCAGCGCGTCGGCTGTCGCGATGGTCGCGGTTGCCGCGGTGCCGTCCGTCAGGGCAGCGAATTCCGGCAGGGGGTCCCGGCCATTGACGAGACCTTGGAAGTAGTCCAGCTCCTCCTCAATAACTCCGGTCAGCCACAACGGTGTGCGGTCCTGGGGGCTGCCGTACATGATGGGCCCATCAGTTCCACGCTCCAGCTGGATAGCGCGACGGTCATCGTCCTCCTCCTGCGTGCGGTGCAGCAGGAAACGCTCATGCCCCTCGGGAGTCAACAGCTCGCAGCCCGGATCTCGCATGTCGATGCGAATCGCACCGTTGGTCCCCTGGATGAGCACGTGGTGCTCCGGCCAACGGAACGCCGAGCCATACTCCATTGCCGCGAACCTGTTGTCGTCGAACTCCAAGGTGATCACGAGCATGTCGTCCTCGTCACCGAAGTCATCGCCGACGTGGGCGACATTGCCGCCCACCATCGTCGCGATCCGGGCAGGTCCCATGATGGATTGCACCAGATCAAGTTCGTGGATGTGGTGGTAGAGGTGTCCGCCAGAGAGCTCGCGCTTCTTCTTCCAGCTCACCGAGGGCTTGGGATCCTCCCACCCTGTCCGCACCGCCCGACAGAACAAGACCTCCCCGATGGTTCCATCCGCGATCAACTCCTTTGTGCGACGCACACCCGCCATGAAGTTTGTGACGTGACCCGCCATGAACAGCACTCCGGCTGCACTGGTGGCCTCCAGCATCGCGGCACAGTCCGCATACGACAGCGCAATGGGTTTCTCACAGAAAACATGTTTGCCCGCCTCGGCCGCGAGCAGGACGGGTTCCAGATGTGCCCAGTTCGGGGAGGCAACGACGACGACGTCCACGTCATCTGCGCGGCAGAGTTCCTCAACGCTTCCCGCAGCCCGGGCACCCAATTCATTCGCCACCGCCGCCGCATTCTCCGGGTCGTACACCACCGTCACGGCCGCGTCGTCACGGGAGGCGAGGTAGCGTCCCATCTCCGCACCGAAGTACCCCGTGCCGACGATGCCGTACCGAACAGGCGTGTTAACCGAATTTTCCATGTCCGAGTTCTACCACGGAGACGACAGAGCTCAGCCCAACTCCTCCAGAACCAGCTCACGAACGCGGGCGGCATCGGCCTGGCCACGCATGGCCTTCATCACCGGACCGATGAGCGCACCGATGGCCTGGTGCTTGCCGTCACGGATCTTGGCTGCCACATCCGGATTGTCCGCGATCGCCTTGTCGACGGCCTCCTTGAGCGCCCCGTCGTCCGAGACGATGACCAGGCCTCGGGTGTCCACCACCTCACGGGCTGTGCCCTCACCAGCCAGCACACCCTCGATGACCTGACGGGCCAGCTTGTCGTTCAGCTCCCCCGACTCCACGAGAGCGGAAATCTCTGCGACGTCCTGCGGCGAGATCGACAGCTCCTCCAACTCAATCCCGGTCTCGTTGGCGCGACGGGCCAGTTCGCCACCCCACCACTTGCGGGCAGCCTGCGGCGCTGCACCGGCGGCGACCGTCTCATCAATCATGTCCATGGCACCGACTGCGACGATGTCGCGCATCGCCAGTTCATCGAAGCCCCACTGCCCCGCCAGCCTCCTGCGACGCTGCACCGGAGGTTCGGGCAACGTGGCCCGCAGCTCCTCGATCCACTCCCTGCTGGGGGCGATCGGCACCAGATCCGGCTCTGCGAAGTAGCGGTAGTCCTGCTCGTTCTCCTTGGAGCGCCCTGAGCGTGTGCCACCGGTGGTCTCGTCGAAGTGACGCGTTTCCTGCTTCACGCGCCCACCGTCGATGAGAACGGCCCCCTGCCGGCGCATCTCAGTGGTGATGGCCCGCTCCACGGAGCGCAGCGAGTTCACATTCTTGGTCTCGGTACGGATGCCCAGCTCGGTGGCCCCCTTGGGCGCCAATGAGATGTTGGCGTCACAGCGCAACGAGCCGTGCTCCATGCGCACATCGGAGACTTTGAGCGCGCGCATCAGGTCGCGCAGGTGGGAGACATAGGCTTTGGCAACCTGCGGCGCCTTGGCACCGGCCCCCAGCACCGGCCGGGTGACGATCTCGATGAGCGGCGTGCCGGCGCGGTTGTAATCGATGAGTGAGTACTCGGCGCCATGGATCCGGCCACTGGTGCCGACGTGTGTCAGCTTCCCGGCGTCCTCCTCCATGTGGGCACGTTCAATCTCGATGCGGAACGTCTCACCGTCCACGTCGAGCTCCACCCACCCGTCATGGGCGATGGGTTCGTCGTACTGGGAGGTCTGGAAGTTCTTCGTCATGTCCGGGTAGAAATAGTTCTTGCGGGCGAAGCGACCCCAGGGGGCGATCTGGCAGTTCAGGGCAAGGCCTATGCGGATGGCCGATTCCACCGCTTTGGCATTGACCACCGGCAGTGACCCGGGCAGACCGAGGCACACCGGACAGGTCTGGGAGTTGGGTTCCCCGCCGAAAGTTGTGGAGCACCCACAGAACATCTTCGACGCCGTTGAGAGCTCAACATGGACTTCAAGGCCGATGGCGGGGTCGAAGTGCTCCAGCACGTCGTCATAGTCGAGCATGTCGGTCACTGGTGCACCGCCTTCGTCCCGGCCAGAGGGGCCATCTGCTGCAGCAGAGGTCCGCCCCATGCCTGTTCCATCACTGACTCCAGCCAGCCGCCCACTCGATAGAGCCGGTCATCTGCCATGGGTGGCGCCATCACCTGCAGCCCGATGGGCAGCCCCTCAGCAGAGACCCCGACGGGGAAGGACGCCGACGCGTTGCCGGCCAGGTTGGACGGGATGGTGCAGAGATCAGCCTTGTACATGGCAAGAGGATCATCCATCCGCTCCCCGATCCTGAAAGCTGGCGTGGGCGTGGTGGGTGACACAAGGACGTCGCATTGTTCGAAAGCGGCGTCGAAATCCTGCGCCACGAGGGTGCGGACCTTCTGGGCGGAGCCGTAGTACTGGTCGTGGTAGCCGCTGGACAGCGCATGCGTGCCGATGATGAGGCGGCGCTTCACCTCACGTCCGAAGCCCTCACCGCGGGTGATGGCTGTGACTGCCTCGGCGCCGTTGCTGCCATCATCGCCGAGCCGCAAACCGTAGCGCATCGCGTCGAAACGGGCCAGATTGCTGGAGACCTCGGCGGGATGGATGAGGTAGTAGGCGCTGAGGGCGTAGGTGAAATGGGGGCAGGACACCTCGATCACCTCGGCGCCGGCCTCCTTCAACAATTCGACGGCTTCAAGGAACCTGGCCTCCACGGCCTCGTCGTAACCCTCGCCGCCCAGTTCCTTCACCACGCCGACGCGCATGCCTGAGACGTCGCGGGATCGCGCCGCTTCGGCCAGAGCGGGAACCGGCTCGTTGATTGAAGTGGAATCCATCGGGTCATGACCGGCCATCACCTCATGCAGCAGAGCGGCATCCAGGACGGTTCGGGCGACCGGGCCGGGCTGGTCAAGACTGGAAGCCATGGCCACCACCCCGTAACGCGACACCCCGCCATAGGTGGGCTTGACGCCAACGGTGCCGGTGACGGCACCCGGTTGGCGAATGGACCCACCCGTGTCAGAACCGACGGCGAGCGGCGCCAGGAAGCCTGCAACGGCCGCGGACGAGCCACCACCCGAACCGCCCGGGATCCTGTCGGTGTCCCACGGATTGCGGGTGAGCCCGAATGCCGAGGTCTCCGTGGAGGAGCCCATGGCAAATTCATCCATGTTGGTCTTGCCCAGGATGACAAGGTCGGCGTCACGCAGCCGGGTGATGATGGTGGCGTCGTACGGCGGCACCCATCCCTCCAGCATTCGTGACCCACAGGTGGTGGGCAGGTCACGCGTGCAGAAGTTGTCCTTGATGGCGATGGGCACCCCGGCCAATGGGCCCAACTCTTCACCGGCTGCCAGGCGCGCATCGACGTCGCGGGCAGTGGCGAGGGCGCCGTCGGCATCCACCACAAGGAACGCATTGAGAGCTGGGTTGAGCGCCTCGATCTGCGACAGATGCATCAACGTCAGTTCCTCGGAGGTCACGTCACCGGTGCGGAGCAGTTCGGCCAGCTCATGCGCCGGGCGCGTGAGCAGTGAGAAGTCAGTCATGCCTCCTCCCCCAGGATTTGGGGGACGCGGAACCGGCCGTCCTCTTCAGCTGGTGCGCCGGCCAGCGCCTGCTCCGGTGTCAGGGATGGCGTCACGACGTCCGGCCGCATCACGTTGGCCAGCGGAAGGGCGTGGGTCATCATCAGGATGTCGTCGCGAGCCACCTCGGACACCTGCTCCACGGAGGAGAGAATGATGTCGAGTTCGGGCGCCAGTGCGGCGCATTCGCCCTCACTGAGATGAAGGCGCGCCAACCCGGCGAGCCGGGATACGTCGTCAGCGGTCAACGCCACGTCTGTGCTCCTGGAAACTGGACTGCAGGGTAATCGGAGACCATCCTAGGGCTTGTGGCCCAAGCCACTATTTCTCAGGCCGAACGGTCCGGGGCGCTCGCATCGAGCACCCGGAGCAACGGCGCATAGTGTGCGTTCACGGCGCGCCGATATGCCTCCACGTCGCCCGCCTCAGCAGCCTCCAACATGTCGCCGTGAGCTTTTGCCGTCAGCTCGATGTCGCAGGGCGTGGGAATGGCCAGTTGCGGCAGCACGGCCGTATGGACATCCCAGAAGGCGGCGACAAGCTGCGACACCATCTCGCAACCTGACTCGCTGAACAGCTGCGTGTGGAACTCCCGGTCGGCGGCGGCGAAGGGCTCACCCCGTCGAGCTGAGGCAACCATCTCGCCCACCAGCAGGTGCAGCAATTCGTGACGAGTTCCTTCAAAGTGCGCGACTATCCGCTCGGCGAAGCTGAGATCCAGACTCACTCGCACATCAACAACCTCGCGCAGTGCGCGAAAATCGTCACCCGGGCTGGTGACGGAGCGAAAAGCGAGCGTTTCCACCAGCGGTTGCAGGGACATCTTCCCCACGAATGTGCCACGTCCATGTTTCACGTCCACAATGTCCAACGTCTGGAGCGTACGGATGGCCTCGCGCACAGATGAGCGGGAGACTCCCAATTTTTCGCACAACTCGGATTCAGTGGGGAGAAGGTCACCGGAACGCAGCCCATTGGCCAGGATGAGCCGTTTGATCTCGCGTGCGGCTTCGGACGCGAGGGACCCATTGCCACGGATTCCAATGCCCGGAACAACCTCTGATGTCATGCTGTCACGCCCTACTCTTATCCGTCGGGATCTCCTGTGGCGGGTATTCGTTATCCAATCGTGACCACACCACACATTCCCACTTGTTGCCACCACGTTACTCTTCGCATAGCATAGCGATTACGTCAGTCATCAGACGTCAGAACAATCAAGGAGTTCAACGATGCACCTCCCCGACGAAGCCCGCACAGGACTGTCCCGCCGGTCATTCGTGAAGCTGATGGGGGCCTCCACCGCCGCCGCTGGCATCACTGCCACGCTGGCAGCCTGTGGCACCACAGACGCCGAGACACCTGCCGCCACTCCCGACGGTGGAACCAGCCCTGACGGAACCGCCGCCCCCGGTGGTGGCGACAGTCCCATCGAAGCTGGTATCTCCTATGAGTTGGGCACCAACGGGTACGACCCGATGACCACCACCTCCGCTCTCACCCTCGCCGCCAACTGGCACACCATGGAGGGTCTCACCGAGATTCACCCAGCCACCCGCGAGGTCTACGCCGCCCTGGGCGCCGACATGCCCCAGCAGGTGGACGACACCACGTGGGAAGTCACGCTGCGCGATGGCGCCGTCTTCACCAACGGTGAAGCAGTCACCACCGACGATGTCGTGTTCTCATTTGATCGCGTTCTGGATGAGGCCAACCAGTCGCTCTACGCTGCGTTCCTGCCGTTCCTCGACTCGGTCGAGAAGAAGGATGACACCACCGTCACCGTCAACCTCAAGTACCCCTTCTCGCTGGTGGCCGAACGCCTCTCCGTGGTGAAGGTGGTCCCCATGGCGGCTGTCCAGGCCGACCAGTCAGCGTTTGATCTGATGCCCATCGGCACCGGTGCCTACACGATGACCGACAACGGTGCTGCAACGCAGACGGTCGTCTTCGAGCGCAATGACGCCTACACCGGGCCTCACCCGGCGCTCGCGCCATCGATGACGTGGCAGATTCTGCCGGATGCTTCCACGCGTACGAACGCTCTCACCTCGGACACCGTCCAAGCCATCGATTCGGTACCGGTCGCCGACCTCTCCACCCTGGCCGAGAGCAAGAGCGTCGCCGCCGAACAAGGTTTTGGACTGGTGTTCATGATGTTCAACTGTGGCTCCGCGCCGATGGACGACGTGAGAAACCGCCAAGCGATGATGTACGCCTTGGACTACGACCAGATCACCTCCGTCGGCATGTCGGACCTGGCCACGCCAGCCACGTCCTTCGTTCAGAAGGAACACCCCGCCTACAAGGAGGCCGCCACGGTCTACACCCCCCAGGATCTTGACAAGGCAAAGGCCCTGCTCGCGGAGACGGGCCTCACAACTGTCCGCCTTCTCGCATCGGATCACGGCTTCTTCGCAGCTGCTCGTCCGATGATCAAGGAGTCTCTTGAAGCGGCCGGACTGACGGTGCAGTACGAGGAGAAGAAGTCCAGCGACGTCTATGCCACAATCGACGGCAGCCCGGAAGCCTTCGACATTGTGGTGGCACCCGGTGACCCGTCGGTGTTCGGCGACGATGCTGACCTGCTGCTGCGCTGGTGGTACGCCGGTGACACGTGGACAGATTCCCGGATGCACTGGAAGGGCTCTGAGTCCTACAACCAGGTCCAGGATCTCCTTGACCAGGCCGGCGAGGCATCCGGTGATGAGCAGATGGAGCTCTGGCACCAGATCTTCGACGTCATCTCGGAGAACGTGCCGCTGTACCCGATCTTCCACCAGAAGACACCGACGGCCTGGAACGCGGAGACGCTGCAGAACTTCCAGCCGCTCGCCGTGACCGGGCTCTCGTTCGTGGACGTGTCCTCAACTCGCTGATCGAAAAACACTTGGGCGGGGATTGTGTGCCCCCCAGCAATCCCCGCTCAACCCATCCGTGACGATCTGGAATAGCTACCATCCAAGTTGTAACCCCCTCCCCCGGGGAATGACGAGTGCGAAGGAGCAACCGTCTTGTCCAACCTCATCCGGCTCCTCGGACGACGCCTCATAGCGTTGCCGATCATGGTTTTTGGCGTGACATTGCTGGTAATCGTCGTCATGTCGTTCTCCAGCGCAGATCCCGCCCGGCTCGCGTTGGGCGAATCCGCCAGCGCAGAGGCCCTCGAGATCTACCGCGAAGCCAACAACCTCAATGATCCACTTCTCGTGCGCTTCTGGGACTACCTCACCGGCTTGGTGCAGGGAGACCTCGGCACCTCCTTCGTGGGTGTACCGATCGCTGACCTGGTGGCTACTGCCTTCCCCATCACATTGCAGTTGACCTTCCTCGGTCTCTTCCTCGCCATCATCATCGCCACTCTGCTCGGCGTTCTCGGAGCGCTGTACCGCGACAAGTGGCCTGATCAGTCCATCCGCGTGTTCTCCATCGCCAGCCTTGCGACGCCGTCCTTCTGGCTGGCGCTCCTGCTGATTCAATGGCTCGGCAACGTGCCGGGGGGTGCCGGGCTCTTCCCTGCAGTTGTCACCGACTGGGTCTCATTCTTCGACAATCCCCAGGCGTACGTGGACCAGGTGTTTCTGCCGGTGGTTGCGCTCGCCGTACCCGTTGCCGGCTCCCTGACACGCGTCGTCCGTACTGCCATGGTGGAAGAGCTGGACCGCGATTATGTTCGCACCGCCATTGGTGCCGGCATTCCCAAACCTGTGGTCATCGGCCGCAACGTCTTGCGCAACGCACTGATCACACCCATCACTGTGCTCGGCCTGCGCGTCGGCTACCTGATGGGCGGCGCCGTCGTCATCGAAATGATCTTCAACATCCAGGGAATGGGACAACTGATCTTTCAGGGCATTACCCGCAACGACGTCAACATCGTCCAAGGGGTCACCGTGACCGTCGCCATAGCCTTCATCTTCATCAACATGATCGTGGACATCCTCTACGTCCTCGTCAACCCACGGATCAGGAGCGTCTGATGCTCTCTTCAGAATCCAAGACCAAGCTCCAGACCCCGGGGCTCCGCCTCCCGTCGCTGAAGGTGCTCCCCATAGGTTCCCGGATAGCGCTGGTCGTGGTGGGAATCGTGGTCCTGATGGCCATCTTTGCTCCGCTCATCGCCCCCTACGCCCCCGGCGCATCCGGCCTCGTGCCTGAGGACAAGATCGTCTACACCGAGATCGAGATCGATGGGGTGGGCACGCAGCTGCTGCCCGACAGCTCCATCCCCCCCGAGGGCGAGTTCTGGTTCGGGACCGATGCCAAAGGTCGCGACATCGCCTCCCGCGTCATCTTCGGCGCGCGGGTCTCGCTCATCGTCGGCCTGAGCGCCACGGGCATCGCTCTGATAGTGGCGGCTGTGCTCGGCTCAATCGCAGCCACCGCCCGCAAGTGGGTCGCAGAAGTCCTGATGCGCGTCCTGGACGTCATCATGAGCTTTCCGGGTATTGCGCTGGCCGCGGTGCTCGTCTCTGCACTCGCCACCCGATTGCCGATGCTGCCCGTGGTGATCGCCTCCATCGCCTTCCTCTACGTGCCACAACTGACCCGAGTGGTGCGCGCCAACGTCCTGTCCCAATTCGGTGAGGACTACGTGGCCGCGTCCAAGGTCATGGGAGCCCGCACTTGGTGGATCCTCGTCAAGCACGTGGCCCGCAACTGTCTGGCACCCATCATGGTGTTCGCCACCGTGCTCGTGGCCGATGCCATCGTCTTCGAGGCTTCGCTGTCCTTCATCGGCACCGGCATCAGCCCCGTGAACACGCCGACATGGGGCAATATGCTCTCCGAGGGTAAGGCCCTCCTGCTCTCAGGTCACTGGTGGGCCACTTTTTTCCCGGGCCTGTTCATTCTGATCACCACTCTGTGCCTCAACATTCTCTCCGAAGGCCTCACCGACGCCATGGCATCCCCCAGGGTGAAGGTGAAGGTCGATGTGGAGGCCGATGAGGCCGCCATGCGCGGTGAGAAGGCAGCCGGTGGTATCGCTCGCAGCCACACCTCCCAGGCAGAATCGTTGAAGAAGAAGCTGGCGAACCTCAGGGCCTCTGAACTCCAGCGCACCGACCGCCTCGTCATGGAAGACCCGGATGTTGAACCTCTGCTCGAGGTCATCAACCTGAGTATCGCCTTCCCGGGCGCACACGGCGATGTTTCCATCGTCGACAACGTCTCCTTCACCGTCCGTCCGCACGAGACGATGGGTCTGGTGGGTGAGTCCGGTTGTGGCAAATCGATCACCTCGATGGCCATCATGGGGTTGCTGCCCAGCACCGCAAAGATCACAGGCCAGATCATGTTCGACGGCGTGGACCTCCTGACCTTGAACCCCAAGGAGCGCAATGCGCTGCGAGGTCACGAGATGGCCATGATCTATCAGGACGCACTCAGTTCCCTGAACCCGTCCATGCTGATCAGCGCTCAGATGAAGCAACTCACCAAACGCGGTGGGCAACGCACCGCCGAAGATCTCATGGACTTGGTGGGTCTGGACCCGGTCCGCACCCTGAAGTCCTACCCGCACGAGCTCTCGGGTGGACAACGACAGCGTGTGCTCATCGCCATGGCGCTCACCCGAAATCCGCGACTCATGATCGCCGACGAACCCACCACAGCACTGGATGTCACGGTGCAGGCACAGGTCATTGATCTCCTGAATGAACTCCGCAACAAGCTGGGGTTCGCGATGGTTTTCGTGAGCCACGACCTGGCGTTGGTGGCCGAAGTGGCGCACAGGATCACCGTCATGTACGCGGGCCAGGTGGTGGAGCAGGCCTCGACCACGAACCTGCTGTCCGATCCTCGCCACGAGTACACCCGTGGCCTCCTGGGCGCGGTGCTCTCCATCGAGGAAGGCGCCGACCGGCTGCACCAAGTGCCCGGCACGGTCCCTTCACCGCGAGAGTTCGTGGCGGGCGACAGGTTCGCACCCCGCTCGTCCCACCCGGACATCGGTCTCACCACCCGTCCTGAACTGCTGACGGTGGACGGGTCCGACCACGTGTACGCCAGCACACCCGAGCTGCGTGAAGCCCTCGCGAAGGAGGCAGAGCATGTCTGAGACTGAGCCACCAGTCATCGAATTGCGCAATGTGCACGTGGTGCACAAGGCACGCACGGGCAAGCTCTTCCGTCCGGACAAAGTGCATGCCGTCAACGACGTGAGCCTCAGCGTTTCACGCGGTGAGACCGTAGGGATCGTGGGTGAGTCCGGTTGTGGCAAGTCCACCACCGCACGGGTCATGGTGGGTCTGCAGCCCGTCACCGACGGTGAGGTCCTCTTCAGGGGCGAGAAGGTGGAGAATTCCTATGCCGAGCGACGCAAGCTGGGCCGGGCCGTCTCCGTGGTCTTCCAGGATCCGGCGACGGCACTCAACCCCCGGATGTCGGTGCGCGAAACCCTCATGGACCCCTACCGTGTCCACGGTCTCAGCGACCCGGCTGGCCGCTTGGAGAAGGTCAAAGAACTGTTGGACCTGGTGGGTCTGCCGCAGTCGGCGCTCAATGTGCTTCCCCGTCAGATTTCAGGCGGCCAGCGTCAGCGCGTCGCCATTGCGCGTGCCCTGACGCTGGAGCCCGACGTCATCATCGCCGATGAGCCCACCTCAGCGCTGGACGTGTCAGTCCGGGCACAGGTCCTGAACCTGCTGAGCGACCTCAAGGAACGCCTCGGCCTGGGGCTGGTGTTCATCAGCCACGACATCAACACCGTGCGGTTCGTCTCGGACCGCATTGGCGTCATGTACTTCGGGAAGATGGTTGAGATGGGTCCCACCCACCAGATCTTCAACAATCCCAAGGACCCCTACACCGCCACACTGCTGTCCGCAGTGCCATCCCTGCTCAAGGAGCCATCAGCATGAACCCGTTCGTCGGCATCTTCCCCCCGGTGGTCACACCCTTCACTGCGGGCGGTGACATCGACTTCGCATCGCTGGACAAAGTGGTGGATCACCTCATCGACGGTGGGATGCATGGCCTCTTCGTGCTCGGCTCCACCGGTGAAGTGGCCTACCTCACCGATGAGCAGCGCGTTGCCGTCACCTCAGCCATCGCCGCCCGCGCAAACGGCCGGGTGCCGTTGCTGGTGGGCTGCATGGAGCAGACGGCTCCGCGTGTCATACAGCAGGCGCATCGCGCCGTGGAGGCTGGTGCCACCGGCATAGTCGTCACCGCCCCCATCTACGCCCTCAACGCGATGTCGGAGATCGCCGAGCACTTCCGCATGATTGCCGCCGCCGTCGATGTGCCCGTCTTCGCCTACGACATCCCTGTCCGTCTCGGTGGGTGCAAACTGCCGCCCGAAATGATGGTTGAACTCGGCTCCGAGGGTGTACTGGCCGGTGTCAAGGATTCCTCCGGCAATGATGTCGAGTTCCGGCGGTTGATCACTCTCAACCGCGCTGCCGGGTCACCCCTGACCCTGTTCACCGGCCATGAGATGGTCAACGAGGCCATGATGCTCATCGGGGCGGACGGCATGGTGCCCGGCTTTGCCAACGTGGATCCGGCTCGCTATCGCGCCCTGTGGGATGCCTGCGTCGACGGCAAATGGGAGCATGCCGTCGCCATCCAGAACGAGATCAATGCGGAGTTCATCACCGTGCTGAAGCCCCAGGGCCGTGGCGGTGACGGCACAGGTGTGGGAGCCTTCAAGATTGCCATGAACCTCCTCGGCATCATCGAGAGCCCCACCCAACCCCGGCCGCTGGCTGACTTCACCGACGAGGACATCTCCTCCGTCCGTGAGGTGTTGGTCAGCACGGGCCTGCTCACATGACCGCGCTCATCGATGCCCTGGCAGGCCGACTCATCGTGTCCTGCCAGGCTTACCCCGGCGAGCCGATGCGCGATCCGCGCACCATATCCCAGGTGGCGCAGGCCTGCGTCACCGGCGGCGCGGCAGCCATTCGCGTGCAGGGGCTTGACGACATCCGAGCCACTGCTGCCGTCCTCGACGTACCCGTCATCGGCCTCGTTAAGGAGGGGGCCGAGGGGGTCTACATCACTCCCACGCTGGAACTCGCGTTCGCCTGCGCGGAAGCTGGCGCGAAGATTGTGGCCATTGACGCCACTTCACGTCCGCGTCCCGACGGCCTCACCTTCGCTGCTGTGGTCGCGGGGCTGAAAGACAAGCATCCCGACGTCCTCGTGATGGCTGACTGCGGATCCGTCGAGGACTGCGTCCGTGCGGAAGGCGATGGCGCAGACATCATCGGCACCACGCTCGGCGGCTACACCGGGGACCGGGCAAAGACAGTGGGCCCCGATTTCGAGTTCGCTGAGCAGGCCATCGCAGCGTGCACCAAGCCCGTCGTGGTCGAGGGCCGTGTCCACACCCTGGAGCACGCTGTCGCCGTCATGCGCCTCGGCGCCCACGCCGTGTGCGTCGGCACCGCCATCACCCATCCATCCACGATCACCGGCTGGTTCGCGGAGGCTGTCAAGGGGGCTTGAGCCAGCGCGTAACTGGCGTCGATCTCGACATTACGGTGCTGCGCCACACTACTGCTCGCCTGTGGTTCGGTGAGCGCGAGGTAGAACATGCGCCCCAGGAAGAACACCCCGACGGCGAGCAGCACCGCGACGATGGGTACCAGGACGCGCTGCCACTTCTTGAAACGGGTGCTCGGGACCTTCTCCGGGCCCCAGTCACCGACGCGTGGTTGCGCACGCATGGGGCTCTTGCCATTCAGGTTCAGGTCCGTGAATACGCGCACACCAAGAGTCTAGCGAGGCGATCGTGGCGACGTGGGTCAGCGAACCAGCTGTTCATCGAGGAGCTCACCGGAGCGACGCAACTGCTCCAGTTGCGGCACAACATCGCGCAGCGCCCATCCTGCCAGCCCGCACGAGGTGCCGAGCACCACCTGATGGCGGAGCATGTCCGGGTCGAGTCCCATGGGACGCAGGAAATCAAGTGCGCGTGTCACGAGCTGATCCGCAGGCTGGACGCTGGGGCTCGAGCTGTCGACCACTCCTACCACCGCCGAGTTGCCGCCGGCAATCCATTGACCGACATCGTCGCGGCTCCGGGGTTCCTCGAAGAGCCGCAGATCGATGGACGCGGCGGTGAAGCGGGAGCTGCGCGCGAGCGACAGCCACTGCCCCGCTGCACAACAGTGCAGGACGGCCGTTGACTCCAGCGAGGTGAACATCTCCAGAGCGCTGCTGAGTTCCGGTGCGTGAACTCGACGATGGCGCGAGAAGCCGCTGGCAGTTGGCACGCCGCCCTCTGCGACGGCCACCACCATGGGCTCATCCACCTGCAGACGAAGAGTTGCCTCCGGCAGACGCGCGGAGAGGTCGGCCAACAGCAGCGCTACCCCCTCAGCCAGAGCCTGGGCCAGTTCTCGCCGGGCGCCATGGTCTGCAAGGAGCCGGTCTCCCGAAGGCCGCTCCACGGAGGCGGCCAACGTCCAGGGACCGGCCACCGCCACCTTGAGTACTCCTCTGAAGCCCTGAAGCAGTTCTTCTGTGTCATCCAAGTCGAAACGCCACTGTGAGCGCGCGCGGCGATGGTCCGCCCCGGAGCCGCTCGTGAGACGCCACCCGGCAGGCTGCAGGTCGAAATCCAGACCGTCGATCAGCCCCAGTGCCCGGCCCACCAACTGGGATCCGACGCCGCGCTGCGGCAACTCCGGCAAAGCCAGGATGTCGGCGAGCACCTCGGACACGGCACCGAGCGCACCACGGAACTCCGTGCCGGGCAGGGAGCCCGCAGCCGTGATCCGCATCAGTGGGCTTCACTGATGGTGGCTGACCCGACCACGCGGTCACCGTCGAAGACCACGACACTCTGGCCCGGTGCGACGCCGGAGGCCTCGCGATCCAACTCCACGAGCAGTTCGCTGCCTCGCAGAGTTATGGTCGCATCCATGGGTGCTCCATGTGCCCGGTACTGCGCCTGCCCTCGCCACGGACCCTCGATGGGGTGCTGTGTCCAGCTGGGCCGGATACCACGGAACGTCCGCACCTTCAGATCCTCGCGAGCACCCACCACGACCGTGTTGTTGACAGGTTCAATCTTCAGCACGTAACGCGCCTCGCCGTTGGGAGCAGGAATCTTCAGATCCAGTCCCTTGCGCTGGCCGACGGTGAAGTTGTGACTTCCATGATGGATGCCGAGCGTGACCCCCTCGGAGTCAACGATGTCACCGGGTTCCTCACCGAGGTAGCGGGAGAGGAAACCCTGGGTGTCGCCGTCGGGGATGAAACAGATGTCGTGACTGTCGGGCTTCTTGGCCACGGCCAGTCCCAGCGCTTCGGCCTCTGCTCGCACCTCGGTCTTCGGCGTTTCTGCGAGTGGGAACAGGGAGTGACGCAGCTGGGTCTGCGTCAGGACGCCCAGGACGTAGGACTGGTCCTTCTCGGGGTCGACGGCGCGGTGCAGTTCAACACCGTCGGGGCCCTCCACGAGACGTGCATAGTGCCCGGTGGCCACCGCATCGAAACCGAGCGCCAGTCCCCTGTCCAGCACCGCCGCGAACTTGATCTTCTCGTTGCACTTCAGACATGGGTTGGGGGTACGGCCGGCGCGATACTCCTCCACGAAATCGTCCACCACCTCCTCCTGGAACTCCTGTGCGAAGTCCCAGACATAGAAAGGGATGTCGAGAAGATCCGCAGCGCGACGGGCGTCATGACTGTCCTCCAGCGAGCAGCATCCGCGGGCGCCGGTGCGGTAACTCTGCGGGTTCTTCGACAGAGCGAGGTGCACGCCCGTCACATCGTGCCCCGCAGCCACCAACCGGGCGGCGGCCACCGCTGAATCCACGCCGCCACTCATGGCTGCCAGTACGCGCACCTGAAAACACTCTCCCTCGGAAAAACCAACGTGTCGATGCTACGCGACCCGTTCCAAGACACCGAAACTCCTCACTCATGGGCTGGGCTTGATGTCCGGCAACCACCGGCGGCGAGGGGGATTTCGACACGGCCGCAGGCGGCCTACTCAATCAGCAGAGCTATTTCGACACGGCCGCAGGCGGCCTACTCAATCAGCAGAGCTATTTCGACACGGCCGCAGGCGGCCTACTCAACAGTAGAGCTATTTCGACACCGCCGCAGGCAGCCCACTCAATCACCAGAGCTATTTCGACACCGCCGCAGGCAGCCCACTC